>CAJUTU010000032.1 GCA_910589385.1 uncultured Lachnospiraceae bacterium
CAATACTACCAGAATAGGAGACTAATTATAAGACGTCGATTATTTACCGCTTACAGTATAAGTATGATGCACCTATACTTAAAAGTTGGAAATCAAGGTGTTTGAAAGGAGGATATTATGCCAAAAACAGGAAAAACATATCCAGATTGGGTACAGGAGTATCGGGTCAGAGGTACCACGGTCAAGAAAAAAGGAGAGAAGTATTACCTTTACAAACGGACATCAAGGTGGGTTCCCGGAAAACAATATCCACAGCCTGTAGATACATATATTGGAGTGATCACTCCAGAGGGAGTCCATAGATCAGATAAGAAGAAAGTTACACTAACGGATGCATCCGTAAAGGAGTTTGGATTTTCCAAAGCAGTCGAGAGCCTATGTCCACAAAGCTGGAAAGAACCATTAGGGAAAGATTGGAGGGAGGTTTTGGATTTTATCATCCTTAAAGAATCCGCAGAGTCCTATATAGCCACTGAACGTGGGACTATAGATGAACTGAATCCCCATATACAGTACGGCGCTCAGAAAAGTTCCCTGATACGCCGGATGCAGAAGGAATCCGGTGCTGATATGAAAGACTTAAAATGTCTGTTGACGATATATCTGATTTATATGGACGGGAATAAGATTGTATCCAAAATATCGGATGAACAGCGGGAAATCCTATTGCTCATAGTCGTAGGGTTTCTGTCAGGGAAAACCTCTCTGCGGCGTATCGTAAAATGGGCAAAAAGGAATCAGGAAAAACTGAAAAATACCTGACACTGAAAAACGGCATACCATCGCTTTCTACATTTTCCAGGATTGCCTGCGGAATCGATGAGGAACTGCTGTCCCTGGCATTTACTGACTGGATTGGAAGTATTTTAAGTACAAGAGGGATACATATCGTAATTGACGGAAAAGCACTAAGAGCAGCAACGGAAAAGAAAAAGGATAAGAAAGCTCCATACATTTTAAATGCCATGGATGCCGCAACCAATCTGGTGATTGCACAGATTCCAATTCCAGAGAAAACAAATGAGATGACAGAAATACCAAAACTGCTGGAAATCCTTGATATAACAGGGAGCACAGTCACAATAGATGCGATTGGGGCGACAGAAACCATTCTGCGTATGATAGAGGAGAAAAAAGGGTATTTCGTACAACAGATAAAAAAGAACTGTCCGGCAGCTTATCAGGAGATACAGAACATTTTTGAGGAACTTGAGAAAGAAAAAGCGGCAGATCCAGAAACATTTGCAAAGGAAAATAAGGAACGCTATAGTGAGTACAGCAGCTGCGAGAAGAACAGGGAACGCGTGGAGTATCGGGAAGTCAAGTGCTACACAAATGATTACGCGATCAGAAAGATACGGGAAGGGCTGTCTTTTATATGTAGCGTTGCTACAAGCTGCCAGGTGCGAATACCAAAAGAGAAAGATGCAGACGGAAACGATGTGACCCCAGAAAAGGAAACCTTCTTAAAGCAAGGGAGCAGGAAATGCCCAAAGCCTACGGAAGGAGATGAACTTACAGATCAAATACAAAAAGTTGGCCTGGTATCAAATCATACTTTAACGGCGGAAGAGATTGCACGATACCAAAGAGACCACTGGCGGATTGAGAACTGTCTGCATCATGTTCTGGATGAGGACTTTCTGGAAGATAAATGTACAGCAAGAAAATCTAAGAATGTTTTATCTGTATTACGGAAAACGGCATATAATATCATCCGGCTTATGCAGATAGATGCTCGAAAAGACAGAGAATTTGTAATTGACGTGAATGATGAGATAACAGAAGATTTTTCGGCTGCGCTAAAATGGATTTTTGATCCAATACCAAGCTTTTATTAAAAGAGTACCTTGATTTTTCAAAAAAAGGAAATAGAACGATAGGGGGACTTTCCGGTAAGGTCATTTTGGCAGAAGACTTTTAATGATACACCAGGCTGCTATCAAAAAAGAAATAACGTATAGCTTACAGCATCCAACCAAATCGGATTGGATGCTGTTTTTTTGAGTGAGTCATAAAATACAACTTATCCCAGAAGAGGCCTCTTAACATACAGCCTGGGAAATGAATGTTGGATCATAATAATGATTGACAACCATACACTACTGTGGTAGTATAAAGAAAAACTACTGCGGTAGTGCGAAAGGGGCTGTGTAAATGGATATCAAATTATTTGATTCAGAGTTAAAGGTGATGGACGTGCTGTGGCGTGAAGGAGATTCCACAGCGAAATACATTTCTGATGTATTAAAAGAAGAAGTCGGATGGAATATGAATACGACCTATACTTTGATCAAGCGTTGCATAAAAAAAGGAGCAATCGAACGCTCGGAGCCGAACTTCATGTGCCATGCGCTGATACCGAAAGAAGAGGTCCAGGAAGCAGAGACTAATGAACTGATCAACAAGATTTATGACGGTTCGGCAGATAAGCTGTTTGCGGCGCTTCTGGGAAGGAAAAAGCTGTCGCCGGAGCAGATTGCACAATTAAAACAGATTGTGGGAGAATTGGAATGAGGTGATGAGAATGAGTTTGTTGGAAATGAGTTTTTCCGGCGCAATATTGGTTTTGACTATTTTGGCAGTCCGTGCCGTGTTAAAGAACCGTCTGCCTAAGATCACTTTTACAGTTCTTTGGATGGTTGCGCTGCTCCGGCTGCTGGTTCCCTTTTCCATACCGTCCGCATGGAGCGTATATGCATTTCTTCCAAGTGCGGATTCTGTTACAGAGCAGGCGCAGCGATTTGCGCAGGGTGTTTATGAGAAGTATGCTGGTGAAAGGGCTGGGAACGATTTTTTGGATACATCCTTGCTGCAAAGGAGAAATGAGGCAGGCAGTACAGGAGAATCCGGGGGGCCATCAGTTCAGGAACTGGCGACGGATCAAATCAGCTTACGAGATCAGGAAACACTGACAGAGCCGAATACAAGTGCATCGGCATTTTCTGCAAAGGTATGGGATAAAGAAGGGGCGGCATCAGGGAAAGCGTCAATAGCAGGGGCTAAGAGACACCGCCTTCCTGTTTGGAATATCATCTGGGCAGCAGGACTTCTGTTTTGTACGGCATATTTCACCTGCGCTTACCTCAGATGCTATCGGGAATTTCAAATGTCATTGCCAATAAACGAGGGAATGCTGAGAAACTGGTATAGCACACACCCGTTGAAAAGAAAGCTGTCCGTACGCCAGTCGGATCAGATTGACTCTCCGCTTTCCTATGGAATATGGCATCCGGTAATCTTGCTCCCGAAATCCACAAAGTGGGAGGACGGATTCCAGCTCCGTTATGTTCTGGAACATGAGTATGTACATATCCAACATTTTGACGCGGCGATAAAGCTGCTGGCAGCCGCTGCTTTATGCGTACACTGGTTCAACCCCCTGGTATGGCTGATGTATATCTTTTTCAACCGGGATCTGGAATTATACTGTGACGAAACAGTAATCCGCAGATTTGGAGAAGAGGAAAAATCTGCATATGCCATGACGTTGATTGAGCTGGAGGAGGAAAAGAGCGGGGTGGTTTTGCTGGGCAATAGTTTTAGTAAAAATGCGATTGAAGAAAGGATACGTGCGATTATGAAGATAAAAAAGATGTCACTTTTGGCCTGTGGGATGGCAGCCGTATTGGTGGGTGGTATCACCCTGCTTTTTGCAACCTCCTGCAAAGCCTATGGGAAATCAGAGAAAACCAGTGAAGTAGATGTGCAGGAGTATTCCACTGCAAGTGGTGGGACAAAAGAAGAGCGCAATACCAAACTGCTGGCATCAGCAGTTTCGAATGAAAGTACAGCAATATATAATGAGGAAGAAATTAAGAAACTAAAGACGGAACTCCAGAAAAGGGAAAAAGAGCTTGACAAGCTTATTCAGGTAAAAGAGGCGCAGCTTTCCGTGTTTGAAGGTATTTCAAGCAATGTCCAGAAAATGGAAAAGCGAAAGGAAGTTCAGGCAGGCCAGGAGGCCGTTGAAGGTGAGGATACATTACAGAAAAAGGGTGCAAAACAATCCGCATCTGATTCGGATATGGATGCTCTTGTCCAGGAAATCGGGCAGTTGAAAGAGGAGCGTGTAAGCCTGCAGGATGTGGAAGCGGATTTAGAATGGTATGACTTTGTGGAAGGGCACTATAAAGAGTTCGGAATCCATTATCATTTTCCAGAGGATCGGCTATATAGTGTTAATACACCAATCCGGTATTTTTATGATGAAAAGAATGGCGGAGTCCTCTGGGCAGACAATGAAGGACAGGTTGTATTAGAAGTCATTTATGATAAACAGGGAAAGATTCTGTGTTTATCCGGGGGTCCGGCTGAGTCTGATGAAGCAGTAGATGAATTTTTCACTGACGGAGCGGCAGAGGCAGTCCATGAAGGCAAAGCAGCAAGAGCAAGGGAAGCAGGGGAAGTGGCTGTAGTTGTAGAAAATGTGGGTAAGGATTCAACCGACATCGCATATGCCATTTCAAAAAGTAAGGAATTTTCAGAATATAAAAAGTGCGGCATTTCTTACGATAAAAAAACAGGTTATTTAATGTATGAAGGCAAGACAGTAGGGTATTTTATGGATGAAACCGCACCGGGAGTTTACACAAGATTTGTAGATGGGTCAGGTTCATTAGGGATTACTGTAGTGCGTGATTTAGGAGAGATTGTCAGAATCGACTCATTTCCTTTTGATGAGGCGGATGTTTCCGATGCCAGCGTAGGTGAGGATAAGGATTATGACGGCGATACAACATCAATAGCCATGGGAGGTGAAAATATAGAATATATAGAATACAGTGATGAAATAGTATCCGAAGCAGCCGTAAGTGAGGCAGCATATGATTCCGGGGATGATGTGGAAAGCAGTATTCCGGCGGAATATGCAGAATTAGGATTAACAACGGACAAAAAGACAAACCAGTGGATGTATCATGGAAAAGGAGTGGCGGTGATCTATGACAAAGACTACTGGATTTATTCGAATAGCAGTATCCCGGAAAGGAATGCAGTGTATCTTGAAGTGGAAAGGGATAAAAAAGGCCGGGTTACCGCACTCCATGAAGTGACAAAGAAGGAAATGCAGAATTTGCTTCAAGAGGATTGATATTCTTTTTTTTCATGGTTATACTGAAATGGAATAGTATAGAATTGCTAAATGAGTGGCGCAGGAGAGAACGACTATGAAAATTTCAGTAGATATTGCCAGGACAATTGTCAGGGAGATCAGTAATACGATTCACCAGAATGTAAACCTGATGGATGATTCGGGGTGTATCATAGCAAGTACGAATCCGGCAAGGACAGGGACCTTTCACGTGGGTGCACAGAAAATTATCGAGGAACAGCTTGAGTATCTGACGATCAATACTGATGAGGAATACGAAGGGGCCAAGCTGGGGATCAACATGCCGATTTATTTTGGGGGAGAAATTGTGGGTGTATTGGGGATCAGCGGGGAGTGGAATCAGATAAAACCATATATTGACCTGATCCGCAAGACATCAGAAACACTTCTCATGAATTTTTATCTGCAAAAAAGGGAAGATGAGATCCAGAAAGAACAGAATCAATATATGTATGATCTTTTGTCCGGAAATGTAGAGCCGCTCCCAAAAGATTTTATTTCTATGGGAAAGCTGATAGGGATAGATCTGTCAGTTGCGCGCCGGTGCGTATGCATTTCCTTAAAATGGGACAGCAGTGATGCGAAACCTCATATGTTTTTGAATCAAATGGAACAGATTTTGAAGCAGCTCTGGGATTATCCTGAGCAGAGCCTTTTTTACCGGGAAACGGATCAGGTTTCCATCTTCCTTCCGGTTGAGAAAGACGAAGTGATAGAAAGGCTGATCGGACAGTTGGCAGAGCGGTTAAAACTTCCTGACAGCGTGTATCTGAAGGCCGGGGTAGATGACCAGGCATTTGATGGGATGGGACTGCGCAAAGGGAAGGTGAGGGCGGAGAAAAGCCTGAAAGCGGCAATGGCCAGTCCACAAAAGGATGTGTTTTATTATCATGAACTGACGATCGGAGTGTTTATAAGTGAGATTCCGGACCACAGTAAACAGGAGTATGTGAAGAGGATCTTTACCGGTGTTGAGGAAGCAGAGATACAGCATTGGATGGAAATGCTGGAAGTCTTTTACTCCTGTGAAGGTTCTATTACACGGACGGCGGAAAAAATGTTTATCCATAAGAATACACTTCAATATCAGCTTAAAAAGCTGATGGCGGCTACGGGATATGATCCCCGCAGCCTTTCCAATGCCGCGATTTATCAAAATGCATTGTGGTTCTGGAAGGAATTGCATTGAGGCGGAACCAGTTTTTGGATATGTTATGTGTAACAATCCTAAGGCTGGTTTTTTGTTGTGCAAAATAACGACATTTTCAAAATGAGACGGTATAATTTGTGCAATACATACAGAAACTGACGGAGGTAGTCAATTTAATGCGCAGATTGACGGCAAATGGAGAGGAGGAATGAGAATGGAACTGTATTCATGCGATACGATGGTCGCGCTTGGAAACAGTACGAAAAACGGGAATGTGATTTTCGCTAAGAACAGTGACCGGCCAGTGACAGAGGCACAGCCGCTTGTTGTGTTTCCGGCAGAGGAACATGAAGAAGGCGAAATGTTACGGTGCACGTACATTGAAATTCCGCAGGCGGCGCACACATATAGGGTGATCGGCTCAAAACCATACTGGATCTGGGGATTTGAGCATGGTATGAACGAACACAACGTTGCGATCGGAAACGAAGCGGTTTGGGCAAGAGAACCAGAGGAAAAGGAAGACGGCCTTCTGGGAATGGATCTGCTCCGTCTCGCATTGGAACGCGGGAGTACAGCATATGAGGCCCTGCATGTGATCACAGGATTATTAGAGGGCTATGGGCAGGGAGGAAATGCGGCGGTTGGTATGGAACACCGCTATCATAATGCATTTTTAATTGCAGACCCAAAGGAGGCCTGGATTTTGGACACCTGCGGACGGCGCTGGGTGGCCAGGAGGGTTCAAGATGTGGCAGGGATCTCCAATTGCTACAGCACAGAGGAATACTGGGATGAAGAAAGTGGAGATGTGAAAGAATATGCTTATGCAAAAGGATGGATTTCCAAAGAGGTTCCGTTTAACTTTGCAAAAGCCTACAGCGCTATGTCGTTAAAGCACAGGGCAGCACACCCCAGATACATGCGGCTGAATAAACTGCTGAGGGAGAATGTGGGAAGCATCACATTGGACACGATCCGAAACATCCAGCGGGATCATTTTGAGGGAGAAATCCTGGAACCCAGGTGGAGCCCGGCAGACGGGCTGCATGTTTCCATCTGTATGCATGCCATGCTGGATACGGCCAGCAAAACGGCGGCTGCGTCCCAGGTGGAACTTGTCAGGGAAGGTACTCCGATCTGGTGGAATGCATTTGCGGTGCCATGCATGTCTGTATTTGCCCCATACACCGTGCATTCCGTACTTCCGCCGGAGATCAGCAATGCAGGGGCGAAGTATTCGAAAGAGAGCGCATGGTGGCAGTTTGAGAGGCTGCAGTATGCTATCGAAAAAGATTACTGCCGCTATATGGGCTGGTGGCGCAAGGAAGCGGACCGGCTGGAGCATATGTTCTGGGAGCAGGCAGAAAACGGCAGGATTCCTACAGATAGAGAGATTACAGAAAATACAGAGCGGATGCTGCAGGCAGTGGACGCTGCATATGAAAGGATCAATGGAGACAAAGAGGCATCAGGACAGCCGCAGCATTTTGAAATGAATGAAACAGCAAAAAGACGTGCTGGAATTTAACAGGAGGAGGGAAATCAGATGATTAGTATGGATGCGTTAGCCTGGACCGGGTTATTTATTATTGTTGGTGTTGTTTTACGTGCAAAGGTTCCTTTTTTGAAAAATAATCTTGTTCCGGCCAGTGTGATCGGTGGTGTGCTTGGCTTTATCATAATGAATACCGGGCTTATCACGGACGCGGCAGTGGGAGATTTTGGAAGCATTGCAGGAATCTTATGGTCATTTTCTTTTGCAAATATGGGACTGACACTGGCTGCCCCGAAACAGGGCGGTGAAACAAAAAGAACGCTTAAGGAGCGGATGGCGGACAGCCAGTTTTCTGGAATCTGCGGAATGGGATTTTTCTGGGTAGTACCGTATGCGCTTACCGGGCTGTTAGGTTATGGAGTGTTGAAAGCCGTAGGCGGATTCTTTGATATGGATCCAGTATATGGACTACAGATTCCATTTGCTTTTGCCCAGGGCCCGGGACAGAGTGTGACCTATGGCGGAATGATGGAAGCAAACGGAGTTGTGAATGCCGTCCAGGTCGGAGTTACATTTGCGGCAGCAGGGTTCCTTGTTGCGTTTATGGTTGGTGTTCCATGGGTAAAGAAAGGAATTGAAAAAGGACTTGCGCCTTATGCAGGCACAATGAGCGGCGGTATGATGACTGGCATCTTTGAGCCGGAAGAGCAGCAGTATTATGGAAAAGAAACGACGCACCCTGGAAATGTGGATACACTCGCTTTTCATTTTTCGTTGGTAGGAATCGCATGGGTATGTGGGAACATAATCTGCAGGCTGTTAGGGGCGCTGCCGGGATTTGCCGGAGAAATTCTGTCAGGATTTCTTTATCTGTATGCGATGCTGGCAGCATATGCTATACGGTGGATCATTGGGAAATTGGGATGCAGTAAGTATCTGGACAGAGGGACACAGATCCGCATATCTGGTTTCTGCATCGATATGATGGTCACTTCTGCTTTTATGGCAATTTCACTGGAGATTCTAGGAAATTGGATCATTCCGATTCTTCTCGTAGTAGTGGCCGGCACGTTATTTACTTATGTTACTACGAGATATTTTGGAGAAAGATTTGGCGGAAAGTATGGATTTGAGAGGACGGTTGCTATCTGGGGGACGCTGACAGGAACGAATGCGACCGGGCAGGCTCTGTGCCGTATGGTAGATCCGGACCGTAAGACCTCTGTGCTGGAAGAAATGGGGCCGATCAATGCTGTCAATGTTCCGGCATGTTATGTGGTCATGCCCATGATCATTGCATTTTCCGCAGGAGAAGTTTCCTTTGGGATATTGACTGCTGCGCTGGTTGGAACAGCGGCCGTATTTCTGATAGGCATGCTGGTTACCAGGACATGGGGAAAGAAAACGTATGATTATAGAAAAGGTGAGCTTTATTATACAGTAGACGATAAGGAATAGGAAGAGCCATGCAGAAAATAGTGATCATTCCGGATTCTTTTAAAGGGACGATTTCCAGCAGGGAAGCGGGGAAGATTATTCAAGAAGAAGCAATGGCCCGCTGGCCAAAGGCAGAGATCATCCGTGCGGAAGTGGCGGATGGCGGGGAGGGAAGTGTGGATGCATTTCTCTCCGTGCTTCCAGGAGAAAAAATAAGTGTGGAAGCGACAGGGCCGTATGGAGAAAGGATCCATGCATATTATGGGCTGTTTGGAAAGACCGCCGTTGTGGAGATGGCAGCGGCGGCAGGCCTCCCATTGGTGGGGAGAAATCTTTCGGCAGGTAAGACCACTACGTTTGGGGTAGGGGAACTAATTTTGGATGCTCTGGATCATGGAGCCGAAGAGATTGTATTATGTCTGGGCGGAAGTGCGACTAACGATGGAGGCGCAGGCGCGGCCGCCGCTCTGGGTGTCCGCTTTCTGGATGCAGAGGGAGAATGTTTTGTCCCGGTTGGGGATACGTTATGCCGGATTGCAGAGATTGACATGTCAGGGAGAGATCCAAGGATTACTAAGGCCAAGATTACGGCAATGTGTGATGTGAACAATCCATTATGCGGAGAAAATGGAGCCGCGGCAGTATATGGGCCGCAGAAAGGCGCCACAGAACAGGATATTTGTCATCTGGAAAAGGGGATGCTGCACATGGCAGGGCTGGTCCATAGAATGTTGGGGAAAGAGATCCTGAATCTGGAAGGCGGCGGAGCGGCCGGCGGCATGGGAGCAGGTGCGGCTGTATTTTTGGAGGCTGATTTGAAAAGAGGGATCGAGGTGATCCTGGACACGATACATTTTGACCAAATGCTGGAGAATTGTTCTCTGGTCATTACCGGAGAGGGGAAGTTAGACGGACAGAGTGCGAAAGGCAAAGTGATATCCGGCATTGCGGGAAGAACCAGCCGCTATGGGATACCGCTGCTTGCGATCGTAGGCACCATAGGGGATGATGCGGATGAACTTTATGAGACGGGTGTGAGCGCTGTCTTCAGCATTATCCGCCAGCCTATGACTTTTGAACAGATAAAGCAGCGTACCCATTCTGACCTAAGAAAAACGGCGCGTACAATTTTTGGGTTTGCAGAAATTGCGAAAACAATGTAGCGGAGGCGGATTTATGGCAGAGTGGATATTTGTCTTGATTGTATTTCTTGCAAATGTAGTGGAAGGAATTACAGGATTTGCCGGAACAATGCTGGCAATGCCGGCCGCAATGCTCTTGATCGGAGTAGATGAGGCAAAGATCATACTAAATATGGTTGCGATCCTTGTAAGTATGAATATAGCCATACGGAACTACAGGGATATGGATAAAAAGCAGGCAGCGAAACTTATATTTCTTATGATTCTGGGAATGGCCGCAGGGCTTCGGCTTTATGAGATGATGCCTGCACGGCTGCTGATGTCTGCATATGGAGTATTGATCATTCTGGTAGCTCTTCGGGGCCTTTTTAAGAAAAAGGAGAGAGAGTTTCATAAGGGCGTGCTGATCTGTGTCGTCCTTTTGGCAGGGCTCATCCATGGGATGTTTTTATCCGGCGGCTCTCTTCTGGTCATCTATGCGGTAGCGGTATTAAAGGACAAGTCCGTAATCCGGGCGACGCTTGCACCAGTCTGGATTGTATTGAATGGAATCATGCTGGTCCGGCATGTCATAGAAGGGAGTGTGGACGCAGGGATCTTGCGGCTGACCGGCATGTGTGTGGCTCCAGTGGTATTGGCGCTTATTCTTGGACAGATGCTGCATCAAAGGATAAAACAGGAGTTTTTTGTGAAGCTTACTTATATATTATTGATCGTATCAGGCTGCATACTTCTGGTATGATGGGAACTGTAGATAATAAGGACTGTGAACCGGAAGCACAGTTCTTATTTGCGTTGGAGACAGTTTTACATACGTTTAAGGCCGTGCCGGATGATTTGACGAGATGGACAAAATCAGATATAATAATGCAGGATATGATTAAAAATTCTAATTTAGAGGGGGTATTTGGCTATGAATCCAGAAAAGAGCTATGGATTAAACCGTGACACGATCAAGTATATTGCAATGCTGACAATGCTGCTAAACCACATTTCCCACGTTTTTTTACAACAGGGGACTTTTCTTGCAACCCTGTTCGAGGATGTGGGATATTTTACAGCGCCTGTTATGTGTTGGTTTTTAGTGGAGGGGTATCAGTATACCCGTTCCAAAAAGAACTATGCAGTCCGTTTATTCCTGTTTGCTGTTTTATCTGAAATTCCATTCTGCCTTGCGTTTTCGTATGGGGGAGAGATTCAGTTTGTGGGATTAAATATGCTTTTTACATTGTTCTTCTGCTTTTTGATCCTGGTGGCAGGAGAGAAAATAAAGAATCGGTTCTTAAGGGTACTCGTACAGATAGTTCTGGTTTTAGTCACGATCATATGCGACTGGCCGATCATGGCTGCACTTTATACGATCATGTTTTCGCACACCTATCAATCGAAGAAAAAGGCAGCGGTATCTTATGGGGCTGCAACATTGATCTTTGCATTTTTCCAGCATATGAATCTCAGTTTTTTGTATTCCGGTACGGAGCTGGTTTTGCGCATGATTTACAGCAGCCTGGGTGTTGCTGCCGCGGGGGTTACAGTGCTGTGCTTTTATAATGGAAAACGTGCGGAACATGGACGTACATTTTCTAAATGGTTCTTTTACTTGTTTTACCCGGTACATTTATTAGTTATAGGGGTTCTTAAGGTTTTATCTGCCTTGTAGTGTGATAGAATCGGTAAGAATTGTGTATAAACAAATTTGGGCTTCTATAAAGAGGCGGTTTTCCAATAGAAAGTGAACGGCTCCGAAAGGGCAGATGGTCTGACAGTGCGTAAATGAACTGTCAGACCATCTGCCCTTATTTTTTGGGGAAAATGTTTTTAGGAGGGAATATATTGACATCGAATATAGAAAATGATATAAATATTTTGGTAAAACTGTTGACGAAAAAAGTTTCCTAATCGGATAAGCAGATGGAGGTGCTGCCAGTTGGAAGACAGCCAGAGGATTCATATGCTGCAATCTCCAGAGCATCTGGTAGATGTAGTGATTGACACGGATACATATAATGAGGTGGATGACCAGTTTGCGCTGGCATATCTGCTTAAGAATCAAGGCAGGCTCCGGCTGCAGGCCATCTATGCCGCCCCTTTTTTGAATGAAAAGGCGGAGACGCCGGGGGAGGGAATGGAGAAAAGCTGTCAGGAGATCATGAATATTCTGGATCTGGCGGATGCAAAGCAATATAAGTCATCCGTTTTTAAAGGCGCGGATCATTTTCTGAAGGAGGAAAAGATCGCCGCAGCTTCTCCGGCTTCCAGGGATTTGATTGAACGGGCACTGTCACATTCACAGGAAAACCCTCTTTATGTTATTGGAATTGCGGCGGCAACCAATATCGCCTCCGCGATCTTACAGGAGCCGGCGGTCAAGGAGCGGATCGTGGTGGTCTGGCTTGGCGGCAGTGGGTTCCATTGTAGTGGGATGGAAGAGTTTAATATGGCGGAGGATCTTTGTGCGGCGAGGGTTTTATTTGACAGCGGAGTTCCTCTTGTACAACTGCCCTGCTGGGGGGTGGTGGAGAGTTTTTCGCTCAGCAGGCCGGAGATGGAAGCTTATTTATCAGGAAAAAATAAGCTGGCCGATCATCTGGCTCGATACGCAATTGAAGAAGTGGAGAAATGGGCGTCAGGCACTGTATGGGCAAAAGTCATCTGGGATGTGACGGCGGTTGCATGGCTTTTGAATGACAGACAGCGCTTTATGAACGACCGGATCGTACCTTGCCCAGAGATTACCAGCAATGGAGGGTATGATTTTTCTAGAGAAAGGCATTCTATGAAATATGTATACCGTATAGAAAGGGATGCATTGATGACAGATATGCTCAAAAAACTGAGCATGCCTTAGGTTCTGGATGCGATTTGTTTTGGGGCGGCAGAGGTAAAATGGAACCGCCGGCAGATATATTTTTATAACAGAGAGAAGAAAAAGGAGGAGAGCAATTATGGGAAAAGCAGCGTTGGTATTTCAGACGGACTTTGGTATGCAGGACGGGGCAGTGAGCGCCATGTATGGGGTGGCATATGGGGTTTCGCCCGAATTGCAGATTTATGACCTGACACATGGCATTGAACCCTATAATACATGGGAAGCCAGCTACCGTCTGATCCAGACAGTGGATTACTGGCCGGAAGGAACGGTATTTGTGTCTGTGGTAGACCCTGGGGTGGGCTCTACACGGAGAAGCATTGTTGCCAGGACAAAGACGGGGCAGTATGTGGTAACACCGGATAACGGCACTCTGACATTTGTAAAGCGGAATCTGGGGATAGATGCGGCCAGGATCATCGATGAATCCGTCAACCGGCGTTCCGGCTCGGAAGAGTCTTATACATTCCATGGCCGTGATGTCTATGCATTTACAGGGGCAAGGCTGGCATCCGGGGAGATCACATTTGAACAGGTCGGGCCGGAAGTAGACCCGGAGAGCGTACTGGAGCTTCCCACTATACCGGCCAGGCACACAGAAGACGGCGGAGTGGAAGGTACGATCGACGTACTGGATGTGCGGTTTGGAAGTTTGTGGAGCAATATTCCGATCGAACTGTTCAAGACTTTGGATATTGAATTTGGGGAACGCGTGGAAGTGATGATCAGCAATGATACCAGGACTTTGTACCGGAATACCATGGTATATGCACATTCCTTTGCAGATGTGTATGTAGGAGAGCCGCTGGTCTACATGAATTCACTGAACTGCATGGCTGTGGCGATCAATCAGGGAAGCTTCGCAAGGGCCTATAATGTGGGGACTGGAAATAGCTGGCATATTGCGATTAGAAAAGACAGGTAGGGCTGGACAACCTGTTGAAAAACGTTTAAAATAGTTATGGAAGCGAAAGGTACATGAAGGAGAGAAGAGGAGGTATTACACATGAAGAACTTTTCAGTCAAAACAATCGTAGCAATCGGAATCGGCGCGGCATTATTTTTTGTTTTAAGCACGTATGTTGCAATTCCTACGCCAATCCCGAATTTGAAAGTCAGTGTACATTACCCGGTTATTGCGGTGATGGCAATGCTGTTTGGGCCTGTGGCAGGCTGCCTGATGGGATTGATCGGACATTTCCTGAGCGATCTGGCAAGCGGCTGGGGCGTTTGGTGGAGCTGGGTTGCTGGTTCCGCATTTTTTGGGCTGGCAATGGGATTTATCGGTTTCAAGATTGACTTGGCAAAGGGCGACTTTGGTATTAAGGGCGCTGTGATTTTTAATGTAGTTCAAGTTATCGCACATTTGATCGCGTGGGGACTGATTGCGCCGGCGCTTGATATTTTGATCTACAGTGAGCCAGTGGAGAAGATTTTCCTGCAGGGCGCGGTTGGAAGCGTGGGAAATATTGTGTCTACAGCAATCGTGGGTACGATTCTGTGCTTTGCATATGCGGCTACAAGGGCGAAAAAAGGCTCGTTGAAAATGGAAAAATAAGGAAAATAGTAAGAAAGGGTGGTTTTTAAAGCTGCCCTTTTTTCCGCGTTTATGAAAATGCATCATGATTTGCAATACAGAGGAGGACGCAGCAGGTGAAAGAACCGATTATAAAATTTGAGGATTTTGGTTTTCAATATGATGCTCAGGCAGAGCCTACATTAAAAAATATCAACCTGGAGATTTATCCTGGGGAGAAAATTTTGATCGCGGGCCCGTCAGGCTGTGGAAAGTCGACACTGACTCATTGTATGAACGGGCTGATTCCGTTTGCTTATCCAGGAGAGTCTACAGGAAAATTGACGATCCAGAATAAAGAAGCAAAAAAGCTGAGTATTTTTGAAATTTCCAAAATGGTGGGTACGGTCCTGCAGGATCTGGACGGGCAGTTTATTGGGCTGACTGTGGCGGAAGATATCGCATTTGCATTGGAGAATGCATGTGTGGGTCAGGATGACATGAAAAAAGAAGTCAGGAAGGTGGCAGAGAAAGTCGGGATCGGAGGCCATCTGGAACATGCGCCGGATGCATTGTCAGGCGGACAGAAGCAGCGAGTTTCTATGGCGGGGGTTATGGTGAACGAGGTGGATATTCTGCTTTTTGACGAGCCTTTGGCGAACCTGGATCCGGCTACCGGGAAGAAGGCCATTGAGATCATCGACCAGATCCAGGCGGAGACGGGCGCTACGGTTATTATCATTGAGCACCGTCTGGAGGATGTGCTCTGGCGTGATGTGGACCGGATCGTACTGATGAAAGATGGGCAGATTGTCACGGACGCACCTCCTGATGAGCTGCTTTCCACAGATGTATTGCTGGAAAACGGAATCCGGGAGCCGTTATATCTTACGGCTTTGAAATATGCCGGTGTGGCGATCAAACCAGAGTCCAAGCCGCAGAGCATCCGCAGCCTTACATTATCAGAAGCGGACAAGTATCTTGTAAAGGAATGGTTCCATGCAAGGAAGGAAGCTGTGGAGAAGGAAGAACAGAAGGTTCTTCTGAAAGCGGATAAGATTGACTTTACATATGAAAATGGCTTTCATGCATTGAAAAATATCGAGATTGATATTAACGAGGGAGAACTTTTAGCGATCGTAGGCACCAACGGAGCCGGGAAATCTACATTTTCTAAAGTGGTGTGCGGATTTGAAAAACAGCAGATCGGAACCCTGGCTTTCCAGGGGGAGGATATGAGAAATTACAGTATCAAAGAGCGTGCAGACCGGATTGGGTATGTGATGCAGAACCCAAACCAGATGATATCCAAACCACAGATTTTTGATGAAGTGGCATTTGGGCTGCGCCAGAGAAAAGTTCCTGAAAATGTAGTGCAGGCGAAAGTGGAGGAAGTCTTGAAAATATGCGGCCTGTATCCATTCAGAAAATGGCCGGTATCTGCACTTAGCTTTGGGCAGAAGAAGAGAGTGACGATTGCCTCCATACTGGTCCTGGATCCGCAGATGATCATTCTGGATGAACCTACAGCGGGACAGGATTACCGGCACTATACGGAAATTATGGAGTTCTTGAACGAATTGCATGACAGAGGGATCACTGTTGTTATGATTACGCATGATATGCATTTGATGCTGGAATATGCGCAGCGTGCCATTGTCTTTTCGGGCGGGAAGGTGATTGCAAATGATACTTCGGCCAATATATTGACGAATCCAGAGATTATTGAGCAGGCCAATTTGAAAGAGACTTCTCTTTATGACCTTGCGCTTTTGTGCGGGATCGAGGATGCAAATCTGTTTGTGCAGCATTTTATAGACTATGAAAAGGAGGAAAAAAGAGTATGATTCAGTTATTTAACTATATAGACAGAGTTTCTCCGATTCACAGGCTGACAGGGGCGTCTAAACTGGCATGCATGCTCTGTTGGGTGCTGGCGGCGATGGTGACCTTTGATACCAGATATTTGATCGTGCTCACGGTTTTTGCTGTCGCCTTGTTCAGGGTTTCTAAGATTAAAGTAAATGAAGTGAAAGTCATCCTGATTTTTTCACTGGTGTTTTTATTCATGAATAATCTGCTGATCTATCTGTTTTCTCCAGAACACGGCGTCAGCCTGTATGGCTCCAGGACGCTTCTTCTTGCAATGACATCGAGATACAGCATTACAGCACAACAGTTGCTTTACCATGCAAACGTGGTTTTGAAATATACAGCAACGATTCCGGTGGTTATTCTTTTTGTTTCTACTACACAGCCCAGTGAATTTGCGGCGTCACTGAATAAGATCGGGGTAAGCTATAAGATTTCTTATTCCGTGTCGCTGGCTCTCCGCTATATCCCGGATGTGGTGGATGAATATCATTCGATTTCACTGGCACAGCAGGCAAGGGGCGTAGAATTATCAGGAAAAGAAAATCTGATCAAAAGGCTGAAAGGTGCGACAGCTATCCTGATGCCATTGATTTTGTCCAGTATGGACCGGATTGAGGTTGTTTCCAATGCAATGGAGCTGCGCTGCTTTGGAAAGAACCCGAAACGGACGTGGTACAGGGAACGGAAGTTCACTCCTTTAGATTATGGCACGATCGTGCTGGGATTTGCGCTGATCGGTATCTCGATCGGACTGCAGATATTGAATGGGGGAAGGTATTGGAATCCCTTTTAAAGCATGAAAGTATCTAAGAGAGCCAGAAGGTATAAAAGGGAACCTTTCACGAGATTTTTGCCGGATAGCTCCATGACTGAGAAAATAATAAATCATTACAAAAAACAGACGCCCGAACGCGTCTGTTTTTTGTAAGTAAATATACCAAAGCCCAGAAAGAAGTGAAAAACTGGCTGTTTTTCCATTTGTTGAATGATTTCCTTATGAACTGTCTGGCAATCTGTTAAATATATTATGCAGTGATACTACATTCTGAGGATACCTGTCATCTTGCTGCCGTCCTGCTCCATCTTCCGCTTCTGCAGCATCATGGAAACGCTCTGCAATGTCTGCTGATGCTTTAATTCCATAAGTGTCTTCGCAATATCGGTATCAGCCGTGCGGCTCATCGATGCAGTCAGATTAACAGAAGCATAATCATTATAATCAATCGCATATTCCAGCTTGTTTGACTGAGCGCCTAACGTACTGCGGTCACTGGTAACCTTTGTCAGCGCGTCGTCAATTGCCTGAAGGTCAAAATCCTTTGTAACGTCAAAATCTGCAATCCCAAGCGCCTGTGTTGCCGAACTCGTCGTATTGTTGATTGTAAGAGAACCGCCGTTTCCGTCTGATACAAGCTGAACTCCCTGGCTCTGGGTGCCGTCTAATAAACTGATACCATTGAAATTGGTAGTTCCGGCAATCTGGTCAATGCCTTTCTTTAACTGTTCAATTTCCTTCTGGATCTCCGCCTTGTTGGAATTGTTCAAGATGGAACTGGAAGCCCGAAGCGCTAATTCACGTATTCTCTGTAAATGGTCAGTTACACTGCCTAAAGCTCCATCGGTAGTTTTCAGCAGGCTGACCCCGTCTCCAAGATTCTTCGTCCCGGTATTATATCCCGTAATCTGGGCTTGTTCTTTCTTTGTAACCGCCAGTTCAGCAGCACCATCCGCTGCAGACATCAATTTGTTTCCGCTTGCAATATGTCCATATAAATAAGGAGATGTACTGCTAATTCCAGAAATACCACTCATCTCTATATCCTCCTTCCGGCACTACAAAATTATTTAAAACTTTTATACATATATTATCGTTCAAATCTTGAAAAAGTTTACAGTTTATTTACAACTTTTGGAAAAAATTTTACAGGTTTTGGGAAAAGGGATTGTACGTCTGCCTTTGTATTTGTTATAATAATTTTCAGATATATAAGATCCTATAAAACCAGTAAGGCTGGATAAACGTTTTGTGAGGATGTATTTGGATGATGAAGAACTTAAGAAAAATTCTTCCGGTTATTTTGATGCTCTGGCCATATCTTATTGCAGTGTCTGCTGTGCTGCCCGATGAATTGGGAGCGGTTCAGAGTTTTTTTTCTGTATATGCTGTTTCGACTGTTGTAGTTTATGGTTTTAATATCTGGAATGCTTTTGCCGGCTCTTATGAAGATTTTGGCCACAGGCTGGCATTCTATGACATGCTCATTAAGCTGATACATATCCCGTTCTATATCTGCGTATTTCTGATAGGGCTTCTTTTGGCATTTGCTATGGTGGTGCCTGCTCTGTTGTTTGTTTCACCAATCCTGATCTCATTTATGGCAGTGATTGACCTTGGCCTGATGTTCACGTCATCCATGTATGGAATCAGTGCAATAGTAAGACTATTAAGAAAAAATGCAATCTCAAAAAAAACGGCTTTGCTGCATATCATCCTGCATTTTATCTTTGTCGCAGATGTAATCAGCGCTATCTGTATATACCGGAAATCAAAAAAGTTAAAAAATCTGCCGTAGGAGGTTAGAAACCTGGTACGGCAGTTCATTTACTGAAATTATACGTTCATTTTTATATAGTTGCCCAGTGTTAAAACTCTTAGACGCAGGATTTTTCAAAAATACATTTCCTATTAGAAAAGATTTGGAAACAGTGCCGTCGGGATTGCCAGGAACACATCAGAGAACAGGATCATCAGAGCAAGCACTGCGATGGATGACATAAAGTAAGGCAGCACTCCTTTAAAGGATTCCTCAATGCTGATCCCGCTGATGGAGCCGGCAAGAAGAAGGCACAGTCCATAAGGCGGAGTAACCAGTCCCAGGGCCAGTGTCACGACCACGATCAATCCAAGGATAATGGGGGTCATCAATGCCGGAAGGGAGGTCCAGATCTGCTTCAACACTTCTTTGGCGGGGACTTTTTCTCCCTTTGGAAAATTCTTCTTCTTTGAATAATATGCAACCACAAGCATCATCGCCAGGCCCAGCATGATCCCGGGGATCAGGCCTGTCATGAATAAGGCTCCTGTTCCTACATTGGCAATGCCTGCATAGACTACCATGGTAATACTTGGCGGGATGATGGAACCCAGTGTGGAGGATGCCGCTGTGACACCGACTGCAGTTCCTTTATCATAGCCTTGCTTCTCCATTGCCGGAATCAGGATTTTGCCAACCCCGGCAGTGTCGGCCTGGGAGGAACCGGAAATCCCGGCAAAGATCATGGATACCAGGATGTTTGCATGTGCCAGCCCGCCTCTTACGTGTCCCACAGAAGATTTGCACACATCGATCAGACGGTCTGATATAGAGCCTTCATTCATAAGATTGGCTGCAAGGATGAACAACGGTACAGCCAGCAGCGTGAAACTGTTCAGGCCGTTAAACATTTTTGTAAATACGACGCTGTTCGGTATGATAGGAAGCGCTGCGATTCCCAGATAAAGGCGTACATGGACACATCTTCTATCCAGATTGCCGCGGCTCCTGCGTACCGGCATGCCATCTGGATCACAACACTTCCCAAAAAGATACACAAAAAGATTCCGCCCGCTGCAATCTGTATTTTCTGCAGATAACCTAATGCTTTCTTCATATTCTCTCTCCTCGTATTTTTTCCGCGGGACGCGGGGCGCTTTATTTCAGAGATTCTCCTTCTTTGCGGACCATATCCAGATAATCCTGCATTCCATATTCTTCTGCAAATTTATCCTGGATTGGAATTGCGATCTCCTTAAATGCTTCAATATCCACATCTTCGAATTCTGTAATCTGTGCTCCGTCTGCTGCTGCCTGAGCTTTTGATTCCTCATACATATCATAGGTTGCCTGACGGTTTTCTTCTGTGGCAACACGGCAGGCCTCGTCAAACCAGCCCCTTTGCTCTTCGGTCAGTGCCTCGTAAAACTGCCCGGTGGTCAGGAATAAACGAGTCGTATAATCGTGATGTGTTTCACTGACATATTTCCCGTTATTGGTCTTGTGGTGTTCCTTTAAGCGGAAGCTGGTGTAGTCATTTTCGGCAGAATCCACAACGCCCTGGCTGAGCGCCTGGTATAATTCGCCCCATGCAACAGAGGTGGGGATTGCCTTGCAGTCTTTTCAAAATTTCTGGACAACCGGAGTGCTCTGTGTACGGATTGTCATACCCTTTAAGTCAGACGGCTCTACGACAGGCTTCTTTCCATAATAATCCCGGACGGAACACGTCCAATAGCCCATGATATTAAAGCGGTTATCCATTTCTTCGCTTAGCAGTTCACTCATTCCCTGGCCGAACTCACCGTCCACACAGGCTTCCCAATGGTCGAAGCTGTCGGACAGGTACAAAAGTGAGAACATATCGATTTCATTTACACCGAGAAGCGTCATAAATCCAGGGGAGGCCACGGTCAGGTGAATGGCACCCAGCTCCAGTTTTTCTACCAGCTCCGATTCGTTTTCTCCCAGAGTCCCGTGGTGCAGGGTTGCCGTTGCCCTTCCTCCGGAAACTTCTTCCAGCACTTCTTTGAAACGGATTGCGGCTTTTGTATAGGGGTTTTCCAGAGAAGTCTGGTTGTGTGCCAGGATAATATTCAACTCCGGTACTGGTTTCCCGTCATCTTTTTCACTGGAGGAACCGCATCCGGCCAGGCTTATCAGCAGCAACAGCATTGCCAGGCATAAACAGCAGAATCTTTTCATGATTTTTCATCCTTTCTTCTATATATTATTTTGTAATGGCAGAAGAGCGCCGCCAAAACTCTGGCACGGCAATGCTTCCGTATGTTACAATGTCGCCATTTTGTCCCCTACATTGCCAGGACAGATTCCCATACCTCTTCAATTACCGGGATCCCATGTTCCATATTATCCTGGATCATCAGGGTTTCGTGTTCTCCCGGATATAATACGCTGCCGCCTTCCTGGATTGGCTGGGAGGATTTTACGTCTGCGATAATTTCATTTACAATCTCGTCGGTTAGTTCCATGGTGTTCGCCTTAGAAGGATCAATTGCGATCATGACTTGGGAAAGCCCGATCTCATCTCCAAAGGTTCCGATTTTATTTACAGAATTTCCGTTGGTAAGGACTGTTGCGATCAAGTCCAGGGCAATGGAAATGCCGCTGCCTTTCCAGTATCCCATGGGGAGCACTCTCCAGGTCTTTTCAATCTCGGCAGGGTCGGTAGTCAGATTTCCTTTCGTATCATAGCCGCCCGGAACCGGAAGCTGGATTCCTTTTAGCTTACAGTCTTCGATTTTTCCGTAAGAGAACTGAGATACCGCGCAGTCAATGACTACATGGCGCCCGTCGCTTCTCGGTACTGCAAAGATCAAAGGATTGTTTCCGATCTTTCTGTCCACACCGCCCCATGCAGGCATATTTGGCATGGTGTTGGACCAGCAGATGCCGATACAGCCTTGGTCTGCCGCCTGGAAGCCATAACTTCCGCCGCGCATCCAGTGGTTGTTATTGCCTAAAGCTACAATCCCGATGCCAAATTCCTTTGCAAGTTCACAGGCTCTGTCCATTGCCAGCTTTGCGTTTAACGGGCCGAACCCTCTGTGGCCGTTCCAGCGCTCTAATGCGCCAAGCTGCAGTTCACATGTCGCTGTGATATCCGGATCGATCTCACCCTTTTCGAGATAGCTGGCTACTCTTGGGAAACGGTTGAGTCCATGGGAATAGACTCCGGCCAGGCTGTTCTGTGCGAAAATTTCGGCTGCTGCTTCTCCGCGTTTTTCGCTAAATCCTTTTTTTACCAGTACTCTTTTAAATTCTTTTACCATTGTCTCATAAGGTACACGCTTCATTTTATGATTCCTCCAGTTGATTTTGAATATTTGCTCAATCGATTGCGTTTGCTGAAATTATAATAGCATACAACAATGCGTAAATCAACTATGTTTCATATGTCGATATTCACAGAAATAGCATACAAAAACTGTGCATATTTACTAAAAGCAAAGTGGTTCATAAATTTCGGCGCGGTTTTGGTTAAAGCTGGAGAATGCTCATTAACGCAATCGATATACTAATATGGAAAATTATGGATCGGAAAGTGCGTTTTGGGGAGAGGGATGATTGGATGCTGATGAGTAAGAAAGTGTGCCGCTTCTGTAGTGATAGAATTGTTCGAGATGTTAAATATAGGAAATGAAAGAGAAAAGCCTCCGCTTTGACAGAGACTTTTCCGATTGCTTACTGTGAAATCAATATTTTGATCGGGACTGGGCATTTCCAGAAGGTTAGAATATGTTTAGGTGCTTTCACGCTCCACGATGTCCGAGAGCAGCATGATCTTCCGGGGGTTTTTCCGCCCTTCGATGGCGTCGATTAAAATTCTTGCTGCTTCAGATGCCATTTCCGTCATTTTATTATCCAGTGATGTGAACTGTGGGCAGCTTAGTTCTCCATAAATGGTATTATCAATTCCGATGACAGCCATCTCATCAGGAATTTTTACCTTTGCATCCCAAAATGCACGCATTCCGCCGGCTGCAACTAAATCTTCTGAATAAATCACGCTTTGTATCCTGGGATATTCGCTCAATAATTTTTGCGTTAATCGATATCCATTCTCTATTGACGGCTCTCCGTCCAATATGACCAGGGATTCTTCGGAATGGCCATACCGTATCATGGCACGCTTGAAGCCCTTGAGCTTTTCCTGGCTGCTCGGTGTGTCCAGAGAACCGATAAATGCGGCATTCCCTTTTTGCTTTTTAGCCAGCAGGTCCACACAATGCTCCACGCCGTCGCACTCGTCTACCAATACGCAATAGACATTTGGCAGTTCGAACCTTCCATTGGCAAATACCACAGGGATATTGGCAAAATGCTCTTTGATCCCACTTTCTACCGTTTCATTCTGAAATACGGAGCCGATGATCAGGACGCCGTCCACACGGCGCTGCTCCAGGATCCGGATCGCTTCTACCATTTCTTCGGCTTTGGAACCGGCATTTAAGATAATACCGCAGTAGCCCTTTTCTCTTAAATACTTTTCTACGGCATAAGTCAGATCGGTATGGTGCGCACTCCGGATATCCGCCAGCATGATACCGATTAGCTTTGTGTTTTTATTGACCAATCCTCTGGCGTTTTCATCCGGGGTGTAATTATGTTCTTTTAATAATGCTTTCACTTTTTCCCGCGTGGCTTCCCCGATCCCCGGCTTATCATTGATCACACGGGATACGGTGCTTGCCGATACACCGGCAAGTTCTGCGATATCGTAGATTGTCATGGTTATTTCCCCTTGCCCGGAAGTTGTATAGTAATTTACAGTTCCCTAATCTGTTATTTCAGAAACGGCTGAAAAAATAAACTGCCTATCCTGTCCAGCACACAGGATAGGCAGTGTCTGGTCTTGGAATTTGATATTTTACCTGATTTGCTTCAATTCATCCAGGGTCTGCTGGATTTCCTCTTTACTGCACAGTCCAAAGCTTACCAGATTACGCAGCGGCATGGACAAAGCCATAGCAGCGTTCATTTCGTCTGAAATTGCGGAATTGGCCGCCTCTTCTGAGGAGGAAGCGCTAAAAAATTGAACCATCTTATTTTTTAAACGGATGCCATATTCTTTTGTCCGTTCGTCTCCCAGAAGTTCACCGAGCGTGCTGTTCAGGTGGAGGTTTAATGGGAGCGGGCGGCTGCCTGTCATTTGAACCTGTGCCGTCAGGCGGATATCTCTGGAAGAAGCGCCGATTAAAAGTTCATAGGTTCCATTTGCGGCATACCAGTCTTTGATTTCTGTATTATACCATGCAAAACTTCTTTTGTCCAAAGTAATGGAAACTGTTTTTGTTTCTCCTGGTTCCAGCGTGATTTTTTCAAAGCCTTTCAATTCTTTGCCCGGCCTGCGGCAGGAGCCTGTCAGGTCGCGGACGTAAAGCTGTACGGTTTCTTTCCCGGCAATATGTCCGGTATTGGTGACGTCAACGGATACGGTCAGTGTATCGGAACCGCTGATTTCTGTTTTATCTGTGGCCAGATTGCTGTAGGAGAATGTAGTATAGGACAGCCCGTGTCCAAATGGGAATGCAACGTCCATTTCTTTTGCGTCATAATAGCGGTATCCCACATAAATCCCTTCCTGGTAAAAGGTCTTGTCTCCGTCTCCAAAATTCAGGTGGGCCGGATTATCGGCGAGTTTGATCGGCATGGTTTCTGCAAGTTTGCCGGAAGGATTGGCTTTGCCAAACAGGATATTTGCTACGGCGCTTCCTCCGGCCTGTCCGCCGAGGTATGCTTCCAGTACGCCTTTTACATCCGGCAGCCAAGGCATTTCTACAGGGGAACCGTTGTGCAGGACGATAACGGTATTGGGCTGTACCCGGAGGATTTCACGGATCAGCTTGTTCTGGCAGTCCGGCAATTTCATGTGCTGCCTGTCATAGCCTTCTGACTCGAAGCTGTCCGGAAGCCCTGCGAAGATCACTGCCTTGTCTGCATCTGCCGCTTTGGCGATGGCTTCCTTTGACAATGCCTCGTCGTATAAGTCGCGGTCAGACGGGAATCCCTCTGCATAGTCTACATTTCCGATCTTGGAAGCGAAGTCTAAGGCATTGTCAACCCGGAAACTGTTGATATGAGAGCTGCCGCCGCCCTGGAAACGAGGCGTCTTTGCAAAGCCGCCGATGAAAGCGATTTTTTCATCTGTGCCAAGGGGAAGGATCTCTTCATTTTTTAAGAGGATCATGGATTCCTCTGCAATATGCTGAGCAAGAAGATGGTCTTCTTCCATTGTAAATGGCTGTTCCTCGCGATGGTCTGTCCAGTGGAATATGATGCGCAGAATCCGTTCTACGGCGAGGTCAAGTACAGACTCATCCAGTGTGCCTTCTTTGACTGCCTTTACGATTTCTTCGTCATTAACTCCATTGGAAGAAGGCATTTCCAGCTCCAGTCCGGCTTTTAAAGCAGCCACACGGTCATTGACCGCGCCCCAGTCGGACATCACGTATCCTTCAAACCCCCATTCATCTCTCAGGACTTCCGTAAGAAGCCAGGGATGTTCGGAAGCATAAGTGCCGTTTAACTGGTTGTAGGAGCACATCACGGTCTGGGGCTGTGCTTTTTTCACGGCAGTTTCAAAGGCAGGCAGATAGATTTCGCGCAGCGTCCGTTCGTCAACCTCGGAGGAGTTGCTCATGCGGTTGAATTCCTGGTTATTTGCCGCAAAATGCTTGATAGAAGTGCCTGCATTTTGTGACTGGACACCCTGGATAAATGCTGCCGCGATTTCTCCTGTCAGGTAAGGGTCCTCGGAATAGTATTCAAAGTTCCTGCCGCAGAGCGGGGAACGCTTGATATTCACTGCAGGGCCAAGAACCACGGAGACGTCGGTTGCCTGTGCTTCTTTTCCGACCGCTGTACCGAATGTGTGGAGCAGCTCTCTGTCAAAAGAGCAGGCGCTTAAACATGCCGGAGGGAAACAGACTGCTTTGATGCTGTCATTGATGCCGAGGTGGTCTGCCTTATCATCCTGTTTGCGGAGGCCATGCGGTCCGTCGCTGACCATGACGCTGGGGATCCCCAGGCGTTCGACTCCTTTTAAGTGCCAGAAGTCAAGGCCGGAGCACATCCCGGCTTTTTCTTCCAGAGTCATCTGGCTGATGAGTGATTTCAAATCTCTGTCCATAGATCATACCTCTTTTCCATATTCTTGTTTTGTAATCTTAGTGTAGCATTTTTGAAGAAGATGCTATAGCAAAATCTTGTGAATTATGATAAAATCTTGTTAATATTTGGAGCAGATATTACTAAAATTTGAGAGGTGATGGAGAGAATGGATGGAATGAACGCATCAGCAGAAATACTCCGGGAATTTGAATTGTTTAAACGCCGGGAAGATGCCCAGCCTCATATGTCCTATGCCCACGAAAAGCTTCGTTATAAGATTATAACAGAAGGGCGCATCGAACTGCTGGATGAGGTTCTGCAGATTCCGCCGGACGGCACGCCGGGGGTGCTTTCAAAAAATGAACTGCGCAATGAGAAAAATATGTTTATCGCTGCAATCACCACATTTACCAGGGCTGCGATAGAAGGAGGGCTGCCGGAAGAAATTGCATTTGCAATGAGCGACGGTTATATCCAGACCTGTGAAAATTATCATACAGTGGATGATATCGGCAGGCTGCACCACCGTGCGTTAAGGGAGTTTACGCTTGCGGTGGCGGAGCATGGAAACCACTGCTATAACAGATATATTGAAGATGCGATCCGATATATATTCGTACATTTACATGAGAAGATTGTTTTAGAAGATATCGCGGAGGCAGTGGGAATCAGCGCATGTCATTTGTCGCGGGTTTTTAAAAATGCAACGGGACAGTCGGTAGTGGATTATATACAGAAGGAGCGTGTGCGTGCGGCCGGAAATATGTTGATCTATTCAAAATATACAATGGCAGAGATCAGCGAATATCTCCATTTTTCCACCCAGAGTTATTTCATTAAGATGTTTAAAAAGCATATGGGAGTGACGCCGGGGGAGTACAGGAAAAACGGGATGGTTTTATAAGGCAGCCTGCAGCCCAGCCGGAATCCTGATCTTATACGGGACATTCAAGCTGGCAGTCGCAGGGCTCCGCCTCAACATGCCCGCTATGATAACTTTGCGCTTCCACACAGCCCATTTTTTTATAAAAGGCCTGTGTCTCAACAGCGGAATGTGAAGAGATGTATAATTTTTCCGCGCCGTTTTCTTTGGCCCATTTTTTTGCGGCAAGAAAAAGTGCGGCTCCGATTCCCTGGCCGCGCATATCCTCAGATACATGGATGCTTGTCAGGTCAAGATATTTCTGCTCGCCGCCAAATAAACCAGACTCCACGGAAACGAATCCCTTCAGGGCATCATTAAAAAAAGCAGCATATACGAAGCCGCCGGAAGCCAGTGTATTTTTCAGGCAGGAAACCAATACTTTATAATCCTCTTTGGTCCAATCATCAATAAATGGGGCGTCTTTGATGACCCATTCATTGTTTTCTCTTCTCCGGCATTTTGTAACAACCTGGTGCCGGATGAAGTCTTTAAATAATTCCACGCATAATTCATCTTTCGATAAAGTTCTATATTCTATCATTTCTGTAGATCATCCTTTTGTAAACTTTTTGGACTTGTTTTTGCATCTTGTCTTTGCTTTACATATGGTACTATAAAGCGGCCTCAAAATCAAGTGATAAGGCAATGGTATTGATGTCTATTTTTTACATACTGCCTGCCGCGCAGCGGCAACATCCAGCATTTCGCCGAGCGCTTTCAGATTGGCGGCAAGGAACTCCAGTTCTTCTTCTGCCAGGCATTCAGACAGCTGGCAGGCAAGGGCAGATAAAACATAAAGGTCAGAACAATGATTCATGTGAAAATACCTCAAGCAGCTTTTGTATATTATATGCAGGAAGAGAGATATTTTCTTATCTTAATTTCTAATAGTTGACTTTTAAGTGCCGTAGCGTTACAATCCGAAACAGAGGTAAAATTGGAGTATTATAATTTTACAAATGTAAGGGGAAAACAAATGAAGGCAAAATTTCACAGTTTCTTTATGATGACAGCCGCAACTTTCGTTATGGCTGTCGGAGTGTATTTTTTCAAGTTTACCAATCACTTTACGTTCGGCGGCATTACAGGCCTTGCGGTCCTGGTTGCAAAATCCGGCGTCATCTCTGCTTCTGATTTTTCTTTTGTGGCAAATATGGTTCTGCTGATACTTGGCGCTGTCATATTGGGACGAAAGTTTGTTGCTAAAACAGCCTATTGCAGCATCTTGCTCTCCGTCCTCCTGTCCCTGTTTGAAAGAATCTGGCCGATGAATCGTCCTTTCACAGATGAACCGCTTCTGGAAGTGATTTTTGCTATTGTGCTTCCGGCTTTTGGCTCGGCGATTTTGTTCAATATCGGTTCATCCAGCGGCGGAACGGATATTATTGCAATGATCTTGAAAAAATATTCCAGTGTAGATATCGGACGCGCACTGATTCTCTCGGATGTGGCGATCACGGTTGCCGGATTCTTTGTATTTGACGTGAAAGTGGGGCTGTATTCCTGCCTGGGGCTGGCATTTCGCTCAGTACTGGTGGACAGCTTTATTGAAAGCTTGAATCTTTCCAAGTATTTCAACGTCTTTTGCAGCAAGCCTGATGAAATCTGTGATTTTATTGTCCATGAGCTAAACCGGAGCGCGACGGTGAGTGAAGGGCACGGAGCGTTTTCGGGATCCCAGAAATACATTATTTTCACCGTATTGAGCCGTCATCAGGCTGTGATGCTGAGGAATTTTATCAGAGAGGCGGATCCGTCCGCATTTATCTTGATTTCCAATACGAGTGAAATTATAGGAAAGGGATTTCATAGTGTGTGACAGTCTGTAAGATCCCGGCAGATATCTATGCAGGATTTAGGGGGCTGGAATGCATTATAGAAGAGGAAGTTTATAGTTACAAGTATAGAGAGGTACAGATATGATTAAAGTAAAAGAGTACAAAGGGCACATCAGGAATTGGGAAGCGCTTTGCCAGGAGTTAAAAGTTGACCCGGCATTATCCCGTGAGGCACGTGAGCAGGAAATATTAGTGAAGGCGTACAGCGCCTGGGGAAGCGGGATGGCAGGCCATATGTATGGTATGTTTGCATTTGCGCTGTGGGACGAGGAGAAAGAGGAGCTTTTCTGCCTGAGAGACCAGTTTGGAACGAAGCCCTTCTATTATTATCAGACAGCGGACGGCAGTCTGCTTTATGGTACGTCCATCCGCAGGATTATGGAGCAGCCGGGATTTGTGAAGGAATTGAACGAAGAAATGCTGCAGTTGTATCTCAGCCTGACCTATGTGGCAGGAGAGGATACCTTTTTCAAAGGGATGAAAAAGCTGCTGCCAGGGCGGTATCTGCTCTGGAAGGACGGAAAAATGGAAATTAAGCGTTACTGGACGCCCGAGTTCCATCCGGATGAAAGCAAATCGCTGGAAGAGTGGGCGGACGAGATACATACAACGCTGGAAAAGATCATGCCGGAAGTGAAGGCAGAAGGAGAGACCGCAGAATCCTTTTTGTCCGGCGGTGTGGATTCCTCCTATGTACTGGCAATGTCTGACGTGGAAAATGCGGATACCTGCGGTTATGTGGAGGAGCGTTTCGATGAGTCGCGCCTGGCGGCAGAGACGGTAAAGATTTTGGGAAGAAAATGTTTCCGCAGCCTGATCACGCCGGAGCAGTATTTTGAGATTGTTCCTTATGTAATGTACCATATGGAGCAGCCGCTTGGGGACGCATCCGCCATTGTATTTGCCATTGCATGCCAGGATACGGCGAAGCATACGAAGCTTTGCTATTCCGGCGAAGGGGCGGATGAATTTTTCGGCGGCTATAATATGTACCGCAACGCGGAACGCTATGGCGAGAACTTAAAGACGTTCTATGTAGGTAATACCAATATCATGAAGGAAGACGAGAAAAAGAAGATTTTAAAAAGATATTATGAGGATGTTCTTCCGATCAATCTGGTAAAGGAGATTTACGAAGAGACAGAAGGGCTGGATCCGCTTACAAAAATGTCGGATGTGGATATCCAGATCTGGCTGGAAGGTGATATTTACCTAAATGTAGATAAAATGAGTACCGCGGCCGGATTGGAGATCCGGATGCCGCTGACCGATAGACGGATCTTTGATATCGCGTCCCGGATGCCGTCCAAATATAAAGTCAATGAAGAGCAGAATAAGGTCGCATTCCGCACGGCAGCGGCAAAGGTACTGCCGGAGGAGATTGCATTCCGTAAGAAGCTGGGATTCATCGTGCCGATCCGTATCTGGATGGCAGATGACAGGTACAATCAGGATGTGCGGGAGAAATTCCATAGTGAGATGGCGGAGAAGTTCTTTAATATAGAAGAGATTAACGCGATTTTTGATGATTATATCGGCGGAAATTCGGATAATTGGAGAAAGGTATGGACGATCTATACGTTTCTGGTGTGGTATGAGGAATACTTTGTGAAGCGTTGAGAAATAGCGGTAAATGGGAATAGACAGCAGTGTGGAAATATAAAGGGCCGGGGTTAAAAACCCCGGCTTTGCCATTATTTTAAAAACTGCATTTGATCGTTATAATGGTATAAAGTACTAAAAAATTAGGAAATGATAGATTTTTGTTCTCTTTTTTATAAAAATGCGCTATACTACATACAATAAAAAGCATACAGAAGAAAAAACAGAAAGAGGAAAAAGTAATGAGAGACGATAATTGCATATTTTGTAAAATTGCGGCGGGTGAGATTCCGTCGGCAGCTTTGTACGAGGATGAAGATTTTCGGGTGATTTTGGATTTGAGCCCGGCATCAAAAGGGCATGCATTGATTATTCCGAAAGAACACTATCGGAATTTATTTGATTTAGAGGATGGACTGGCAGCAAAAGCATTGGTGCTTGCAAAGAAAATGACGATAAAGCTAAAGGACGTCCTGGAGTGTGACGGCTATAATATTGTTCAAAATAATGAAGAAGCCGCGGGCCAGACAGTGTTTCATTTCCATATGCATATGATTCCGCGGTATAAGGGCGACAAGGTTGGGCTTGGATGGCATATGGGAAAACTGGAAGAGAAAGACAAGGAAGAGATTCTGAACAAGTTGAAGTAGTAAGTAGACCGGAGAAAGAAAAGTGACTGAAAACATAGGATTTGACAAGATCTATAAAGATTATAAGAATCTTGTCTTGAAGGCAGCACACACTTATACAGGTGATCTGGACACGGCAGAGGATATTATGCAGGATACATTTCTGGCATTATACAGGGATATGTCAGCGAAAGGCGTAAAGGACATAGCGGAATATCCTAATATCAAATCATGGTTATATACAACAGCAAAGCATCGTGCGATTAATCATCGTAAAAAAACATCCAGAGTCGTCTCAGTGGATGCGGGAGGCTCTGAAGGGATAGAAGAACCAGCCACTGAAAGTTTAGAATCTGAGTATTTAAGTGAGATGACGGAGAAAATGCGCGGAGAGCTTCATGAGCGTATTTTTGCTGCGTTGATGAAAAAGAACGAGAGATGGCATGAAGCAATTATGATGATATGTTATATGGACATTCCGGTTGCGGAAACGGCCAGCAGGCTTCATATGACGGAAAATGCATTGTATGTGATGATGCACAGGGCAAGGAACTGGATACAAAATCAATTTGGCGTGGAATATGACGAATTGAGCCGGTTCTGAGAAAATAGCGGTATCTGCCGGGTGTGCAGGCGTTGTATGATCCGCTTGTATAGAAATGACCTGACGGTATCTGCTTTTGAGGTATAAGAGGAACAAAACGTCCATTTCCATGCATGGCGTAACTGCAATTTTAGATGGACGTTTTGCTGCATATTATTTGTGGAAAGTATCTTTTGCTGTATGGATTTCTTGGATGAACAATCCGGTTGCGCTGTTTTTTACCGTGCCGTATGAACTTCCTCAATGAGCTGTATAATGGTATTGATGGAATCATGCTGGCCGGAATCGCGCATGGCATCCATGTAGGAAGCGCGGTTTTCATAGAGTTTATTTACGGCATTTAAAAGGGTTTCTTTCGTAACCTCTTCTTCTTCAAGTACAATGCTGAAGCCCTGCCGCTCAAAGGAGCGGGCGTTCAAAATCTGATCGCCGCGGCTGGCATTTGCAGAGAGAGGAATGAGGAGATTCGGTTTGCGCAATGCAAGCAGTTCACAGATGGCGTTGGCGCCGGCACGGGAAATCACCAGGTCGGACAGAGCGAAGATATCTCTCAGTTCATTGCTGATATATTCGAACTGCTTGTAGCCTTTTGTGCTGGTTAAGGAAGCATCCAGTTTTCCTTTGCCGCAGAGGTGGACAATCTGGAAATGTTCCAGAAGTTCTGGAAGTGCGGCGCGGACTGCGTTGTTGACTGCTACAGAGCCAAGGCTTCCGCCAATGACCAGAATGACAGGCTTATCAGCGGAAAAACCGCACAGATCCATAGCGGCGACTTTATTGCCGGATAATAATTCCTGGCGGATCGGGGAACCTGTCAGATGGGCTTTTTCTTTTGGCAAATGTTCCAGGGTTTCGGGAAAGTTGCAGCAAACCTTTGTGGCAGAAGGAATGGCAATCTTGTTGGCCAGTCCGGGCGTCATATCGGATTCATGGATAATGACCGGAACCTTTGCCCGTTTTCCGGCAAGGACGACCGGAACGGATACAAAACCGCCTTTGGAAAAGATAACGTCAGGCTTCAGCTTGCGGATGAGTTTCCGGGCCTCGTCCAGACCTTTCAATACACGGAATGGATCGGTGAAGTTCTGGACGCTGAAGTACCGGCGCAGCTTCCCGGAAGAAATTCCATGATAGGGAATATGGAAAGGTTCAATCAAATCCTTTTCAATGCCGTTGTAGGAACCGATATATTGGATATCATAACCCATTTCCTTCAATCGGGGGATCAGGGCGATATTCGGAGTGACATGCCCGGCGGTTCCGCCGCCGGTAAGTATGATTCGCTTCATATTATAAACACCTCCAGATTAACTATATTTCAGACTATAGATTCATATTAACCTTATTTAAAGAAAAGTCAAGTGGAAAGTGTGTTGCAAAGAGTTAAGTGATAATATAAAAATAACAAGTTTAGGCATTGAATCATGATTTTTTGCGCAAGACAGCAAAATTTTAGTTCCGGTCTACTCAAGCATTATTTTTCATAAAATTTTTAACTAGATAAAAGGTAAGGGGCAGGATTATGCAAAAAGAGAGAGGGTCATCAAGATCACTATCACTGCATCAGGAAATAGAAAGAGAAGCACGAGAAATAGAGAAAGAAATGAAACGGCATCCGGAGCTTGACGGGATTCAGGTGACGGAAGAGATGGATGCGGCTCTTTTGGAAAAAATACGAGCCTATGAGGAAGAACTGGAAGAGGAGCGGGAGGCTGTAAAAAAGGTGGAGGAGAACCTTCGGAACGGCCATTATCTTACGGCAGCGGAAGACGCGGACCGCGCAAGGAATCATGCAGGCACGGGGAATGTGGTCAGGCATTTCAAGGTTCCAGGGGATTCCGTGGAATTTTCTGCGGAACTTATGCCAGAGATCCCAAGGGGGTTCGGCTTTGGCGGCAGGGCTGCCCAGGACGCCAGAGACAATGGGGAAATCCGAGAGGCCGCGGCTGGATATGGGGAGAGTGCGGATCAAGCTGCTGCGAAAAGTATAGGGCTTCTGGAATCTGAGCAATCTGCGCGAGAAGATATTGCAGGGAACGGAAATATGCTGGTGGGAGCAGCAGAGAGTCCTGTAGAGGGGAAAGTTCTTTACCGGAGAAAGAAGAGAAAGTATTTTGTGGTTTCTCTGGCAGCAGTGCTGGTGATCGTCTCGGGAGTTGGCGTGACCACTGTGGGAAGTAAGTCACATTGGAAAGTGTTGATTGAGAGAATTACCGGCGGAAAGCCGATGAATATGATTAATACGGAGGACATGAAGAGTTATGAGACAGAGGATGTAGATGAATTAACTGTATATCAAGAAATAAGAGAAAAATTGAATATAAAACCAGTAAGGATAATTTATAAACCAGATAATATGAAATTGGATAGTTATAAAGTTCAAGAGGAACTGCTAAAGGCAGAACTATTATATATTTGTGAAGGTGAGATTATTAGATATTCTCTTTATCTAAATGATGAGGATTCTTCTGTTGGTCAAAATGAAGAGGACAATAGGATTAATGTATATACGGTCTCTGTAAAGGGGACAGAAATTAATGTCGAGGAGTTTGAGGTGACAGACAGTTCAGAGAATCGACAAATAGCAAATTTTGAATATTTGGGAGTGCATTATCAGCTAAAGGGAGTAGTAAAAAGGTCGGAATTTAAAAAAATATTGGAAAATTTACAATTTTTTTAAGAAAAGGCGTAAGATTTTTTGAAAGAGATTGTTTACTTAATAAAAGAAAAGGTAAAAATTAGTTAGAGGTTATTATATAATGAAGAAAAGAGTTTTATCTGCAATATGTCCTTTCTTTATTTTGTGTGGTATCATTTTAAGTGTGTCTATGAATACAAAGGCAGAAGAGGAGGACAGCTCAGAGGTTATAGTAGATGGCTCCGTACTTACACAGGATGATTATTCAAGTGGTACATCAGTGAATTCTATGTTACGAGGGAAACATTTGATGGATGGCGAAAGTGCTATTTCAAAGGCTGGAATCGGAAGGATTTATGTATATGGTCAGACGACAGCTAATCATGAAGTGGATTATGTAGCAGTCCTAATGTTTGTAGAAAGGCTTGATGAATCGGATGAAAAATGGGGACATGTAGAAGGTTATGCTGTGGATGCTCGTGATACATATTTTGTGAATGTAGACGATACATTAAAAGTAGAAAGGGAGCATTATTATAGAGTACATTGTGAACATTTTGCAGGAAATGATGATGAAGAATTTTATGATGAAGCAATATCGTATACCGATGGAATCTGGATTCCGTAACATTTAAGAGCTACAAATCCCCTTTGAGTGATGAGAGCAGCCGCCGTGTCATTCGTATCACAGAGGAACCCATTAACTTAACATAAAATAAGAAAGAAAATAGGTTGCCTGTACCATGGAAGCGCCACTAACGTTCATTACGATACATACGGCGGCTGCTCTCATCACTCAAAGGAATATATTCCATCATTATATCAAAGAAGCTGATATGGCATAGGCCGCAGATAAGTAATCGGCTGCAAAGCTTCAGAAAGACAATATAAAATCCTCATAATAATCCAAGTGCTTGCAACCGGAAATTATTTTCCGGTTGCTTGTTTTAATGCCTGGGCAAGCTGGTCAGGACAAGATGTCTTCTTGAATCCGCAGTGGATCCCTTCGATCCGGGAAATCACTTCGTCAACATCCATGCCTTCGATCAGGCGTGAAATACCCTGCAGGTTGCCGTTGCATCCGCCGGTAAAACCGACATTCTTCACTTTATTGTCTTCAATGTCAAATTGGATCATCTGTGAACAGACACCCTTTGGCTGGTACTGCATATCTGCCTTCCTCCTTCGTTTTTTAGATAATAATACATGCCAATGCAACAGGTAAGTGCTGATGCATGATTGCCACGCTTTTATTATAACAGATATTTTGGATTTGAAAAGACTAAAAATTTGGCGGCATCATAAACCCTGCTGAATTGCTTCCGTTGTAATATGCGAAAGAATATGACAGCAAAAAAGCATATCGATCATGACAATGAAAATCTGTTGCATGAATTTATTGTATGGAGTGATCCAGCCAATTCCAAGACGCTGTTAGATATGGAATGAGCGGTCTATTACTCATTCTTATACCAATATCGGCTCTTTTCCTTCAATGATAGCTTTTATCTCTTCAATACTTTTATCCGCTGCAAATGCAATCTGCTCTAATGAAAAGCCCTTCTCATACATACTTTTTATAATTTTAGCTTCTCCTCTTGCCTCTCCTTTTTCAAAAACGCCTTGGCTTAAGTTACACAATTCCGACACCTCGCTTTCCAATTTCTTTGTGATCTTTATATGAAAATCTTCCTGCAAAACCTTCTTTTTTTCTTCGGGTTCTTTTTCCGGTGAAAGCAAAATATCCAATAATTTTAATAAACCTGTATCGTATTGAGAAGAGGGAGAATAATCCCCTATTAAGAATGCTTTGTAATAACCGATAGACAAAATTGTATAAAATGATGCAGGTTAGTCTCTTGAACTTTCTCCAAATTTTCAGCAAAAGATTTTAATTCTATACCCTCTCGATTCGAATATTTTTTATCAGTTGGAAAGATTTTAATATATTCCTTTTTTCGTTTCGAGCCTTTCTTCTCGAACTTTATTCCGGCTTTGACCAGAACAGACTCTAAATCAGGGGTATTAAAAATAGGAACAATATGTTCATATGCCCAATGCTGTTTAAACATTTGTTTAGAAATAAAATTTTCCTTTTGTTCCTCAGTACAATCATCGGTATCCATAATAATAAAAATTTTAAAGTCGGAAGGAAGCATTTTCTTCGTTTTTTTGCGTATTATTTCTACATCATTAAAATAAGCAATGAAATTATCCAGTGAGGTAAAACGTTTATCTTTCAATAAATGTTTAAGGCTGTTGATTTGTATGGACTTTTCCCCGCCCTTTTCACTGATTATTTCCATTTTTATACGCAAATTTGACTTGATATAATCACAAAGCTGTTTTTCTGATTTCCCATGAACGATTGCTATAGATTTAAGATAACAAGGCTTTATCTTTGGCATATTGTTACCTCCTAATCTAAGATTTCCAATAATTCATCAAAGTCAATATCTCGGCTGATTGGAACACCTCCATACATCCCCTTCAAATACCTGCTCCTATAGTTCAGATTTGGGTGAGCCCTATCCTCGTATGAAATGATTGGCGCTAAAGTTTTGTTCGCATCTGTATCAACCATGAAAGTATATATATACGCAGGCTCTATATCCGTTTCCAATAACATAGTATTATGTGTAGTGATTATTAATTGCCCTTTGAGCGAATCTAGCATATTACTTAAAATATTATTGACTAATAAATCATGGATACCTGTATCTAGCTCATCAATTACTACGGTTTTTCCGTCAACACCCATCAATATATATGGCAGGATTTCCAGTAGATGTAATGTCCCTGTTGATTCGAGTGTTGCCTCAATATCCACGATTTTACCATATAGTAGTTTCTTGAACATTAATTCATATTCAATTTTTTCCTCTTTGAGTTCTCGTTTATAATATGCTTCTTTAATATCGGAATACAGTAATGTAAAAAATTCATTAACCATTTCTTCCGCTTTGTCTAATTCAGATTCTTCGGATATATCAATTTCGCCCTTGTGTAACTCATCTAATATCTTATGTGAAATACCAGCCTGGTTGCTTCTGTCCCTGTGTCCTTTCTTTACTCTAATAGAAATTGTCAGAAAGGCCGTCAAGACATCAAACACATTTTTATTTATTCTGTTTTCAACATATCTCTCAGTATTTTCTTCTATCTCAGATAACATGATTGATAAAAAGGTATGTTTTCCCTGATACTTTATCAAGAACTCTTTGAACTCCTTTGCGTAGTCGTTATCTAAAAATACTTTGTCATTTATTTTTATTGCTTCGGTAGTAATATCATATAAGTTTGTTTTATTTTTATTTAAAACAAAATCTAATTTTTCATGTACTATTTTGCTGTCATCAAATGCCAGCAGATAATTACCAGGAATTCCTTTGATTACAAATCCGAACTCCATCACCATATTTTCACTACTGTTTTTGGTTTTGCAGCTTTTTATGATTGATTCAGTATCTCTTAAACTTTCGGACAGCATTTTAAGGACTGCTTCGACGGTTTCATTTTCATATGATATATTTTCCTTTTCTTCTAAAATTTTCTGCATAAGTTTTCTGATAGAACATGTTTGCAGTGTTTCATAGAGCGTGTAGAATATATCTGCAAAATTTGACTTTCCTACCCCGTTCTCTCCATATATTAAAATTAATGGTTTAGGTTCGTTTCTTTTTTGTGCAAGATTAACTTCTAGATCAACAAGGGACTTATAATTTTTGATTTTTATACTTGTAAACATATGGCCTCCTCCTTTCTTGATATATGTTATAATTTATAACATATATCGAGAAAATATTCAACATTTTCAACTCTTTTTCTTCGCTTGGATATTTGATAATGAAGCGGGAATTCTTTCGATGTACTCTTTGACACTCATATCATATGTCCGCTAATAGGTAAAGGCACAAGTAAGGTCTATTATTTTGATGTATCTCTGCCTTATTTTGCAGCGGTTCAATTCTGTCGAAAACAGCACTTCATAAATTTTTTATACACATTTCATTGTATAAATCCTTAGTTTTTAGTATAATAGAAAAGTATATTTCAATAAAATCAAGAAGAAGGAGGGGTTTCATGCACAAAGATACTGATAACATTTTTTTCGAAAACAGCCCAAAGATTCAGGAACTGGCGCGTAAGTGCGAAGAAAATAATGCCATCGACAAAGAGCTTTACACGAAATACGAGGTGAAGCGCGGACTGCGTGATTTAAATGGGAAGGGTGTATTGGCCGGGTTGACGAATATATCTGACGTGTGTGCCAAGAAAGTCGTCAACGGGGAAGAGGTGCCGTGTGCAGGAAGCCTTTACTACCGCGGATATAATATTAAGGATATCGTAAAAGGATTTTTGGATGCCAAGCACTTTGGATTTGAGGAGACGGCGTATCTGCTGCTGTTCGGGGAACTGCCGAATGCAAAGGAACTGAAGGAATTTCAAGTGATGCTTGCAGAGCGCAGGATGCTGCCGCCGAACTTTTTCCGGGATGTTATGATGAAAGCGCCGAGCCGTGATATGATGAACAATATTTCACGGTGTATTTTACAGTTATATTCTTATGATTCGAAAGCAGATGACACAACCATACCGAATGTATTAAGGCAGTGTCTGAATCTGATCAGTCAGTTCCCTATGCTGATGGTTTATGGGTATCATGCATATAATTACCGCAGAGGCGAGGATTTATTTATCTACGCACCGAATCCGGCTCTTTCTACCGCAGAGAATATTCTGATGATGCTCAGAGAGGACCGTAAGTATACCAAGCTGGAAGCGAAGATCCTTGATATGGCGCTGGTGCTCCATATGGATCACGGCGGCGGTAACAATTCTACATTTACGACTCACGTTGTAACTTCATCCGGGACAGATACATACTCTACCATTGCGGCGGCGATGTCCTCTTTGAAGGGGCCGAAGCATGGCGGAGCGAATATCAAAGTAACCCAGATGTTTGAAGATATGAAGAATACGCTGACAGACTGGACCGATGAGGAGCAGATCAGGCAGTATCTGGAAGATTTGCTGGATAAGAAAGCATTTGACCAGAAAGGCCTGATTTATGGAATGGGACATGCGATTTATTCTATATCTGACCCTCGTGCAGACATTTTCAAGCGGTTCGTAAAGCAGCTTGCAAGGGAAAAAGGGCATCAGGAGGAATATGCCCTGTATGAAAAGGTAGAGCATATGGCTCCGAAGATCATCGGAGAAAAGCGCCGTATGTACAAGGGTGTCAATGCCAACGTAGATTTTTACAGTGGTTTGGTCTACAGTATGCTGGATCTGCCGCCGGCATTGTATACACCGATTTTTGCAGCAGCACGTATTGTCGGCTGGAGTGCACATCGGTTGGAAGAGCTGAAGAATGTGGACAAGATTATCCGTCCGGCATACAAGCCGCTTGCACCGTATCGTGATTATGTGAAATTGGAAGACAGATAGAACGTCCGTCCGCTTTCATGCATGGTATTGTATACATAAAAGGTTCCCGTTCCTGTATAGAACACTCAGATTCTGGCCGGGAGCTGCGTTTTTAGACTTCAAGAGAGTTCACTGCCAATGCGAAAGGAATTCAGGGACATGAAAAACGAATTTTATTTTCCGTCAAAGGATGGGAACACGGAGATTCATACGATTGAGTGGAAGCCAGAAGGGGAGGTAAGGGCGGTGCTCCAGATGTGCCACGGCATGGTGGAGTACATTGACCGCTATGATGAGTTTGCGCAGTATTTATGCGAGCAGGGGTTTTATGTCGTTGGAAACGATCATTTGGGACATGGGAAATCTATTCAGAGCAAGGCGGAATATGGTTTTTTCCATGAAAAATATGGAAATGCTTGTGTGGTGGCAGATATGCACACGCTGCGCGAGCGTACAGCAAAAAAATACCCGGATGTACCTTATTTCATGTTGGGACATAGCATGGGATCCATCATGCTGCGGCAGTATATCCAGATGTATGGCGGCGGGCTTTCCGGGGCGCTGCTGCTGGGAGTCGTGGCAGAGCAGCCTTCAGCGGCGCTTCATTTTGGACGGTATCTGTGCCGTATGATCGCATTGGTGAGAGGCTGGCATTATCGGAGCAAGCTGGTCGATAAGGTTGTGACAGGCTCTTTTAATAAGAAATATAAGCCGGCGCGTACCCGTGCGGACTGGGTGACCAGCGATGTGGAAAAGCTGGACGCTTATGTGGCAGACCCACTTTGCTCCTTTGTGTTTACGGTGAATGCTTATTACCATATGCTGGGCGGCATGCTCAAGATGCAGAAAAAGGAGAGCGTCTTTATGATTCCGAAGACACTGCCCATCGTGCTTGCCGCAGGGACAGATGACCCGGTAGGCGGATATGGGAAGGGTGTCAGGAGGATTTATGAGAAATACAAGGCGGCGGGGATCCGGGATGTGACATTGCGGTTGTATTCAGGAGACAGGCACGAATTGCTCAATGAGACAGACCGGGAACAGGTGATACGAGACCTGTACCACTGGATGGAAGATAGGGTCAGTTCATAAAGCAGATAACAAAATCCCCTCGGAATTTTATTCCGGGGGGATTTTTATCACTGTGCCGGTGTAGGTTCAGGGATCCCTGTATTTTCTGGGTTTCCTGAATCTTGTGGATTTTGGGCAGCTTCTGTATTTTCAGTATTTTCCGGGGGACCTTCTGCAGCCGGTTCGCTTTCGATGTATTTTTCATTTACAAACTTTGCAATGACCAGACGGCGGTTGTTGGGCCTGTCCCCGATGCAGGTAGACAGGATGATCAGGCGGTCTTCCGGAGTCACATTCATATCTTCGGCAAATTGATTCTGAGCCTCCTGGATTCCCATGGATTCCTGTATAAAGGCTGGAACGGAATTCGGATCCTTCAAGTCGTGTGCATTGGAGATGAGTGAGTCATCATGAACCACCTCTGCAATGATCTGATACTGGAGCTGCCGGTCGGGCAGGTAAATAAACAGATCACGGTATGTATCAAAGAAACCTCTGTCAATATAATTTTTCAGATCTCCAAAATAAGAGCCGTCCAGCATGTCATGCCCATAGATGACTGTAAGTGGGTCGGAAAAATCTTTTGCATTTATCATTCGTGTATAAATAGAGCCAGGGAGTGCTGCCACTCCTTCAAAGGTCACGTTTAGGTAATAATCTTCCTCCTGTGTTGAGCTTTGCATGACAGGGTAGTTGACCTGGGTGCCGGGGATTTCGATAAAAGCGTAGGCATCCGGGTTAATGGCCCACAAGCCTTGGAAATCAACCTTGGGGGCAGCCGTCTCTACTGCGAGCGGTTCTTCCACGGGAGTTTCAACCTGCTTGATTGGGACTGGTTCAGGCTTCTTTTCCTCTTCAACTGATTTGTCATTGCTCTTTTGGAATCCAAGAGCGATCATCACTCCGATGATACTAAGTGCGGATACAAGGACAACGACAAGGATTGCTATTAAAATCGTTTGATTTCTTTTTCTTCTTTCTCTTTGCATTATATCGTACTCCTTTCCATTAGATATATTATCATCAACCTTATAAAAACGCAAATAAAACTTCGGGATTCCTGGCGCGTGCTGTATGCATAGGCCAACAGGCCTGCAGCGGCATTTGCTGCAAGCCTGTAATGTTTTTGATATGCGATGTTTAGGAACAGCATAAATAAGCTGATCCGGGCAAGGATGTTTTTTGAGGTATAGAGAGAAAACTCAGGAAATCCGGATGGTAGTCCCGGCGTAAATAAGATCTGGATTGCTGATCCCATTCAAAGCGGCCAGTGCATTTGCTGTGGTTCCATATCGCAGTGCAATCTCGCTCAGGGTATCGCCGGGAAGGATGGTGTAATATCTTGCTGTGCTGCCTGAATCTTCAGGAATCCGTATGGTTTGGCCGGCATAAATGCGGTCAGGATCTGTAATGCCATTTAACCCGGCAAGAGTCTGGTACGTGGTGCCGTAGCGGGCTGCAATCTCACTGAGTGTATCTCCAGGCTGGACGACATAGGTGATGTAATCTGCTGCAGGCGGTACAGGCGGTACAGGCGTATTATCCAGATGATTGAACCCACCCTGACGGATGATAGAGGCGTAGTCGTTAAAACTGATATCCAAATCCACATTTCCACTAATTCCGGGAACACTTCCAGTGCTTGTGTACTGCCAGATTCCGTAGTCAATACCTTCATCTCGTTTGCCATAGTAAGCATACCATAGCGCATAGCGCCTTGCCAGTTCCCAGGGCAGATATGCATTCAGAAAATCCTGGTTGCTGTAATACATGGCAAAGTAGCCACGCTCTTCAATGCGTCTGCAGAAAGCGGTCACAATTTTTTCTGCCAAATCTGGGGTGATCGTGACCCCGTTCTGGGCGGCGTAATTGATGGAAGCCTGCTCAATATCATAACAGACAGGATATTCTATCCGATAGGAAGAAATCGCGTCTATGCATCCGTCGGCTTCCTGTATTGCTGTCTCCGGGCTGATGGCGTAACAGAACCAGTAGACTCCTGCGGGCATTCCGATACGGTTACATTCTGTGATATTTTGACGGAACCTCTGGTCCAACGTGTTAAATCCATATCCTGCCCGTATCATGGCGAATCGGCGGCCAGAGTTTTTTACCTGCGTCCAGTCTATATCCCCCTGGAATTCACTTACATCAAGTCCTTGTATACTCATATAAAACTCCTTCTTCGGAATGGCTTTGGGTCTGTAGAATTTCCGAAAATCAGGTTCTCAATTTAGTATATGAAAAAATGGAGGAAATGTGATGTCGCAGGGACTGTGGATATTTCTTTTGCCTGGGTATCGTAACTCATCTTAAAAAAGAGTATAAAAATAACTGCCTGCCTCTTGCAGAAATCAGCCAAAGATGATACAATAAATTCGGTTAAAATTTGATTGTACATCTTTGGGTGTATCTGGAAAACCGCTCCTGTTACAGCAGGGGCGGTTTCTTCTGTCTGCGTAATCTTTCCCTGATATTCTATGAAATATAAAACATTCTCACTCTTTACAAAATTTAAGAATTTCCTAAATGATTATGCGGAAATACGGCACTTTTAGGCAATTTTTGTCACTAACCTGTTTCTAACGTACCGTATTTTAACAGGCGGTTTATAATAGTATTTTAATCTTTTCAATCTCTTCCCGGAGTTCTTCAAGCGTCCGGTGCCCATAGACCTTATTTGTAATATCTGAAAATGCGTGGCCAAGCATCCGCTTTCGATCGTTTTCATTCACATGGTATTTTTCACAGAGCATAGAAAATGTGTGACGGGTATCATGTGGAGTATGTTTTGGGAGTCCAATCTGTTCCAGAGTTTCATACATTTTTTGCCGAAAAGTGTTTGGCGTTATATCCAGAAGTTTTCCCTGGTTTTTAATTCGATGTTCCACGAGTTTATAAATACCAGAATGTATCGGGACAAAGCGCTTCTTTCCTGCGTCAGTCTTTACTCCGCCTTTGAAATATTTTTCCTTTAGATTTATTTCAATGGTTTCATATGCTTTTATCCTATATCCAGAATAGCACATGATCAGGATGAATTCCACGACAGAATCCGCTTTGTGCTGCCAGAGCACAGCAAGTTCATCTTCTGAAAAAGGAATCCCGTGTTCGTCATCTTCTGATTTTTTAATTCTTACATGTACAGAATAGTCTTTTTCACATAGTTCAAATTTTTCAGCATATGCATACATTTGATGGAAAAGTGATAAAATCAGTTCCAGAGAAGAATGTTTTTTAGGGCAGTTGTCCAATATGTTCTGTAGGTCATTATACCGTAAGTCAGCGAATGCTTTATCATGCAATTCAGAACAATTTTTGAATGCCGCCCGGGTAGAATTTTTACTGGCCTGGGAGTATGATTTTTTAGAATCCTCATATTTATCCTTGTAGAATTCCTCGTAAATTTCGGCAAATGTAGCTTTCTTTTCGGCATTCTTCTTAATCCTGCTGGCCTGCAGGTAATCTTTCAGAATAGTGTCCGTTGCGCTGCTCTCAAATTTATTCAGTGTCCGCTCAAACCCTGGATAATAAGTCCCGGCATGCCAGGCGGTCAGCACGGCGAAACCTTTCATATAATCGTCCACATAGCAGATAGCTTTTACCGGGGCGTACTGGCCGGGGGCAATCATTTCCGTGGCAGGTGGATACACGCCATAAGGGTTCCGGCGTTTTCCAGATAGTTTTTTAATGGAACCGTAGCCGTTGGGGAGCTTGGGGTATTTCTTTCGTCTGGGCATCGTATCATCTTTCCTAAAAAAGAATATAAAAATAACAGCCTGTCTCTTGCAGGCCGTCACCAAAGATGATACAATACATTTGGATTAATTTGATTGTACATCTTTAGGTGTATCTGAAAAACCGTTCCTGTTGGCGCAGGGGCGGTTTTTCATTTATTGCAGTAAATCACATATTCTGATAGTCAGACCGTTAAATATGTGAACCGGTATTTCATCAATAAAAGAAAACTGGTTGGAATCTTCTTCGCCATCAAAAGAATATGTTTGAATAGTTTTTATTATTGGGTTCACGATCCAGTATTCCCGAACCCCAGCAGTGCGGTATTTAAATAGTTTGACGATATAGTCCATTCGCTGTGTTGATGGGGAAACGACTTCCACAATCCAATCTGGAGCCCCGTTACATCCCTTATCATCTAGTTTGCTTTTATCACAGATAACAGATATATCAGGCTCAACATAGTCCTTATCGTCAGCATTCAAAAATACTGCGTAAGGGGCAAGATATATTTTACAGGTTCCTTCATTTGCGTCAATATAGTCTGCTATTTTTCTAGATAATGAGAAAATAATGTCTTGATGTCTTGCATTTGGCGGCGCCATCATATAAATCTGACCGTCAATCAGCTCCGCTCTCTGTCCTTCTGGCAAAGCGTAGATATCCTCAATTGTATAAATCTTTTGCTGTGGTAATGCCATTATGTGATCACATCCTTTCTGTAATATAGATATATAATATACTGAAAATAATAGGTTTCAGTTGTATAAAATTTACAATTTTTCTATTGAAATATACGGTAAACGCACATATAATAGAGAAAAAGGAGGTAAGAACCATGAAAGATTTTTTTACGAAATATCATGAAAAAATAGATTATATGTCTGTCAACCTGTTCTTATACTCTGTTTTAGTTTTAATATGTATCAAGTTATTCAGTTTTATAAATACTGAAATCATTTATGTTAGCTTAGTTCTGCTCTGCCCTCTTTTTGCATGCAATAAATTTTGTGTAAATTGGTTTAATAATTTATTGCATAGAATCTTTAGATTCAGAAGATGAACTATGCGATTGCTGTGCCTCAGATACCATGTCTGGGGTTATTTTTTCGCCGTTTAATATAGAACTTACAATATTAGGGCTTTTAATATCTAGTTCATTGACAAGTTTTAAAAGTTCTTTCTTTTCAGACAGTTCAATTTTTTTATCTTTTTGCTTATTGCCTCGTAAACCAGCAGAAGTAACATCTACAGAGAAATCAATATCGTTTGATTGTCCATCTCGCTTAAATGATCCTGAATTATTCACGGAATAACGGCATCAACTGCTGAAACCCGCATGGTTACT
>CAJUTU010000033.1 GCA_910589385.1 uncultured Lachnospiraceae bacterium
CGAAAAGGAGGCGACTTTTTTTATGGCAAGTCAAGTAATGAGAATCACATTGAAGGCATATGATCATCAGCTTGTTGATGCATCTGCCAGGAAAATCATCGAAACTGTAAAGAAAAACGGATCTCAGGTGAGCGGACCCGTACCACTTCCGACAAAGAAGGAAGTAGTTACAATCTTAAGGGCAGTACACAAGTACAAAGATTCCAGAGAGCAGTTCGAGCAGAGGACTCATAAAAGACTGATCGATATCATTACACCGACGCAGAAGACAGTTGATGCATTGTCCAGATTGGAAATGCCTGCAGGTGTGTATATTGATATTAAGATGAAGAGTAAGTAATGTTATTCATGAAGCAGAATCCTAAAGTTTAGGATGAGCACGATCAAAGCTGAAAAGCTGTGCTCCGCTGTAAATCACAGGAGGTAATTATAATGAAGAAAGCAATTTTGGCTACAAAGGTCGGCATGACCCAGATTTTTGATGAAAATGGCGTCCTGATCCCGGTAACCGTACTGCAGGCAGGCCCTTGTGTAGTAACACAGGTAAAGACAGTAGAAAATGACGGTTACAGCGCAGTCCAGGTAGGATTTGTTGATAAGAAGGAAAAGATCGTCAACAAAGACAAGAGCGGCAAAAAGGAAATTATACACAGAAATGGTGTGACCAAAGCTGAGATGGGTCATTTCCAGAAAGCCGGAGTTACCGGCAAGCAGTTCGTAAGGGAATTCTTATTTGAGAATGCAGAGGAATATGCACCGGCTCAGGAGATCAAGGCTGATATTTTTGCCGTAGGAGATAAGGTTGACGCAACTGCAATCTCAAAAGGTAAGGGATTCCAGGGAGCGATCAAGCGCCATGGACAGAGCAGAGGACCGATGACACATGGTTCCAAGTATCATCGCCATGCAGGGTCTAACGGTGCGGCATCCGATCCGAGTAAGGTGTTCAAGGGAAAGAAGATGCCGGGTCAGATGGGAAACAAGCAGATTACAGTCCAGAATCTTGAAATCATCCGGGTAGATGCAGAGAAGAATCTGCTGTTGGTGAAGGGTTCCGTTCCAGGGCCGAGAAAAGGTCTGGTAACAATCAAAGAAACCGTGAAATCTGCAAAATAATCTGACAACATAGAAAGGAGGAACACACAGATGGCAACAGTATCTGTTTATAATATCGAAGGTAAAGAAGTTGGTACGATGGACCTGAGCGATGACGTGTTCGGTGTTGAGGTCAACGAACATCTTGTGCATAAGGCAGTTGTGAGCCAGCTTGCCAATAAGCGTCAGGGGACACAGAAAGCGAAGACACGCTCCGAAGTGTCCGGCGGCGGAAGAAAGCCATGGAGACAAAAAGGAACAGGCCATGCAAGGCAGGGTTCAACAAGAGCTCCGCAGTGGACAGGCGGTGGAGTTGTATTCGCTCCGGTTCCGAGGGATTACTCTGTAAAGATGAACAAAAAGGAAAAGAGAGCGGCTCTCAAGTCTGCACTTTCTTCAAAGGTAGAAGAGAAGAAATTTATTGTAATTGATGAAATGAATTTTGATGAGATCAAGACAAAGAGATTCCAGGAAGTCTTGAATAACCTGAATATCAACAAGGCATTGGTAGTGCTGGAAGACGACAACAAGAATGTGGAGATTTCCGCAAGAAATATTCCGGATGTAAAGACTGCACACACCAATACGATCAATGTTTACGATATTTTGAAATACAACACGGTGATCGCTACAAAAGCCGTTGTTGCAACGATTGAGGAGGTGTACGCATAATGGCTGATATTAAATATTATGATGTGATCCTTAAACCGGTTATTACAGAGAAAAGTATGGAGATGATGGCTGACAAGAAGTATACATTTCTTGTACACACAGATGCTACAAAATCTCAGGTAAAAGAGGCTGTTGAAAAGATGTTCTCCGGAACAAAGGTAAAAGGTGTAAATACCATGAACCTTGACGGAAAGAAAAAAAGACGCGGTATGGTTTATGGCAAGACTGCTAAAACCAAGAAAGCAATTGTTCAATTGACTGAGGACAGCGCAGACATCGAAATTTTTGAGGGACTGTAAGACTTAACGGGATTAAGGAAACACCACATCCACTAAGTTCGAAAGAACCTCACTAAGTGGACCGGGTGTATTTTCACACTAAGCTCGATAGGATCTCGCTAAGTGTTCAATATATACGGTGCAATTCCGTGAAACTGATAATTAGAGCAAACGAAAGGAGAGACAGTAATGGGAATCAAAACATATAACCCATATACACCTTCCAGAAGACAGATGACTGGTTCTGATTTCTCTGAGATCACAAAGAAAACTCCTGAGAAATCCCTTCTGGTTTCCACGAAGAGAGTAGCCGGACGTAACAATCAGGGTAAGATTACAGTAAGACACCGCGGAGGCGGCGCAAAGAGAAAATATAGGATTATTGATTTTAAGAGGAAAAAAGATGGAATCCCGGCAACGGTAGTTGGTATCGAATATGATCCGAACAGGACAGCCAACATCGCATTGATCTGCTATGCAGACGGCGAAAAGGCTTATATCCTTGCACCGGAAGGATTAAAGGACGGGATGAAAGTTATGAACGGACCGAAAGCAGAAGTCAGAGTAGGAAACTGCCTGCCGCTTTCTGAGATTCCGGTAGGTACACAGATCCACAACATTGAGTTATATCCAGGCAAGGGCGGACAGCTCGTACGTTCCGCAGGAAACAGCGCACAGTTGATGGCAAAAGAAGGAAAGTATGCAACCCTTCGTCTTCCATCCGGTGAGATGCGTATGGTTCCGATCGTCTGCAGGGCATCTATCGGTGTTGTAGGCAATGGCGAGCACAATCTGATCAATATAGGAAAAGCAGGACGTAAGCGTCACATGGGATTTCGGCCTACAGTACGTGGTTCCGTTATGAACCCGAACGACCATCCGCATGGTGGTGGTGAAGGTAAGACCGGTATCGGCCGTCCAGGTCCATCCACACCATGGGGCAAACCGGCACTCGGCTTGAAGACGCGTAAGAAAAACAAAGCTTCTAACAAGCTGATCGTAAGAAGAAGAGACGGAAAAGCTATCAAATAATTAGTTTACAAGGAGGTTAGAACCTATGGCTCGTTCACTTAAAAAAGGACCATTTGCAGACGAAAGCTTACTGAAAAAAGTAGACGCTATGAATGCTTCTGGCGATAAATCAGTTATAAAGACATGGTCACGTCGTTCCACGATCTTCCCGTCATTTGTCGGCCATACATTTGCCGTACATGACGGAAGAAGACATGTGCCGGTATATGTTACGGAAGATATGGTTGGACATAAGCTCGGTGAGTTTGTGGCAACCAGAACATACAGAGGACACGGCAAAGACGAGAAGAAATCAAAGGTAAGATAAGATCAAGCAATTTGAAAGGAGGGTTCATCCATGGCAAAAGGACATAGATCCCAGATCAAAAGAGAAAGAAATGAGCAGAAGGATACACGGCCATCAGCAAAGATTTCCTATGCCCGCGTACCTGTTCAGAAAGCATGTTTCGTGCTGGATGCTATCAGAGGCAAGGATGTGAAGACGGCTCTTGGTATTTTGGCTTATAATCCGAGAAATGCTTCCAGAATTATAGAAAAGTTATTGAAATCAGCGATTGCAAATGCTGAATATAATAATGGTATGAGTGTAGATAATCTTTATATTGAAGAGTGCTATGCAAATAAAGGACCGACAATGAAAAGAATCAGACCAAGAGCACAGGGCAGGGCTTACAGGATCGAGAAGAGAATGAGCCATATAAGAATCGTGCTGAATGAGAGATAAGGAGGGCAATAATGGGACAGAAAGTTAATCCTCACGGCTTAAGGGTCGGTATTATCAAAGACTGGGATTCCAAATGGTATGCAGAAAAAGATTTTGCAGATAACCTTGTGGAAGACCATAAAATCAGAAAATTCCTGAAGAAGAGATTATATAGTGCCGGAATCTCCAGAATCGAGATTGAAAGAGCTTCTGACCGTGTAAAGATTATCGTTTATACAGCAAAGCCAGGTGTTGTGATCGGCAAGGGCGGCGCAGAGATCGAAAAAGTAAAAACTGAACTGGCGAAGTTTACAGACAAGAAGCTGATCGTGGACATCAAAGAGGTGAAGAGGCCGGATAAGGATGCCCAGCTTGTAGCTGAAAATATTGCACAGCAGCTTGAGAACCGTATTTCGTTCAGACGTGCTATGAAGTCCTGCATGTCCAGAACGATGAAATCTGGTGCGCTTGGTGTGAAGACCGCAGTAGCAGGACGTCTTGGCGGAGCCGATATGGCGCGTACAGAGTTCTACAGCGAGGGTACTATCCCGCTTCAGACGCTGAGAGCTGACATTGATTATGGATTCGCAGAAGCTGACACAACTTACGGGAAGGTCGGTGTAAAGGTTTGGATTTACAAAGGCGAGATTCTCCCGGCGAAGGCTGATAAGGAAGGGAGCGATAAATAATGTTAATGCCAAAAAGAGTAAAACGTCGTAAACAGTTCCGCGGCAGCATGAAAGGAAAAGCTCTGAGAGGGAACACGATCACTTATGGAGAATATGGCATCATTGCAACGGAGCCATGCTGGATCAAATCTAATCAGATTGAGGCAGCCCGTGTTGCCATGACTCGTTATATTAAGCGTGGCGGTAAAGTTTGGATCAAGATATTCCCGGATAAGCCGGTAACAGCAAAACCAGCAGAAACTCGTATGGGTAGCGGAAAAGGTGCATTAGAGTACTGGGTAGCAGTTGTAAAGCCAGGACGTGTGATGTTTGAAATTGCAGGAGTTTCTGAGGAAGTAGCAAAAGAGGCGCTTCGTCTTGCAATGCACAAATTACCTTGCAAATGCAAAATCGTTTCTCGCGCAGAATTAGAAGGCGGTGATAACAGTGAAAATTAATACATTTGTAAACGAATTAAGAGGAAAATCCGTAGAAGAATTAAAAGAAGAATTAGTAGCTGCTAAGAAAGAGCTTTTTAACTTAAGATTCCAGAATGCGACGAATCAGTTAGACAATACAAGCAGGATCAAAGAAGTGAGAAAGAATATTGCCAGAATCCAGACACTGATCACAGAAGCTGGGAACTAGAAAGGAGTAACACCGTGGAAGAGAGAAATTTGAGAAAAACCCGTACCGGCAAGGTTGTCAGTGACAAGATGGACAAGACGATCGTTGTTGCAGTGGAAAACCACGTTAAGCATCCGCTATATAAGAAAATCGTAAAGAAAACTTATAAACTGAAAGCACACGATGAGAACAACGAGTGCCGTATTGGTGATACTGTTAAGGTTATGGAGACAAGGCCGCTGTCCAAGGATAAGAGATGGAGGCTTGTGGAGATCATGGAAAAGGCGAAATGATTTTTTGCGCCGCAAGATAATTGAAGGAGGTTTACCTGCATGATTCAACAGGAAAGTAGACTTAGAGTAGCAGATAATACAGGCGCTAAGGAATTACTTTGCATCCGTGTGCTTGGCGGATCTACCAGAAGATATGCCAGCATTGGAGACGTGATCGTTGCGACTGTTAAAGATGCAACGCCAGGCGGCGTTGTTAAAAAGGGCGACGTTGTGAAGGCTGTAGTTGTCCGGACTGTAAAGGGTGCGCGTCGTAAAGACGGTTCTTATATCAGATTCGATGAAAATGCTGCAGTTATTATAAGAGATGATCTGAATCCGCGTGGAACACGTATTTTTGGGCCAGTAGCCAGAGAGCTAAGAGAGAAGCATTTTATGAAGATTGTTTCCCTGGCTCCGGAAGTACTGTAGGGAGGTGCCGATAATGTCAACGATGAAGATTAAAAAAGATGACATGGTGAAAGTCATCGCTGGAAAAGATAAAGATAAAGAAGGCAGAGTGCTTTCTGTAAATAAAAAAGACGGAAAAGTCCTGGTTGAAGGCGTTAATATGCTGACAAAGCATACGAAACCCAGTATGGCGAACCAGAATGGCGGTATCGTACATCAGGAAGGTCCGATCGACATTTCCAACGTGATGTATCTCCATAAAGGAAAGCCTACGAGAATTGGCTTTAAGATGGATGGAGATCAGAAGGTTCGTTTTGCAAAATCGACCGGTGAAGTAATTGATTAATTTAGGGAAGGAGGTCCAGGACTTTGAGTAGATTGAAAGAACAATATCAGAACGAGATTGTTGATGCAATGACAAAAAAATTTGGATATAAAAATATCATGCAAGTGCCGAAGCTTGATAAAGTAGTCATTAACATGGGCGTAGGTGAAGCAAAGGAAAATGCAAAACTGCTGGAATCTGCAATGGCTGATCTTGAAAAGATTTCAGGCCAGAAAGCAGTGATCACAAAAGCAAAGAATTCTGTAGCCAACTTCAAGATCAGAGAAGGCATGGCAATCGGATGCAAGGTTACGTTGAGAGGCGAGAGAATGTATGAATTCGTTGACCGCCTGATCAATCTTGCACTCCCTCGTGTACGTGACTTCAGAGGCGTAAATCCGAATGCATTTGACGGAAGAGGAAATTATGCACTTGGTATTAAAGAGCAGCTGATTTTCCCGGAAATCGAATATGACAAGATTGATAAAGTCAGAGGCATGGATGTGGTTTTCGTTACAACCGCCAAGACAGATGAAGAAGCACGTGAATTACTGGCACAGTTCAATATGCCGTTTAAAAAGTAAGGAGGGAAATCATGGCTAAGACATCAATGAAAATTAAACAGCAGCGCAAACCAAAATTCTCTACCAGAGAATACAGCCGCTGCAAAATTTGTGGACGTCCACATGCATATTTAAGAAAATATGGAATCTGCCGTATCTGCTTCCGTGAATTGGCATATAAAGGCCAGATCCCAGGGGTTAAGAAAGCTAGCTGGTAATTGAAAGTATTTAGCGAAAAGAACTTCCCATGGGACTTTGTGCTAAAACAGGTAAGAATGAAGAGAAGGAGGATACTTCGACATGACTATGAGTGATCCAATTGCAGATATGCTTACAAGAATCCGTAATGCAAATACTGCCAAACATGATACAGTTGATGTACCTGCGTCAAAGATGAAAATCGCGATTGCTGATATTCTTCAGAACGAAGGATACATCAAAAAATATAATATTGTAGAAGATGGCACTTTCAAGACCATCCATATCACATTGAAATATGGCGCAGATAAGAATGAGAAAGTAATTTCCGGCCTTAAGAGAATTTCTAAGCCAGGTTTGCGTGTATATGCGAACAGCAACGATATGCCGAAAGTACTGGGCGGACTTGGGGTTGCGATCGTTTCCACAAACAAGGGAGTGATTACAGACAAGGAAGCAAGAAAGCTTGGAGTAGGCGGAGAAGTACTGTGCTTTGTATGGTAATCAAAAGCACGGAGCGAAAATATGATCAGAAAACTGAAAACAGAGCAGACAATAGCCTCTGCTCCGAAAATTTAAGTTAGGAGGATAAAAGGTATGTCACGTATAGGAAGACTGCCAATCGCAATCCCTGCCGGTGTAACCGTAGAGATTGCTGAGAATAATGTAGTGACCGTAAAAGGTCCAAAAGGAACTCTTGTAAGAGAACTTCCGGTAGAAATGGAGATTAAGCAGGAAGGCGAGGAAATCATCGTAACCAGGCCGAACGACCTGAAGAGGATGAAATCATTGCACGGCCTGACCAGAACTTTGGTAAACAATATGGTAATTGGCGTCAGCCAGGGATATGAAAAGGTTCTGGAAGTAAATGGTGTTGGTTACAGAGCGGCGAAGTCCGGCAATAAACTGACACTCAGCCTGGGATACTCACATCCTGTTGAGATGATTGATCCAGAGGGAATCGAGACGGTCCTGGAAGGACAGAATAAGATTACTGTAAAAGGGATCGATAAAGAGAAAGTCGGCCAGTACGCAGCGGAGATCAGGGATAAGAGAAGACCGGAGCCATATAAGGGCAAGGGAATCAAGTATGCTGATGAAGTAATCCGCCGTAAAGTAGGTAAGACTGGTAAAAAATAAATAAGGAGGGTGTGAAAATGGTTAGTAAAAAATCAAGAAGTGAAGTTCGTAGAAAAAAGCACATGAGATTACGTAACCGTTTCAGCGGTACCGCTGAGAGGCCGCGTTTAGCTGTGTTTAGAAGCAATAATCATATGTATGCGCAGATTATTGACGATACTGACGGCAGCAACACTCTGGTGGCAGCTTCCACTCTTCAGAAAGATGTGAAAGCAGAACTGGAGAAGACCAATGATGTTGCGGCTGCGGCATACCTTGGAAAAGTGATTGCTGAGAAAGCAAAAGAAAAAGGCATCACAGAGGTTGTCTTTGACAGAGGCGGCTTTATATATCAGGGCAAGATCAAAGCATTGGCAGACGCAGCAAGAGAAGCTGGGCTGAATTTCTAGGAAGGGAGAACACATATGAGACAGGAACGTATTGATGCTAGTCAGTTAGAGTTAGAAGAAAAAGTGGTATCAATCAAGCGTGTTACCAAGGTCGTAAAAGGTGGTCGTAACATGAGATTCACAGCTTTAGTAGTTGTTGGCGATGGAAAAGGCCATGTTGGTGCCGGTTTAGGGAAAGCGACAGAAATTCCAGAAGCAATCCGTAAAGGAAAAGAAGATGCAGCAAAGAAGCTGATCCGGGTTGAGCTGGATGAGAATGACAGTGTAACACATGATACAATCGGAAAATTTGGAAGCGCTTCTGTATTATTGAAGAAGGCTCCGGATGGTACTGGTGTGATTGCCGGCGGTCCGGCGCGTGCGGTGATCGAGATGGCGGGAATCAAGAATATCCGTACAAAATCACTGGGTTCTAACAACAAGCAGAACGTAGTGCTTGCTACAATCGAAGGATTGAAGGAAATCAAGACTCCAGAAGAGGTTGCAAGACTTCGCGGCAAATCAATCGAAGAGATCGTAGGCTAGTAAGATAGAGGCTGCTCTATCGCATCATAAGATAGAGTTACTCTATCATATAGGAGGTAGGTAAAATGGCAAATTTGAAGATTACTTTAGTAAAGTCTACAATCGGCGCTGTGCCAAAGCATAAAAAGACCGTAGAAGCACTCGGATTAAGAAAGCTGAATAAAACCGTTGTGCTGCCGGATAATGCGGCTACCAGAGGTATGGTACAGCAGGTTAGACATTTGGTGAAGGTTGAAGAAGCGTAAGTAAAACATGAAAGGAGGTAGTATCATGGACTTATCAAACTTGAGGCCGGCAGATGGTTCTAAACATAGCAACAATTTTAGAAGAGGCCGGGGACATGGTTCTGGGAATGGTAAGACAGCAGGAAAGGGGCATAAGGGCCAGAAAGCCCGCTCTGGTGCACCAAGGCCAGGTTTTGAAGGCGGCCAGATGCCTTTGTATAGAAGAATACCAAAGAGAGGATTCACTTGCAGAAACTCTAAGAGAATTGTTGGAATTAATATGGGCGCCCTGGAGAAGTTTGAGGACGGCGCGGTTGTTTCTGTCGACACATTGATCGAGAGTGGTATCGTAAAGAATCCGAGAGATGGAGTAAAAATTCTTGGAAATGGAGAATTGACTAAGAAGCTCACTGTTCAGGCAAATGCTTTTAGTGCAAAGGCAGCTGAAAAGATTGAGTCCCTTGGTGGAAAAGCAGAGGTGATCTAATGCTAGAGACAGTACGAAAAGCATTTCGGGTAGAGGATGTCCGTAAGCGGATCATTTACACGTTCATGATGCTGATCGTTGTAAGGCTTGGGTCTCAACTGCCGACTCCGGGTGTAGACCCAACATATATCCAGAATTTTTTCGCGAACCAGACCGGTGATGTATTCAATTTCTTTGATGCATTTACCGGCGGTTCCTTTACTCAGATGTCAGTATTTGCACTTAGCATCACACCTTATATCACATCTTCTATCATCATGCAGCTTCTGACGATCGCGATTCCTAAGCTGGAGGAGATGCAGAAAGAGGGCGCAGACGGAAGAAAGAAGATAGCATCAATCACACGATATGTAACCGTCGGCCTTGCATTATTTGAGTCTACAGCAATGGCGATCGGATTTGGACGTCAGGGACTTTTGACAGAATTCAATTTTGTAAATGCTGCAATCGTAGTATGTACTCTGACTGCCGGTAGTGCATTTTTAATGTGGATTGGAGAACGTATCACAGAAAAAGGCGTAGGAAATGGTATTTCTATTGTTTTGCTGATCAACATTGTTTCTCGTGTGCCGAATGATTTCATGACACTGTATGAACAGTTTATCAAAGGAAAATCGGTTGCGAGAGGATTGCTGGCAGGCGTGATCATTTTGGCGGTATTGTTGGTAGTCGTGGTATTTGTTATCATCCTTCAGGGCGGGGAGCGAAGAATCGCGGTTCAGTATTCCCAGAAAGTAAAGGGAAGAAAGACTTATGGGGGACAGTCCACGCATATTCCGTTAAAGGTGAATACTGCGGGTGTTATTCCAGTCATTTTTTCGTCTTCTTTGATGCAGACACCAATTGTGATTGCTTCGTTTGCAGGAAAAGGAAATGGTACAGGAATCGGAAGCCAGATCTTAAGATGCTTAAATTCGAATAACTGGTGTAATCCAGAGAACCTGGTATATTCCATAGGACTGCTTTTTTATATCGTACTCACCATATTTTTTGCATATTTCTACACATCGATTACATTTAATCCTTTAGAGATTGCGAACAATATGAAGAAAAATGGCGGATTTATTCCAGGTATACGTCCGGGCAGGCCAACAGTCGAATATCTGACAAAGATACTCAACTATGTAATATTTATCGGCGCCTGCGGGCTGGTCATCGTGCAGGTGATCCCGTATTTCTTTAATGGCGTATTTGGGGCAAATGTTTCCTTTGGCGGAACTTCGCTTATCATCATTGTAGGAGTCGTGCTTGAGACGATCAAGCAGATTGAATCGCAGATGCTGGTAAGAAATTATACAGGTTTCTTGAATAATAACGGTAAAGGGGGCTCGGCAAAGAGCAGCTTCCTTGGATATTGATACTGCGCTTCTGGAAAGAAAGCGCAGGAACCAGATTTGAAGTTTAGCTCGTTGTGGTTATTTTCTGGCCGCTTATCTAATCATGCCAGAATAATCACGACGGGTTAAAGTGCTATATGGATAAATCCATCAGTTGACAATCATGGAGCCTATGATCTACGAAAATTCACGGGCTGTTGATGCCTTAGAAAGGAATGGCAAAAGATATGAAGATAATTATGTTAGGCGCCCCGGGGGCGGGTAAAGGAACACAGGCAAAGAAAATTGCAGAAAAATATTCGATTCCTCATATTTCTACAGGTGATATTTTCAGGGCAAATATCAAAAACGGAACAGAACTTGGAAAGAAAGCCAAGACATATATGGATCAGGGACTGCTTGTGCCTGACGAACTCGTTGTAGATCTGGTTGTAGACAGAGTGAATCAGGAAGATTGTGCGGACGGGTATGTTCTGGATGGATTTCCGCGGACGATCCCACAGGCAGAGGCATTGGACAAAGCATTGGCAGAGCTTGGTCAGAAGATGGATTATGCAATCAATGTTGAAGTGCCGGATGACAATATTGTGAACCGGATGTCCGGACGGCGTGCATGTGTAGACTGTGGAGCAACCTACCACATGGTATATGCACCTACAAAACAGGAAGGAATCTGCGACAAATGCGGCGGCGGATTGATTTTAAGGGATGATGACAAACCTGAGACTGTAAAGAAGCGTCTTGGTGTTTATCATGATCAGACACAGCCATTGATTGATTACTATACAGAAGCAGGCATTTTAAAAGAAGTAGATGGAACAATTGACATCAATGATGTATTTGGTGAGATTGTAAAGATTCTTGGATGATGAAATATTTTCTTTAAATTGGATACATAAAAGTGGCTCTTCAGCTATTGCATCCTGATTTTGTCGGGGACCATCCCCTTTGTGTGTGAAGTGTGATTATTGTTTTATTCTGTTTTTATATCTTATTGAACATTAGTAGTTCAATAAATACAAATAGCTGAAGAGTGACTTATTATGTTGGGGGATTGGAAACAGGTAAGAATATTGGGGCCAGAGGAGGCAGCCTATGGTATTGGAACCGGGAATCCTTGCGAAATCGAAGGCAGGACGCGATAAAGATTGTATATACGTCATAATTTCTGTCAATGATGAATATGTATATCTGGCAGATGGGAAAAAAAGAACTGTTAATCAGGCTAAAAAGAAGAACCGTAAGCATGTGCAGCCGATTGGCAGAGTACACGGTGGTTCTGTCACTGACAATGATGAAATAAAAAGAGTGATCAAGCAGTATATCAAGGGATATGCAGATGTGGATGAAAGTAAAAAAAGTGTGCAAAAAGCACGGGAGGATTAAGTATGTCAAAGGCTGACGTGATCGAGATTGAAGGAGTCGTAGTGGAAAAACTGCCGAATGCAATGTTCAAGGTAGAGCTGGAGAACGGCCATATTGTACTGGCACATATCAGTGGGAAATTACGGATGAATTTTATTAAGATTTTACCTGGGGATAAAGTGACTTTGGAAATGTCCCCGTACGATCTCAGCAAAGGGAGAATTGTTTGGAGAGATAAGTAAAAAAGGTGTTGACTTTGTGGAAGCCTTGGTGCTATACTATGAAATAGCCGTCTTTGGTTTGGTGTGCCCAAAAACGGCAGTGACTTAAGGTTTCAGCAAAGGATGGAAGGAGGATTTGACATGAAGGTTAGATCATCAGTAAAACCAATCTGTGAAAAATGCAAGATTATCAAGAGAAAAGGAAGTATCCGGGTAATCTGCGAAAATCCGAAGCACAAACAAAGACAAGGCTGATTTACAGCATTGTGATAGATTGTTTGTATGAATCAGGCGGCTGACAGTATGACACGCTGGGATAGGTGTCGCTGTTTAATATACAGTAAGGATACATCTGGCCCGTGAGCAGGTACCGACGAGGCTGGTGGCCTTTACATCCTCTATGTCCCAAAGATCCGCAGAAGAGATTTTCTGCCTGCTTTATTTATGAAGAGACGTATAGGATTGTAAATGTATATTGCTTATAATACCCGGCACAATGCGTAGCTTCAGGCGCGCCGGGAAAGGGCATAGGAGATATGCCTGGGCAGGCTGGAAACCGTATTTTGCAAGGTTTCAAGATGCCCCAATTTGGGACAATATTAAAGATCATATTTAAAATGGAGGAAAGACACATGGCTCGTATTGCAGGTGTAGACTTACCAAGAGACAAACGTATAGAGATCGGTCTGACTTATATCTATGGAATCGGAAGAACAAGTTCAAACCGTATCTTAGCAGAGGCCGGGGTTAGCCCGGATACTCGTGTAAGAGATTTAACAAGTGAGGAAGTAAAGAAGATCAGTGAGGTGATCGATGCAACCCAGGTTGTGGAAGGTGACCTTAGAAGAGAGATCCAGCTTAATATCAAGAGACTGAAAGAAATCGGGTGTTACCGCGGAATCCGCCATAGAAAAGGACTTCCGGTACGCGGCCAGAAGACAAAGACAAACGCAAGAACATGCAAAGGTCCTAAGAGAACAGTAGCTAATAAGAAAAAGTAAGCACTTAACGAAAGCAAGCCCACAGGGCGTAGGTTGAGTTTAGTGCGAACTTTATTCGCAGAGCAAAGCGAAGCGAATATCCCGTTATTTAGCGTGATGGAATTAATAACTATAGAATATGAGAAAGTAGGTTAGTTTAAATGGCGAAGAAAGTTACGAAAAAAGTGACAAAAAAACGTGTCAAGAAAAACGTTGAACGAGGACAGGCTCATATCCAGTCATCTTTTAACAATACAATTGTAACGTTAACAGATGCACAGGGCAATGCTCTTTCATGGGCAAGTGCGGGCGGTCTGGGATTTAGAGGTTCAAGGAAATCTACTCCATACGCAGCACAGATGGCAGCAGAGACTGCAGCTAAGGCAGCGTTGGTTCACGGCCTGAAGACAGTAGATGTCTTCGTAAAGGGACCAGGTTCAGGAAGAGAAGCAGCAATCAGGGCATTGCAGGCTTGCGGCATTGATGTGATCAGCATCAAAGATGTCACTCCGGTACCACATAATGGATGCCGTCCACCGAAACGCAGAAGAGTATAATCATATACAGGAGGAAGTAAAAAATGGCAGTAAACAGAGTTCCGGTCCTTAAGAGATGCCGTTCGTTAGGTATGGACCCAATCTATTTAGGTGTGAATAAAAAGTCAAGAAGACAGTTAAAAAGATCCAATAGAAAGATGAGTGAATATGGCCTTCAGTTACGTGAAAAGCAGAAAGCTAAGTTCATTTACGGCGTGTTGGAGAAGCCATTCAGAAATTATTTCGTGAAGGCAAAGCAGCAGGAAGGTATGACCGGTGAGAATTTGATGATTCTTCTGGAAACCAGGCTTGATAATGTAATGTTCCGCATGGGATTTGCAAGAACGAGAAAAGAAGCAAGACAGATTGTTGGACATAAGCATGTATTGGTAAATGGAAAGTCAGTGAAGATTCCGTCTTATCTTGTAAAAGCCGGTGATGTGATTGAGATCAAGGAAAAGCATAAAGGATGCCAGAGGTATAAGGATATTCTGGAAGTAACAGGCGGCAATATGATTCCAGATTGGCTGGAAGTAGATGCAGAGAATCTGAAAGGTGAAGTAAAGGAACTTCCGAAGAGAGAAGCAATAGATGTTCCTGTTGACGAGATGTTGATCGTCGAGTTGTATTCTAAATAATAATCTGAACCCCTCAATTTTTTTAACCCAATAAGGAGGGTCTGCGTAGTGTTTGACTTTAATAAACCGAATATTGAGATTACGGAAATTTCAGAAGATAAGAAATATGGAAGATTTGTTGTAGAGCCTTTGGAGAGAGGGTATGGGATTACATTAGGGAATTCTCTGAGGAGAATTATGCTCTCATCCCTTCCTGGAGCGGCGGTTAGTTTTGTGAAGATTGATGGAGTCCTGCACGAATTCAGTTCCATTCCGGGTGTAAAAGAAGATGTAACCGAGATTATCATGAACCTGAAATCGCTGGCAATCAAGAATACATCGGAATCAGACGAAGTGAAGACTGCATATATCGAATTCGAGGGTGAAGGCGTCGTGACAGGTGCTGACATCCAGGCGGATTCCGATATTGAGATTATGAATCCAGATCAGATCATTGCTACCCTTAGCGGCGGTAAGGACAGTAAATTGTACATGGAACTTACGATTACAAAAGGGAGAGGCTATATAAGCGCAGATAAGAACAAGGGTGAGGATTTGCCGATTGGCGTCATCCCAATAGATTCTATCTATACACCTGTAGACCGTGTGAATATGACAGTGGAGAACACACGTGTAGGCCAGATTACTGATTACGATAAACTGACACTAGATGTGTGGACGAAGGGAACTTTGCTTCCAGATGAAGCTGTCAGCCTTGCTGCAAAGGTACTTAGTGAGCATCTGAAACTATTCATTGACCTGTCAGAAGTTGCACAGGCTGCTGAGGTCATGATTGAAAAAGAAGATGATGAAAAAGAGAAAGTCCTGGAAATGAGCATTGATGAATTGGAATTGTCTGTACGTTCATACAACTGCTTAAAGAGAGCTGGCATCAATACGGTTGAAGAACTTACGAATAAGACGCCAGAGGACATGATGAAAGTAAGGAATTTGGGACGTAAATCCCTGGAGGAAGTCCTTGCGAAGCTTAAGGAACTCAATCTTGAGTTAAACTCAGGTGAGGAATAATCCTAGCTTAAGTTAAATATCCGGCCGGTAAGCCCGAAGTGCATGGCAGGAGCATTTGATTAATAAGCCCGAAGATTGCATAACCAAATGTTTTCTTTGCCGGACAAAAGATGTACGGCAAAGAGTGAATGGAGGATTAAGAATAATGGCAAAGTATAGAAAACTTGGCAGAACATCAAGCCAGAGAAAAGCATTGATCAGAAATCAGGTAACAGCATTGCTTTATAATGGCAAGATTGTGACCACAGAGGCAAAGGCAAAGGAAATCCGCAAAGTTGTGGAAGGTTTGATTGCCAAGGCTGTAAAGGAAAAAGATAACTATGAGGAAGTCACTGTAAAAGCGAAAGTTGCCCGCAAAGACAAAGACGGCAAGAGAGTGAAAGAAGTCGTTGACGGTAAGAAAGTTACAGTGTACGATGAAGTAGAAAAGAAAATTAAGAAGGATATGCCAAGCAGGCTTCATGCAAGAAGAGAGATGCTCAAGGTTCTTTATCCTGTGACAGAAGTTCCGGCTGCTGCTGCAGGAAAGAAGAGAAATACAAAAAAAGTAGATCTTGTAGATAAATTATTTACTGAAATTGCACCGAAGTATGAAAACCGTAAAGGTGGTTATACAAGAATCGTGAAGATTGGCCAGCGTAAAGGTGATGCAGCATTGGAAGTATTGCTTGAACTGGTATGATTGCTTGAAGGATTGCAATAAGAATTAAAAAAAGATGGGATTTATCCCATCTTTTTTTGTGTCATATCTTAATATAATCAAAAAGAAGGGGTTGTCGGGAAATGCAATTTACCTACAATTATTGTTGCTATGTTGAATCAGACAAGCAATATACCAGGCAGACACTATCGTTTTCCGACACCCCTTCCGGAATTCATTACCAAGACTGGAAGAAGAGGTTATTTCCTACATTGACTCCGTCTCTGTTGGTTGCGCCTGCATATAAAAAGTAATAACAATCAGCAACAGATGCGAGCCTTGCGCCGCCCAATGCCTCTTGTGCAACTTGATAGGACAGGGAACTAGGACCCCTGGAAAGTACGGTATCCAGACGGCCGGTCCACACTGGTTCAAATTGACCCTCCGCATATACCACATCCCGGATTGTATTAGGGAAGATAGAACTATTTAAACGATTCATGATCACAGTTGCAACTGCAAGCAAAGAATCGTGATCCTGCATGGCTTCACATTCCAGAATAGCAGCGAATACATCCAGATCACTGGATGAAACATTTGTAGCACTGCCATTTACGACTGTACTGTCAGTTTCCTCTTCTTTGGGAGAAGTATTATCAGTGGTTGTATTTGTCTCTGGGGTTGACACAGTTGGCTGAGAAGACGGTTTTTCTTTGTCTTTGCGTTCTTCTTCTGCTTTTCTTGCTTCCTCTGCCTTCCTTGCTTCTTCCGCTTTCCGGGCCTCCTCCTCACGGAGTGCGGTCAACTGAATAGTAAAGGCTGTCAGATCCGTAGATGTTGCCTCAGCTGTTGCATTCAGATCAATCCGACGCTGTTCTAATTGATCCTGTAGATCTTCTAATGATGCCTGCTGGTCTAATAAAACCTGCTCCTGTTCTGCAATCCCTTCCCGTATTGTCTGTAATTGGATCAGCATATCCCGGTCATAGCTGCTGATATTTTCAATAAATTCCGCCTTGTTCAGAAAATCAGTCATGTTTTCTGCTGAAAAAAGCATTTCCAAAAGTGATACATTGCCGACTTCATACATATATTTAATGCGTGCTTTCATATCTTCATACCGCTGTGCTTCATCGGCCTGTGCTTCTGCCAGTGAATCATGGGTACGCAGGATTTCGCTGTCAATAATCTCAATCTTGTTCTTGACGGAGGAAATTTCGTCGCTTATTTTTACCATCTCTTGATTAAGGCCGTTAAGCTTGGTATTCAAGGTGCTGGTTTTATTTTCCAAATCTGTAATATCGTCTGCCTTTACAGGAACAGAAGGACAGATTAAGAGAAAAGAGCAGAACAGTATGACACTCGTCCGTATCTTTCGTTTTAAGTGAGGTTTCATAAGTAAATTCCTTTCATATTATCTATAAAATGAATTGCCTATGATAGTATACTACAAATTGCATAATTAATCAATTTTTGTTAAAATAAAAGTGAAAAAATTTTTTAGGAGACGAAAGAATATGAATCAGATAAAAATGATAGGCATTGACATTGACGGAACCCTTTTGACAACAGAAAAAAAATTGCTTCCTTTTACGAGACGGGTACTGACAGAGGCAATTGACAGAGGCATTCTGGTAGTTATGGCTACAGGGCGCCCTTATTCAGGTCTTTTGGAGGAAATCCGCACTTTTCCCGGAATACGTTATGCACTGACATCTAATGGAGCACGGATTTTGGATATGCAGGCAGATGAAGTATTGGTGGAACATCTCCTGCCTTTGAAAAGTGCGAAAAAGGCGTTGGAAATCTTACAGAAATATGATACATTACAAGAGGTATATTTTGACGGGCAGGGATATGCAGAAGAGAAAAAGCTGGGGATGATCTCCCGTTATCATCATAATCCTAATATGTGGGAATATGTCCGGAAGTCCAGGAAAACTGTCCCAAGCATTCCAGACCTGGTAGCCGGGGAAAATAGGGATATGGATAAGGTCCAGGCATTGTTTGCAGACATGCGGGAACTTAAGGAGGCATGGAAGGAATTAGAGCAGTACGAAGAGCTTGTGCTGGTTTCCTCTCTGGGCTATAATATTGAAATCAATGCTGTAGGTGTGGATAAAGGCAGGGGACTTATGGAATTGGGAGAATTGCTTGGAATTCGCTCAGAAGAGATCATGGCCTGCGGAGATGGCGACAATGATATTCAAATGCTGGAAAAAGCAGGTATTGGTGTAGCCATGGGAAATGCGGAAGAATGTGTAAAGGCTGCAGCTGATTATGTAACGGAAACCAATGATGAAGAGGGAGTTGCGAAAGCCATTATAAAATATGCATTTTGTGAGACAGGAGGAGAACAATGTTAGAGGCATTAAAGGTTATTATTTTAGGGATTGTGGAGGGCATTACAGAGTGGCTTCCTATCAGCAGCACAGGGCATCTTATTCTGGTAGAAGAGTTTATAAAGCTGGAATTGAGTGAGGCCTTCATTGCCATGTTTAATGTAGTGATCCAGCTTGGTGCGATCATGGCTGTAGTAGTGATTTATTTTCATAAGCTGAATCCATTTTCTCCAAAGAAGACAGAAAAGCAGAAAATGCTGACCATCCAGCTTTGGGTGAAAGTCATCGTTGCAGCGATACCGGCGGCGGTGATCGGGCTTTTATTTGACGATATGATTGAAGAAAAATTTATGAATGCATATGTGGTGGCTGCGACCTTGATCATCTATGGTATTTTATTTATCGTAGTGGAAGAGAGCCATAAAAATAAGCAGCCCAAAGTGACAAAACTCTCCAGGCTGACAATTCCGATGGTGTTGATCATTGGCGCTTTTCAAGTATTGGCGCTGATTCCTGGAACTTCTCGGTCAGGAGCAACGATCATCGGCGCGTTATTGATTGGAACTGCCAGGGGCGTAGCGGCAGAGTTTACCTTCTTTCTCGGGATTCCGGTGATGTTCGGAGCCAGCTTTTTGAAGATTGTAAAATTTATGATGGACGGGGCAGGGATCACCGGACAGGAATTTTTCCTGCTTCTGCTTGGGTGCGGTGTATCTTTCGGAGTATCTATTTTTGCCATTAAGTTTTTAATGCAGTACATAAAGAACCATGATTTTAAAGTATTTGGATATTACCGGATCGTGCTTGGGGTTATCCTGGTGCTCTATTTTGGGATTTCCGGATTGATGGCGGCATGATGCGTTCAATTATGGTTTATTATTTACATTTTTTTGAATAAAATGATTCGCAAGGCTTGAAATTTCGTAAAAACATGATAGAATATCTAAATATGTGCATGATTATACATTTTGTTATGCATATTTGATTTACGCAGGGATTTTTGCGTATTGCGTATCACAGGAAACCGATATATTCTATGAGTTACAAAATAAGGAGGAGCAGGTTATGAAAAAGAAATTAATAAGCCTTGTATTGATCGCAGCATGTGTATTCTCCATGGCAGCATGTGGTTCAGACAATGGAACAACAGGAGAATCTGGAGATACTGCCGGGCAGACAAGTGATGCAGGAGAGTCAGATGCAGAGGATGCATCAGAGGATGGTTCCAGCGAAGGCGGGACACTTATCATGGCGACAAATGCGGAATTCCCGCCTTACGAATACCATGATGGCGGTGAGATCGTGGGAATTGATGCAGACATTGCACAGGCGATCGCAGAGGAATTAGGCATGACTCTGGAGATTGAAGATATGGCCTTTGATTCTATCATCACTGCAGTTTCCAGCGGTAAGGCAGATATGGGGCTGGCAGGTATGACTGTAGATCCGGACCGTCAGAAAAACGTGAATTTCTCTGATACCTATGCGACGGCTGCACAGGTGATCATTGTGAAAGAAGACAGCGCGATTGTGGGGCCGGATGATCTGGTCGGAAAGAAGATCGGCGTACAGCTTGGAACCACAGGAGATATTTACGCGGAGGATATTGAGGACGCTGAGTTAGAGCGTTATAATAAAGGTATGGAAGCTGTCCAGGCATTGCAGCAGGGGAAGATTGACGCAGTGGTGATTGACGGGGAACCTGCGAAGGTTTTTGTGTCAGAAAATGAAGGGCTGAAGGTTTTGGATGAACCACTGACTGAAGAAGAATATGCGATTGCGATTGCAAAGGACAATGATGAACTGCTTGAGAAGGTAAATACAGCGCTTGCAACATTGAAAGATTCTGGAAAGCTGGATGAGATCGTAGCAAAGTATATTTCGGCAGACGAGTAATGCACATAAATTGAGGATAAACACTTCGGTCAGTTATCTTTAGGAAGATGGGGAAATAAAGCATGTTGCAGGAAAGGTTTTATGATAATTTTATAAAGGACGACCGTTGGGAATATATTCTGGATGGCCTGACGGTGACACTGCAGGTGACCTTTTTCGCAGTCCTTGTGGGAATCATTATTGGTTTCCTGATTGCAATTATCAGGTCAACTTACGACAAGACCGGAAAAATGAAGATTTTGAACTTTTTCTGTAATGTCTATCTTACAGTCATCCGTGGTACTCCGGTAGTGGTACAGCTTTTGATCATTTATTTTGTTATATTCGGCAGTGTTGATATCAGTAAAGTATTCGTTGCGATCATGGCATTTGGCATCAATTCGGGCGCGTATGTGGCAGAGATTTTCCGGTCAGGTATCATGTCTATAGACAACGGACAGTTCGAAGCAGGAAGAAGCCTTGGCTTTAACTATACACAGACTATGCGGTATATCATTATGCCGCAGGCATTTAAGAATGTCCTTCCGGCGCTTGGAAATGAGTTTATTGTGCTTTTGAAAGAGACTTCGGTATCTGGATATATTGCACTGCAGGATCTGACCAAGGGCGGCGATATTATCAGAAGCCGTACATATGATGCGTTCATGCCTCTTCTGGCCGTGGCATTGATCTATCTGGTTATGGTCATGATATTCACAAAGCTGGTGAATATGCTTGAGAGGAGGCTGAGAAACAGTGATCACTAATGGAGATGTATTGATCAAGGTAGATGACATCCATAAGGTTTTTGACGACAGCCTGCATGCCTTGAATGGAGTCTCAGACGAGATATTAAAAGGGGAGGTTGTGGTGATCGTGGGGCCGTCAGGCTCTGGAAAGTCAACGTTCCTTCGCTCCCTAAATCTGTTGGAAGTGCCCACGTCCGGACATATTTATTTCGAGGGAGTGGATATCACTGGAAAGCAGACAGACATTGACAAACACCGGCAGAAGATGGGAATGGTATTCCAGCATTTCAACCTGTTCCCTCATAAGACGATTTTGGAAAATATTACGCTTGCCCCCATAAAGCTTCTGAAAAAGAGTAAAGAAGAGGCGGACGGGCAGGCAAGGGGGCTCTTGAGGAAGGTAGGGCTTGAAGCAAAGGCGGATGCCTATCCGTCTCAGCTGTCAGGGGGACAGAAGCAGAGGATTGCAATTGTACGTTCTCTGGCAATGGATCCGGAAGTGATGCTGTTTGATGAGCCGACTTCTGCACTGGATCCGGAAATGGTCGGAGAAGTGCTGGAATTGATGAAGGAGCTGGCTCATGACGGAATGACGATGGCAGTGGTGACCCATGAGATGGGATTTGCAAAAGAGGTTGCTACCCGGGTTCTGTTTATGGATCAGGGACAGATTAAAGAGCAGGGAACACCGGAGGAGTTCTTCGGAAATCCGAAGGATCCAAGATTACAGGAATTTTTATCAAAGATTTTGTGACAAACAGGCTGAAAAATTGCCTGACCAAAGGGTGGAATAGAGTCTTACTGATTTTCAGGAAATGGAAGGTCAGTAAGACTTTTTTGAAAGTAGAGGAAATGGTATGAAATATGAGCGTATCTCGAAGGGAACGTTTTTGAAACGTCCCAACCGCTTCATTGCCTATGCGCAGATGGAGGGGAGGAAGGAGACGGTCCATGTAAAAAATACAGGAAGGTGTGCGGAACTGCTGACCCCGGGGGCGTCCATCTATGTGCAGGAAAGTGATAATCCTGCCAGAAAGACAAAATGGGATTTGATCGGAGTGGAGAAAGGTTCCAGGATGATCAACATGGATTCTCAGATTCCTAATAAAGTGGTGCAGGAGTGGGTGGAGGCAGGAAACCTGGGAACAGATATCTGCCTGATAAAGCCTGAGACGACTTATGGGAATTCACGGTTTGACCTGTATATAGAGACAAAGAACCGTAAGATTTTTATTGAAGTAAAAGGAGTGACACTGGAAGAGGACGGTGTAGTCAGATTTCCAGACGCCCCCAGCGAACGTGCGGTGAAGCATCTACAGGAACTGGGGAGGGCAGTGAAAGACGGTTATGAAGCCTATGTCTTTTTCGTGATCCAGATGAAGGGAGTTCGCTATTTCACACCGAACATGGATACCCATCCGGCTTTTTGTGATGCATTGAAGGCGGCAAAGGCGGCTGGGGTGAAGATTCTGGCCTATGACTGTCAGGTGTCCAAGGACAGTATCCAAATTGCAGATCCAGTCTCTGTCGTGCTGGAAAGCCCCAGGCTTAGAGAGACAGTGGAGCCGCTCATTGCATGGTATCAGGAGAATAAAAGGGATTTACCATGGAGGAACACTCATGACGCATACCATATCTGGGTGTCGGAGGTCATGCTGCAGCAGACACGGGTAGAGGCAGTCAAGCGTTATTATGAGCGTTTTTTACGGGAACTCCCGACGGTAAAGGAACTGGCTGAAGTGCCGGAAGACAGGCTGATGAAGCTGTGGGAAGGGCTGGGATACTATAACCGGGTGAGAAATATGCAAAAGGCAGCACGGCAGGTGATGGAGGAATATGGAGGGGAATTTCCGCATACATATGATACGATCCGGTCTTTGGCCGGAATTGGAAATTACACGGCAGGAGCAATCAGTTCTTTTGCATTTGGAATACCAAAACCGGCAGTAGATGGGAATGTACTCCGGGTTTTATCGCGTCTGCTTGCCAGTGAAGAGGACATTATGAAGGCTGGCGTGCGTTCCAGGATGGAGCAGGCAGTGGAGGAAGTGATTCCAAAAGAGTCAGCATCAGACTTCAACCAGGGGCTGATTGAGCTGGGGGCGCTTGTATGTGTTCCAAATGGAGAACCAAAGTGTGAGATTTGTCCGGTCAGTACACTTTGTCTTGCCAGGGAGCGGGGGATTCAAACAGAGCTCCCAGTGAAGACGAAAGCAAAGGCGAGAAGAATCGAAAAAAGGACAGTACTTATTTTTCGGGATATAGAGAAGGTAGCAATCCGAAAGCGCCCGTCTAAGGGGCTGCTTGCAGGCCTGTATGAGCTGCCGAATGTGGAAGGGCATTTGAGCCAAAGGCAGGCGGCAGCTTATGGGAAATCAATCGGATTGAGTCCGGTCCGTGTGCGTAAATTAGGGAGCGCCAAACACATTTTCAGCCATGTAGAATGGCATATGACAGGCTATGAACTGCTGGTAGATGAATTGGAAAAACAATGCAGTGAAGAGATGATTTTTGCTGAAAACGCAGAGCTTGAGGCGGTCTATTCGATTCCTACGGCTTTTGAATACTATATGTCAGTTTTCCGTGAACTGTCAAATGCCTGATTTGCAGTATATAAAGGAGTGTGATATAATGTCACCAACTGGAGCGCAGCGTAGGTTGATGACCTGCGCGAGCATCAGTGGGCTTCTCTGTGTTTTAGCTGGAAAGGATATAAAGGAGGGTAACAGACATGGGAGAGAAGATGGAGTTATCCAGGCAGCAGCAAAAATCGAAAGAAACGAAAGAACGTATTTTTCGGGCGGCGAAGCAGATCTTGAAGAAAAAAGGATATGAGGAGCTTTCCATTAAGAATATCTGTGAGGAGGCAGGTGTTTCCAATGGCAGCTTTTATCATCATTTTAAGACGAAGGATGATCTGCTTTCTTACTATATAGAGGAACAGCCAAGTATAAACCCTGAGCTTCTGGAACTGCCTTGCAATGTGGATGAAGCAAAGATTGCGATCATCAGAGTGTACCTGAACTATGTAGAATACTGCAGGGAATTAGGAGTAGAATTTATGTCTGGATATTATAATCCAAAAAACCAGGCATTGAATGCAGCCATACGGACAGAGCGTCCATACCCGATAGTGACAGTACAGGCATACGTGGAAAAGGCGGCTATTGCAGGGATAATCCGTCTGAATGTAGATATTGAGTCTTTTACTACAGATATTCGAATGATTGTCATAGGAAATGTATTTGAATGGTGCCTGCGTGATGGAGAAGCTGATTTTGAGGGGAATATGAGGCGTTCTCTCGGAAAGTACCTGGACAGTACCGTTTTCTGATAAATCGTGGACGGCCGCATTTTGCAGCCTATGGAGGTATCACGTGAAGTATACATTTATTGTAAACCCGAAATCGCGTTCCGGGCGAGGCGGGAGGATCTGGAATCTGGTGGAGCCGGAATTGAAAAAAAAAAGAATTGATTACCAGGTTTTTTACACAAAGCACGAGCGGCATGCAGTACAAATTGCTGCGGATATTACTGCAGACGGACAGGAACATACGCTGGTAGTGGTAGGCGGCGACGGGACGGTAAATGAGGCGGTCAATGGTATCTATGACTATTCTAAGGTGGTTCTTGGATACATACCGACTGGTTCAGGAAATGATTTTACGAGAGCGCTGCGGCTTCCGTCAGATTTTCATGATGCTTTAGAGATGCTCCTTCATACCGGTAAGAAGGTCTTGATGGATGTAGGCCGTGTAAGCTGCGGTGGAAATACATATCGGTTTGCGGTCAGTACAGGAATCGGGTTTGACGCTGCAGTCTGCCATCAGGCGGCAGGCTCTTCTGTAAAAACGGTGTTGAATAAGCTGGGACTTGGAAAGCTGACTTACCTTGTGATTGCATTAAGGATGCTTTTGGCACAGCAGCCAGGGCCTGTGGAAATCTGTTTAGATGGAGATAAAAGGAAGCGGTTTGAACATACCTATTTTGCAGCAGCGATGAACCATCCTTATGAAGGCGGCGGGTTCTTTTTCTGTCCAGAGGCACAGATCGGAGATGGGATGTTGGATGTGATCATAGCATCAGACCTGCCAAAATGGAAGATTCTTCTGCTTCTGCCTACTGCATTTAAGGGAAGGCATGTGAAATATAAAGGAATTTCTATTTACCGTTGTAAAGAGATTGTTATAAAAACGTATAGAAAGGTTCCGGTTCATGCAGACGGTGAGCCGATTGCTGTGGAGGAGGAAATACGGGCTGCACTGGAGCCGAAACAGCTTCAGATAATCGCACCGTAATAAGTATCTGTTAAAGATTTGTAAATGTTTGAAAATCTTTGTGAACGTCCTTGTCGTTATAGGGGATTCGTGCTATAATCGGGAAATGAAAAGTACAGGGGATTAATTCGGCTTTATAGTCCGATATCATGTCTGGATGGACTATAAGAATTTTAAGAGGGAGCGTTTCATATGACCAGAAAGGAACGGGCGGCAAACCTGCTGAAAAAGTATAAGCATGGATGGGTGTTTAGTTATCTGCCAATCTATCTGCTGTGGTTTTTTTATCTTGAAAAGCATGTGACAAAGAATTATATAGTATTGCATGCCGCGATAGATGATAAGATTCCTTTTATAGAATACTTTATCATCCCATATCTGTCCTGGTTTGTTTTTATTGCGGCAGTATTTTTATACTTCTTTTTTGCAGATGTGGAAGGGTTTTATAAGCTTGCCAGGCTGATGTTTGCTGGGATGACTGTTTTTTTGATCGTTTCTACACTGATACCGAACGGTGTGCATCTAAGGCCCAGTATATTTGTGCGGGATAATGTTTTTGTAGATATGGTCAGGATGCTGTATTGGGCGGACACGCCGACAAATGTGATGCCAAGTATCCACGTATATAATTCACTGGCGGCATGTATTGCGATCTGCCACAGTAAGAGACTGCAGGAACATAAGGTGGTATGCTTTTGTGCCTATTGCCTTGCTGCCCTGATTATTCTTTCTACCTTATTTTTAAAACAGCATTCTATGATTGATGTGATAACGGCGTTTGTAATGGCATATGCATTGTATCATGTGTTCTATGTGCCGGAAAGACACCGGTATTTGAAGGAAAGACGTGTAAAGACAGCTCTTTTATCAAGTAAGTGAGAGCCAGAGGAGGAAAAGAGATACTATGGGAAAGATTATGTTGACAGGAGACAGACCTACCGGAAGACTGCATGTAGGTCATTATGCCGGTTCTTTGAGAAGGCGGGTGGAATTGCAGAATTCCGGAGGGTTTGACGATATATTTATTATGATCGCAGATGCACAGGCTTTGACTGATAATGCGGATAATCCAGAGAAAGTGCGGCAGAATATTATTGAAGTGGCGCTGGATTATCTGGCATGCGGGCTGGATCCGGAAAAATCGACTCTTTTTATCCAGTCGCAGGTGCCGGAGTTATGTGAGCTTTCGTTTTATTATATGAATCTTGTAACTGTGTCCAGGCTTCAGAGGAATCCTACTGTAAAATCCGAGATCCAGATGCGGAATTTTGAGGCAAGTATTCCGGTAGGTTTTTTCACTTACCCGATCAGCCAGGCTGCGGATATTACGGCATTTAAGGCGACCACAGTTCCGGTTGGGGAAGATCAGCTTCCTATGCTGGAGCAGACTAAGGAGATTGTAAGAAAATTTAACTCCCTATACGGAGATACATTGACCGAGCCGGATGTTCTTCTGCCGGACAATCAGGCATGCATGCGGCTTCCGGGAATTGATGGAAAGGCAAAGATGAGTAAATCATTGAATAACTGTATTTATCTTTCGGATGAATCAGATGAGATTAAGCAGAAGGTATTTAGTATGTTTACAGATCCAAATCATATCCGAATTGATGATCCCGGCAAACTGGAGGGCAATACAGTATTTACCTATCTGGACGCATTCTGCAGGCCGGAATATTTTGCGGAATTTCTGCCGGAATATGCAGGTCTGGATGAGCTGAAAGCTCATTATAAACGGGGCGGGCTGGGAGATATGAAAGTCAAGCGCTTCCTCAATGCAGTCCTTCAAGCGGAATTAGAGCCGATCAGAAACCGCCGGAAAGAATACCAGAAGGATATCCCATATGTATATGAAATTCTGAAAAAGGGAAGTGAAAAGGCGGAAGAGGTGGCTGCAAAGACATTGCAGGATGTAAAAGCTGCGATGAAGATTAATTATTTTGATGATGTGGATCTGATTCACAGCCAGGCGGAAAGATTTCAGAATCAATAAGAACATATACATTATAAATAACCCAAAATAGAGGTCAAAAAACCCTGTCAAAAAAGGCAGGGTTTTTGTTATTCCTTTTAGGTATAAAAATATACATTTAGGCACTTAATACATAAAAACCAACAGAATCACTTCTGTTGGTTTTTATAAAACGTGCGATAGAGGATTCGAACCCCCGACCTTCTGGTCCGTAGCCAGACGCTCTATCCAGCTGAGCTAATCGCACAAATGATAAAGCCGCTCACAACATAAACTAGTATATAATATAGGAGCGGCTTTGTCAAGTTATAAATGGAATTTATTTACTAAAATTATTTACCCTCAGCCATAGGATTCGGGAATAAATGCCTTGGGATTCCATCTACCATAACAGGCGATACATCTCCCTGGATCAGAGGACGAACATAATTTACAAATTCATCTGTTACATAGTCGGCATCTTCATTCATCCATTCTCTCGGAACAAGTTTTTCGTCATTGGCAATCTTATGCACATCTTTTACTTCTGTTCCAGCCTGATACGGATCGTCAGACAGACGCTGAATGACTACCATTTTTCCGGTGTCACCTTCATCTGCAGCCTTCACAGCAGCACCGCCTACCTGATATCCTTCCAGAATATCTACACGGGAAGCGCAGTGGGAAGCTGATCTCTGGAGAGTACTCAGCTCAATGGCACGAGATTTGCATCCAATATCTCCTGCAATATAGCTTGCAAGGTAATTTGCAGTACCAGAAAGCTGCTTATGTCCGAATGCATCTACGAAGTCAATGCTCTGTCCAAGCTCGCATACATAGCGGCCGTCAGCCAAGCGGATTCCCTCAGAAACGGCGACAACCACAGATGACTTACGGGTAAGGATTTCTCTTACCTTTGCACCGAATTTTTCGATATCAAATGTAACCTCCGGCAGATAGATCAGATCCGGCCCGGAGCAGTCCTCTCCCTTTGCAAGTGCAGCCGCGCCTGTCAGCCATCCGGCATTTCTTCCCATGATTTCGATGATAGAAACCAATCCCTTAGAGTATTCCAGACAGAAGCTGTCGCAGATGATCTCTTTTACAGATGTTCCGATATATTTAGCAGCGCTTCCATATCCGGGCGTATGGTCTGTAAGTGCCAAGTCATTATCAATGGTCTTCGGGCAGCCGATGAATCTGGTCTTGAACCCGGTAATGATAGCGTAGTCAGATAATTTTTTAATGGTATCCATAGAATCATTGCCGCCGATATAGATAAATGCTTCAATATTCAGCTTCTCAAGAATTTCAAAAATCTTGTCATATACATCACGGTCTTCATGGATCTCCGGCAGTTTATAACGGCAGGAGCCAAGAAAAGCAGCGGGAGTCCTTTTTAATAACTCAGCATCCAGCTCTGTAGTGATATACTCGGACAGATCGATATACCTTTCCTGTAAGAGACCCTGGATTCCATGGAGCATTCCGTAAACCTTTCCGGCTCCACGGTCCTTGGCAGTGCGGTATACACCAGCGAGGCTTGAATTGATTGCAGCGGTTGGGCCGCCTGATTGACCAACGATTACATTTCCTTTCATGATATCATACCTCCATATATTTTTTGTGAATGTATCAGTGTTTTACAAATTCGATTGCTACCCGGTCAAGCGATAACTAAATCGGCAGAGGACTTTCACTCTGTAAAAAACCACATTTACTAGTTTAGTGTATTTTCGGCCATTTGTAAAGAAGAATGTATAAGAAGAATGTAAAATGAATGTAAAAAGAAATATAAGGATGAAATAAAAAGTACTTGCATTTTTCTGAAAAGTAAAGTATGATATCTTTACTCTGATTCCAAATCGTATAACAATCTGTTTTATCGTGATCAGTTCTGGTTTAAATTTTCAAAAATATTTAAGACTGGGCTTTATTACTGCCGATATTTGTAGAAAGGAGCGGATGCATATATTGTAGCAAATTATGACGTTTTAAAATTTATAGAGCATGGCGGACGCTGCAGGCCTGCAATGGATTATCTGCCGGGAGAACTGTTGATATACAGGTTGAAACGCTGTCCGGAGATGGAAAAAGCACTTTTGTTTGACTGGATGAAGCAGCTGCTTTATCAGTTAGAACTATTTCACAGGTGCCGCGGCAATGAGAGTTATCGCTATCTCAATCCGTATAGTGTACTGGTAACGCAGGAAGAAAGACTGTTTTTGCTGGATCTGGAGGCGGAAAGCAATGAATTTGTCCTGCGGAACATGCAGAAACGGGCCATGAGGAATCATTTTGTAAAACCAATCATCAATATCAGGGAAAACACCAGGATTTCCCTCGATCTTTATGGTTATGGAAAGACCATACAATTCATACTGGCCAACGTAAATGTTGAGCCGTCATTAACAAAACGAGAAGAAAATCGGTTAGAAAAAATCATTGACAAGTGTCTTTGTGAAAATCAAAAAAATCAATATGAAGATTTAAAGCAGATTAAAAAAGAGCTTCCGTCCATACAGGAACGTAAGCTGGGAATACCAAGGAAATGGGGGATTGGGATTGCCGTACTGGCAGGAATCCTCGCAGTTTTTTTTGTATTTTCAAGAGGTGGTAAAACAGAGGGAAAACAGCAGCAATTGCAGGAATATGCTGAAAGCTATGGAGATGTGCAGTCAGAGCGGCCGGGAAAACCGGAGGAAGAAGAGAAAGGAATGCAGCAGGGTTCTGATTATGAAAAGGGTTCCTTAGGCACAGAGCAAAAAAATGTAGACGGGATGGAAGAGGACGACGGTGAGCATGACGGGATAACAGAAGCAGCAGAAAGTGTGGATGCCCTGCAGGAGTACATGCTCCGCAATACGTCACAGGATAACTGGGAAATCATAGAACAGGGCGAGGCACTGAAAAGAGAGCTGTTACGCTATCTGGCAGCGGCATATGACCGGGAGGAGATGAAAGAGAAAGCAAAAGAAGCTTATGAAGAATTATGCAGAGTCGAGGTGCAGGAGGAATTTCTGGAATCTGCATATTTGAGACGGATTGCCTTAGAGATGGAGCAGAATCAGGAGACTGCGTTTCAGACGGGGAAGGAGGCGATATTGAAGCTTCCGGATTCACAGCCTTTGGCAGAAAAATATCTGGAGGTTATGAAGACGCTGGAAGGGATGACAAAAGAAGAATGTCAGAAGGAACTGGAGATTTTGCTGGAACAGTTCCCGGCTTTGGAAGACTCGAAAAGCTATCAGGAATTGGAAAAAGCATATGGTCTGATGGAAGGAGTGGAGGAGAGTGAAGAAAAATATACAACTGCTGGGAACTAGCGCTGCTGTACTTATTTTAGTCTGCACGATTACGGTACAGGCCGGTCAGGAAACCGGGAAATATGAAAGCGTTGTAAAGACAGGCCAGGAGATCCAAGAACAAAAGAATGAAAAAGGGAAAGAGGATGCTGTACAGACGGGAGTTACTATTGATAAGGATGATGACAATGTTCAAACAGGAGATGGCCGTGGAAAAGACGGCGGAAATGATTTTCCCGAGCTGGAGAAAGAAGAAGGAGAGAAGGAACCGTTACCCGGAGAATGTGAAGACACAGCTTCTGGGCAGCCGTCCGTCAAGCCAATAGAATCAATGCTGATGCCTGAAATCCTATATCCAGAAAACGATGGAAAGAACGGATATTACAAATCATATCCAGACATTCAGATTATTCACAGAGAGGCCGAGGCAGTTACAAAGTATGAACTTATTACGGCAGACGGCTCGAAAAAACAGGGAAGCCTTGTGCTTGAAGATGGGACAGAAGAAACCATATTCCTGTCAGGAGATTTTTTTAAGGAAGGAGAAAATGTCCTGTGGGTGTCAATGGAGCGAAAAGACGTGCAGATGCCAGAGAAAAAAGATGAGTCAGAGGATGTAGATAGATCAAAGGAAATGGATACATTGGAGGAAGGGGCAGATAAAATCGTATTTTCGGAGGAATTTCATTTTTTGATTGATACGGAGGCTCCAGACAAGATTCAATTTTTCTATCAACAAGCCGTTGATAAGGGAACGATTTTTACAAATCAATCCGTAGAAATAACCGTAAAAAGTGAAGACACAGGCAGCGGCATGAAAGCCATTTATTATCAGGCAAGCGACGGAACTTCCGGGGTGATTCCAGAAGGGAATGGCAAGATCGTGCTGAGCCCGGGGTTCCATGGGAGGATAAAGGCATATGCTGAGGATAAAGCCGGAAATCAGTCGGAGTCTGGCACATCTGAGACAATCCTTTGTGAAAACGGTTCTCCAGAGATTTCCATTCAAGCAGAAGGAGGTGTGGAAATATGGCATTCAGGGCCGGTGAGAGTCCATGTGGATGTCTCGGATCCTGGCTTAAGTTCTGGAATCCGCAGCCTTAAATGCTATAGCGCAGGTTCTGTCATTATGCAGGAAGAATATGCCGCAAGCGCAGGAGTGACAGGCATGCAGACGGATTTTGTTGTGGATGCGTTATCAGAAAGCGGGAACGGAATCCCGGTCATTGCAGAAGCAGTAGACTGGGCGGGCAATTACCATACAGAGTATATTCAGCTCTATATCGACGGAACAGCACCGGTCATTCAGAGTGAGGGAATCCACGATAAGATGATAAAAGGGGAGTCTTTAAAGGGAAGAATCAAATTCAGAGAGGAAAATATCCTGGCATATCGAAAGATGGAAACCTGGAAGATAAATCCGGATAAAACCAGAGAACTGTTGAACAAAAAGGAGGGAGAACAAGGGGTTCCGGCAGCTATGCAGGACATTGGATGGGATGTATCGATCGAGGAGGACGGCGTATACGAAATCTATGTGGAAGCAGAGGATCTGGCAGGCAATAAAAGTGAACAGCGCTATCAGATTACGATTGATAAAACGGATCCGGTGATCCGGTATGTGGATCAGATGCAGGGAGTTTATGTTCCGTATTTCCAGTGGAATTATGGAAAAGAAGAGGTCGTCCAGGATGCTACGGAATATTCTTACGCAATCCGGCTGGATGGGAGACTTTATAACACGGGAACAAGAGTGATGGACGAAGGCGCGAGGGTGCTGCAGGTGGAAGCAATAGATGCAGCCGGAAACCAGTCTACAGCAGAAGCCATTTTCCAGATTGACCATACGCCGCCCCGGATACGCATCTATGATGTAGAAGATGGGTTATCCTATCAAGAGATGGCAGCAATCAGTGTCTCGGTGGATGGAAAAGGGGAGTATTTGAAAGGAATCACTGTGAATTCTGAAAAAAAGAGGCTGGAAACAGGATGCCAGATTTTTCGGCAGACCTTTCAAGAACCCGGTGATTACCGGATCAAGATTTTGGCGGAAGACCTGGCAGGGAATCAGGAGAATGAACAGGTGACATTTCGGATAGAGGAGCAAAAAAGAATGGCCGGGAGTGTGTGGAAGCCTGTAACGAAGATTTTAAGAAACGAAAATACAGCGGCAGATTTTCAGAAGGATGAAGATGGGAATGTAGAAGAGGAAGACAGACTTGCACCGTTATGCTTAGGGTTATGCCTTGGGGCGTCAGTATTGGCAGTTGTATTCAGGCAATGGTGGATACGAAGAGAAAGAAAGGGTTGAGCGCTCTGCTGGCCGCATGCCGATCATAATTGGGACTGTATGGAAATAATAGGACTGGACTGCACAGATTATTTTCATACAGTTCCTTTTTGAACTTTTGCTTTTCTGTGGTTGTACTGGATTTCAAAATCGGTTATACTTTACCTTATGATTTTATTTCCGCGACAGGATAGAAAGGGTATAGGCGATGAGCAGAGGGACAGATTTCTTAGCAGATGTGACGGATAAATTAAAGAAAAAAATTGTGGAGATCAATGAAAGCATAGAGGAAGTGCAAAAGGATATTGAAGGAATGCACGAGTACTACTGGGAAAATTATACGGAAATGGATCAATATGGATATGAAGACTTTGACAACAGGCAGGCCCTTTTGCTGCAGGTGAATACAAATCAGGAAAATTTAAAAACAAGACAGCGTTTGCGGAAAATGTTAGATTCCCCTTTTTTTGGCAGTGTAGATTTTGTCTATGAGGGCGAAGACGGGCCGGAAAGTTTTTATATTGGCATTGGCAGCTTTTCAGAAGAACGGGGCAGCGTGCCTTTGATCTACGATTGGCGTGCCCCGGTAAGCAGTCTTTTTTATGACTATGACAAGGGAAAGGCATCTTATGAGGCTCCTCTGGGGAGGATGGAAGGGGAGATATATTCTAAATGGCAATATAAGATCCGCAGCGGCAGGATGGTTTACGAATTTGAGAGTGATATGAAAATTGATGACGATATCCTAAAGCAAGAACTCGGAGCGAATAGTGATACCCAGCTGAAGAATATTGTCCGTACCATCCAGAAGGAGCAGAATACGATCATTCGAAATACAAAAGACAAAATACTGGCTGTCCAAGGGGCAGCAGGGAGCGGAAAAACCTCTGTGGCTCTCCACCGTATTGCCTATTTGCTGTATCACGACCGGGAAAATCTGCATTCATCGAATATTTTGATCCTATCTCCGAACAGTGTGTTTTCAGACTATATCTCTCATATTCTGCCGGAGCTGGGGGAAGAGAATATCCGGGAAATGAGTTTTGACCTGTTTGCGTACAAGGAACTGAAGGATACGGTTTCAGACTGTGAAGACAGATATCATCAGATTGAAAAACAAATACAGGCGGCCGGTATTTCCGCAGAAGGAACACAGGAACAGGGCAGTATTGCAGATGCGGTCCGGCATGAGGAAGATTCCAGATACCGCTGGAAACAATCAGAAGAATATGTCAGGGCAGTGGAGGGCTTTTTAGTAGATTTGGAAGACCGGCTGGTTGATTTCCGGGACGTGGCATATAAAGGGATGGAGATAAAAGCAGAACAGATTTTAAAGCTGTTTTACGAAAAATTCTTTGGTACGCCGCTGCTGTCTAGAATGGGAATGGTGATGGATTATTTTATTGATGAATATGAGACACTGCATGACAGGACATTGCCGGAGGATGAACGGACAGCGATCCAGGAGAAGTTTAACAGCATGTATGTGACGACAGACCTGTATAAAATCTATAACTGGCTGTTGGAAGAGTATGATTATCCGATGCTGCCGGATATTCCGATAGAAAAGAGAGTTCTTTCTTATGAAGACGTGTATCCTGTCCTGTATTTAAAATACCGCCTTTGCCCGGGAGCAAAACACAGAGAAATACGGCATCTTGTTATTGATGAGATGCAGGATTATTCTTATTTGCAATATGTGATTCTGGAACGCATGTTTTCCTGTAATATGACTATTCTCGGTGACCGTGCCCAGACTATGGATGAGAAGCCAAAGGATGTACTCCGCTTTTTGCCTGGAATATTTGGGAATAAAATCCGGCGGATCGAAATGAACAAAAGCTATCGGAATACGCTGGAGATTGCACAGTATGCTGAAAAGCTTACAGAGGTAACAGGGATAGAATATATCAGGCGGCATGGAAAGGAAGTCGTGGAAAGGACGTATTCCACAAGGGAAGATGCGCTGGAAGAGGTACTGCGCAGGGTGGCGCTGGAAACTTGCGGGAACGAAAAGGAAAGGTTAGGAGAAACAGCAGATGCTGATGGCGGCATTCGAGGGAGAATCATGCCGTCGGATGAACTGTTGGCTGGTTATGAGACGGCTGCTGTGCTGACGATGACAGAAGAAGAGGCCCGAAAAGCATATCAGTATTTAAAAGAACGCCGGGAGGATGTAATTTATATTGACAGGGACAGCAGCAGATTCCGTAAAGGAATCACAGTGACTACTTTTTATCTGGCGAAAGGGTTGGAGTTTGACCAGGTGTTTGTACTCGGTGGGAAGAAAAGCAGTGAGCTTTTCCGGCAGTTCCGGTATATCTGTGCGACACGGGCATTGCATGAGCTGTATGTATATGACCTGTGACAAGATTCCAGAGAAGAAATAATAAAAAAATATGCAGAAATCTTTTAAAATGAAAAACTTTCCTGTATAATAGAGTGGATTTAAGATATGCCATTCTATTTATTAAAGAATTTATAGAAACAAAGATTTTAGGAACAGTGAAAGAAAAACGGATACAGATGGCACAGAAGAAATTTGTATAAGATCTTTCAGTATCGTTCCTTAAGAAAGGTACAGATTTTTTATGGATATTAATCAGAAATTAACAGAAGAACTGGATGTAAAGCTCTGGCAGGTAGAAGCAGCAGTGAAGCTGATCGATGAGGGAAATACGATTCCCTTTATTTCGCGATATCGAAAAGAAGTGACAGGTTCCTTGAATGATGAGCAGCTCCGTAAACTGCATGAACGGCTGATGTACCTGCGCAATCTGGAAGAGAAGAAGGAGCAGGTACTGTCCAGTATAGAAGAGCAGGGGAAACTGACTGAGGAACTGAAGTCTCAGATTCTGGCCGCAGAGACCCTGGTAGTGGTAGAGGATTTATACCGGCCATACCGTCCGAAACGGCGTACCCGTGCGACCGTAGCAAAGGAAAAGGGACTGGAGCCGCTGGCCGCTTTGATTACTCTGCAGCAGACGCAGGAGCCTTTGGAGGAAACGGCAAAGGAATATTTATCTGAGGAAAAGGATGTTAAGAATGTGGAAGCAGCTATTGCCGGAGCGCAGGACATCATTGCGGAATCCATTTCTGACGAGGCGGATTACCGAAGCTGGATCCGGAATGCTACTACCCGGAAGGGGAAGGTGATTTCCACGGCAAAGGATTCCAAAGCGGAATCGGTATACGAGATGTATTATGAGTTTGAAGAGCCGGTGACAAAGATGGCAGGACATCGGATCCTGGCATTGAACCGGGGGGAGAAGGAGAAGTTCCTGACCGTAAAAGTGGAGGCACCGGAAGAGGATATCCTGCGTTATTTGGAAAAGAAGGTCATCCATAAAGAGAATCCGTATACAACTCCGGCATTAAAGGCAGCAGTGGAAGACAGCTATAAGCGCCTGATCGCGCCTGCCATTGAGCGGGAAATCCGCAGTGAGCTGACAGAAAAGGCAGAGGACGGAGCCATTGAAGTGTTTGGGAAAAACCTCCATCAGCTTCTGATGCAGCCGCCGATTGCCGGGCAGGTGGTGCTGGGATGGGATCCTGCATTCCGTACCGGATGCAAGCTGGCTGTGGTGGATGCCACAGGAAAGGTTCTGGGGACAACGGTCATTTATCCCACAGCGCCGACCACTCCGGCAAAGATCAAAGCATCCAAAGATTTACTGAAAAAAATCATTACAAAATATCACATCACGCTGATTTCTCTGGGGAACGGAACAGCTTCCCGGGAGTCCGAGCAGTTTATCGTGGAACTGTTAAAGGAGATCCCGGAGAAGGTACAGTATGTGATCGTAAATGAAGCAGGGGCTTCGGTGTATTCTGCAAGCAAGCTCGCAACCGAGGAATTTCCGAAGTTTGACGTGGGGCAGAGAAGCGCGGCTTCGATCGCGAGGAGGCTGCAGGATCCGCTGGCAGAGCTGGTGAAGATCGACCCGAAGTCTATCGGCGTGGGGCAGTATCAGCATGATATGAACCAGAAGAAGCTGGGAGAATCCCTGACAGGCGTGGTGGAGGATTGTGTAAATAAAGTTGGCGTAGACTTGAATACCGCATCTGCGCCGCTGCTGGCTTATATTTCCGGTATCAGCAGTACTCTGGCAAAAAACATCGTCACATACCGGGAAGAAAACGGAAGATTTACAGACCGGAGAAAACTTCTGAAGGTGGCGAAGCTTGGCCCTAAGGCATTTGAGCAGTGTGCCGGATTTATGCGGATCCAGGGTGGAGATAACCCATTGGATGCCACCGGAGTCCACCCGGAGTCTTATGAGGCGGCGGAAAAACTGCTGAAAAAGCAAGGATTCCAGCCAGGGGATATTATCGGCGGAAAGCTGGTGGGATTGTCTCTGACCATCAAGGACTACAAGAAGCTGGCAGAGGAATTGGGTATCGGAGAGATTACGCTGCGGGATATTGTAAAGGAACTGGAAAAGCCAGCCCGTGACCCTCGTGAAGAAATGCCAAAACCAATCCTTCGGACGGATGTGCTGGAGATGAAAGATCTGAAAGAAGATATGGTCTTAAAAGGCACGGTCAGAAATGTAATTGATTTCGGTGTGTTTGTGGATATCGGAGTGCATCAGGACGGGCTGGTACATATTTCCCAGATTACGGATAAATTTATCAAGCATCCTCTGGAGGTTGTGAGCGTGGGGGATGTTGTGGATGTGAAAGTGATGAGCGTGGATCTGAAGAAAAAGAGGATCCAGCTTACCATGCGGGGGATATCATAGGCGGATAGCCGGAAAAGACAACGATTTCTGGCTTGATAGACCGTGGATTGTAACCAAAATTTGTCTAAATATTCCTATACATTAAGAAAAATCTTGAAATCTGGTACTGAATGATGTAAAATATCATATCAAGGCATACTTTATGCCAACTGGCAACAGTCGGTATAATGTATGCTTAGTTTATTTTTTCGGGACTTTACACAAATAAAGTGTTGAAGTGTTGAGGGACAGGATGTTGGACATTTTGATACCATGCATTTGCTGTAAGGTATTGGATCAGCAGAAAAGGACAAGAGAGGAGACGTGGAAAGAAGATGGAAACTATAAGTTCAGTAATTGAAGCAGTAGATAAGTTTGTGTGGGACTGGTGGATGATCATACTACTGCTTGGTACTCATGTATTTTTGACGGTCAGGACAGGATTTATCCAGAGAAAGACCATTTCCAAGGGAATCAGGCTTTCTGTTGCCAAGGATCCTGACGCGGAAGGAGAGGTCAGCCAGTTTGGGGCGCTCTCTACTGCTCTGGCATCGACGATCGGTACCGGAAATATCATTGGTGTGGGGACTGCGGTTGCCTTGGGAGGACCGGGAGCTGTGCTTTGGTGCTGGCTGACCGGTGTATTTGGGATTGCCACAAAGTATGGTGAATCTCTGATCGCGGTAAAATATCGTGTAAAGACAGAGGACGGCAGGATGCAGGGCGGTGCAATGTACGCTCTGGAACGTGGCCTAAATATGAAATGGCTGGGTGTGATCTTTGCGGTATTTGCAGGATTTGCATCTTTTGGAATCGGATGTGCGACTCAGGTCAATGCGATTGCGACGGTATGTAAGGAAAATCTGAACATTCCGGAATGGGTGGTAGGAATTGTGGTTGCTGCCCTGACAGCGGTTGTCATTTTTGGAGGAATTAAAAGTATTGCAAAAGTCTGTGAAAGGCTGGTTCCGTTTATGGCAGTCTTTTATGTGATCGGATGTATCATCATCCTTTGTATCAATTATGATTTTATCATCCCGGCTATCCAGACGATCTTTAAGCTGGCATTTACACCAGGAGCGGCAGCAGGCGGACTGGTAGGCGGCGGTATCAAGATTGCCATCCAGTACGGGGTTGCCAGAGGGCTGTTTTCCAATGAATCTGGTATGGGTTCTGCTCCGATCGCGGCAGCAGCAGCACAGACAAGAAATCCGGTGCGCCAGGCGTTGGTTTCTTCTACAGGAACTTTCTGGGATACCGTGGTTGTATGTCTTATGACGGGACTGGTGCTTGTAACTACAATTATGAAAAACCCTGCCATTAATGCAAATGAAATCGACAACGGCGGTGTATTGACTTCCATGGCATTTTCTCAGATCCCATATCTGGGTCCGGTCATTCTGGTAGTAGGAATCATTTCCTTTGCATATTCTACGATTCTTGGATGGGCTTATTATGGGGAGCGGAGTGTAGAATATTTTGCGGGCAAAAAAGGTTTGATACCGTATCGCATACTGTATATCGTGGTTGCGGCAGTAGCGCCTGTTCTGGCATTGGATCTGGTATGGACAGTTGCGGATATCCTGAATGCGCTGATGGCTATTCCGAATTTGGCTGCGGTTCTTTTATTATCACCGGTCATTGTCAGTGAGACAAAGAAATATATCGATAACCTGGATGCAAAAGACGATACGCCGATTCCAGTGGTAAAGACAGGAATTGGAGAAAAGTGAGTTTAAGAAAATGATTGCAATTATAGATTATGATGCAGGCAATATTAAAAGTGTAGAAAAGGCCTTGCTCCATTTGGGGCAGAAAGTTAAGATCACAGATCAGGCACATGAAATCCTTTTGGCAGACAAGGTGGTACTTCCGGGGGTAGGCGCCTTTGGCGATGCCATGGGCAATCTGGACCGCCGGGGGCTGGTTCCGATAATCCGTGAAGTGGTGGAAAAAGGGACTCCGTTTCTGGGGATCTGTCTTGGACTGCAGCTATTGTTTGAGAGAAGCGACGAGACGCCGGGAGTTGAGGGCCTTGGGATCCTGCCGGGGGAAATCTTGAGGATTCCTGCAGAAGAAGGGCTGAAAATTCCGCACATGGGATGGAATTCTCTGCATTTGGAGCATGGAGGACGGTTGTTTGAGAATGTTTCGGAGCAGTCTTATGTGTATTTTGTACATTCTTATTATCTGAAGGCAGCAGAAGAGGAAATTGTGAAGGCATCCACGGAGTATGGCGTACATATCCATGCATCAGTGGAAAAGGGAAATGTATTTGCCTGCCAGTTCCATCCAGAGAAGAGCAGTGAGGTGGGGCTGCAGATATTGAAAAATTTCGTGGAGTTGTAGATATGCAGGAACTGTTATGTAAACGAATCAGGAGCAAATGATGCAGGAGTAGAGTATGCATACAAAAAGGATTATCCCCTGTCTGGATGTCAATGCAGGACGGGTGGTAAAAGGCGTAAATTTTGTGGATTTAAAGGATGCCGGAGATCCGGTGGAGATTGCAAAGGCTTATGATAAGGCCGGAGCGGATGAACTTGTATTTCTGGATATTACTGCGTCTTCCGACAACAGGAAAACGGTAGTGGATATGGTGCGCAAAGTGGCGGAATGTGTGTTTATTCCGTTCACGGTAGGCGGCGGGATACGGACAGTGGAGGATTTCCGTGCGCTGCTCAGGGAAGGTGCGGATAAGATTTCTATCAATTCTTCTGCCATCAATACTCCGGAGTTGGTACATGATGCGGCGGAGAAGTTCGGAAGCCAGTGTGTGGTGGTCGCCATAGATGCCAAGAGAAGGACGGATGGAAGCGGCTGGAATATTTATAAGAATGGAGGCCGCATTGATGTGGGAACAGACGCCGTAGAATGGGCGAGGAAAGTAGAAAGCCTGGGAGCGGGTGAGATTCTTCTGACAAGTATGGATTGTGACGGGACAAAAGCAGGTTATGATCTGGAACTGACCCGTGCAATCGCGGAGAGTGTTTCCATTCCGGTGATTGCATCCGGCGGTGCGGGGACGAAGAGGCATTTCAAAGATGCGCTGACAGAAGGGAAAGCAGATGCGGCACTGGCGGCTTCTCTGTTTCATTATAAAGAATTGGAAATCCGGGAAGTAAAAGAGTATCTTCAGAAAGAAGGAATTTCCGTACGGCTTTAAGAAGAATCGTTTTTTTAGAGATACATATGATAAGGAGTAGATAAGGATGGCAGGAATCAATGGCGACTGGTATGAGGCATTAAAAGAGGAATTTGGAAAAGATTATTATAAAAAATTATTTCAGACTGTAAAAGAGGAATATCATACAAGATTAATTTTTCCGCCGGCGGATGATATCTTTAATGCGTTTCATCTGACTCCATTAAAAGATGTAAAAGTCGTAATTTTAGGACAGGATCCTTACCATAATCACGGACAGGCACATGGGCTGTGTTTTTCAGTTCAAAAGGGTGTGGCTGTTCCACCTTCTCTTGAGAATATTTACCGGGAGCTGCATGATGATCTGGGATGTACGATACCAAATCATGGCTGTCTGACGAAGTGGGCCAAGCAAGGGGTGTTGATGCTGAATACGGTTTTGACTGTGCGCGCCCATCAGGCTAACTCCCATCGGGGGATCGGCTGGGAGGAATTTACTGACGCTGCGATTTTGGCGTTGAATGCTCAGGACAGGCCGATGGTATATATTTTGTGGGGAAGTCCGGCGCAGAGGAAAGTAAGGATGCTGAATAATCCGCAGCATTTGATCTTAAAGGCGCCGCATCCAAGTCCGCTGTCTGCTTCTCGTGGTTTTTTTGGGAGCAGGCCGTTCAGCCAGACAAATGCTTTTTTAGAGTCTCATGGCCTAGAGCCGGTAGATTGGCAGATTGAGTAAATTTGTAACTTTTAAAAATAATTGGAATTTTACCGTTTAAAAGCAGCTTTGTGCAATTACGTCAGGAATTTGTGCAGGGCTGTTTTTTCTTGTATATTTCTTTGATGTTGGAATTGCATATACCACATACCAATTAGTGGTTTTTGATGATAAGATGGAAAAGGATTGGATAATTCGCCTAAAAAAAGCAAAAAAACTGTTCTTGAATTTGACAAAGTATATAAAGAATATTATAATATGAAATAAATATAAAATCTGGAACAACCAGATTAAGCCTTTGGCTGAATATGGGCTTTCCGGGAGAATGAGAGAGGAGGAATATGATATGTTGTTTCAAATTTATGGTGAGGGCGCTGGATGGCAGCTTCTAGGATGGGTTATGGTGTTCGCTGGCTTGATCCTGGCCAATGAATTTGCGAGACGTACAAAGAAAGGCGGAATTATCTGTTTCCTGGTCCTGCCGGCGGTTCTGACTGTGTATTTTATTGCAATTTATATAGGAGCGGCAATGAAGGCGGACTGGGCGTTGGCGAATCCAACCTATATACATATGAATAGCTGGTTCCACTATGCAAAGTTATATGCGGCGACAGCAGGATGTATCGGATTCATGATGCTGAAGTATAAGTGGAGTATTGGAAAGACGGAATGGTTCAAGGTATTTCCATTTTTGATCGTGGCAATCAATATATTAATTGCTGTGGTAAGTGATTTTGAGTCTGGTATCCGCGGAGCGATGGCTTTGGCAGAGAACGGCAGCCGCTGGTGGCTGTCTTCCGAAAATGTATGGCTTTATGGGGGCTGGTGGAACTGGGTAAACGGTATCGCGGGAATCTTAAATATCCTTTGTATGACAGGCTGGTGGGGGATCTATTCTTCTAAAAAGAAGGATGATATGCTGTGGCCGGATATGACATGGTGTTTTATTATCGCATATGATCTGTGGAACTTTGAATACACCTATAACAATCTTCCGACCCATGCATGGTATTGCGGCCTTGCTCTGCTTTTGGCTCCTACGTTTGCAAATGCATTGTGGAATAAAGGCGGCTGGATACAGAACCGTGCCAATACACTTGCATTGTGGTGTATGTTTGCACAGGTATTCCCATTGTTCCAGGACGACAGTATATTTACGACAATCCCGGTAGTATACGCGGATGGATTTATGGATGCAGCGACCAGGCCTTCCGCGGCAGATCCGGTTATGCAGGGTGTTGTAGCAGTTCTGTCCCTGGCTGCAAATGTGATCGTATTAGGTGTGATTATTAAGCGGTCGGTTGAGCAGAAAAAGAATCCATATAAGAATGAAATTTTTACAGACCAGAGAGATTTCCGTCTTGCTATGGAAAGAGCCGAAGAGCAGTAATTCAAATATTTATTCTGCAACGCTCATAAGATGGGGCTGCCTCACTAAGCGGCAGCCCCTTTTGCTTGCCAGGGTATGGCCGTATTTTATTCATAATAAATCTGTTTATTTCCGTTGATGCATTCTCCCATGGAATGCTGAATCCATTGGATTGCACCTTCTGTATCGCGGTCACGGATATAACTCCACATTTTGTAGTTGCTTTCATACAATGCATCAATACCGTAGAGGTCAATAAAACGTTCCCACATCGTGAAAATGGGAGCACGGAATGACTGGAAGATTAAAGGGATCAATGTGTTTTGTGAGAGAAGGGCAAACTCATGCTGAAATTCAAAAGCCGCTTTGATCGCCTCGCCTGTGGAAGCCGCTTTCCGAATCTTCTCAATTTTTTCATAAAGAAGTTCAATTTCATCATCGGATATCCGGTCAATGCATAATTGGGCAGCCAGTGTGTCAAGTGCAATGCGGACTTCAAATATAGAACGAATCTCATCGTTTCGGATACGTCCTCCGTTATATTGCATAATGGACAGAAGCGTATCAATAGTTCCCTTGCGCCGGTAATCTGCTACATAGGTGCCGCTTCTTGGTTTTACTGTAAGAAATCCTTTCCGTTCTAAGTCGGAGATTCCGCTGTTTACGACCGCACGGCTGACCTGCATCATCTCTGCAAGCTGGCGTTCCGGCGGCAGCTTTTCTCCGATTTTTAATTTACCGGAGAGAATCATGTGCTCCAACTGTTGTATAAAGAGTTCCCGCAGGGAAGGCGAACTGATTTTTTGAAATTCCATGAATCCTCCTTCTGGACATATCTAAAGCTATCTTTTGAAATACGATCATATCCATTATACCCTTTTTGGTCATTCCACTATTACTGGACTGCACTACTTTGCTAAAGCCTTAAACGTTTACTTTTATCCTGCTTATCAAGGAACTTTTGCGCTTCTTTTTCAAAAATAATTTTATAACTCTGCATATGTCAGTCACTCTTTTTCTAAGAGTTCTTCCAGAGTGGCCACTGAACCATCGTTGTATTTTTTTGCTTCCGCAATCATTGTATTCATCTGGTTCTGCTTCCTCGATATCTGTTTTTTCAATACTTAATATTAAATTTGAAACATAAGCAAGCTTATATTCCGGCAATCGGTCAATAACCTGTTTTATCCGTTCTCTCTCACTCATAGTTCGCTTACCCTTCTATTTTTCGTTTTCATTCTAAACAATCTATGACTATCATATTTTGAAAAACATCTTTTTATAATTATTATACCCTCAATCACCCTCTAAAACAATCCCAAATTCCCCTTTACTAGGGTTGTTTCACGAAGGCTTCATAAACTATTTCCCAAATTATAAAGTAAAATATAATCTATACTATAGCTTTTTTTAGTTTTTCAGCAGTCATCACCACGAAAAAGCGCGCAAAGTCCCCCTATCGTTCTATTTCCATTTTTTGAAAAATCAAGGTACTCTTTTAATAAAAGCTTGGTATTGGATCAAAAAT
>CAJUTU010000034.1 GCA_910589385.1 uncultured Lachnospiraceae bacterium
CTTTCTTCCGTACTCACAGACACTTTTGGGAAATCAGCAACCGCCATTGTTGATTATATCCTCACCTGTGACGTATTTGACCCGGAGCACTGCAAATCCCTGCTTCTTAAAAAGGCGAAGGATAAAGCGGATGATGTGGTAAAATCCATTATCGGTTATGAACTGCGTGGTGACCAATCGCTTAAGATAAAGGTCTGCAGAAAACACTTCGACTACATCAATGAGTGTGTTGACACTCTGGAAGAAGCGATTTCAGACCTGTCTAAACCTTACCACAAATTTATGGAACTGGCTACCACAATCCCAGACATCACAGAAAAATCTGCGTCCTTTATCATCGCTGAAATCGGAGTGGACATGGCGGTATTCAAATCCTCAAAGCGGTTATGTTCCTGGGCTGGGCTTACTCCTCAGAATAGTGAAAGCGCCGGCAAAAAGAAGAGTGTCCATATTTCAAGAGCAGGAGTTTACTTAAAGCCCTTGCTGGTTCAATGTGCAAACGCAGCGATAAAAGATAAAACGAATCCTTACTTTAAATACAAATATGACCGTATCAAAAAACGTCGTGGCCATAAACGGGCAATCATCGCCATTGCACGCATGATGCTGACCTGCCTGTATCATATGTTTTTAAAGCGGGAGGCTTTCAATCCTGCTGATACGGATTATTCGGCTATTCCCGAAGAAATGTACCAAAAATTTCAGGAACAGTATGATAAAAATGCAATCAAACGGTTGGAGAAGAGAGGCTTTACAATTATTCCTCCTGTTGCAATAGCCTGATACCCTCTACCTATAGAGTCTTCTTGTAAATGCGGCAGTTTACTGGTGCTCTGGTACTGTGTTGCCTTTTTTTCCATTTTTCTTTCAACCTATCTCCTCGTATCATGCAATGCTGTTATGCCTATGATTGTTACTGTGGTCATTTTACCTTAAACGGTGGAGGCTAACGTTCTGTAATTCATTTTTTCTTTTATTTATTCATGAAATTTTTAACAAAATAGAAAATAATTTTACATACCGCCCTACATTTCATGTATACTTAAAATACACTGATCCACAGGACTACATCCTGTAAAAAGCTAAGGAGGGCCGCTCATGCACATAAAGCCTAATATTAATGTAGTAGATTTTCTAAAACAGGTTCAGAAATGCCGTTCGGAAGTACTGTTTGAAACCCTGGAAGGCGACCGTATCGCTCTCAAATCCACATTAAGCCAGTATATTTTCTGTACGATAGCTTCAAATCCCCATCTTTTTCAAAGTGGAACGATCCGTTTTGAAAATGAAGAGGATCAAAAACTTCTAAGTGATTTTTTAGATGCGTAGAAATCCGCATAGAAATGAGGAACGTATGAACCTTCAAGAAAGACTGGATTTTTTTCAACAGCTGATCCAATGTAACCATAATCTTTCCCTGCACAGTTATGAACCGGAACTTATCCTCACGCATTCCGATATCCTGCAGGGTGCGGCTTCCAAGGATGACGATGCCCTGATTCTATTAAGTCTGGGTGATCCGATCAGAAGCCACATAGAAAATGGAATTCGAGAACCTTTATTCGTTGATGATCATCTTGGACTGATCTGGATCGTTGTATTTGAATATGAAAAAAATACCCTGTGCGGCATTCACATATTGGGTCCCGCCTATTCCGGCAGGAATTCTTACCAGAACATTAAAAAGGAACTGGATAAGCATGATCTTTCGGTAAGCAGCCGTATCAAGGTATTTAAGATGTTTGAGCATATTCCGATCATTCCGATTAACCAGCTCTTTCAATATGCAGTCATGCTGCATTACTGCGTTACCGGCAGGCGGATCACTACCAATAATCTCCATTTTGCGGAAAAAGCGTCTCAAAAGCAGTCTTCCTCTGAGATAAACCTGATCACGGAAGAACACCGGGGGATATGGCTGGCGGAACAGGAATTTATGAATATGATACGTGAGGGAAACCCGAACTACCTGGATGCCCTTGCACGCTCTTTCAACTTAAGTGACGGCCCCCGCTTCGACGTGGGCGACTCCCTGCGCAGGGCAAAATCGACTTCCATTATTCTTCTGACCCTCTGCTCCAGGGCCGCCATTGAGGGCGGGGTAAACCCTTCTGTTGCTTATACCCTCAATGACTACTATATGCAGATGCTAGAAGACTGTAAGAACATTGCGGAAACATCAACCACGTGCAGTACCCTAATGGAAGATTATGTACAGCGGATACAGCAGGAAAAGGCCAAAAATGCCATTTCCGGACAGATCCGGAGTATCTGTGATTACATTACCATACATATCAAAGAGAAATTGTCCATCGCCCAATTGGCGGAACAGGCTGGTTACACAGAATACTATTTTTCCCACAAATTTAAAAATGAAATCGGCTGCAGCGTAGCCGATTATATCAAACGGGAGAAAATCCAACAGGCAAAGCTGCTGCTTTCCGGAACAAAAATGAGTATTCAGGAAATCAGCGACGAATTATCATTCAGCTCCAGAAGCTATTTCTCTTCTTCCTTTCAGAAAGAAACCGGTATATCACCCAGTGAATACCGGGAACAAAATATGAAGCTTTAATATACAATTCCCCGCAGCCATACTGTGGGGAATTGTACCGGAGTAATCAAAAATAATATCTTCCGGATGCCACCTTTTCTGTCCTGCCGTCCGGCAGGATAACCTCTGCTTCTGCATTAGACGGGATCCGGATCTCATAACTCACTTTATCCCCCTCGTATTTCCATCCGCTGACAATTTCCCCTATCGGAGACTGATATACGGCTTTGACAGACTGCAGGGATCTATGCGGCTGCGGCTTGATTGTAATTTTTCCATTCTGCAGACGGATGCCGCAGACTCCCTCAAACAGCCAGCCGCAGACAGCGCCGTAGGAATAATGGTTCAGAGAAGCTTTCACCTCGCCTTTTTCGTTGATGCCGTCCCAATTCTCCCAAATGGTAGTCGCTCCTTTTTTAACCGCATAGAGCCAGCCCGGCATGGTATCCTGCAGGAGCAGCTTATAAGCAGTCTCCACATAGCCGTAATCCGAGAGTACTTTACAAAGGGACGGTGTTGAAAGGAACCCGGTATTCAGATGATATCCGTTATCCACCACCAGATTGTTCAAGTCAGCCGCAGCCTGTCTTTTCTCTTCCTCACTGAGCAGATCAAAAGAAATGGCGCGCACATACTCCGCCTGACGTCCGGAGGTGATCTTACCGTCCTGCGTGGCAATATGCCGGAACGCTTTCTTTGCATTTTCCGCAATCTCACTATATATTTTGGCTTCTTCCGGCTTGCCGAGGATTTCCGCGATCTCAGAAAGCATTCTTCCCGACTGCGCAAAATATGCTGTCGCAACCTTACTTTGCGGTTTTCCCATGACACTCGTTGATTCCACATCCGGCTCGCACCACTCGCCATAATCGATTCCGGTGTCAATCGTGTACGCTGCATAAGGATTTTGCTTTACGCCGCCTCTTTCTGCCAGCATCTTCTGCATCATCTTTTCCAACTGTTCTTTCGGCATCTTTTCTGCCATTGCCCGGTATTCTTCCGGGATAGCGGATAAATCTGGTTTACCTTGTTCCTCCTTCTGTGCGGCACGCCCCTGCAGGAACTGATACCAGGCTTTCATCATTTCATAGTTTTCTTCCAGGATCCGCCTGTCGCCATAACGCTTGTATAACGCATAAGGCACAATGATACATGCATCGCCCCAGCCCACAGAACCAGCCAGCAATCCGGAAAAATAACTTGGCACATTGTTCTTGGGAGCAATATTGGCCACTTTGCCGTCCTCATGCTGTGCCAGCCTGCACTCTGCCAGCCATTTGCGGATGACCGGATAACAGTCCTGTAAAAAAATACCGGTATCCACAAAAACACCCATATCGCCTGTCCATGCAGCACGTTCCCGGGTCGGGCAGTCCGTGGGAACATCACAGAAATTCGATTTCTGGCTCCAGATGCTGTTTTGTACCAGCTTGTTTACCGCCTCATCGGAACACTCGAATGTGCCAAGCTGCTCCATCTTGGAGTATACGGCAATGGAAGTAAATCTTGCGCTGCTAAGATCAAGATCTGTTTCTATCTTCGCGTAGCGGAATCCCCAGATTGTAAATCTGGATTTATAATGGTTTTCTCCCTCTTTACAAGTATATGTGACTCTCTGATGAGTGCCGCCCTCTTTGTGCCGCTTTCTGTCCTGAAAATTCTCCTGCGTAAAATTCCCGTTTTCATCTAAAGTCTCGCCGTGGGTCAGGATGATCCTGTCTCCGGCATGGGCATTTACCGTAAATTCAATATAACCTGCCAGATTCTGCCCATAATCAATGACCGTTTCCCCATTGGGTGTTTTGATGATCCTTCCCTCGAACCGCTCCATCTCTGCAATCGGAACACAGTTGGAGCAGCAGAAATTTTCGATTCCGAACTCTTCCACCTTCACTCCATGGTAGTCCTTGATCTCCTCGATACGTGCGTCAACCACTTCCCCCTGCTGCATATCATTCTCACGGATGGGGCCGCACTGAGAAGCCTGCCAGCTCTCATCCGAGATACATACGGCCTGTCCGTCTACTTCCAGCTGGAAATACAATGCCACATCTTCACCGTAGAGGTTACGGTCTCCATCAACACCCGATACGCCGCGGTACCAGCCGTCCCCTAAGATTACCTGTACTTCATTGATGCCCTCTCTTACAAGTCCTGTCACATCAATGGTCTGATAAGCCAGTTTTTTATTGTAGTCATATGTGCCCGGCGCCAGCACAAAATCTCCCGCCCTGCTGCCGTTGATGTATGCTTCATAAAGGCCGTGGCAGGTGATATAAAGCCTTGCCTTTTCCCCTTTCGGCGCGGTAAAAGATGTCTTTAAATAGCTTGCCGGCTTATGCTCTTTTGGATCGCAGACTAGCTCGGGATTGATCCATTTTGCCACAAAACCGTTTTTTTCGAGGATTCCCATCTCAAACCGGGCTTCATCACTCCATTCCCCTACGGTATCTGTTTCATCCCAAAGGCGGATTGTCCAGAAAACCTGCTGCCTGCTTTTAGCAGATACGCCTAAAACAGCATGCATATCCTTTGACAGCACTTTGCCGCTGTTCCAGATGACCGCTCCGTCACAAACAGCCTGAATCTCATATGCCGTCTGCCTTTTTCCTCCATTGCAGTTCCATGATAAATATGGAGTTACCACATCAATGCCGATCGGGTCTCTCATATGTTCTGTTCTTAGATTTATAGCGTTCATACAATCTCCTTTTGCTAAACAGCTTCACTGCAGTTTTACTACGGTGCCTTTGGTAATGCCATTCTCGTTATAGGCATCCACGCGAACAAAATACTCCTGCGGTCTTACCAGGGCTCCGATTCGTTTTGTAATCACCGCGTTAACCTTTTTTTGCACATCCTCAGGATTTCTGTATATCTGATAGCTGTGATACAGCTTCTCTTCCTCATGTCCCCATAAAATGTTGTAGCCGACTGCATCTTTTGTCCCTTGTATCGTTGCCAGAATATCCAGACGGTCTTCGCTTCTGGAAACCGTAAATGCCGGAGCTTTCGGTTTCTCACCGCAGCCGATACCGAATACACGCAGCCCCGAAATACAAGGAGCCACTCCATAAGGGATCTCCACAATGGTCAGACGGATGTATCTGACCATGATACCGTCCTCCCTGACGATCAAGTCATGTGGCAGGTCGGTTGTAACCTGAGACTTGTCTTCGATCACAAAATATTCCTTCCCATCTGCGGAACCTTCCAGCTTCCACCTTGTAACCAGATTCCTTTCTTCAATATATCTGGGCTGTGTAGCGGAACCCTTAATTTCACCCGGAGACTCGATCGGCAGTTCATCATCGGCAAAATTAATCTGGACAGCCCTTACATCCATCGTCTTTTCCAGATCGATCTCCAGCCATTGCCCACTCTTAGCGCTGTCTGCCCTCCACCAGGTCTGTGAATCTTCATTGACCGCTTTATCCGCGCCTTTTCCCTCAACTTCAGAGGATGCTGCCGCAGGGCAGGCATAGTTCAACAGATACCACTGCGGTTCTCTCCACGGATCCTGCACTCCCTCTTCTACCACGATTGGCCAGTCGCCGTAGTTCTGGTTGCAGAACAATTCGCCGTCTTTATCAAAACCTGCCGGCCAGATGCCAGCCCGGCGTTCAAACTGATGGTTCACACTGATGCGCATGGTAGATGTATGCCATAAGTTCTCATACTTATCATACATGGTAGAACCATGGCCTGCTCCCGGCATATAGCCGCCCGGATGATAAGAAAACGGATTGTTCTTTGCCGGTTCATATGAACCCAGCGGAGAATCCGCCACATAAACACCGTCCGCATAAACATTATACTCTGCCCCCGGGCAGGCATACTGCAGATAATATTTTCCCTCCCGTTTGTTCATCCATGGTCCTTCGATAAACGGCCGTCTGGTAAACATACCGCGGATCTGAGGGATATACTCCTGGGGCAGTTGTTCCGCCGGCATGCCGCTTTGTCTCACAAATCCCTGGAACATCATCTCGACTTCCGCTTCGCTTCTTGGAAATTCGCAGTTATCCACTCCCATCCTCTCATAGCCCCGTTCATAACCATCTCCTGAGATCAGTTCGATGCGCTCTGTTTTTGGAACCATTGTTTTCGGGTCAAGCTCCACCCCCCAGATCGGCGTGATATTGGAGCATCCCCAATAAAAATAGACTTTCCCGTCATCATCAAAAAACAGATGTGGATCCCAGAAATCAAATGTACCTTCTATTTCTTCATATGGCCCGTTCAGAATATCCTTTGTCCGGTAATAGTTACAGATCTCTCCCTTTTTCGAGGCGCAGAAGTATACATATTCTCCACATACCCGCGCATCCGGCGCATAATCATAAAGCGGCAGGTACTCCGGCAGCCGGTGTGCCTTCCAGTCCACCATATCTTCAGACACCCACACGCTTAGATTCATAGACGCAAAGATATAGTACTTTCCCTGGAATTGGATCATGGATGGGTCTGCCGCCTCCCGGTCAATCTGTAATTTCCCGTGAGAGCGTGGATCCTTATTAAACTGATAGCGGTAGGGAACATTGATTGGATTACAATAGCATTTCATTTATTTCCCCTTTCTGCCTACAGGCTGCCAAGACAAAACAGGCTCGGCTTAGCGCTCCTCTCCTGTGTTTCTCTGTTGACTGCGATCAGACCGAAAGTCATGCTGTAGCCTTTCTGCCATTCAAAGTTGTCCAACAATGACCAGTACATATATCCTTTTACCGGAATCCCGTCACGGATGCAGGCTGCCACGCCATCTGTCGCTTTGTCGATAAAATCCACACGTTTGGCATCGTCATCTACCGCAATCCCGTTTTCCGTTACCATGACCGGGATATGCAATTCTTTATAGACCTTGCGGATACAGGCTTCTAGAGCCTGAGGATAGATCTCGTAATCCATCTGGGTAAGTTCTGCCCCTTCCGGCACCGCACAGATGCCATCTGCATCGTACACGGAGCGTGTATAATTTTGGAGTCCGAAGAAATCATCGTCCTTGAGGTAAGGAACATAATGCAGAAATTCTTCATTCCACTCTTTGGCCGCGTTTTCTTCGCCCCCTTCTATTGCCTGGATATCATGAAGAGAAAGCGTGATACCAACCTGGAGAGAAGGATCCACTTCCTTAATGGCTTTTTTCGCTGCCTGATGTGCTCTCATCACTAACAGATCTCCCTCTGGAGTTCTGGCGCTGACAAATACCTGCGGAGTTTGAACTCCAAACACCTTCCTATTCTCCTCTTCCTGCTTCTGCATGTTTTCCATCATCTTCTGCATATTCAGTCCGACCTGAACACTGCCTTCCGTGTCTTTTGCCGCTTCTGCCAGAGACTGCCCGGCATCTGCCTGCTGCATTTTTGCCATCATCTGCTTTCTAAATCTTTCAGAGATCACCGCAATCTGCAGGCCCATATTTGCCTCGTTGATCGTGCAGACATAATGCATATAAGCCCCTAGTTTTTCTGTGACATACCGGCAGTAATCCGCAAACAGCCCGATTGTCTCTTCGTTCTCCCAGCCGCCCTTTTCAATCAGCCATTTAGGCGAAGTGAAATGAAGCATTGTCACTACCGGCTCAATGCCGTTTGCCTTGCAGCACTCCAGCACTTTCCGATAGTGCTCGATTTCGGCTTCGTCATAATGTCCCTGCACAGGTTCGATCCTGGCCCATTCAATAGAAAAACGATAAGCATTTAATCCGGCATCCGCCATCATCTTAATGTCTTCCTCATATCGGTTGTAGTGGTCTACCGCATCCAGCGACGGCTCCGTAAAAGATGTGGACTCCATGTGTTCCATTGTCCAGTAATCGCTGTGGATGTTGTTTCCTTCCACCTGATGCGCAGCTGTTGCCGCTCCTACCAAAAACCCTTCTGTAAATTTACCCATTTTTGTATCCTCCTGTTCTTTTATTATATGTATTGATTTAAAAATCCGGCGCTTACCTGCAACGATCTGATTGGTGATTTGTCTGCCCAGTTTTTATGGCTTTCCAGTATGACCGCCTCCACATTCACATCAAGCGCCTGCCGTATCAGCTCATCCAGATCCATATTTCCGGTTCCCAGTTCCATGCTGTCGGATTTCAAGATCGGCGTCATGGAAGGGCCTGTCACTTTTGTACCTCTGTCATTTATATGATAGAGCTTCATACGCCCACCCAGCTTTTTCATCAGGGTAATCGCTGAAATGCCCGCCTCTGTCGGCCAGTAGGAATCCAGTTCAAAGTTCACACACTCCGGATCCGTCTCTTCGATCAGGATGTCATAAGCTGTTTTACCCTTTGCGACTTTACGAAATTCACAGTTATGATTATGGTACAACAGCCGGATGCCCGATCGGGCAAGCGTTTGTCCGCAAGTATTAAGATCCTTGACCAAACCTGCTACCGCCTTCTTGTCAGAATAATCAAATCGATACATACCTGTGATAACAACTTTATCTGTACCAAACTCCTGCGCCTCTCTGATCACTGCTGCCGCATCTCTCTTGATACTTCCCAGATCTTCATGCACACTGACCACACAAAGCCCGGCCTGCGCAAGCATTCCTTTCCAGTCAAAGTTCCCACCCTTACCCACCGGCATTCCTGCTGCTTTTGTCATCATCCTTACCATAAAAGAAGTCGGCCGTATCATAAAACCATTCAGCTCCAGCCCATCGTATCCGGCGGCCTTGACCGCTTTCAGCGTCTCCAAAGCCTGTGCTTCATTTTTACATACCGTTCCCAGCATAATCTGCTGCACTGCTTTGACTGCCATAAAACCCCCTGCCTTTCGTAAAATATTCTTTTAAAAGATTATACTTCATCCATTTGTCTTCTGCGTTTTAAAATTCCTGTTTATGTTTGAAAATTCACTTTTATATTTTGAGTTCATCACTTTACAAATTGATTTGCTTTTTAACATCATAAAAAACAGCATCCTGGACGATCCAAAGCCAAGGATGCTGTCTTTATATCATTTATAAGTTTCCACAGGACCGCCAATGAATCCTGTAAATATGGACCACCTTTACAATTCCTTCAACATCCATTGAAGCAGCATGATATGATACTCCTCATCCTTGATGATCCTTGCAAGGACAGCGTTAATGCATTCATCCTTTATCATATCCATATGCATCTGATACTGGCGGACCGCATCTTTTTCCGCGCCAATATCTGCCATGATCATTTTTTGGATATTTTCCGGTATCGTCAGATATTCCGGTGTCCACATCCGGCGGCCTCCGTTTTGATATTTTGCCGTAAAGTCTACATTTCCTCCCAGCAAGCAGATCAGTTCCCCCAGCTTCTGTAAATGCATCATCTCTGCCATCGCAATCCCGAGAAGCGTTTTTGCGATCGGGCACCTTTCATAGGATAGTCGGTTTTCGTTGTTGATATACTGTGTGATAGCGCTCATTTCTGATACCGAGCCACAGTAATCAATGCTGAGAAGATTCGCGTATGCCTGGTTTTTTTCCCTCACTTGAAGCGGCGGATATGGCAGGTCCGCCATGATTGGTTTCACGCTCATAAAACTGCAAGAAGCTGTAATTGGATTTCTACTTTCTCCCATAAAAGTCTCCATTCTTTACATACCGTTCTATGATATTATATGGCAGGAATGGAGATGTGTTCCAGATGACGATAGGATTTATACAAACATACCTGGCATTTCATACATTGTATTCTTCAATCTTGCAGGTATGTTTTCCCGTCTTTGTACTGTAGTTCAGCCCGATCAAGAGGATTCTCCCCTTATATCCAAACTTCTTCATAATCTCCGGATAGTGCCTTTCCTTAATCTGTGATACAGCTTTATCCACGCTCTTATCCCACTTCAATTCAATCAGCAGCGCCGGCTTCGATGCCATTCTTTTTGGCAAGAACAATATATCTGAGTATCCTCTCCCACTGACAAGTTCTTCAAATCGCATATAATGATCAATAGAAGTAATATATGCCATGATAACTACATGGCGCAGCGCCTGCTCGTCATGATAGTTTTTTGTCGTTGTTTCAGCAAAATGTGCTGATTCAATCAACTTTGCAACTGTATCTGAATCCATACTAATGGTCGCATCCAGAAGTTTATCAGACATTTTTACAGCCCTGGCAAGTTCCGTCCTTTTGCCTCCTTTGACAGCTCTGACAAACTCACCTCTTACCTCTTCATTCGGAATAAATACTTCCCTACAGTCAAAGTCATATGCAAGATAGCCCAAATGTACAAATAAGGTAAAGAGATCATCCCTGCTTGCAATGGATGTCATATCATTCTGAAAAGCGCCCGGGTCTATCCGGCATCGTTTTCCTCCCAACATTTCTACAATACCGTCTTTAATGCCATATCGGTCAAGATCAATATAATCGCGCAGCGATTCATAGGTCTCTGTCTTCGTCCAGTAGCTGTCAAATTTTCTTCTCGAAATGAGCTCCATAATGGAATTCGGACAGTAGACATGCTGATCATGATCAAACCGGTATCCGTCATACCATTTTTGAGTCTTCCAGAAATCAAGCCCATACTCTTCACAAAGCCTCTGGACTTCTTCTTCCGTGAACCCAATATAAGGAGCCAGTTCTCCCGGCGCCAGCATCGTGAACTCTCTAAAATCTGTCAACGCAGACTGTGAACCATACTTCTTAATGGGCAGGATACCTGTCATGTATGCACCTACTATAACCTGAGCAGTCTGACTGCTCTTAAACATACTCCGCAAAAGCTGAATATAAGACTGCTGTAATCCCTTATTCTCTTTCGCCTCCCTAAACAACGCATCCCATTCATCAATGATGATAAAGAACTTATTTCCTGTTTCTTCAACAACCTGCATAAGCGCCTTAAATAGTGACTTTGTACTGTCACCTATACAGCCTGGATATGTTTTCTTTAATTCCCTGATAACCTCTGCTTGAATATCGCATACTGTCTCTCCAATGTCCTCTGCCATAGAGATAAAGGATGTAATATCAAGGAAAAGCACATCATATTTGTTCAAGTTCTCCTCAAAACAGACCCTCTCCCATTTATCTGGAGTTTCCTTTCTCCGCTCTTCTTCCAAGCCTGCTATTTCAAGTTTCTCAAAAAGTACTTTAGACTCTGCGCCTTTCGAATAATAAGCAGCCAGCATTTTCGCAGCGAACGATTTGCCAAAACGGCGTGGGCGAGTGGAACAAGTCAGCATATCCGGCGTATTCAAGACACTATTTATATAAGCGATCAACCCTGACTTGTCTACATATTTCTTATAGTTCAGTACAGCTTCAAATCCATCTGCAGGCGGATTAATATAATAGCCCATCCTATCGTCACACTCCTTTCCACCTGTGAATATTGATCCTTTTTACCCTATCCACAGGACTTATGTTTCTATCATATCAGACGTTTATACATAATTCAATAATGGGCGTCCTGAATTGATTTTTTATTGACAAACGCCCGGCAAAACGTCATACTAACAATCAAAGAAATCTTTTTATACAAACGCAGAGGCACTGGAAAGCTGTTTACATATGTTTTTTTTATTTCCAGTCTTCACTTGAAAAAGAAAGGCGGCCACACCATGTCTTCTATCCTGTTTGACATCCACACACATACCATCGCAAGCGGCCACGGCTCCACAGCGACGATCACAGATATGGCAAAAGCAGCGGCTGCGCACGGCCTGAAATTGCTGGGAATCTCCGACCATGGCCCGGCTACACCAGGAGGCGGAAAACCCTCTTATTTCCGAAGCCTCGCCCATGCCCCGAAGAAACGGCTGGGCGTAGAGATGCTGTACGGCGCAGAAGCAAATATATTAGATAATGAGGGAACGCTGGATCTGGAAAACGATATACTGGAACATCTGGACTATGTCATCGCCAGCATCCACAAGCCTGTAAAAAAGCCCGGCACGATTGAGGAAAATACAGCGGCCTATATTGCTGCCATGAAAAATCCATATGTCTGTATCATCGGGCACTGCGACGATGTAAAATATCCGGTAGATTATCCTGCCGTCGTACAGGCGGCTATGGAACATCATGTACTTCTGGAGATCAACAATAGCTCCTTAAGCCCCGAAGGATACCGTGGAGACACCAGATATAACGATCTGATGATCTTAAATCTGTGTATGCATTACCACTACCCGGTCATTTTAGCAAGTGACAGCCACGGCCCGGGACACGTGGGAGATGTTTCCTGCGCCCTGGAACTGGCAAAAAAGGCAGAGCTGCCGGAACAACTCATTTTGAATTACTCTGCCCGGGAACTAAAATGCTTTCTCAGCCGATAAATAACAGCCAGATATCCCCGCAAAACGGATGGATTCTATCATACAATTTTCTACGTCATTCAAATTTTTTACTCCAAAGAATTGACTTCCCATTATTTTCCTGCTATAGTCTATGAGGTTATAATGTTGATTTCTCAACATCTTGCGTGCCCGGCATCTGGCTGCTGCCTGCTTTGCCGGCCCGGTCACATTGTGAAAACGAGGTTCTTATGATTCAACGATTTGAAAAGTTTACCACCGGAATCACCCGGATTTATAAAAGCATCCAAAAAATCAAGAAATATAACATGAGCTCGCTTGGGCTTAAAGGAACTCATGTCATGTGCCTTCACTACCTGAGCCGTCATCCTGAAGGGCTCACCGCCACAAAGCTCTGTCAGCTCTGCAGCGAAGACAAAGCCGGGATCTCCCGGATCCTGGCGGATCTGAAACATAAAAAACTAATCCGCTATGAGCAGGAAGAGAACAGAAAAAAATACCGTACAAAAGCAGTCCTCACCAAAGACGGGCTGAATGAGTCGCGGAAATTAACAAAGCTCATCCTACGCGCTGTGGATGCCGGCGGAAAGGGGCTTGCTGAAAAAGAATTAGACATTTTTTATCGTGCTTTATTTATCATTGCGGACAATCTGGAGCAGGTCTGCCTAGAAATGAATCAATGAATGAAAGGACAAGAGACAACATGAATCTACTAAGAAAACTTTATTGCAGAACATTCCAAAATATATTGAAAGTTTCCATCCCTTTTCTTCCCTACCGGACTCCAAAAGTCGTGGGAAGCGTAAAGGCCCTCCCCGAATTCATTAAAAAGAAGAAATGTACGAATGTATTGGTCATCACGGATAAAAGCATTGTAGAACTCGGCCTTGTCAAACGTCTGGAAAAGGCGCTCGCTTATCATGGGATCCCTTATACGATCTACGATGGAACCGTTGCAAATCCTACCACGGCAAACGTGGAATCAGCGGCCGCACTCTATCTGGAAAAAGGCTGTGACGCCTTGATCGGGTTCGGCGGCGGCTCCAGTATGGATTGCGCGAAGGGTGTGGGCATCCGCATTGCGAAGCCGCAAAAGCCGCTCTCCAAAATGAAAGGGATCTTGAAAGTACATACCAGGCTTCCCCTGCTCATCGCAGTTCCTACAACAGCAGGAACCGGAAGCGAGACGACTCTGGCCGCAGTCATTACCGATGCGGTGACCCGGCACAAATATGCGATCAATGATTTTCCTTTGATCCCACGTTTTGCCGTGCTTGACCCCAAGGTGACCGTAAGCCTTCCAAAATCTATTACCTCCACGACCGGCATGGACGCGCTCACTCATGCGGTAGAAGCCTATATCGGAAATTCTACCACAAGGGCGACACAAAAAGAGGCCCTTCTGGCGGTAAAGCTGATCTTTGAAAATATTGACGCCGCGTATAATGAAGGCAGCAACATTGATGCCAGAAGGAATATGCTCCATGCATCTTTTTATGCAGGTTGCGCTTTCACAAAGTCTTATGTCGGATATGTACATGCCGTGGCACATTCCCTGGGCGGGGAATACAATGTCCCCCACGGCCTGGCAAATGCTGTTTTACTGCCATTCGTACTGGAGGCTTATGGAACATGTATCCACAAAAAGCTGTATCGTCTGGCGCTTGCCGCAGGGCTTGTAGAAAAGGGAACCCCTTATGATGAAGCTGCGCAGATTTTTATAGATGCTGTCAAAGATATGAAAAAACGTTTTGAGATCGGGGATACCATAGCAGAGCTTAAAGAAGAAGATATTCCAAAACTGGCCCATTATGCAGACAAAGAAGCAAATCCGCTCTATCCTGTGCCTAAATTGATGGATGCCGCAGAACTGGAGCAGTTTTACTATATGATATTGGAATGAACCTAATTTAACATAGAAACGGAGAACTTAACCATGACAGAGACAGAGATCAAAAAAATCGTACAAAAACACCGTACTTATTTTTATACTGGCGCGACCTTAAATGTATCTTACAGAATCCATGTCCTTAAAAAGTTAAAATCCTGCATTTTAAATAAAGAGGAAAAAATCCATAAGGCTCTGAAAAAGGATTTGGGAAAGAGCGGATTTGAAAGCTATATGTGTGAGACCGGGCTGGTGCTCAGCGAGATCAGCTATATGCTGAAACATATCCATGCTTATGCAAAGGAGAAAACCGTCTGGACTCCGCTGGCTCAGTTCGCGTCCCGGAGTTACAAAAAGCCTTCCCCCTATGGCGTCGTGCTGATCATGAGCCCGTGGAACTATCCCTTTTTGCTGACGCTGGATCCTCTTGTAGATGCCATCGCTGCCGGGAATACCGTCGTGCTCAAGCCCAGCGCATACTCTCCCCACACAAGCGAAATCATCCGTGAAATCATCGAGGAATGCTTTGACGAAAAATATGTATCCGTAGTCACAGGGGGACGCGCAGAAAATGCCTGCCTCCTAAACGAACATTTTGATTATATCTTCTTTACCGGAAGCCAGGCTGTAGGCAGAGAAGTCATGAAAAAGGCGTCGGAGCATCTCACGCCTGTCACGCTGGAACTGGGTGGAAAAAGCCCCTGCATCATCGAAAAAAGCGCAAATATCAAGCTGGCCGCTAAGCGGGTGGTGTTTGGGAAATATCTGAATTGCGGACAGACCTGTGTGGCGCCCGACTATATTTACTGTGACCGTACCGTAAAAGACAAATTTATCAAGGAAGTCAAACGTCAGATTCAAAAACAGTATGGAAAACAGCCCCTGCAGAATCCCAATTACGGGAAGATCATCAACGAAAAACATTTTAACAGGATTTTAGGACTGATCGACCCTGATAAAGTGGTTTTCGGCGGAACAGTCAATCGAAATGGTTTACAGATAGAACCCACTGTCATGGATAACGTTACATTTGGCGACGCTGTCATGCAGGAAGAAATCTTCGGTCCGCTGATGCCTGTCCTGACGTATGATACCATAGACGAGGCAATCCGTAATATCAATGCCCTCCCCCATCCGTTGGCGCTCTATATTTTCACTGAAGATAAAGAAATTGCCCAAAAAGCCGTGTCCCGGTGCGGATTCGGAGGCGGATGCATCAACGATACGATCATCCATCTTGCGACCAGTGAGATGGGATTCGGGGGATTCGGAGAAAGCGGAATGGGCTCTTATCATGGAAAAGACGGATTTGACACCTTTTCTCACTATAAAAGCATCGTAGACAAAAAAACATGGCTGGATCTTCCCATGCGCTATCAGCCCTACAAGAATTTACATCAAAAGCTGGTCCGGATGTTTTTAAAATAGGATACTGTTTCCGGAAAAATCAGCATACCAAAAAGCAAGGGATACCACACTTCTGCGGTATCCCCTGTTTTTTTCTGATTTATCTGTACCCACGCAGCCGGAATCTCTGAACGGAAACCTTCAATTCCTCTGCCTGCCCATGCAGTTCCTCCGCAGAGAACGCTGATCTCTCTGCCGTGGATGCGTTGGTCTGTACAACGCTTGAAATCTGTTCCATGCCCAGCGTAAGCTGGCGGAGCTCTTCTACCTGATGCGTCGCGGAATCTGCAATCCTCTCAACCAGTTCTGTAGATCTGCGCGCCCCGGCAACCCCTACCGCAAGCGCCTCTGTTGTGTCTACAGATAACGCTGTCCCCTGTTCAACCAGACGGACAGATTCTTCGATCAATGCCGTAATATTCTTTGCAGACGCAGCGCTCTTATTGGCCAGGCTCTGCACTTCATCTGCCACTACTGCAAATCCTTTCCCTGTCTCACCGGCACGTGCTGCCTCTACAGCCGCATTCAAGGCCAGGATATTGGTCTGGAAAGAAATATCTTCGATCGTCTTGATAATGCCGCCGATCTCATGAGAGGATTTGGAGATATTCTCCATGGAAGCGGTCAGTTCCTCCATCTTGGCATTACAAAGCTCCAATTGTGCCGCTGCGTCCATAGAACTCTTCCTGGCATGGTCCGCATCGGAAGATGTATTGTCCACCTGCTCCGATAACTGCTGGATACTTGCCGTAAGTTCCTCTACCGCCGAAGCCTGGTCTACAGTGCCTTTAGAAAGGATCTGTGCGCCGGTCGCCACCTGCTGGGACTCTACCGTTACCCGCTCTGCGGTCTGGTTGATCTGTAAAAGAGCCTCGTTGAACGCATCCAGGATCTGCTTCATGGCTCTCTGGATCGGCTGGAATTCGCCACGGTAATCATTTCCGATCGACAGATCCATATTCCCCCGTGCCATCTCAGCCATCTTATGGTCAATATCCTTAATAATTTTTTTCAATTCCCGTTTCGTCTCATGGATAGATTCTACCAGCCTTCCAATCTCAGACGTATCCGATTCCAAAGCGAAATCTGCCGAAAGATTCCCACTGGCGATCTCCCCCATCTGATCCTTCACTGCGATCACCGGAGAAAGGACACGCTTTCTGGTAAGCACCAGATTCGTCACCTGCAGCACACCGACCACAAACAAAGCGGCCACCATAGCGATCAGCAGGCTGTTCGCCCACATTCCCTGACGTTCCACCTCTTCCATGCTTCTTTTATCAATAGATTCTAAAAATTCTTCTTTTAATGCATTGGTTTTTGCAACCGCCATACTGTATTCTTCACCATATACAAAATCCAGGGCATCCTCGATCCGCCCTGACTCCACCTCTGCCATAGCCTCTTCTTCCAGCGGGACCAATGAATCGGAAATCGCTGACATCTGGTCAATCATTGACTGCTCATCATCCGTAATCCCAATTTCCTGCATCGCCGCAATGCCGCCCTCACGGTTCTTCTGGATATTGACCTCATCCTGATAAGCATCATAGTACTCCTGCCCCCCTGTCGCCGCATACGCACGTACCTCATTTGTCAAAAAGGATGATGCATTCATAAACCGATTTGCAGCATATGTAAGATTAAACCGCTCTGAATTAGCGGCGCTAAGCTGCTGGCTCACCCTGACCTGGAAAAATAAAAAGATGATTACGATACATAGTGCAAAAATAGACGCCCCATTCAAAATTAACGTCAGTGTAGATTGATTCATTGTTTTTTTCATTTTGACCACTCCTCCCGGTATTTGGCAGCGCAGGCCCGCATTCTGCTGCCACTCTTTCCAAAACACTCCCCCACCAGAAAACCGTCAAAATTTTAATCTCAAGTGAAAAAGCACTTTCAGAGACCCACTATCTTTATTTTACCTAAATCCACCGGAAATTTCAATATAATAATCGAAAATAGGCCATCATTTTTAGTAATTAGTAACAGTCCACAGCCTAGCCGGCCATGGACTGTTTCAATGATCAATCACACTTCTTTTTTCCGCACAACCGCACAGATAATGATAAATCCCAAGAACAGCACTGCAGCCGCCATCCATCCTGTAAGCGCCGCCGCCCCCTGTCCTGCAAATTTGTCATAATATCCCTTCAGATAAATAACAATAATAATCAACGGAAGAACATAGGATACATACCCTTTTAATATATTTGGGAAACCAAGCCCTTTTCCGGTATTTGCCTCTTCCAGAAAGTTTTTCCATCCCCATCCATTTTTTCTCGTACAAAAAAGCACATATCCCAGGCTGCCTAGCGGAAGCAGGTTATTGGAAACAATAAAATCCTCCAGATCCATGATATTTGTCCCGGCGCCCAAAGGTTCGAAGCCCGCCAGGATATTAAATCCCAGGACACAAGGCATACTCAGTACAATGATCAACGCCGCACTCACAAGCACACTTTTATTTCTGGACCAGCCAAAAATATCCATATCAAAAGAAATAATATTTTCAAATACAGCCACGATCGTGGTAAATGCGGCAAACGTCAAAAACAAGAAGAAAAGAGCGCTCCAGATCTGTCCCCCCGGCATCTGCGCAAAAATATTCGGGATCGTGATAAAGATCAGGCTCGGGCCTGCCCCCGGCTCAATCCCAAAAGCAAAGCAGGAGGGTATGATGATAAATCCCGCCATCAGCGCCACAAAGGTATCCAATGCAGTAATGCTGACCGCTTCACCTGTAAGGCTCCTTTCTTTTCCAATGTAGCTCCCGAATATCATCATTGCCCCCACTCCGATCGAGAGGGTGAAAAATGCCTGGCTCATCGCCCCAAAGATGACATTCCCGATCCCCATCTCCATCATCCTCTGGAAATCCGGTACAAGATAGAAACGAATCCCTTCTCCCGCGCCTTCCAGAAATATAGAATGGACCGCCAGGACCAGCATGATGATAAGAAGGGCTGACATCATAAATTTTGAGACACGCTCAATCCCTTTTTGTATCCCAAACTGGCAGACTGCAAAGCCAACGACACAGATTAAGATTGTCCAGAATGCCATAACCGGCGCGCTCCCCAGCATATTTGAAAATCCCGCCGACACTTCTTCGGCAGATGCACCCACAAATTCTCCGCGGATGCTGCGGTAACAGTAATAGATCATCCAGCCGCCCACAGTTGTGTAGAACATCATGAGCAGGTAACTCCCGACGATCCCGACCCATTTCGTAACATGCCAGCTTGTCCCGTCCGGCTCTAACTTTTCAAACCCTGCAGCCACGCTGCGGCCGCTCCCTCTGCCGATTGCGAACTCACAGGTTAATACCGGGATTCCCAGAATCAGCAGGAACGCCAGATAAATCAATATAAATGCCGCCCCTCCATATTCTCCGCACATATACGGAAACTTCCATACATTCCCAATCCCGATGGCACACCCGGCCGATACCAGGATAAATCCCAGCCTGGATCCAAATTTTTCACGCTTCACTTCATTCTCCTCCTTTTTAGGCATCCCATGCTCTTGCAGACAAAACGTATACACAATCTTTACACAATACTCCTGTCGATAAGATTCATGCGTTTTACCAAACTAATTTATCATATTTGTATAAATTTGTCTACTTACAGCAAAGATCGTGACGCCGGCGTTACAGGCCAAAGGCAGACAGAAGCCGTGTGAAAATTATATCTCCATAGAAATAAGCGGTTCCAAGCCCGGCTGCCAAAAACGGCCCCCATACGAAGTGGGCGTTTCGACCGTGCTTTCCTTTTGCAAGCATCGCAATACGATAGATCCCCCCTGCCGCCAATCCTAAAAAAGCTGCCAAAATCATTGCACGCCATCCCAGAAGGAAACCGCTGCATGCCATCAGCTTGATGTCTCCGCAGCGAAATACGCCGTCCACCAGAAGCACCGTCCAAAACATGGGGAGAGCCACGACTGCCATGCCGGACAGCCGTTCTATCAGGATAAGTTCCGGATAAAAATGGATGGATACGAGCGCCAATAATAAAATCCATAGAAGAAAACGGTTACAGATGACCCCGGTATCCCAGTCAATCCATGCCATGGCTGTGAGAATCCCAAGATAAGCAAACGCAAGCAGGCCTTTGAGTGAGATAAGCCCTGACATTCCACAGCCAAAAAAGATACCACAAAACACAAATGCCGCGCCGCCCAGACATTCGATAAAAAAATACCGTTTTGAGATTGACGTCCCACAACCAAGGCATTTCCCCCTTTGTATCAGAAAACTGATACAAGGAATCAGTTCCTTCACCGTCAGTTTTCTGCCACAGTCCGGGCAGCGGCTCTTTCCATGTATGATGCTCTCCCGATACGGGAGGCGGAAGATCACGACATTTATAAAACTAAAAACACAGGCTCCCGTCATAAAGCGGAAAATCCATAGAAATCCTTCCATTATGATGTTCATATGATTTCAGTCCCTTTCTTCTAATGTGTGTAAGACCCGATGCCTTCTGCAGCGGTGTCTGCCTTGTACATGATCCATCTGAAACATATACAGATTGTCAGTTGTTGCATTATAGCAAAAATTTTTTTCATTTTGGTCTGTATGGGATAAATCAGACTTTTTTAGGGATGTTTTGTGAGATGGGCAGATTACGACGGCCATCCCCATGCCGCGCATTTTTTATTGTAAAACAAAAGAAATGTGTTATACTCATACATGAATTTGGTAATTATTTTATACCTTTGAGGAGGACGATCAATGAAAAAAATCCTGGCAGTTTTTTTATGCGCCGCCATCGTTTTAGGAACAGCTATCCTGACGCAGGGGTGCAGCAGCGGCAGCCAAAGCGGACACACAGAGCAAGAGACCGCAGACAGCGGCACACTGGGAAACCGCTCAGAACCAGAGGCTCCGGACGAAATCAAAGACAATTCTGATGCCGATGCAAAAGAAGAAACTTCTGACATGAAAACAGGGGATACTGAATCTGACAGTACGGCACAAGGCGGAACAACCGTCTCAGGCCCGGCGCGGCCTTCTGTCAACGGCGCTCTCCATGTAGACGGGACACAGCTTGTTGACAAAAGCGGAAACCCGGTCCAGCTGCGTGGGATCAGCACCCACGGACTGGCCTGGTTCCCGGATTATATCAATGAAGACTGTTTCCGGCAGCTCCACGAGGAATGGCAGGCCAACGTCATCCGTCTGGCTATGTATACTGCTGAATACGGCGGTTATTGTACGGACGGGGACAAGGAATACTTGAAGCAATTAGTCCAGAACGGCGTAGATTATGCCAGGAATCAGGATATGTACGTCATTGTGGACTGGCATATCCTGTCGGATTCCAATCCGAATATGTATGTGGATGAGGCAAAAGCATTTTTTCAGGAAATCGCCGGAAAATATGCCGGCGAAGAGCATATCTTGTATGAAATATGCAATGAGCCAAACGGAGGGACAACCTGGGAGGATATCAAAGCCTATGCGGCAGAAGTAATCCCTGTTATCCGCTCCGCCGATGAGGATGCCGTGATCCTCGTGGGGACGCCCAACTGGTCCCAGTTCGTAGACCAAGCCGCTGCCGCCCCCATCACGGAATATGAAAACCTGATGTACACGCTTCATTTTTATGCCGCAACGCATACGGATGACCTGCGTGCAAAAATGACAGAGGCAGTCAATAACGGCCTGCCTGTATTTGTATCCGAATACGGAATCTGTGATGCCAGCGGCAGCGGAGCCATTGACGAGGCGCAGGCAGACCTGTGGGTAGAGGCTATGGACAACTGCGGCGTCAGCTATGTGGCATGGAATCTGTCCAATAAGGAGGAAACCTCGGCAATCCTCCAGAGTTCCTGTAGTAAGACCAGCGGATTTACCCAGGACGACCTGAGCGCATCCGGCAAATGGCTGTACCAGATGCTGGCCAGTGTGGAAAACGGCTGACATTCACTATATTTCTTCACAAAAAGCACTAAAGTATCTTGAATTACACTATCTAACGTGCTATGATGTGAAAAAGGGAAAGCCAAAGAAGCGGCTACCCTCTAAATACTAACAATTATGACATTTTACAATGTCCAGCCGTCAGCTATTCGCGGTAGTTGGCGGCTACTTTCTTTTGTCCCTAAAAATCTGATATAACAGACTGATAAGGGCAACGACAAATGTACAAAACAAGAAAAAATCCTGATATGTAATCATCGTTATCCCCTCCTTCCTCTTTAGTCTGGAGGGTAAGCCCCTCCGACGATGGAGGGCAGCCGCCTTAGTTCTTCGGTTTTCCCGTGCAGCTATTATAGCATGTGATTTCATAAAGCACAATCATCCTTGAACCACAAAAAGACCTGCTAAAAACAGTTTTTTTCAATAATTTCGTATTATCTTTCTGTTTTTCTTATACAAAGAGAGGCAGCGGCGGACTTTCATAATGCGCTTTCAAAAAGAGGCCTGAGTATCAAAAATCTCGTATACCCCAGCCTCTTTTTACAATCTCCTATTCAGATTTCCTTAGCCGTTCCACGATACTCTCTTTTTTCAAAAAAGAAACAGAAGCTTTCGGCACCCCATAGCCCAGGAGCAGTAAGATTGGGAATACCATGAGCATGGGCCATATCACAAAATGATATTTCATGAACCACATGCCGTTTGTCAGCATCCGCAGTACGGTGGCCGAAAAGATACACCCGAACACGATGGAAAATCCAATGGTTCCCAATGCATAATACAAACCTTCCAGCACCAGCATTTTGGACAACTGCTTTTTCGTCATCCCGATAGCCTCCAGCATGGCAAACTCCTGCTGCCGGGTCACGATCCCTGTTAGGACAGAATTGATAAAGTTCAAAATACCAATCAACCCCACAATGAATGCCAGGATTCCCCCTATCAGGATAAACAGCCCGGTCATCTGATAGAATTGATCCGTCATTGTCAGTTTCGAATTATAGTGCATCATCGGCTCTTCCATCGTAGTATAGGACTCCAGGAACCGGGCGATTTCTGCTTCTTTATCATCCTCTGCATCAAAGGAATAACTCATCAAATATTGATCGGAAGCCATTTCTTTAAATATGCGTGACGGAACATAATATCGGAACTCTGCCCCTATGCGGTTCGTCATTCCATAATAATCTTCCTTGATCAGAGAAAGCACTTCAAATTCCCGTTCCTGCCCGTCCTCACAGAGCAGGACGATTTTCTCACCCGGCTGGTGCTTGACCTTGTCTTCATATACAAAATTATTATCATCTATGTCCACTGCACACAGCAGATATTTTCCGGTTTCCAGTTTTTTCCTGATGACCTGCGGATCCTTTTCCCCTTTCCATACATCCAGTTTATCGTAAAAGAAATCGTCCATCCCACAAAAATCCGTCAGATAATTTCCATTCCACATATTTAGTGGATAAAATTCCCCCTGCAAGTATTTACCCGGCACTCCGTTTTCATCTTTCGGAATGGAATCCGGGGGCGTCCAGGAATCCATTTTCAGTTTCACAGCCATCATACTATAGTAAAGCCGTCCGCCTTTCTGGAATCCGTCCAGATCCTCACATACCTGGATAAGGGATTCCGTCACTTTTTCTTCCTGCACCGATTCCTCGGAGCCTCCTCTGTATCCATATTGGAAATAAACTGCATTTGCCACAAGGAAATCAGAGCTCGCAAATCTGCTCAGATACTTATCCATATCAAAGGAATGAGTCACGGTAAATACACTGTTCAGCAATACCACTGCCAGAGACAGGGAGCACAGCACAAGCGCCGTACGTTTTTTATTCCGCCCCAGATTGGAAAATGCCATTTTCCATAGTTTCCCGCCATCGGTGGATCGCTTCTGTTTCCTGCCGTCCCCACCGCCGTCTGTATAGCGGACCGCCTCCACCGGGGATACTTTCGCTGCAAGCCTGGCTGGTCTTCCTGTAGAGATCCAGACCGTCAGCAGGGTAAAAAAAGCAGCGCCAAGGAAAATCCATGGATTGGCAGATATCACCATTTCGGAATTTTTATAAAATGAAACTTCCAGCACCTTCGGCACAACCCCCGTCCCGATGGCAAATCCCAAGACTAGGCCTGCCGGGATTCCCATCATTCCCAGGAGAAGCGCCTGCCTGCGCAGGATTTTTTTGACCTGTCTGCTTGTGGTCCCAATGGTCTTTAAAAGCCCGAAATATCGGATATCCCTTATAACGGAAATCTGGAAAATATTATAAATGATCAAATAGCCGGTCAGGATGATCAGCAGCATCCCACAGATTATAGCCCCCATGGTGATCGGGTCGCTGCCTGCGCCGTCCGAAACATAAGCCCAGTTCGCATTATATTCAATATAGTCTTCCTCGCCTTCCACGATGGAATAACCGGCGTTTAAGATGATCTTCTCCAGTTTCTTCTCAATGGAAAAGGAATTGGAAAAATTCACATCCATCCTGACCGCGCCTGTATTTGCAAAATCTTCAGAATAAGTATAATCCAGTTCCTCCGCATGAGTTTCTCTGTATGCGTCACATACGATTCCAAATCCTACATTCAGCGCCGGGTCCGCCTTGATGATGCCGGATACGGTAAAGTTCCTTTCGACTGCCTCCATTCCCGGCCTGATATCCATGGAAAGCGTTACCTGCTGTCCGGCTTTCGCCTCTTTGCCGAGCAGTTCCATAGAAACCTCATCCAACAGGATTTCCTCCGCGTTTGCCGGGGCTTTTCCGTCAATGATCTCAATAAAGCAATGAGGATAGTGGTACTCCGGCATATACCACAATTCCATATGTCGTTTCAGGAACTCCGGGTTCGTGATGGTGTCCGCCATCATCATGCAGTCCGCCGTCTCTGCGACCGACGGATCCTGGCGCATCTCCTCATACTGCTTTGGGCTGATGTTTTTGATCACACCGTGGCTGTCGCCGCCGCTCTGCCGCATGGTCGCTCTCTGAAAACTTTCTACAGTGCCGATACCGATCGTGAACAGCGTGGTAAACAGCATAGCGGTCAATGCGATTGCGAGCACTGCGATCATATTTCTGGTACGGGCGGCGCGGAAACTTTTGTCAGCCAGACGGCGGACCGCCTTTTTGTTATTCACGTTACGCATGGCGCTCACCGCCTTTTTCAGCCGCCGGACCGGTAATCTCCCTGTCTTCTTCTGCCGCCGGACTGGTAATCTTTCCGTCTTCTATGCGGATCACACGGTCTGCCATCTGCGCGATTTCCTCATTATGGGTGATCATCACAATAGTCTGCCCGAACCGTTCTCCGGTCACTTTCAAGAGCCCCAGCACATCCTGGCTGGTCCGGGAGTCTAGATTTCCTGTCGGCTCATCCGCCAGCAAAATTGCCGGTTTCGCCGCCAGCGCCCTTGCAATCGCCACCCTCTGCTGCTGTCCCCCTGAGAGCTGGCTGGGGAGACGATGGATCCGGTCTGTCAGGCCCAGAACAGCGATCACCTGTTCCACATAATTTTTGTCCACCGTATTTCCATCCAATTCGATGGGAAGGACAATATTTTCGTAGACATTCAGCACCGGAACCAGATTATAGCTTTGAAATACAAATCCAATCTTCCTCCTGCGGAATACGCACAGGGCGTCGTCTTTTAAGCTTGAAATATCCTTACCATCCACATAAACACTTCCCTCTGTCGGACAGTCAAGCCCTCCCAGCATATGGAGCAGGGTCGATTTTCCCGAGCCGGACGTGCCTACGACCGCCACAAATTCTCCCCGTTCCACATCCAGGTCAATCCCGTCCAGAGCACGGACAAGGTTATCCCCGTTTCCATAATATTTTTTCAGATTTTCCGTTCGTAATACATTCATGGTATGTCCTCCTGAAATATGTAACTGATTGCTGTTACTGTACTTAATTCTATCACAGAGTTCTTACCAGAATCTTTCTGGAATCTAACACATCTGAAAGAATTGCTTGCTTTGTGTATTTTTTGCATCACTGCATTAGTGTTGCATTTGATTCACTTCCAGATATAATTTTATTTATCTTTATTCGTCAATACAAAAAGGAACTGCCATACAACCAAGTACGACGGTTCCTTTTTGTATATCATATTGCAGATTCATGGTTACACCAATCATCCACTCCTCCTACCATCCTTCGTATGCTTCAAGGTTACACCTCTATCAAACGAACACCATTACTTCAAGGTTACACCTCTATTAATAGTAAAGGTATTGTAACATAATAAATAAATAAAGTCAACATTAAAAATTCACAAAATTTGCTTTAATCCAACTATTTTTTCAGTTTTTTCTCCTTTACAATATAATTTATCATATAATATAGATTTCATTTTAAAATTATCAATTTTATTTGAAATTTTTCTTATCATTAGAGATGGAATCATATCCGCTATTTGTAATCCAATACAATTATCTTCTTTATAAATAAAACCTAATGCTGATAAATGTTTTTGGATTAGGTCAATAGGGTAATATAATGAGCCTTTATTCAAATAATCACAATATGAATTAAGCAGGTATGAATTTTCCTTTAAAGTACGTGATTCAATACATATCTGACCTAATACTGAATTATGATATAAAAAATGCATTATACTATCAAGTAATGAAATAAATGCAATATCATAATTCTTATAAGAAGATTCTGCACAAATATTTTTCATTGTATCATCATCAAAATATATTCCAATAGTTGTAAATTTTAATGCTTTAAGTATATTTCTATATGAATTCCAAAACTTATCTCTTGTTTCATTGTCTCTAAAATTTGCAAAATTATTTCGGCTTTTTTTCATATCTGTAAAATGAAATATTATAGAGGTGGTGTTAAAAAAGTCTTCTTTTAATTTATTGATTTGCGGTATTGCGTGTTTTACATATTCTTCTTTTGAAATCATCAAGCCAGCCAGGCAAAAATAAGGACTCTGATTTTTAACAGGCTTCGTTTCATCAAGAAAAATAAGATACTCATCCATGATTTTCCTCCCTTATGATGGATCTTAGTGTTTCTATATTACTCGTATGTATTTCACCTCATATCATAAAATTTTGTACTCCAGAAAAACTTTATAAGAAAAAAAGACGACAAAATCCCTTTACAGGAATCTATCACCTGTACCTAAGAATTTATCGCCACACCAAAATTTTACCATATCCAACATATTTCTACAATAAAATTTTCAATATATACTGGATTTTAGATTATGTAGCTTGGGTTTCCAAATATATTCTATTTTCGTATTAAGGCTCTTCTTGCTTGCTTTGTATATCTCGCGGAAGATAAAGAATGAATTCCGAACCTTTCCCCGGCGCTGACTTCACTTTCATATATCCGTTTTGCTTTTTCAAGATCTCCCGCGCCAGGTAAAGGCCGATTCCCACGCCCTCCTCCTGTTGTACCTCTTCCGCCCTGTAAAATCTCCCGAAGATCTTCGGCATCTCTTCCTCTGGGATCCCCCTTCCAAAGTCCTTTACAGAAACAGCCGCATACATCTCATACTCTGTTACAGATAAAATAATTTCCGAGCCGCAGGGAGAATATTTTACCGCATTGTCTAAAATATTTTCCAGGGCTTCTTTTGTCCACTTCAAGTCAAAACATGCGCAGCCGTTTCCGTCGTAAGTATTGTCAAGCTCAATCTGTCTTTTCGCCGCCTTCTGGCGGATTCCTGACATGGCTTCTGCCAAGAGCAAGGAAAGCTTTTGCAATTTTGGGCGCACTTCCACAATATCCGTTTCCAGCCGGGACATTTTGGATAACGCCTGGATCAGAAATTCCATTTTTTCCGTCTGCCGGATAATCTCCCCCAACATTTCCATGCTCTCCTCGCGTGCAGACATTTGCTTCTCTGCCTTCAAATTTTCTTCCAAAAGCGCCGCATACATTTTCAAGTTCGTCATAGGAGTCTTTGTCTGATGGGAAATATCGGAGACAAGGCCTTTCACCTTTTCCTTATCCCTACGCAGATTTTCTTTTGCCAGCATGGATGTAGCCAGGTACTGTTTCCACCTGGATTCCAGGCGTGAAAGCCTGGTCTCATCATAGTTTTCTTCCTGGAATGTCCCGGCGATCGCATCATCCAGCATTTGATCCAGCCGCTCCAGAGTCCTGTTTCCAAACATCAAGATATCCCTCCGTTTTACAGAGCATCCCCACTAAACAGGTAAGCCCTGCAGCAAATTCATTTCTGACGCTTTTATTTTGGAGATTGATATGGAAAATGTCAAGCGGTATTGCCGTCAGAGGTTAATTATTTGTCAAGATTGTCTTAAAAATAACTTTGGTTGACAGTCTCCTTATGCATTGATAAAATATTTTTATCTCAATAAAAATATTTTATACATTGGAGGAGAGAATCAAAGATGAGCAGATTAGAGATTGCTTCGCCTAAAAAAGCCAAAATCGTAATGGAAGGGCTATATAAGGATTTAGAGCGAAGAATCGAATCCAGTCCTCCGGGACTGTGCCCGGTGGATATGGCCAGGGCATTTCTGGAATTGTGCCATGCGCAGACCTGCGGAAAATGTGTTCCCTGCCGGATCGGCCTTGGACAACTGAACTATTTTATCAAGGATGTACTTGACGGCAAGGCAACAATGGAAACTTTGAAGGTCATGGAGCAGACCGCGTTATCCATTATGGAATCCGCCGACTGTGCGATCGGATATGAGGCGGCAAACATGGTCTATAAAGGCCTGACCGGGTATCGGGACGATTATGTGGAGCATATCCAAAACGGCCGCTGTACCTGTACCTATAACCAACCGGTACCATGTGTGTCCTTATGTCCGGCGCATGTCGATATTCCGGGCTATGTCGCCCTGGCAGGAGAAGGCAGGTACGCAGACGCGATCCGGCTGATCCGGAAGGATAACCCGTTCCCGACAACCTGCGGATTTATCTGTGAGCATCCCTGTGAGGCAAGATGCCGCAGAAATATGGTGGATGATTCCGTGAATATCCGCGGACTCAAAAGGGTTGCGGCTGATTTTGCCGGGGAGGTCGCTCCGCCGGAATGCGCGCCTTTTACCGGTAAGAAGATCGCGGTCCTCGGAGGCGGGCCCGGAGGCCTGAGCGCCGCATATTATCTACAGTTGATGGGGCATCAGGCCGTAGTCTATGAGATGCTCCCGAAGCTGGGAGGAATGCTCCGTTATGGGATTCCAAACTATCGTCTTCCAAAGAACCGTCTAGATGAAGATATCCGGGCGATCTTAAAGACCGGGGTGGAAGTGAAGCACGGCCTTAAGATCGGACAGGATATTACCATTCAGCAGCTTCGGCAGGAGTATGACGCAGTATTGATCACCATCGGCGCAAGCACGGACAAAAAACTCGGTATGGAAGGCGAAGACGCGGAGGGTGTATTATCAGCAGTCCAATTCCTTAGAAATGTGGGTAAAAATGAGATCATGGACCTGACCGGCAAGGAAGTGGCCATCATCGGCGGCGGCAACGTATCTATGGATGTAGTCCGGACGGCAAAGAGACTTGGCGCAAAGAAAGTCAGTGTTGTATATCGAAGAAGAATCGCAGATATGACGGCCCTGCCGGATGAGATCGAAGGCGCTGTCGCTGAAGGCATCGAGTTTCGGACTCTAAAGGCGCCGGCCTCTCTGGATGTAGATGAAAATCACCGGATCAAAGGGCTCTATGCAGCGCCTCAGATGGTAAGCGCCATCAAGGACGGCCGAGCGAGCATCCGGCCCACAGGTGAGGAAAATGTTTATATTCCTTGCGATATTCTCGTTGTCGCGATCGGGCAGAATATCGAGACGAGACATTTCGAGGAGGCCGGAATTCCGGTGGAACGAGGCAAGATTGTTACAACAAGCACCGGAGCCTTTGAAAATATGCCCGGCGTATTTGCAGGCGGAGACTGTGCAAGCGGACCGGCATCCGTGATCAAAGCGATTGCCGCCGCAAAGGTCGCTGCTGCCAACATCGACGAATATCTGGGATATCATCATGAGATTTCCTGCGACGTGGAAATCCCGGAGGCGAAGCTTTATGACCGTACTCCTTGCGGAAGGGTCAATCTCACGGAACGTGAAGCGTACGAACGGGTCTGTGATTTTGAAGGCGTTGAAAATTGTATGACTGAAAAAGAAGCGAAACAAGAAGCATCCCGCTGTCTGCGGTGCGATCATTTTGGTTACGGAATCCTGAAAGGAGGCAGAAAAAAATTATGGTAAATCTTGTCATAGACGGAAAACAGATTACGGCAGAAGAAAATACGACCATTATGGAGGCTGCCTTACAGAATGGGATCCATATCCCAAAGCTGTGTTATCTAAAAGGGATCAATGAGATTGCCGCATGCCGGGTATGTGTCGTAGAACTGGAGGGAAAGGAAAAGCTGATCACTTCCTGTAATAACATTACAGAGGAGGGCATGGTGATCTACACCAACAGCCCCAAGGTCAGAAAGCATAGAAGAACCACCGTGGAGCTGATCCTTTCACAGCATGACTGCCAATGTGTCACCTGCGCCAGAAGTGGAAACTGCAGCCTGCAGAAAATCGCCAATGACCTGAATATTTTAAATATCCCATACAAGCAAGAGCCGGAGCGCCGGGAATGGAATCAGGCATTTCCTTTGATCCGGGACTCTGCAAAATGTATCAAATGTATGCGCTGCGTACAGGTCTGTGATAAGGTGCAGGGGCTTGGCGTATGGGATGTGGAAGGCACCGGATCCCGGACAACGATCAATGTATCCGGGCTTCGGAAGATCGAAGAAGCGGACTGCTCCCTGTGCGGACAGTGTATCACCCATTGCCCGGTCGGCGCGCTGCGAGAACGGGACGACACCGAAAAGGTATGGGAGGCGATCGAGGATCCAGATAAGATCGTGATCGCCCAAGTGGCTCCGGCCGTGCGCGCTGCATGGGGCGAACAGCTCGGCATGAAGAGTGAAGACGCGACCATAGGAAAGATTCTGGATTCCTTGAAAAAAATGGGTGTGGATCATGTATTTGACACTACCTTTTCCGCTGACCTTACGATCATGGAGGAAGGTACGGAATTCGTCAAGCGCTTTACCTCCGGCGAATTGAAGCAGCGACCCATGTTTACTTCCTGTTGTCCTGGCTGGATCCGCTTTATCAAATCGCAGTACCCCCATCTGGTAAAATATTTATCAACCGCAAAGTCGCCGCAGCAGATGTTCGGCGCAGTGATGAAGACATACTATGCGGAGAAGTTGAATGTTGCGCCAGAGCAGATCTATACCATATCCGTGATGCCCTGCGTGGCGAAAAAAGGGGAACGGGAAATGGAACTGTTCTATCAGGAATACGCAGGACATGATGTGGACACGGTGATCACAACAAGAGAACTGGTGAAAATGATCCGCTCCGCACATATCTGCCCGGACACATTGAAAGACATTGAGGGCGAGCGGCCCATGCGGGAAGGCACCGGAGCCGGAGTCATTTTCGGGGCTACGGGCGGTGTGATGGAGGCGGCTCTTCGAAGCGCGTATTATCTGATCAAAGGGGAAAATCCTCCGGCAGAAGCCTTTACCGAGGTGAGAAGCCAGGGTTTCAATGCCAACGACGGTGTGCAGGAAGCAGAATTTAAGATCGATGATATTACCGTGAGAACGGCAGTCGTCAGCGGACTTGGTAATACGAGAGATCTGATCGATAAGATCGAACGTGGAGAGGCGCAATATGATTTTGTGGAGGTCATGGCCTGTCCGGGCGGATGTGTCGGCGGCGGCGGCCAGCCCATCCATGACGGCGAAGAACGGGCTTTTTCACGAGGACAAAACCTTTACTCCTTAGACCGGAACGCAAGGCTCCGCTTCTGCCACGAGAATCCGGATATCCAGACATTGTATAAAGAATATCTCGACGAACCCAATTCCCGGAAAGCACATATGCTGCTGCATACAGAACATACAAAATAACAGCTTCAAAAACATCTGCAGCGAAAGGAAACGGCTCCCCTGACGGGGAAACCGTTTCCTTTCATCTTGATCCTATTTTAGAGTACATGCTTTACATGTCCCCGCGGTCTTTACGTTTCCACATATACCCCTGCCCATACACAGTCTGGATATAGGAACCGTGATCCTGTTTATCTTCCAGCTTGCCTCTCAGCCGCCTTACCGTCACTGACAATGCGTTTTCATCCACATATTCCCCATCCCCCCAGATTCTGTCAACCAGCACTTCCCGTGTCAGGATCCGGCCTTTATTTTCCACCAGCAGATGAAGGAGACGCTGCTCATTGACACTGAGGGAAATCTCCTGCCCTTTCTTCGTAAATCTCAGCCTTTCAAAGTCAAATCGGAATCCATCTTCCGTATATTCTGAAACCTTCTGCATCTGCACCCTTCGGAGCAGTACCTGGATCCTGGCCCTCAGCACGGCAATACGAAATGGCTTTGTCACATAATCATCCGCCCCCAGCGAAAGCCCTTTCACCTCATCCATCTCCATGTCATTGGCCGTCAGCATAAGCACAGGAAGGCTGGAGCGCTCCCGTACCCATTGCAGATAATCATATCCGTTTCCGTCAGGAAGATTCACATCCAGGATAATAAGCTGCGGATTTTCCTGGACAAATGTTTTTTTCGCCTGCCTGATATTTGTATTCTGGACGAATGCAAGCTCCGGCTCCCTGAGCGCCAGACGGATTCCGTCGCTCAGCGCCCTGTCATCCTCCACGATCTGAATCAGCAAACACCTCACCTACCATCTGTTTTCCATCATTTTCCGGCTGCCCGAACATACTATCATTTTCTATAAATCATTCTGTAAACAGCGGTGTGGAATAGTATCTGTCCCCTGTATCTGGAAGAAGCGCTACGATAGTCCGGCCTTTATTCTCAGGACGCTTTGCAAGCTGGATGGCTGCATGCAGGGCAGCGCCGGAAGAGATTCCCACCAGTACGCCTTCTTTTTTTGCCAGAAGCTTTCCTGCGGCAAATGCATCGTCATTTTCCACTTTGATGATCTCATCGTAAATCTCTGTATTCAAAACATCTGGTACGAATCCCGCGCCGATCCCTTGGATCTTATGAGGACCGCCTTTTCCCTCAGAGAGTACCGGCGAGCCTGCCGGTTCCACTGCCACGATCTTGATATCCGGATTCTGGGATTTCAAGTATCCGCCGACTCCGGTCAATGTGCCGCCGGTTCCGACTCCTGCTACAAAATAGTCTATTTTTCCTTCTGTATCATTCCAGATCTCCGGCCCTGTGGTCTTCCTGTGGATTTCCGGATTCGCTGGATTTACAAACTGCCCGGGAATAAATCCTCCCGGCGTTTCCTTTGCAAGCTGTTCCGCCTTCTCAATGGCGCCTTTCATCCCCTTTGCACCGTCTGTCAGAACCACTTCCGCGCCGTAGGCTTTAAGGATATTCCTCCTCTCTATACTCATGGTCTCCGGCATGGTAAGAATGATACGGTAACCTTTTGCGGCAGCGATAGACGCCAGTCCGATCCCGGTATTTCCTGAAGTCGGTTCAATGATCACAGAGCCTTCTTTCAGAATCCCTTTTTCCTCCGCGTCCTCGATCATTGCTTTCGCAATCCTGTCCTTTACGCTTCCTGCCGGGTTGAAATACTCCAATTTTACAAGGAGCGATGCCTCCAGCCCCAGTTCCTTCTCCACATTCACCGTCTCCACCAGTGGTGTATTTCCAATTAATCCAAGTGTTCCTTTATAGATAGCTGACATAAGAACCCCCTTTCATACTAAGTTGATATGTTTTATAGATTTTATTCGATTATAAACCTATATTTCCTATCTGTCAACTAGTTTTATTATATATTGATTCATAACCCGGGTATTTCCTGATATTGATTTCAAAACATTTCTGTGATACCATGGATTTGCTTCATGAGATTATATGGCGAAGTTCCGCCCCCAATATTTTATTAGGAGGTTTTGTATGAAAGTTGAAGAAAGATTTCTAAAATATGTGTCCTACTGGACGACATCAAGCGACGACCAGGAAAGGATCCCAAGCACCGAGAGACAGTTTGACTTAGGCCGGGAGCTGGCGTCTGAATTAACAGAGCTTGGGCTTTCCAAAGTAAAATGCGACGAACATTGTTATGTCTATGGCCTGCTGCCAGCCACGAAGGGCTGTGAAGATAAGCCGTCTGTCGGGTTCATCGCACATATGGACACTGCGCCGGATTTTTCCGGAAAGGATGTTAAACCTGTTGTCATTCCTGATTATGATGGAAAGGATGTTACTTTACAGGCGACCGGCGATACGATAAAGGTATCTGATTTTCCAAGGCTTGCCGCGCGCAAAGGACAGACCCTGATCGTAACAGACGGCTCCACCCTGTTAGGAGCGGATGACAAAGCCGGAGTTGCAGAGATCTTTACCGCCATTGAGCAGATCATCCGTCAAAATATCCCTCACGGCGATATCTGGATCGGAATCACACCCGACGAAGAGGTTGGAAGAGGGGCTGATGCCTTTGACCTGGATTATTTCAAAGCAGATTATGCTTATACCGTGGACGGGGATTATGAGGGTGAGATCTGCTATGAAAATTTCAACGCGGCATCTGCTGTATTTGATATCCAGGGTGTAAGCGTTCATCCCGGTACGGCGAAGGATATCATGGTCAACGCGGCATCCATTGCCTGTGAGATACAAAATATGCTGCCGCCCCTGGAAGTGCCGGAACACACGGAGGAAAGGCAGGGATTCTATCATTTAATTGCAATACAGGGAGAGACTGCTTCGTCAAAGCTGCATTATATTGTCCGCGACCACGATGCAGACTGCTTTGAAAAGCGTCTTGATTTCCTGCGTGGCGTGGAGCGTAAGATTAAGGAAAAATATGGCGAGGACACGGTAACCCTGACCATCACGGAAAGCTACCGGAATATGCTGGAGATCATAAAAGAGCATTTTCATATTGTAGAAAAAGCCGAAGAAGCGATGAAGGCCGTTGGAGTGACGCCAGCCTCCGTCCCCATCCGGGGCGGCACAGACGGAGCCCGGCTTTCCTTTGAAGGACTCCCCTGCCCCAACCTGGGAACCGGCGGGGACGGTTTCCATGGCCCGTTGGAACATATTACGGTGGAAGCAATGGAAACGGTTGTGAAGATTCTGGTGGAAATCGCAAAAAGAGCGGCCTGATTTTCAATTTCCCTTCTATAACCGTTTCCTGTCGAAGCATACAACCGCCAATGCCATACACAATATGATCATCCCTCCCGCAGCCGCCATACTGGCATGATAATCTTCCCGATTGCTGATCCCTTGCAGCAGAGACATGCCGTCCATAAGTTTTGCCGGAAGATAAGGAGACAGCTTCGGGAACATGCCAAGCACATAAACGCCTACAGCCACACCGCCTGTTCCTAAGAGAACCTGAGGGCTGTTTTGGGCCGCGGCTGAAAAAAAGAGAAGCAGCGCGATCACCCATACTCCAAACAGCCATGTACAGACTGTGGCAAATATCAAGTTTTCTGCAACACTGTTATCCCAGAAATATGCATTATATCCATAAGTAATCCCGGCACATAGAAGATATAATACGGTCCAGGAGCCATACAGGAACAATGCTTTGGCTGCTATGATCTTCCGGCGCGACAGCCCTTTTGCCACAACCGGGATCAAGGTTCCTTTTTCATATTCCGAAGTGAATCCTCCACTACAGAGCAGGACAAACACGATCAACGCCATAGGGATATTTTTATAGAACTGCATCCAGGAATCCATCGCGTCTACAGTGACTTCTGTTATGATAAGTCCTGTATCCGCCAGAGATTCCGACATTGTTTCCATAAGCCAGGGGATCAACTTTGCCACCGCCGGATTCATGATCCCAAACAGCACAAAGACAAGAAGAAGAATCAGAAGCCTCCCGGTCCTGCTCCATTCCATCCATTCTTTCTTCAAAAATGCTTTCATCGCCCCACTACCTCCATAAATAAATCTTCCAGCTTTGCCTCTCTGCGTTCTATGCGCAGCATCGGAATCTCTCTGTCCGCAAGAAAATGCAGGATATCCGGAAGCCGCTTCGTTTCCTCCAGCAAAAGACTGTTCTTTCCTGTAGCTTTTAAAAAAGGAATGCTGTCAGTAACTTTCTAACATCTTCTGTCCGCTCTGTTTCCAGCTCTGTGGCTGCAGCTTTCCTTCCTTTACGCACATCTTCCACTGACCCCTGCAAAACGATTTTTCCGTCGTGAAGAAATGCAATCTCATCACAGATATGCTCTACATCCGAGAGGATGTGGGTAGAAAACAAAACTGTCGTCTGCTCCTTTGCCGATACCAGGATATCCAGAAGTTCTTTACGTCCGACCAATTCAGTAAATCCAAATACTGCTTTGCCTGGACATAGCTTTTCGCTTTTTCCTGTTTCCCGGTCATCTGATAGGCCTGGACCAGCAGGTTTGCATTCTGCCCTGCCATGCGGCTGGGGTCTGAGACCGGCTCCAGGGCGTCTATCGCTTCTGCGGCTCTGCCAAGCTGGAGGTCCAGCCCTGCTTTCACTACCAGAGCATCACTGCACACCCCTACATCACTACATTTCCCCAGAATGTGGCGGCACCATGCAACAGCCTCTTCTAAAACCTGTTTTCGCCCTTCTTCGGTTTTCGCCAGCATATGAGGGTTCCAATACAGTACACTAAGCTGTAGGATGAGCGGATAGCAGGAATAATATTGATGTGCCAGAGAACGGGTCTTTTCCAATGCAGCCTCAAAGGGCAGGCTTGCAAAATCCCTGGACAATTCCGCATAACAGCGGCGGATCTGTTCACGAGAGAGCTGTGGTTCATATCCCAGCAGTTCATCTACAGTCACATCAAAAAACGCGGCCAGTTGAATAAGCAGCTGCAGGTCCGGCGTACTCTGGGCATTTTCCCATTTAGACACGGAAGCCTTGGTCACGCCCATAAATCCGCCAGTTCCTCCTGCGTAATATTCCGCTCGTGCCGCAGCCTGGCAATATGAGCGGCAAGCTTTAGTTCATACATACGATATTCCTCCTCGTATACATCAAGGTTTTCCAGCTACATCCATTATAATAAAGGAAGCGCCGTACATCAATCGAACGTTGCGATACTTCCGGAAATAAAATCAACTGCCAGGAAACTATCGTGTCACTACATGTTAAAAAATGTAATTTTAGATAAATTATTCGTGTATTTTGGTGTAAATTTTTCAAAAAATTCATTTATTTTTACACGAATATGTGATATACTATGATCAGGATCTTTAGGAGGGCTGATCATGTATCGAAAAATTATGAATTATTTAGAAGCATGGAAAAAAAGTGAACATCGTAAACCATTGATCCTGCAGGGTGCGAGGCAGGTAGGAAAGACCTATTCTGTTCTGGAGTTCGGACGGAAGAGTTATGAGAATGTGGCATATTTTAATTTTGAGACTAATCCCAGGCTGAATGAAACATTTGAAGAAGATATCAGTCCGGGATATCTGATACCAATCTTATCTCATATTGCGGGCCAGACCATCATCCGTGAAAAGACACTGATCATATTTGACGAGGTGCAGCTTTGCGAGAGGGCGCTGACCTCACTGAAATATTTCTGTGAAGACGCCCCGGATTATCACATTATCGTGGTGGGCAGCCTCCTTGGCGTGGCGGTGAGCCGGTCGCAGTTCTCTTTTCCGGTCGGCAAAGTGGATATGAAGACCATGTATCCAATGGATCTGGAAGAATTTATGCTTGCAATGGGCGAGGAGAATCTGGCAGAACAGATCAAAAGTTGTTTTTCTGAAGATACACCGATGCCTTCCGCCCTGCATGACGCGGCGATGCAGCTATACCGCCAGTATCTCGTCGTCGGAGGGATGCCCGAATGTGTAATGCAGTTCGTAAATACCAGAGATCATATTTTGATCCGCCACACACAAGATACGATCCTTGCCAGTTACCTGAACGACATGAGCAAATATAATCATCTGAACGAGATCAAAAAAACCCGGCTTGCATACGATAATATCACGGTTCAGCTTTCCAAGAAAAACACTCGTTTCCAGTATAAGCTGATCAAGAAAGGCGGACGGGCTTCCGAATTTGAGAACGCAATCGAATGGCTCTGCCTGTCCGGTATTGTATCCCAGGTTTATAAGGTGGAGCAGATCAAAAAGCCGCTTGAAAATTACCGGGATATCGACGCATTTAAAATTTACGTGTCGGACTTAGGCCTTCTCTGCGCTAAAAAAGACCTGGCTGCAAATGACATCATTTATATGGTAGAGGAATTGAATGATTTTAAAGGCGGAATGGTCGAAAATTATGTAAATACGCAGCTTATCATGAATGGATATAATACTTACTACTGGGAATCCGAACGCGGGGCGGAAATTGATTTTGTAATCCAGCGGAACGGGGAGCTGATACCCATAGAGGTCAAGTCAGCAGACAATACAAAGGCCAAGAGCCTAAAAGTATATATGTCGGCTTACAAGCCTGCTTACGCGATCAAGCTTTCCGCAAAAAATTTCGGATATGAAGATGGGAAAAAGACGGTTCCGCTTTATGCGGCATTTTGTATTTGATATTTAGAGAAGAAGGGGGTGTCGATCGACAGCCTCTTTCTTCTCTTTTCATAGCAAATATATCTACTGTACCAGCAGTCCTCTGCGGATCTGTTTTTGCATTTTCTATAAAAAATATATACAAAATAGAAAACAGGCGTTGTCAATTAACAAGTGTTATCCGATACTTATAATGTAACAGGATTTACACATATATTTGTTAGAAACGAGATGATACTGTGAGAAATGAAAGTACAACTCGAGTGCCTGAGAAGTAAAAGCAAAAAGTTTGCAGATAGTTATTTTTCTGGTAATCAGACCAGCGCGTTAGCATCATTAATACAGAACACTGTCCTAACGGATGAACAAATCAGCGGACTGAAAGATATTCTTGAAAAAAGCAGAGGAGAAAGGAAGAAATGATAAGACAGATGTGGTGGCATTTTACAGGAGTATTGATTTTAATAAATGATGCCAGCATTTATCTGGCTATATTATTGGGACAGTGTACCATGCTTTCTTTTCTGTTATTGGCTTTGGCGGCTGTATTACGAAAAACTGTTTTAAAAAGAGCAGTTTTTTTAAGAGGAATGCTATGGTCAACATTTCTTATTGTTCCATTTATGGGAAAATTAAATTTGTTCTATGAGAATAGACGGATTTGCAATTTATTTATGTGGTGGAATGATATTTGTATGATGTATTGTCCGATTCGATATGGGTATTTGGCAAGTATGTTTATTTGTGCAGGGGTTATGTTCTACAGGCGCGGAAAAATCCACAGAATGCTGCATGCTATGAAAAAAGACTATATTGGCGGACAGGAAATTTTAATCAGCGAGATGAAGATCACACCATTTGTAACAGGATTGTTTTGCGCCAGAATTGTAATCCCCCAGATAATGATTGATAATTTTAAGACAGAAGAATTGGAAATGGTATTGCTTCATGAAAAAACACATATCCGCCTGGGACATTTGTGGTGCTATTTTTTCTGGGACGTAATACGGATTCTGCTATGGCCCAATTTCCTTTTAACAATTTGTATGAAGGATATCCGGGAAGATATGGAAGATATATGTGATAAAGTTACTATACAGCGGAGTGGCAATAACGCATATGGATATGGAAAGATGCTTATTAAATCTATTAAACTTCTGCAAGAAACAACCTTTGAAACTATGGCAGCATTTGCAGGAGAGAAAAACTATATAAATACAAAGCAAAGAATGATGAAGATTGCAGGTTACAAGCCTTATGAGCGGTCTCGGAAACTCTTTAAACATTTGAGAGAATTTGAGATACGATCAAA
>CAJUTU010000035.1 GCA_910589385.1 uncultured Lachnospiraceae bacterium
TCTCTCTTAAGAAATTTTCAAGGATCGTTGTCTATTGTTTAGTTATCAAGGTTCGCTGTGTTTCTTTGTTTTTCGCTGTCCCTCACGAGTCAGCTTACACATAATATCACTCGTCAACGCATCTGTCAAGAGTTTTTTTAATTTTTTTCAACTTTTTTCATTTGCGTGATTTGAGTACTATATTTAGTGCATTTTGATATTCAACCACAAGTGCAAAGATGCTACACGCAAAAACTACTGGTTTCTTTCCAGTAGTTTTGGTTGAATACCGAACGGAGAAAGAGGGATTTGAACCCTCGCGCCGGTTCCCCGACCTACACCCTTAGCAGGGGCGCCTCTTCAGCCTCTTGAGTATTTCTCCAGACTCTGAATTATGACCTGCTTTTACACAGGACAATATCTAACTACTATAAAAATAAAATTCGCTGATTCTCAACAGCGTCTTAGCTATTATACAGAACACTTTCAAGAATGTCAACGGTTTTTTTCATTTTTTTATATTTTTTTGTTACCATCCATTAGATTTCACAGCCACTGCCAACGGCCGTGCCGGCCGTTGGCAAATAGCTTTCCCACCTTCCTCCTGCCCTTTTTCTTTTTTCAAGATTAAAACGCCTCTCATCAAAAGGCCGGCTTTTTATTTTAAGTTTATTCTATGTAATAAGAAAACCCATGTTTCCGAAGGGTTTCGCTGGCGCTTTCCAGATTCATGCCTATGACATTGGGTACATCACCCGATTCTTCGCTGCAATTTATTACCTCCGTCTCAGGCTCATCATAAGAATATACCGTCTCTGCCTTTGTTGTGATTCCAAGATTTAGAATTGCAATCAAACAAACAATCAGCAGTGATACTAAAATACTTTTTGAGTTTTCTTTTTCTGATTTAACCATGACTCTTATCCTCTCCTCAATTGGATATCTGCAGAATGAACTGCACAAACTCCCCCACTCTGCTTTCTTCTCCTCTAAATTTATCAAAATATGCAAATACTCTTTCTTATATTCTGGAGCTTGATGCTTTAATAAGGCTTCGTCACATGATAGTTCAATGTCGCAGTCCACAAAAAAGTACATTACCCAGATCAGGGGATTGTACCAGTAAATCGAACAAATAAGAACCATTATCCATTTTAACAGCACATCCAGATGCTTTATATGGATAAACTCATGTTCTAATACAAATCCAAGGCTTCTTTCTTTCATATTTTTATGCTGCGCCGGAAGCAAAATAACCGGTCTTATTAATCCATACGTCAGCGGCGCCGCTATTCTGTCTGATTCCCTGATCTCCACCTTTCTTTTTAAAGAATGTGATTTTTTCCATTCCTCAAAATATATGCCTTTAACAGGTAACGCCATACAATATAGCTTTCTTTTTACCAGATGTGAGTGAATAAAAAAAAACTGCAATGGCAATTGCCCCAACCAGCCATATTATTTTCATGATCTCATCTACAGATGACAGCAGCATATCGTCACCTAACAGTTCTATTTTTTCCTGCAATCGAAAAATACTTGCTGCGTTATTGTTTACATCAATGTTTTTTAACTGCAGCTCAAGTATAAAAGGGCATAATAGCCGGATTTTTGAGGTTGAGAATTTTCAGAAAAAGGATCCGGCCAGGAAAGCAAAATCCGACAAAACGTGTCACCGGCGCGCTTTGCTGGGTACTTCATAATAAAATCGGAAAAGGCTGCTGCAACAAAGTGCAACAGCCTTTTCCGATCAAACAACTGCCTTAATCTTCTTCTAAGGGCTGAACTTCTACTTTTTCAAGTTTCCAGATATCCTTTACATACTCTTCGATGGTACGGTCTGATGTGAATTTTCCGCAGCATGCAGTGTTCATCATCGCCATACGTGACCATTTCTGCTCATCACGGTAAGTTTCTTCCACACGCTTCTGTGCATCTGCGTAGGCGCGGAAATCTTTTAAGATAAAGTACATATCTGCCCGCGGCGTACACTGGGTATTCAGAAGAGAATTATACAGGTTCTTATACATATTATGGTCGCCATTTGCGTAAGTTCCATCCATTAACTGGTCTACCACGCGTTTCATCTCCCAATCTGCGAAGTAAACGTCAATCGGATTATATCCGCCATGGTTCTCAAAGCCGATAACTTCTTCGGATCTCAAGCCGAAGATAAATGCATTTTCGATTCCTACTTCTTCTACGATCTCTACGTTTGCACCGTCCATCGTCCCAAGAGTCGGAGCGCCGTTCAACATAAATTTCATATTGCCTGTACCAGACGCTTCCTTGGATGCTGTGGAGATCTGCTCGCTGACATCTGCAGCCGCAAAGATCATTTCTGCATTGGATACACGGTAGTCCTCAATGAATACAACTTTGATCTTTCCGTTGATGCTTCTGTCGTTGTTGATCACATCTGCAACAGAGTTGATCAGCTTGATTGTTTCTTTTGCACGCTGGTATCCTGCCGCAGCCTTTGCCCCGAAAATAAATGTTCTTGGATAGAAGGACATCTCTGGATGCTCTTTGATCTGGTTATACAGATACATTACATGAAGGATGTTCAAAAGCTGGCGTTTGTATTCGTGGAGACGCTTCACCTGTACGTCAAAGATAGAGTTCGGGTCTACGTCAATTCCATTATGCTTTTTGATATATTTTGCCAGACGGATCTTATTTTCATGCTTGATCTGCATAAATTCACGTCTTGCCTGCTCATCCTCAACTAATGGTTTCAGTTTTGCGAGCTGGGACATATCCGTAAGCCAGCCATTGCCGATCTTGGATGTAATCCAGTCTGCAAGGAGCGGGTTGCCGTGTGCCAGGAAACGCCTCTGGGTGATACCATTTGTCTTATTGTTAAATTTCTGCGGCATCATTTCATAGAAATCTTTCAATTCCTGATTCTTCAAGATTTCCGTGTGGAGCTGTGCAACACCATTTACGGAGAATCCGGAAATGATCGCCATATTTGCCATACGCACCTGGCCGTCCCACAGGATTGCCATCTTGCGGACTTTCTCTTCATTTCCCGGATATTTTGCACGCACTTCGTTTACGAAACGGCGGTCAATCTCTTGAATGATCTGGTAAATACGCGGAAGCAGTCTGGAGAAGAGGTCGATCGGCCATTTCTCCAATGCCTCTGCCATGATCGTATGGTTCGTATAAGCACAGGTCTTAGTCGTCACATCCCATGCATCTTCCCATGACAAATGTTCTTCATCGATCAAAAGGTGCATCAATTCCGGCACCGCAATAGTCGGATGGGTATCGTTCATCTGGATGACCACTTTTTCATGGAGCTTACGGATATCGTCATGGTCTTTTTTATACTTCGCAATCAATGCCTGCAGGCTGGCAGAAATAAAGAAATACTGCTGTTTCAGGCGCAGTTCTTTTCCTGCATAGTGGTTGTCGTTTGGATACAGTACTTCTACGATATTTTTTGCCAGGTTTTCCTGCTCTACAGCCTTATGGTAATCCCCCCGGTCAAAGGAATCTAACTGGAAGTCTGTGATCGCTTCCGCATCCCAGATACGCAGCGTATTGACTACGTGGTTCCCATAGCCGACGATGGGCATATCATAAGGGATCGCTCTTACAGATTCATAATTTTCCTGGATAAAGACATCCCTTCCGGTCTTCGGATCTCTCTCAAAACGCACGGTTCCTCCAAAGCGGACTTCCTTCGCATATTCTGGACGGCGAAGTTCGAACGGATATCCTTCTTTCAACCAGTTATCGGGAGCTTCCACTTGATAGCCGTCTTCGATTTTCTGTTTGAACATACCATAACGGTAACGGATACCGCATCCATATGCCGGATAATTCAGTGTTGCCAGTGAATCCAGAAAGCAGGCCGCAAGTCTTCCAAGACCACCGTTTCCAAGAGCCGGATCAGGCTCTTCATCCTCGATAACATTGAGCCCTAAGTATAGCTCTTCTAAAGCTTCCTTCACTTCTGTATACGCAGTCATATTAATCAGGTTGTTACCCAGGGCACGGCCCATAAGAAATTCCATGGACATATAATATACGGTCTTTGCGTCTGCTTTTTGATAAGCCTCCTGGGTTGCCAGCCAGTCATCAATGATAATATCCTTTACCGCGTAGCAGACTGCCTGGAATATCTGCTGCTGGGACGCCTCGTTGATCTTCTTTCTGTAAAGCGTCTTTACATTATCCTTCACAGTTTCTTTAAATGTCTCTTTGTCAAATCTTTTGCTGTACATGTTTTCATTTCCTCCCATATCTTCCTCTTTACCTTTTCCAAACAGCTTTTCTAACATGAACCTTCAACTCCCCTTTTTAATAGGCTCTAATCACTTTTTTTCCACTCCCATAGTTACATCTTCGCCGTTGATCTTCCATTCCTTCACATACCCGGCAGGTTCTGCCTTTGTGACTGCGTTGGCAAGCACTTCACTTCCGATGGAGCCGGCATGTTTTGCTAAAACGCCTTCGGCTTTTTGGCTTCCTGTGTACGTCACCCTGATCTTATCCATCACTTCAAAGCCTGCCTCTTTACGCATGGTCTGGATCTTGCTGATAAGTTCCCGGACAAAGCCTTCTTCCAGAAGTTCCTCTGTCAGATTGGTATCCAGCACAACCGTGATACCGCCGTCATTTTCTGAAACAAATCCTGAAACCTGTGCCGTTTCGATCAACAAATCTTCTTTGAACAAAGTGATTTCCTGTCCGTCGATATTCAGTTTTAAAGAGCCCTCTGTATTTACTTCATCCATGGCAGCATTTCCGTCCAGACTGTCCAGGGCTTTCCGGATGCCGCCTAACATCTTACCATATTTTGGCCCTACTGTCTTTAATTGCGGCTTAAAAGTATAAGAGGTAAAGTCACGGACATCATCCGTAAACTTGATATTTTTTACATTTAATTCGTCTGCTACGATTTCCTGATAGTACTCCGGCAGTTCAAAACCGGCTTTTACAAACATCTGGCCGATCGGCTGACGGTTCTTGATATTGGAGGTATTCCGGCATGCACGGCCCATAACGACCAGCTTCAGGACCAGTCCCATATCTTTTTCCAGCTCCTGGTTGATATAAGCGTCATTTGCCGCCGGAAAATCACACAGATGAATACTTTCCGGAGCACTCTCGTCCAGGCCGCACACCAGGTTCTGGTAAATCTGCTCTGTCATAAACGGAATCAGCGGAGCCGCTGCTTTTGCCACGTTTACCAAAGCCGTATACAGTGTCATATAGGCATTGACCTTATCCTGCTCCATGCCTTTTGCCCAGAAACGCTCCCGGCTTCTTCTCACATACCAGTTGCTCAGATCTTCCACAAAATCCTGCAGTGCGCGTGCGCTCTCCGGAATCCGGTAATCTGCAAGGTGTTCATCCACAGCCCTGACTAAAGTATTCAGCTTAGAAAGCAGCCATTTATCCATAACCGGCAAGGTATCATAGCCAGGAACGGTAATGAGGGCGGAATCATTTCCACTCATATTCTGTGCATTTTTGTCAAATGGTTCCAGCCCATGCTCATAAGGGTTGAATCCGTCGATATTGGCATAAAGCACATAGAAAGCATAGGTGTTCCAAAGGGTTCCCATGAATTTACGCTGTCCTTCCATCACCGCCTTGCCGTGGAAACGGTTTGGCAGCCAGGGAGCGCTGTTCACATAGAAATACCAGCGGATCGCGTCTGCGCCGTATTTCTCCAGTGCGTCAAAGGGGTCTACCGCATTTCCTTTGGATTTGCTCATTTTCTGGCCCTTCTCATCCTGCACATGGCCCAGGACGATCACATTTTCATAAGGCGCCTTGTTAAAGATCAATGTCGAGATCGCGAGCAGGGAATAAAACCATCCGCGAGTCTGGTCCACCGCCTCGGAAATAAACTGGGCCGGGAACTGCTGCTCGAAGATTTCTTTATTTTCAAACGGATAATGATGCTGCGCAAAAGGCATGGCGCCGCTGTCAAACCAGCAGTCGATCACTTCCGGCACACGATGCATCTCTTTGCCGCATTTCGGACATTTGATCGTCACTTCATCAATGTACGGGCGGTGCAGCTCAATATCGTCCGGGCAGTTATCGGACATGGATTTCAGCTCTTCAATGCTTCCGACAGAATGCATATGGCCACACTCGCATTGCCAGATATTTAACGGCGTGCCCCAGTAACGGTTCCGGCTGATGCCCCAATCCTGGACATTTTCCAGCCAGTCTCCGAAACGTCCTTTTCCGATACTCTCCGGAATCCAGTTGATGGTATTGTTATTTGCGATCAGATCATCCTTTACCGCAGTCATTTTGATAAACCAGGATTCCCGCGCGTAGTAGATAAGCGGAGTGTCGCAGCGCCAGCAGTGGGGATAGCTGTGTTCAAACTTGGGTGCGGAGAACAAAAGGCCTCTTGCCTCCAGTTCTTTCAATACTTCCGGGTCTGCTTTCTTGACAAACAATCCGGCAAATGGCGTGGACTCTGCCATATTTCCCTTTTCGTCTACAAGCTGGACGAATGGCATATCATACTTGCGGCATACATTTGCATCATCTTCACCAAATGCAGGCGCAATATGCACTACTCCTGTACCGTCAGTCAGAGTAACATAGTTATCGCAGGTCACATAAAAGGCTTTTTTATTCTGCCCTTTAATCCCGTCCGCCGCACATTGGTAAAGGGGTTCGTATTCTTTGTATTCCAGATCTTTTCCTACATAAGTCTCCTGGATTTCATATGCAGGCTTTCCGTCCTGTGACAGGGGGCCGAGAACCGTATCCAAAAGGGCCTCTGCCATATAATAAGTGTATCCGTCTACGCAGGTTACTTTCGCGTAAGTCTCATTCGGATTGATACAAAGCCCCAGGTTGGAAGGCAGTGTCCATGGCGTAGTGGTCCATGCCAGGAAATAAGCGTCCTCGTCCTTCACCTTAAAACGGACGATAGCGGAGCGCTCCTTTACATCCTTATACCCCTGCGCTACTTCCTGCGCGGAAAGTGGGGTACCGCAGCGTGGGCAGTAAGGAACTATCTTGAAGCCTTTGTAGAGCAGGCCTTTATCCCAGATCTGCTTCAGCGCCCACCACTCGGACTCGATAAAGTCATTGTGATAGGTGACATACGGGTGCTCCATATCCGCCCAGAAGCCTACAGTGCCGGAGAAATCCTCCCACATGCCTTTGTACTTCCAGACGCTTTCTTTACATTTGTCAATGAACGGCTCCAGACCGTATTCTTCAATCTGCTCCTTGCCGTCTAATCCCAGTGCGCGTTCCACTTCCAGTTCTACCGGAAGGCCGTGGGTATCCCAGCCCGCCTTTCTCGGGACTTCATAGCCTTTCATGGTACGGTAACGAGGGATCATGTCTTTGATGACACGGGTCAGCACATGGCCGATATGGGGTTTGCCATTGGCCGTCGGCGGACCATCGTAGAACGTGTACATCGGGCTGCCTTCCCGCTCTTTCATGCTTTTGCGGAAAATGTCCTGGTCGGCCCAGAACTTTTCGACTTCTTTCTCACGCTCTACGAAATTCATATCCGTAGATACTTTTTTGTACATAGTGACTCTTCCTTTCCTGATTTTGACTTTCTTGATTTCAAATACTCTGTAACGGTACAACGAAGTCCGCAGTCATGTTTCTACATATTCTGCGGAGACTGCCACTGCTTATACCCAAAGGGCTTCCCGAAATCCATGCTCCTGGAGGCATCAAGCATATTTTGTAAAAAAAACGCTCCCGTCCTGTAATAGGACGGAAGCATAAATCCGCTCCGCTATGACCACCCGTTACAACATGCCAAAGCACCGCTTCCTAATCCAAGCCTGCAGCGCCCTGGTCTCACTGTGATTCTATATTTCTTCCGGTAACGGCGGAAAACCGTCAGCCCCTACTGCCTAATTTCTATGACCTGGGTTCGGAACCTGCGACTCGGGAGTGATATTCAGAAGCATCTTACTCGCACCGGTTTCCCACCATCCCCGGCTCTCTAAGGCTTTTGGATCCATCCTACTGTCTCCGTCATTGTCTTTTCATTCATGCTCTTTTTATACATGGCTATTATAAGTAGAAACAAAGGGTTAGTCAAGAGGTTTTCTTATTTTTCACTTCTCATTCTTCCTGCTGCGCCTCTGTCTTTCGCGTTTTCTTTGAATACGTTTCGTACCGATGCGCACTCCCAAGGCAAGCAGTAACACACATGCCGCGGTCATGGCCACAGGCAGCTTGACCGAAATTTTTTTCTGCGGCTCCTGCTTATCTTCCTCTTTCTTCTGCACACTGCTGTCAGCCGGTTTCCACTCCATGTCCTCTTCCTCCGGCTTGAAATAAGACTCGCTCAATATCACAGCCGCATGCCCGACCTCCTGTCCTTCGTATGTGTACAGGGCAATCCCGCCTCTGCTGGCGGCTGATGCCAGGGCTGCCGCGGCTGCCGTGGATTTCCCAAAGAATCCCTGAGAGACCGCTGTGCCAGAAACTTTCTCTGCCCGGGTAACTTCTGTGCCTTCTGCAGGCGGGACATCACCGGCAGGGGGTTCCCCGTTCTCTTCCGACGGATTTTCACCGGGCTCACCTTCTGCAGGCTCTGTCTTGACCGCATGCCAGTTCTCTTCCTGGTTCAGTGGAATATCTCTCAAATCTACAGCCATCTCATCTTCTATAAGCTGACATTCCAGCCCAGAGAAATCAATCCCTGACGGCAGGACAACATAAGGCTCTTCCGACTGAAAGCTTTCAATATCCCCGGACTCTTCTTTGTCTGCAATTGTAACTTTTGTGAAATTACCAAACGCATAATCCAGCATGGCTCTGGTATCTTCATAAGCAAGAGGGCCATAGTCAGCCAGTACCACTGCCGCCAGATGCATCTGGCCATTGTCAGCCATGGTCACCAGTGTAGTCCCGGATTGGTCTGTATATCCGGTTTTTCCACCTCTGCAGTATTCATAATAGTATTCGTTGTCCGGCATGAGCATCCTGTGGTTCTGCCAGAGATCGCGCGGCTCTTCCTGCTGGGGTGTGGGAGCAATGACATAGTTTAGGTCTTCCATAATGGAACGAAATGCTTCATGCTGGTACACTGCTGCCGCAATCCTTGCCATATCATGGGCCGTTGTATAATGCTGGTCATCATGCAGGCCATTTGCATTCACCCAGTGGGAACCTGTACAGCCAATGGCTGCCGCCTTGTCATTCATCCGGTCGATGAAGGTCTGATAGCTGCCGCCCATCTTGATGCCCATGTTCTCCGCCACCGCATAGGAAACTTCATTTGCCGAAGCCAGAAGGACACCATGAAGCGCATCCCGCAGAGTAATCTGCTCGCCTGGAATCATCCCGATATTGGCATCGTCATATTCCAGGAAACTGACGCTGTCTTCTGTAAATACTACTGTATCATCGGGTTCCCCCACTTCTAATGCCACCAGGGTGGTAAGAAGCTTTGTGATGCTGGCCGGAAAATGTTGTTCCTCCGCAGCCTTTGCGTAGAGCACTGCCCCGCTCTCCATATCCATGACGATGGCAGAAGCCGCATGTACCTTCGGGCCTTCCGGCCAACCCGGCAGATTATTGGAATCCGGCACAATCTCGTAGATTGCATTTCTACGCGCCTCCTCTTCGGCCGCCAGCTCCTCTGGTGTCTTTTCCTGACCTTCCTGTGTACTTTCCGCTGCTTCCGTACCTGCCGCTGTACCCACCACCGCCAAAGCGGATATTGAGGGGCAGGCCGCCAGGATAGCAGCCGCTAAAATCCCTGTTAAAATCTTTTTTCCTGCCATGAGTGACCTCCACACTAGATGAGCGCTCTCGGAAAACCAGCCTTAAAACCAGATACCCTTACAGCATTGCATAATGAACATTGAATGCTGTGCCAGAGACTTTCCAAGAATGCTCTGAACAAAGAATACTCTCGGAAACCCTTTTGTATCTGAGTTTCCAAGAGTACTCAGATATACTTAAACCTGTCAATCCTTTTCTCTCATCATACTTTGTACTTCAATCTCTGTCTCGCCCACCCCTATGATATCATCCCTCTGCAGCAATACAGGCTGTGTAATGCGCTTTCCGTTCAGATATGTACCATTTCTGGAGCCCATGTCCTTTAGGTATAACTTTTTATCCTTCTCAATAATTGCACAATGCATCTTGGATACCCGCGAGTCATCTTTGATGGTCATGAATTTCTCAAATTGCGGAAAACTGTTTCCTCGCCCTATCCCAATGTTCTCGTAGAAAACAAAAGTTGATTTCTGCCAGTTTCCAAGATTTTCCAAAACAACCTTCCAAAGCTTTTTCCCCGGTACGCGGTCCGCCTCTTCTTCCGCTTCCTGCCCTTCTTTGCTCTGGTGGTTTATAGCCTGTCCGATCACGGATGGGCCTTCGTCCGTTGTATGTTCCCCTTGCGGCGGGATCGGTTTACGCTTACGGCGCGGCGCCTGCTCTGCTTCCCCTGCTTCCTCTTCCTCGTGCTCTTCGCCTTCCTCGTCTTCCTCATACTCTCCCTGGTCCTCCTGCTTTCCTCTCAGCAGGGCCACAATGATCACGACGATCAAAATCACTGCAACTGCAATCAATACTCCCATGATAACCAGATACTGCATGTGCGTTCCTCCTTTGCAATCCCCTCTTATCCTACTATATTTTTCCGGTTGAAGCAAGCATTTCGTTCAGTTGTTTTTTTACAGGAAAATCAGCCATGCGGATGATCCGCATGGCTGTTGTTATAATGTGTCAGAACTTCCTACAATATCTATCAATTTCTACAATCTCTTTAATAATGCTTCTCTTTCTTCTTCATATCCTGGTTTTCCGAGCAGCGCGAACATGTTCTTCTTATAACTCTCTACGCCTGGCTGGTTGAACGGATTCACGCCGAGTAAGTATCCGCTCACGCCGCAGGCGAATTCAAAGAAATAGAACAACTGGCCCAGATAAAACGCATTCTGCTCTGGAATCTTCACCATCAGGTTCGGAACATTGCCGTCTGTGTGGGCAAGGATTGTTCCGTTCATTGCACTCTTATTTATAAAATCAACGCTTTTTCCTGCAAGGTAGTTCAAACCGTCTAAGTCTACCGGTTCTTCATGCAGGATGATCTCTGCCCTGGACTTCTCCACGTTCAGCACAGTCTCAAACAAAATCCGGTTTCCATCCTGGATGAACTGACCCATAGAATGCAGGTCTGTTGTCAGATCAACGGATGCCGGTAATATTCCCTTCTGATCTTTTCCCTCGCTCTCTCCGTATAACTGCTTCCACCATTCAGATACATAGTGCAGGCTCGGCTCATAGTTCGCCAGGATTTCTACTGTTTTTCCTTTTCTAAGGAGAATGTTGCGGACTGCCGCGTACTGCATTGCATCGTTTTCTGCGAAATCATTTTCCAAAGCTGCTTTTCTTCCTGCTGCAGCGCCTTCCATCAATTCCTTGATATTGATACCGCTCACCGCGATTGGGAGAAGGCCGACTGCGGTCAGTACGGAAAATCTGCCGCCTACATCGTCTGGCACTACGAAGGACTCATAGCCTTCTTCTGTCGCAAGATTCTTCAATGCCCCTCTTGTCTTATCTGTGGTAGCGTAAATCCTCTTTGCTGCCTCTTCCTTGCCATACTTTTTCTCAAGGATCTCTTTGAATACACGGAAGGCAATCGCCGGCTCTGTCGTTGTCCCCGACTTGGATATCATATTGATCGAAAAATCTCTGTGTCCTACAACTTCGATCAGATCCTGGATATATGTGCTGCTGATGCTGTTTCCCACAAAATAAACTTCTGGAGCTTTTCTAATGTCTTTAGAAACAACATTTGCAAAGGAATGGCCTAAAAATTCGATAGCAGCCCTTGCGCCCAGATAGGAACCGCCGATTCCGATAACTAACAGGACTTCGGAATCCTCACGGATCTTCTCCGCTGCTTTTTCAATGCGTGCAAACTCTTCCTTGTCATAATCTACAGGAAGATCTACCCAGCCTACAAAATCATTCCCCGCGCCGCTCTTTGATACAAGCGTCTCCTTCGCCTGTGCCGCGAGCCTGCTCATATACTCCATCTCATGTTCCTGAATAAAACCTGTTGCTTTCGAATAATCAAATGTCACTTTATTCGCCATTGTTTACCCTTCCTTTCTACCTCTGTATTCTTTCAGCACCGCTATGCGGGCAGCTTTGCCTGTGTTCCTATTTTCCTCCCTGGGGATGACTCCCGCAAAGTAATTCAGGCATTAAACATATTTTACCAAAAACGGCCTTGTTATTCAAGATAAAACCGTTACTCAGGCCAGAAATTCCTCCAATATCTGCCGGATCGCCTCCTCCTTCAAGGCAGGTTCTTCCTCTTGCTGTTCTGGATTGCCCTTAATGGTCCGGCGGAGCACTTGCCTTGTATTATCACCCTTTTTCCTATTTTTATTTCTTCCTTTCTCATATTCATATTCCCGAAGCGTTTCTTCGTCTTCATATCCCCTGTCCGTCCCGAAATATTCCGCGGCCTGCCCAGGTTTATCAGGCAAGCGTTCTTCAGCCGGAAATTCAGATTCTGTATGCCCGGCGGACTCCCGGGCACCATCAGGCAAGGGAGGGCCCTCCAAAATTTCTTCATATCCATATGGAGCTCCTGTCATCCTCTGCACCACATCTTGAAACCTGCCTGGAATCCTCCGCATCTTCCCTTCGCTCTCTGTCCGGTATCCATCCGGGATGTCCGTCCCGCCTGCTTCTGCATATACGGGCGCCGGCTCTTCTGCCATCTCTGTTTCGGCTCTTCGGGGTTCGCCTTCAATGCGGATAGATAATTCCGGAGAATCTTGTCCCCGGCCCATCCCCGCAGCCCGTTTTCCGCCGGCCGGCGCCCTGCGCATTACAGTCCCATTCCCGGAGGATACCGCCTTTCCATTTAATACCGTTCTGCCGGCAGAGGCTTCCTGAGCGCCTGCTTCTCTTCCATTTGACCGGAAACCTTGAGAAGACTCAGGCTGGATGATGTCAATCGGTCCTTTCTCCGATTGACGGGCCTTCCGACGGCGCATGGCACAGACATTTTCCAGATAATCCACCATATAGTTTTTGGCCGCTTCGATTTTATACTGCTCGTCCGATAGCTGGCTGATAACAAACAAAAGTACCATTTCCGCCGCCCCGAGACTGATATAACGATACATTTCCTCACAAAACCCGTTTTCCATATACCAGACCGCCCCGCCGAGTGCCGCCAGGATTCCGGAAAACCAGATAGACTGCAATTCAAGCTGTCTCCAGGTATGGACCCGGAGCAGAAATCCTCGATATTCATATATGTATTTCTCCACAAATGCTTCCGCGTTTTCCACCCTGTCGTGCAGCATCAATGCATGCTCATATTTTGCCCTCACTAATTTAATTAGTTTGTGGGTACTCTTCTGCATGTTGCCCGCCGACCTGACCATACGCCGGAGAGTAATCTGGTTCACTGCCTTTGCCAGTACTCCGACGACACCTACCGCTATCATTAAATAATAAATGATATTGGTATCTGTCACTACTTCGTAAAACATCACAACACCCTCCTATATTTTTTTGGCACACACACCGGTTTGTGTTTGAGCCTATTATAGCCCAACTCTGCCGGAACTGCTTCAAAAAACGTTCTACATAATTCTACATTCCGGTTAAAAACCAGAAGGCTCTTTTTTCATTCTTAAATTCAAAAAACGCCCGGTATAATGGGCGTTTTTCTTTCAACCTGAATGTATCTTAAAGGCATTTTGAAGTTGAGGGCCGAACGGTTTTTGAACCGTCGGCCTGTGCCGTTTCATGTCGAATGCTGTCGAACGAAAATCGGATATCCAACGGAACTTTTAGTGACGGTTACACCACTTCTGCAATCCCGGCTTCATCCGGGTTCCTGACAATCCCTTTATCCGTGATGATTGCCGTGATCAATTCATGGGGCGTCACGTCAAAGGCCGGATTGTAAACCTTCACGCCTTCCGGCGCCGTACGTTTTCCGAACCCACAGGACACCTCTTCCCAATCGCGCTCTTCTATCGGAATATCGTCCCCCGTCGGCGTGTTCATATCAATCGTGGACACCGGACCTGCCACATAAAACGGAATCTGATGATGCTTCGCAAGCACTGCCACGGAATAGGTCCCGATCTTATTTGCCGCGTCGCCATTTGCCGCAATCCGGTCGCATCCTACAATGACCGCGTCGATCTTGCCCTGCTTCATCAGCATCCCCGCCATATTGTCTGTAATAACTGTCACATCTACCCCTGCCTGCTGCAGCTCCCATGCGGTCAGACGTGCGCCCTGCAGCAGCGGCCTTGTCTCATCTGCATACACTTTGAAGTGCACTCCCCGTTCCTTGCCCAGCAGCATCGGGGCCAGGGCAGTTCCGTAATGGACAGTTGCCAGGCCTCCTGCATTGCAGTGAGTCAAAAGCGTCATGCCGTCTTTCAAAAGAGCCAGGGCATTTTCACCGATTGCAATACATGCGTTTTCCTCATATTGTTCAATAGCCTTTGCCTGTTCCTCCAGCGCCTGCTGGGTTACGGCGTTGGCATCTTCTCTATGACGGCTGCCTGTCTCCTTCATTCGATCCAGCGCCCAGAACAAGTTTACCGCCGTGGGTCTGGATGTTGCCAGATAATCAATGACTTTTTCCAATTCTGCATGATATCTTTCCACAGGCTTGTCTACATGTTCCTGCATGGCAGCTGTAACTCCGTATCCGGCGGCAACTCCGATTGCCGGAGCCCCGCGTACACACAGCATTTTAATGGCATCCCACATCTGCTGTGCTGTACGGATCTCCATAAATTTCACTTCGGATGGAAGCAATGTCTGATTCAAGATTTTTACATGATCGCCCATCCATTCTACTGGTTTGATTGCATTTCCCATAGTTAATACCTGACCTTTCTTAATATTCCATTCTTATTCCATTCTTAATACGTTCCAGAGCATATGATATTTTACAGCTCTTCTTATTCCCTGTATAAGTCAATTCCGGAATAAGCACCATTGATAAGCCCTTTTTCTGATAGTATAACATCTTTACGCTGTCAAAAAAAAGTAAAGCCCTTGATCATTCCATAAGGACTTTACCCTTTCTCGATTTTCCCGTTATAGTGTAATATCTTCTACATTAACCCCCATTGAGGATAACTTGGAAATAACTCCTTTAATCTGATAATCAAGCTCATTATTCTTATGATCGCCATTGTCTCTTTTTATGCGCTGAAGATTCATATATATATCGATCGTCGAGTTTATCATTTCTTCACGAGTCATCTTCCTGCCTCCTTTTTATGAAATGCCGTCTGTTTGGTATTTTCATTATATCAAAAGGATTTTTGGGTGTAAAGCCTTTATTCTGGTTACATCCGTATAAAATGCAGCACCTTGCTCCTATAATCCCCCTCTTGGGGCTCTATGAGTACTCCGCCGTACATCAGCACCTGCCCGCCAAATGTCTTTTCCGTACCTTCCAGCCTGTACATCGCTTTCCCATCCAGTCCCTTAAGGCGGATCTTCCGGCTTCTTACATTCGCGCCTGCCAGCACCTGCACATAGGTCACCACAGCTTCGCTTTGGTCTTTTGCGGCCACTTCCCAACAGTCATACCGATGATTTTCCTGCCAGGAAGCAATCCGGTAATAGTCGCCCTCCCGGACAAGATTGCCGTACTGGTGGTACAATACTATCTGCTTTTTCACCATCTCTTTTTCTTCTACAGAGAGCTTTGTGATATCCAGCTCGTATCCAAAGGTCCCGCCCAGCGCCACATGGCCTCTGGTCTCAAAAGACGTGCTGCGCCCCACGATATGGTTAGGACATGCGCTGACATGCGCCCCCATACAGGACAGCGGATAGAGAAGCGCTGTCCCTTCCTGGATGGCAAGCCGCTCCACCGCATCTGTATCGTCGGAGCACCAGATCTGCGGGCTGTAATACAACATTCCGGGGTCAAACCGGCCGCCACCGCTGGCACAGTTTTCCAGCAGCAGATCCGGAAATTCTGTGATCAGGCGTTCCTGTAGTTCATAGACGCCCAGGATATACCGGTGGGGCAGTTCCCCCTGACGCTTTGGCGGCAGGAATGTGCTCCCCAGATCGGTAAACTGCCGGTTCATGTCCCATTTCACATAAGAAATATCTGCACTTCTGAGGATTTTTGCCACACATTCGCAGACATAGTCTACCACCTCCGGCCTGGAAAGATCCAGCACGTACTGGGCACGGCTCTGGGTGGGAATCCGTCCCGGCACCTGGATTGCCCAGTCGGGATGTGCACGGAACAGATCCGAATCCGGCGAAACCATTTCCGGCTCAAACCAGATCCCGAAGGAAAGTCCTTCTGCTTTCACTCTTTCCACCAATGCCGGCAGGCCTCCCGGAAGCTTCTCTTCATTCACAGTCCAGTCTCCAAGAGAACTGTCGTCCAGATTCCGTTTTCCAAACCAGCCGTCATCCATGACCAACATTTCGATCCCGGCTTCCTTTGCGTCTTTTGCAATCGCTGCCAGCTTATCCGAGTCAAATTCAAAATAAGTGGCTTCCCAGTTATTGATCAGCACCGGCCGTTTTTTATGCAGGTAGGGGCTGCGGATCAAATGGCCCCGGTACAGGTCATGCAGCGTCCTGCTCATTTTTCCCAGTCCCTGATCGGAATATACGCATACAACCTCCGGTGTCTGGAAAGACTCCCATGGATCCAAAACCCACTCAAAGCCTTCCGGGTGGATGCCCATGACCATCCTCACAGACTCATACTGGCTTTTCTGGCAGAGCGCCAGAAAATTCCCGGAATATACGAAATGCATTGCATACACTTCTCCTGTATCCTGGGTCGTCCCCGGCGTCAGCAGGGCTGCGAACGGATGCTCCTGATGGCTGGAGCATCCACGCACAGAGGAGGCCGTATGCTTTCCATAGGCCGCCGGGCATCTTGTCATGTGCCGCTCTCTGGCCCAGGAACCTGTCAGCGTGAGCATTTCAAAGGACTCATCATCCATATCCATGCAGGCGCTCAATACCCTCTCGATATACAAGGGTTCTTTGCTTTCATTTATGAGCCTCACACTTCGGATGACTGCATCGGAATCTTCAAAAATACTATAGCATAACACGGCTTTCAACCCGATGTACGCATCCTCGCAGGTGATCTCCAATGTCTGTGCCGCAGCCCCCTCTTTTGGAAAAGTGGAAGGCAGGCCGTAAAGGCCTGGTTTCCCGTCAATAATCTCGTGGCCTGTATAGACAAGCTCACATATCCGGCAGCCCTGTGCAGTACGGACAGACAGGCACGGCTCACGGTAGTCCCCTGCGCCGGACGTGGGATATTCATAGGGAAATGCATCCGCAAAGGCTGCTTTATCCCGTTCATTTTTTGAGGGCACAAAAGGCTTCTCATCTGTCCGAAGCAGCGCATATCCGCCCTGGCAGTTATCCAGCTTCTTTCCGAAATAAATATGGCCAATGTATTTTTCATCCGCAATCCCAATCAAGTAGCTTACGGCCTTTGTATTGAGCTGAAATATATTTGCAGCCTTGTCAAATGTGATACTCATAAAAATGTCCCTCCTAAATCAGGCTTGCCGCTCCGATCATCCCGGCTTCATTACCAAGCGCCGCAATCTCAATCTCCGGTAGTTCGCCTTTTTCTCCGCCAAAACACCCTTCGCCCATCATTTCCCGAAGGGGTGCAAGAAGCACTTCTCCCTGCCTGGAGATTCCGCCGCCCAAAAGCACAAGCTGCGGCCGGAAAATATTCACGATATTGACGATCCCGATACCCAGCCTGCGGATATAAGCATCCACAACTTCCTGCATCTTTTCATCCCCTTTGGCGGCTGCCCCAAAGATTTCTTCCGGCGTACGTTCCATTCCTGCTGAGCGTTTCGCATCCCGTTTTAATGCGGTAGCAGAGGCATAAGCTTCCAGACATCCTCTGCGCCCGCAAGTACAGGGTTCCCCGTCCTCTATAATGACCATATGGCCGAATTCACTGCCTCCTTTGCCCTCGTAGATCTCTCCGTCCAGGATGATCCCGCTGCCGACTCCGGTTCCCAACGTTAACATGACCACATCCTGGCATTCTTTTCCGGCCCCGGCATATGCTTCTCCAAGAGCTGCACAGTCCGCATCATTGGCAATCTGGATCGGGATCGGAAGATAGTTTTCCATTTCTTTCGCCAGAGATACATTTTCCCAACGGATATTGTTGGAATACCGCACCACGCCTGTTTTTCGAATCACGGTTCCCGGCACGCCGATCCCTGCACCCACACATTGATCCATGGCAATGCCCTGGGCATCCAAAAGTGCCAGCGCCTTTTCTCCGATTTCCCGGATGATCTCTTCCGCCGGACGTTTTGATGCAGTTGGCATGGAAGTCTGTACGATCAATTTCTGATGGATGTCTACCAGGCCGATCTTCGTCTCAGTCCCTCCGATGTCAATCCCAATCCGCACCGGAGCCGCTTTCTCGCGGATGGTCGTGATCAGCGCGTCGCACGCCCCATCTATCTGGTAGGCCCCGCTGCCGGCAGACAAAAAGAAGCTGTCGCCTTTTCGGAATCCCAGAGTTTCTCCCTGACTGGAAATGGTGCCGCTGCCGCCCAACATCAAAATGCTTGCAAAGGATGCGTCGGAGACCGTTCCCTCCATTTTCTTCATCACTTTTCCATCCAGATTCAGTTTATCCACCGTAAAATAGTCGCAGTCCGCTACATGGGGATAACTGCTCTTATCCCGGACGATAGGCACCCGGTTTGTTACGGCAAGGGCCTTTTCGATATGCAGGTCACGCTTCTTCCCATCCTTTCCTACACGCCCATAATCATAGACCCGGTAGGTCACATTCGAGTTCTGCTGGATCTCCGCGATCAAAATGTCTTTTCCTATGGCATGGATCGTGCCGGACTCGATAAACAGCACGTCCCCTTTCTGGACCGGAACGGCATTCAATACTTCCAGAAGCGTGTCCTCCTGGATCCGCCTGGAAAATTCTTCTTTGCTGATTTCTTTTTTAAAGCCATAGTACAAAAATGCCTCTTTCCCGGCATCCATCACGTACCACATCTCTGTCTTTCCATACTGCCCTTCATTTTTCAGCGCGTATCGGTTGTCCGGGTGCACCTGGATGGACAGGTTGTCTTTTGCGTCGATAAATTTTGTAAGGATGGGGAAATCCCGGAAACGTCTGCAGTGTGTCCCCAGAACTTCTTTTCCATTTTCCTCGATATACTGCTGCAGGGTCTTTCCTGCGTTTTCTCCGTTGGAAATCACGGACGGGCCGTCGGGATGGCAGGACAATTCCCAGGTTTCCGCCAGCACATCGCCCTCATATTCCTTTCCATATTCTTCTACAAGGCGGTGTCCGCCCCAAAGGTAATCTTTACAGCTTGGTTTTAATTTTAAAATACTCATTGCAATCTCCTTTATTTCCGCGGGCAGCAAGCCAGAGTGGAGAATTTTTATATATGATTTATTCTGCCAGTTCCTTCACGCTCTCGGTAAGAGCTGCCAGCTTTTCTTCTGCCGCCGCTTCGTCCGCTCCTTTTACGCCAATATAGAACTTGATCTTCGGCTCTGTTCCCGACGGACGGATGCAGCACCATGTGCCCTCTTCCAGTTCAAAATACAGGACATTGGAATTGGGAAGCCCGGTGGCAGTCTTTGTTCCATTGACAAAGTCCATGAGTACGTCCGCTTTGTAATCCCGGAACTGTGTCACCGACAGGCCGCCCACGGTTTTCGGCACATTACCACGAATCCCTTCCATCATGGCAGCAATCTTCTTTGCCCCGTCCTGCCCTTTTAAGGTCACGGTGCAGAGCCCTTCTTTGTAATATCCGTAAGCTTCAAACAGCTCCTTCATCTTGTCACATAATGTGAGCCCCTGATGCTTACAGTAAGCAGCCGCTTCACAGAGCGCCATCACTGCAGCTACCGCATCCTTATCCCGGGCATGTGTCCCGACCAGGCAGCCGTAGCTTTCCTCATATCCAAATACATATTCGTGCTCATGATCCTGCTCAAAGAACTTAATCTGCTCTCCGATATATTTAAAGCCTGTCAGCGTCTCAATCAAATCTACCTGATAAGCTTTTGTGATCTCCCTTGCCATCTTCCCGGACACGATGGTCGTTACCACGGCGCCGTTTTCCGGCAGCGTTCCCAGCGCTTTTCTCTGGGATAAAATGTATTCCAAGATCAGTATCCCAGACATATTTCCTGTAAAACTCATATATTCCCCGGTGCTGCTGTCTTTTGCATAGACTCCAAGACGGTCTGCGTCCGGGTCTGTCGCCAGCACGATATCTGCATCTACCTCTTTTGCCAGTTTCAATGCAAGAGCAAATGCGTTTTTATCCTCCGGGTTCGGATAGGAAACAGTCGGGAAATCGCCATTCGGCAGCGCCTGTTCCCCTACCACGAATACATTCGTAAATCCCAGTTCCTCCAGCACACGCCGCACCGGAAGGTTGCCGGTTCCATGAAGCGGGGTATAGACGATCTTCAGATCTTTCCCCTCTTCCCTCATAATCTCCGGGTGGATTGCCAGCTTTTTCAATGCCGCTATGTATTTGTCATCCATATCCGGGCCTATGACCTGATAAAGGCCTGCTGCCTTTGCAGCCTCTAAATCCATGGTCTTTACCTGTCCATAATCTGTAATGGCATTGACTTCCCCGATAATTTCCTTATCCTTGGGAAATGTGATCTGCGCGCCGTCCTCCCAGTATACTTTGTATCCGTTGTATTCCGGCGGATTGTGGCTGGCTGTCACCACGATCCCTGCCGTGCAGCCCAGTTCCCGCAGTGCAAAGGACAGCATTGGAGTGGGGCGCAAAGACGGGAAAATATATGCTTTGATTCCGTTTGCCGCAAGGCAGAGGGCCGCCTCTTCTGCAAATTCCGGCGACATGTTGCGGGAATCAAAGGCAATGGCAGCACCCTTGTCCTGTGCATTCTCTTTTAAGATAAAGTTGGCAAGCCCCTGAGTGGCTTTCCGTACGGTATAGATGTTCATCCGGTTCGTTCCTGCCCCGATGATGCCGCGCAGGCCTCCGGTACCGAATTCCAGATCCCGGTAGAAGCGTTCCTCGATCTCACCCACATCCCCGGCGATCCCTCTCAGTTCTGCCTTTGTACCTTCGTCAAAATAAGAATCCTCCAGCCAGAATTCATAGGTTTTTCTTGCATCCATGTTCAAATCCTCCTTTTTAATTGCTGATCCCATATCAGGCAACAATGAATGCCATCAGATAAAACGGGACCGCTGTCTCTGCTTTTCCCGGCAGAATCTCAATTTCTATCTTGTGTTTCCTCCTGCTGCCATGGTGGAGAATCACCTGTAGATACTGGCAGTCGCCCCAATCCTCGTCAAACTCTCCATCCAGCAGTACGGCTCCCCCTGTATCTTCATCCAAGACCGCCTGGGCCAAAAGCGCCGGCTTTGCCACGGATTTTCTATACTGAATGGCAATACAGGATGCTTCTATTTCAAAAACAAGCCTGTCTCCTGCTTTTTTCCCGACCCAGCCATTTTTGAACGCATCCAGAAGCCCTTTCTTCTCCTTTGTATCTGCACGGAACCCATGTAGTTCTGGAGAAACTTCCCGTATGGTCAGCCGCCTTGCATGCTCATAGGCATTGGCAGTCATTGGCAGCGGAAGTGTTCCTACAGTAACGGATTCCTTTCCAGCAGGCATCTCACCTGAGGCGCTTCCCTGCCCGGCATCATCCATATCCGTTCTTTCTTCCTGAACTTCTTCTTTTACAGATTCCAGCAGCCTTATGATCTCCCCGGCCACAAGACCATGCCCGGTATCATTCGGGTGGAGGCAGTCGGATGTCAGTTCCTCCCTTGTATACATCCCACAGTCCCTTGCTTCCATCCTCTGATAAACCGTGTCCCGGATGCTCACATACGGCAGATGATACCATCCGCCTACAGCGTTATGGAACTCCTGTGCATTCTCCCCGGTATCATAAAACACATTGTTCAGCAGAAGCACCGCAGGCCTGGAAGGCCAATTCAGGAGCCTGCGCACCACACCTTCATAGGTCTCTTGAAAAAACGCCTCCGCATCATCATTTACGCTGAAATCCACCACCACAAAGTCGGGCTGGTACATCAGCACATCAGTCACAGCACGTGCAGCGCCATAATGGGAAGTCGTGCCGCCGATCCCGCCATTTACATAATGGAATTCTGCTTTTGGAAATGCATGTTTCCACCAGGAAAACACCCTGTACGCATAAGTATTTTCATGCACTTTTGCACAACTCCCCTGGGTGATGGAACCGCCCAGGAAGCCTATCGTCAGTTCCCCTCCCTGCGCTGCACGGCGCATACATGTCTTTAGCCTTGCCAAATCAAACTGATACATGATCTATCCCTTTACCTATATTTATTTTCTCACCCGGATGGATCTGCCTGGCATCACACAGACAGAAGCCGCCCGTTACCATATCCCCAGTCTTTCAATATAAGCTGCCAGTTCCTCCGCCATCTCTTCCGCTTCCGGTATCCGTAAGTGCCCCGGCGTCCCTCTCCCATTCCTGCGGAACACATAATGGCTCACTTTTTCATCCTGCAGTTCGCTGCATACCTGACCGATCGACCTGTCCCATGCCTCATCGTGGACCAGCAGGGTAGTACAGCAGATAATATAAGCTTGCGGATACTGTGCCCTTAACTTCTGGATAAATGTCCGATACCTATCTCTCCAAAGCCTTGCCTTTCCGCTGTCATAATCTGCCTTCATGTAATCCTCCGGGCTGCTGTCATTCTGCCCGATTGCCACAATAACTGCCTGGGGAGTGTATCTGGAAAAATCCCAGTCTGTCATCTCTCCCTGATCCGGATTATAATGGATCTTATCCCATGCGGTCTCCATTCCGATATGATCCGGCGCATGGAACCATCCTGTCCCATCCATCAATGCAATGCCGCCCTGGGCAATGTCATGGATTTCTGCCCCCAGCTTCCGCGCCGTCAGCCATGCATAAGAGTACCAGCTGTTGGAATATTCCCCATCATGCTCCGGGTCTTCCTTTCCGATATAATGTACCGCCTCCGACACTTCTCCGGCAGATACCGAATCCCCGTAAACTTCAATCCTCCGCCTGGGCCTGTCAGGAGGCTGGAGCAGCCTGCTGTCCTCGGACAATTCCAGCGCCTCCAGCACGAACTCATGGCAGGCATCCATCCGCTTAAAAAGCAGGATATCATGCTCATGATCCTCTTCTTCCCACAAAAGCGTGATCACAGTCTCCCCCTCGTCCGCCAATTCAAACCGCATCTGCGCCCCGTCCACAATAGCTCCGACCACACTTTTCCAGTAACAGCGCCGGTTCGTGATCCGGACCGATGCCGTCCTGCCGAAAAACCGAAAACGCAGGGAGGATGCCGGAAATACAAATTCCGGTTTGGACGGATTCCTCATATCAATCCTCCCGGTGTAACATAATTCTTCTCTGTCCAGTTCTACCTGCATCCTGTTTCCTTTCATTTTTTACATATTCTCTGTCTCATCTTAAATTCCACTTTGCTGTCTGACATCACAATTCCTACAAATCTCCATTCAAGATCTCCAGATTTCTCCTGATCATCTCACATCTCTGCTTCACACAATCCGGGGAACGTTTCGGATCTCTGGGTGTATGGAACAGGTAATCCTCCATCTTGTCAATGGTCGTTGCCGCCACATGCATCCTTGTGTCGCAGGAGGCATAGTAAATATAAATGTCTCCGTTTTCTCTTGCAACCGCTCCATTGGTAAATACCACATTGGAGACGTCTCCGACCCGTTCTTCTCCAAAGGGCACCAGAAATACCCCTGACGGCTCTGCGGTCACTTTAGATGGATCTTTTAAATCCGTGCCAAATACATACAGTACATACCGTAGCCCGGCCGCTGTGTTCCTCACACCATGGGCAATATTGATCCAGCATTTTTTTCCCTTGATGGGAACTGCCCCCGCGCCATTTTTTGATTCGGTAAGCGTATGGTAGATCCGGCGGCTGATGATTTTTTCCTCATCGATCACTGCATGCCCAATATCTTCACAAAGCCCAAATCCTATTCCGCCGCCGCTCCCTGTTTCAATGAAGCCATCCATCGGCCTGGTATAGAATGCATACTTTCCGTCCACAAATTCCGGATGCAGCACCACATTTCGCTGCTGAGGGGAGTGCAGTGTCTTCAGATTATCCAGCCGTTCCCAGTTTTTCAAGTCATGGGTCCGGACAATCCCTGCTTCTGCCACCGCTGCCGACAGATCTGCATTCTCCTTGTCCTTGCTTTCCGAGCAAAACACGCCGTAAATCCAGCCATCCTCATGCTGTGTCAGGCGCATGTCATATACATTGGTCTCCTCCGGGCAGGTATCCGGCAATTCCACAGGATAATCCCAAAAACGGAACCCGTCAATCCCTGTCTTACTTTCTGCTACCGCAAAAAAAGATTTTCTGTCATTTCCTTCTACTCTTACTACAAGATGATATTTCCCATTTAAATAGACCGCGCCTGAATTCATCACCGCGTTGATGCCCAGCCGTTCCATAAAATAAGGATTGGTTTCCTCATCCAGATCATACCGCCAGTGGACCGGTGCAAACTCCCTTGTCAGTACCGGATATTCATACCGGTCGTAAATCCCGTTATAATAGTCACTTTTCTGATTCTTTCTGGCAATCAGTTTCTCCACTTTTGCATGTTCAGCCTCATACCGCTTGTGCAGCATTTTCCATCCTCCTTCTAATGCAGCTCCCTCGTCCTCTTAATAACTTCAAAACACATCCTCCCATTGTGATAGGGGCATTTCCACGGCTCCACAATGGGCTTCTTAAGCGGTTTCCCGTCCTGGTCCAGCGCCCAGTGCCACTCCGAACCTTCCCTGTCATCAATGAGATATTGCCGGATATAATCCCAGATATCTTTGGCCGCCTCCAGATATTCCGTATGCTCCGGCCTTTTCTGATATCCGTTTAAAAATCCGACAACCGCCTCCGCCTGCACCCACCAGACACGGGTTGTATCCACGACGCCGTTCTCAGCTTCATTTACAAGAGAATGATTGGTATATGCCCTTTTATAAATATTTTCTGTAATCTGCCCTGTGACCGGGGATATTCTTTTTATCCAACTCTCATCCCCCAGTATTTCCAGTCCCCTGTCAACCAGCCATGCCGTCTCAATATCATGGCCGTAAGAGTACAGGTCGATCAAAGAATTCCATGTTTTATCAAAAAAGACTTCCTGGCGTCCCAATGGTTTATTATATACCTTTTCTTCCATCAGTCCCAGCATAAACTTAAGCCGCCCTGCCACGTCTTCCTCTTTTGCCACACGGTACAATTCCGTATATGCCTCAAATACATGAAGCAGAGTATTCATCGTTTTCTCTGCTGACACGCCGTTTTCCGAGAGCTTATCATTCTCTTCCGGTTCAAAGCGCACGTTAAAGGATTCCAGATACCCATATTCATCCCTGCACTTTGTCTCGACCACTCTATAAAGTTCCTCCGCCAATCCCAACGCTTCCGCATCTTTGGAAGCATCATAATAAGAAGACAATGCATAAATGGCAAATGCCTGGTTATAGGTGTGCTTTGTCGTATCCTTTGGTGCCCCGTCATACATAAGCGACCAATAGACTCCTCCATTTTCCGGATCCAGGCAGTGCTCCTTCAAGAACTGATATGCATGCCCTGCATAAGCGAGAAGTTCCTCCTCTTTTAAAAGCAGATATGCATTGGAGAAAAACCAAAGGATCCTGCTGTTCAGGATACATCCTTTCACTGCCTTTTTATCCAGTTTCAAGTCATATCCCATATATCCATAAAACCCGCCATACTCTTCATCTTTTAACCGTTTCCAGAACGGGATCAGCTCATTTATCAAATGTTCCCTGATTTCTTCCGCAAACATTACTTTTGCCTCCTTTCCTTTATATGTAAAAAGGAGACATTGAAAAAGGATTCTATTCCGTTTATAACTTATCAAACTTTCAGAACACCTTTTGTCAATGCCTCGTTTTCATGAATCTTTATCCACTCTTTCGGACTTCCATTTCGGGCCGGGATTTCTTAGCGTTTCCCGATTTCCGTATCCATCACGCTCACAACACTATGTTCCTTTATATAAGACACGATCTCATCTGCCTGCGTAAACGCAAGCCCTACATAAGTATCTGCCGCCCCATAATAAATGGCAATCTTTCCGGTAGCAGCATCATGGATTGTAGCACATGGGAACGTCACGTTGGGCACGAATCCCCGTTCCTCATACCATTCCTCCGGTGTCAGCAGGAACGTATCACAGCGGTACTTCACAACAGATGGCTCATCAATATCCAGGATTGCGCCGCCGATACTGTACACATACCCATTGCAAGTTCCCGTCACTCCGTGATAGAACAACAGCCATCCCTCACTGGTCTCAATGGGCGCCGCTCCGCCGCCGATTTTTAGGTTTTCCCACCAATGTGTGCTTTTTCCCATCACATGACGGTGTTTTCCCCAGTAGACCATATCCGGGCTCTCTGAGAGAAATACATCCCCAAATGGAGTATGGCCGCTGTCGCTCGGCCTGGACAGCATCAGGAAGTTCCCGTTGACTTTTCTTGGGAACAGTACTGCATTTCTGTTAAAAGGAAGGAACGGATTCTCAACCCTTGTAAATGTCTGAAAGTCTTTTGTCTCTGCCACCCCGATGGACGCCCCGTAAAAGTCCTGGCACCAGATGATATAGTAGGTATCCTCCACCTTTACTAACCTGGGGTCATAGGCATATTTCGGCATGAAATCCCTGCCCTCTTCATCCAGAAAATGAATCTTGTTTTCCTCGAATTCCCAATGGACCGCATCATGACTTCTTCCCAGGTAAATATAGGGGATCCCATTGGTCTGCTCGCCGCGGAACACACCGATAAATGCATCTTTATAAGGCATCACCGCACTGTTGAAGATCCGCGCAACCCCTTTTGCAGGATTGCGCCCAATGATCGGATTTTCGCTGTACCTCCAGACCGGCATCCATGGCTTACTGTCTGCCGGCCTCTCCTGCCACGGCACGTTAGGTACCTCAGGCCCAATAATTTTTACATTGCCCATAATCAAATTTCCTCCAATTTGTAACCAAGCTGCGGATCAGCTCCACCGCCTGCCCACATTTTTTATAAAATATTTTCCGCTGCCTTTTGTCAGCCTTTTACAGCTCCCTGTGCCAGTCCGCCGTAAATATGCTTCTGGCAGAGGATGAAGATGATCAGCGCCGGGATCATCGTAATGATCACGCCCGCACAGATATAGTTATACTGGTTTCCCAGAGGTCCGGTAAACTTAAACAGGGAGGTTGCTACCGTTACATAACGGTTTTTATCCTGCAGATACAAATTCGCCGTATAGTATTCGTTATAAGTACCCACACCCTTTAAGATCATGACTGTCACGATCGCCGGTTTCAGAAGGGGCAGCAGGATCCGGAAAAATACTCCGAAATAAGTACATCCATCCATGATTGCCGACTCGTCCAGCGAAACCGGCAGGTTTTCAAAAAACTGGATGAAAATGTAGATCGACATGACATCCGTACCGCACATCAGGATGATATATCCTGGAAGGCTGTTGATCCAGCCTAAAGTATACATGATCTGATAAACCGATACCTGCATCGCGATGCCCGGAAGCAATGACGCAAACAGGAACAGATTACGGATCAGCCCGTTTCCAACGAATTTGAAACGATTTAATACATATGCAAGCATTGAACCGGTCAAAATAGAACCAACCAATACACATACAAGGATGATCGCGGAATTCCTGAATGCAGTACCCATGTTTGCCTCCTGCCATCCCTCGATAAAGTTCTTAAAATAAGCCCAGTTCTGAGGCATATCCATAACATTCGTAGATGCATATTCCTCGGGCGTCTTAAATGCCGTGATCACACAGACAACAACCGGCAGAACAGAGATAAACGCTCCGAAGACCAATGTAAAATACTTTACGATTGCCCAGATGATTTTTTTCAGTTTTGCTTTTGACATGGCTACCGGCCTCCTTTCGCATTCTGAGCTGCCTTTGTTGCTTCCCAGCGTTCTCTTTCGATCTTTTTCTGTCTCCTCTGGTAACGGATCGAATCCTTATCTCCCACGCCAAGGAAGTAAGCTTCAATAAATTTCTGTATCAATGTTGCGATAAAGATCAGTACCAGAAGCACAATTGCCATAGCAGACGCAAGGCCGACTTTCTGATTCTCATGCGCAAGCTCGTTCATGACAACAAAATAAGTACCTGTTCCAAAACTTCCGTTTGTAATAACATATGGTGGTTCGAATACGCTAAGCGACCCGGTGATCGCAAGGATCATATTCAATACGATGATCGTCTTGATGCTCGGGAAAATGATGTATCGGAATTTTGCCCATCCATTCGCCCCGTCGATCGCTGCTGCTTCATATAAAGAATCATCCACGGACATGATCGCGCCGATAAACAGCACCATGTTCTGTCCCATATATCTCCATACCGAGGTAGCCGCGATCGAAATATTATTAATACTCTTATCTTTCAGCCAGTAAGGCAGAGATTCCAGGTTAAACCCGCACCACTGGAGTACAGTATCCAGTACGAATCCTCTTGTATAGAAGAATTTAAAAATAAAACCAACCGCAATACCGCATACCAGATATGGGAAGAACATAAATCCCTTGAAAAGTCCCCCCCCGTGTGTCTTAAAACTCAGCAGGGATGCGAACCACAGAGCGACCGCAAGCTGAACGAAAGATGCAACAATATAATAGCCGCTCAGCTTCAGCGCCTGGAAGCAGTCTTCCCTGGAAAATACTTCAGCGTAATTGTCCAGCCCCACAAATTCCCGCGCGCCGATATATTTCATCTCATAAAAACTAAACTGGAACATCTTCAAAAACGGAACATAGGTAAATACTACTAAAAGCAGCAGCGGAAAGAGCATAAATACGAAAATACACAGCTTCTTGTTTACTTTACCGGTCTGTATCCATTTGATAAATGAAGGCTTTTCTTTACTCATAAGGCTCTCCTTTTTATGTATTGTATATTAATGAGTAATCCCATATTTCTCCTGTGCGGCAGTCCATGCCTCATTCCACTCTTCTGACATTTCTTCCATTGTCGGAGCGCCGTCCAAAGCCGCCTCCAATACCTGCTTCGGGATTGCGCCGGATACATTGATCCCCAGCTCAGACTCATTATTCACATCATTGCCAAGTGTCTCTTCGCCTTCCGGAACCGGTACATCGAACAGCAGATCAATGTCTTCAAATGCAGATAATGCCTCCGGGAACGGTGCGTCTGCCAGTGCGGAAATGCCTCCCTCGTCTGTTTCAAACCCGGACTCTTCTACCAGCCATTTAATATAGACCATGGCCGCAATCTGCTCGTCTTCGCTGCTGTTGCAGTTAATGCCATAACAGTAATCCGGTCCTGCGGATGCATACTGTTTTCCGTCAATGCTGATTGGGAACGGCATGTAGGCAATATCATCCGGATGGTCTCCTGCTTCCTGCATCTGGAGGATCGACCAGGAACCAAGCACCATACAGCCGATCTCACCATTGTTGATCATGCCCTTGCTGCCTTCCCAGTCAGTTGTCGTCGGGTCTTCTTCAACCAGCCCTCTTGAAACCGCCTCGTAAAGAATATCATAGACTGCATATGGGCCTGTTCCGTCGCCGCGGTCTGCAAATGGATTTTCTCCTTTTGTACGTCCTTCATGTGCAAAATCTGCCTGGCCTGTAGCACAGCCGTCGATATATGCATCCCATGCATTCATAGTCCAGTCAGCCGCGAAATTGGTGTACAGCGGAATGGAGTCTGTATTGTCTTTGATCTTCTGCAGGGCATCCAGAAATTCATCCGGAGTCTTTGGAATTTCCGTAATACCGGCTTCTTCAAATACTGCCTTGTTGTATACGATCCCCTGGACATTTCCCATGGACGGGATCCCATATACCTTCCCCTCATAAGAGCGTCCTGGCAGCATCAGATATTCCTCCGACAATGTGTCGTAATCTCCGAAGCAGGTAAAATAGTTTTCCAGTTCGTCCTTATCCACTGTAGTCGGCATCATACAGATATCGCCCCAGTCGCCGGTAGAAAGCCTCGTGGTCACATCACCGGCGTAGTCTGTGATCCCCTCATATTCAATATTGATATTGGGATACACTTTCTGGAACTCTTCAATATATCCCCGGAACCTGGTGTCGATCACATCCGTCTTATGAGTCAGGAACTTCAAATCCGCAGAGATATCCGTATAATCCTCACCTAACTTGATCTGGTCAATAGTCAAGTCAATATCTGCTTTTTCTCCGCTGCCTTTGTCTCCTCCCCCGCATGCTGTCATAGATAATGCCATGGCACCTGCCATTGTCAATGCCAGCATTCTCCTGGCTGTCTGTTTTTTCATTATTTCTTCCTCATTTTTTAATTTATTTTTAATATTATTTAATACTATCATTAATCTTTTATTTTTTCAACTCATTTTCTTCCTATACTCATTTTTCTACCATTTTCACATTTTTTCATTTAACATTTTGTGTATTTTTACATGTTTTTTTAATATTTCACTTATGTTTTTGTAGATTAATTTCATTTTAGTTTGATTAAAATAGTTTAATTTAAAATTAATATTTTGTATTGATTTTTCATGTTTTTTATTTTATTCTATAATAAAGTAAGTTATCAATTAATTTTTAAGTTTCATGGAGGTATGATATGAATTTAAATCCGGAAAACAAATTTTTTTCATTGATGTCATTGATCGGGGATCTGGTCCTGCTGAATCTCCTCTTCGTCGTAACTTCTCTTCCTATACTTACAATTGGCGCGTCTTCCTGCGCACTTTATCTGTCCGTGAAAAAACGGACCTGCGGCGAAGAGTCCTATATTATTAAAGATTATATGAAAGCATGGAAAGAAAACCTGAAAAGCGGAGTATGCATCTGGTGCATTTTGCTTGTTTTTCTTATCTGCATGATATTCTTTACTTCCTATGTTGCTTCACATCTGACGAACCTTACCGCTATTGTCCTATACTCCTTTTTATTTATGTGGCTTTCATTTACCTTGCTGTATGCATTTCCTCTGCAGGCGACCTTCGTAAATACGCCGCTAAAAATCATTTTGAACAGCATACTGACCGCACTCCGGCATCTTCCCTGGACACTAGCCTTGTTTTTGGCCACATATACACCTTTGATCCTCACACTTGCATTCCCCAAAGCGGTTTCCTTTACCTTTTTTTACTGGCTGCTCATCGGATTTTCTCTGTCTATGGTTTTTAGCGCACTGATATTAAAGCGGGTATTTATAGCATATCTTCCTGTAGAAGAAGATACAGAAGAAAACATAGAGATGGGAACGGAAGAAAAAACAGAAATCTGAAATACAAACAAAACAGGGGTGCATTGCACCCCTGTTTCTACTGATATTCCCCTAAGCAAAACTGTGGGGAATTATATCCCGAATGTTAAAACAGCCTCTATAAGATCAAAAAATAAGAAAACAAATCCTCGTTCTATGACAATATTTTTACACTGCTCCGCTCCACGATCACGCTGTCAATGTAACGGATTCCAAACCTCTTATCCTTTCCCTGTATTTTCCCGATAAGGAGCTTCATTGCCATCTCTGCCATCTGCTTCATATCTACATTATATGTGGTCAGCCGCTTTGCAAAGCTGTGCCCAAACAAATAGTTGTCATATGCCGCGATCGAAATATCCTCAGGGATACGGTAGCCCCTCTCTTTCAACACATCATAGAGACAACTGGCCGTCAGATCGCTGTTGCAGGCAAATGCCGTTGGCATAGGCTCGGGAAGTTCTACTTTGATCTCCCCCGTAACCAGATCCCGGTCTTCCAGGCACCACACTTGCCGGAATGCAATCTCTGCTTCAAGGAGCGCCTTCCGATATCCATAGTACCTGTCCATAATATTCGTGTTATCCCGCACAGAACCTACAAATGCAATATCCCGGTGCCCGTGATCCAGCAGATACCGGGTCACTTTATACATTCCCACATAATTATTGGACATCACCGCATCGCAGGGGATGTCGCGCATGCTGAAATCCAGGAGTACAATGGGAATTCCAGAAACATTGACCAGCTTACGGATATACTCCTTTTTCACCCACCCGATCACAATGAGGCCGTCAATTGTTTTTTCACGCACCATCTTGGGAAGCGTACCTTTTTCCTCATATTCCTTTTCCAGTACTTCAAACATGGTCAGACTTTGGCTTTTCGAAGCTGCATATACTACCTGCTGATACAGCGCCCAATAAAAAGAAACTCCGACCTCTAAATATTTATCAGCCACTACCACACCGATCCTGGCGCTTTCCCCTGACCTCTCATATTTGGACAGATCGTACCCCAATTCCTTCGCGGTCTGGAAAACCTGTTCCCGCAGCTCCTCACTGACTCCTTTTTTTCCGGAAAGAGCATTGGAGACTGTAACCGTACTGACCTTCAGCACACCGGCAATATCTTTTAATTTTATATTCCCCATATCATGCCTCCGTCCTTGTCCGGCTGCACGGGTCTCCCACCGTATTGCCCTGTATGATCTTCCCCTCCACGATCCGCACACCGGCAGGTTTTTTCCTGCCTTCCAGACGTTTGAGCAGCGTTTTAACGCTAATATGGGCGATCACTTTCTCATCATTTTCATAAGTAGACAGCTCCAGCCCAGTCTGAACCTGTGAATAGTAGTGGTCAAATCCCACCACAGACACATCTTCCGGAACCCGAATCCCCCGTTCCCGAAGTTTTTCGATCAGGATACAGGCGCTTTTGTCACAGTTGCACACAAAACCATCCGGCAGTTCTTCCGGCAGTTCCATATCTATTTTATAATCATAACCATCCTTTTTCCGGTCATGCAGTACATTCGTCTCTTTGACTTCAATCCCTCTTTTTTCAAGCGCCTTACAATATCCCAGAAAACGATCCGTAATGCTTCCCGTTGCTCCGGGTGTTCCTACAAACATCAGATTCCTATGCCCTGCTTCCAGCAGCAGCTCCGTCATCTGCTCCATCCCGCCATAACTGTCCGTGACAACATATTCTATTCCTTCAAAAACATCGTAACAATCCACACAGACCAACGGCACGCTGCAGTTTTTCCGAAATTCTGCAATATAATCCTTGTGCATCTCCCCGATCAAAATAATCCCCGCCACATCGACACCTTGAAACGCAGAAAAACCATGGAGCATTTTTTCCTGCCCCTCATTCACCACTTCCAGGACTGACATACTGCCCCGCTTTGTCAGTTCCTGGGCAGCACGCTTATATACATCCATATAAAAAGAGGGAAATTCCTTTACATACCGCTCTGCTACAGCGATTCCGATAATATATGATTCTTTCTTTTTCTTTGCCGCACTCTCCGTCTGATAGCCCAGGCGTGCGGCCGTCTCACAGATACGGCTCCGCAGTTCTTCACTGACCCCTTTTTTTCCCTTTAATGCATTGGACACTGTCACAATACTGACTCCAACCTCAGACGCAATATGCTCCAGCCGGACTTCTTTCCTCCGCTCCATGGCATGCCTCCTTTTTGCCCCACTATTCATCTTCCATGATATAATCCAGAAATCTTACCGCATTTTCCTGGTTAGGAGCACCTGCGGCAATTGACAATACTGGTTTTTCAAGATAATTTTTCACCCCGGAAAACCGCACGCTTCCTGATAGGTCGATTCCGTAAGGGAGCATCCCTCCCTGCCCTGTCTCACGGTCTTCAAAAGACACCTCTTCGGCCTCCTTATACCCTGCCGCGGACACATATTTTTTACCATATCGTGATACGGCTTCTTCATCCAAAAGCTCATCCATACTCTGGAAATATCCATAGCCTGCAAGCGCCCTGTATGCGTCCTCATCTGCAATGATAATATCAATCTGGTGGTTATACATAAAAATCTGAAGCTTATCCAATGCATCTTCCTGCAGATAGAACATGTCATCTACGACAACCTGCTTCCTTTTGCCATCCGCTTGGTACAGCAGGTTCAATTCCTCTATAAGTTCCTGCTTTTCCTCTTCCCCTAACTGTTCGTCAACCACAGCAACGTAAAGTACAGTTTCCACTTTGGGTTTCACGACAGTCCAGGCCAGATACAATATCAGTGCGGCCAGAAGTGATATAACCACAATCTTTAAAAGATAATAGTCCAAAAAATACTGCCGTCTCTGAACCTTATCCATCCTCTGCCACTTCTGCTTTTCCGTCTCTTCTTCCATTTTTTGGTAAATACTTGCATCATCATCCAAAGCTGTTTTTCTCATCTTTTTCACCGTACTTTATTTTTTAATCTGAATTTAACATTAAATTAAGTACTTGTCAATAAGTAATGTTCTTCTGGCGGATGATATTATATTTGATAATAGAGGTATTGATATATTCATTAGCGTAAAGGATCGGGGTGTCTTCCGAATCATAATTGACCCCTTTTAAGTAAAGAAGGGGCATATCTTTCATTTCTTTTTTATCTAAATAGTTGGATAACCCTTCTACGTCCGAAGACATGATCGTGTCAATCTCCACTTTGTCCCATTCGCACTTTTTCCCGGACAACTGGTAAATGTACTTAAAAACAGAGTCTTCATATTTACTGAACTTATCAAACGAGGCTTCATCCCCCACTTGGGAAAGGCTGAAATAATCCCGGCAGAACGCACAGAACTGGCCGTCTGCCAGAAAGATTTTGTCTGCTGCGACAAGTTCTTCCGCTTCATCCACACGGAGAAGCCTGCAGATCGAAGGGTCCTTTGGAATCTTTTTAATCTCTCCAAGCTTTACGGACGGCTGATAACCGCAATTTTCAATCATCTGGGTAAATTCCATACTTGGGTTAAAATATACTTTAATATTTAAAAAATCGACATTTACAAAAGTCCCCTTTCCCTGCCTGCGGAAAATAACGCCTTTGGCTGCAAGGTCATTTAAAGCCTGACGGATCGTAATCCGGCTGACTCCGATGATCTCGGCAAGGAGCTCTTCCCGTGGAAGTTTATTATTTTCCTGTAGATCCATAGAGTCAATATATTTTTCAATCTCAATTGCTGCCTGTTCGGACAAGTTCAATGCATTCAGCTTACGGTTGGGCATATTTAAGAATCTCCTTTACAATCGTTGTCTTTTTAGGATAGATGCATATAAAAGGTAATATATCCCTCGTTTTCTACTCTTTCCAATGATCGCCTATCCGAACAATAATAATACTATGGCTTTCGATTTCATCCCGTCCCCAGCAAAAATAAATCCGTTGGTCTGTTCCCTCTCTATAAAGTTTCGTATGTGGATTACAAGTTAATTGAAATTTCCTGCCATTATAAATCATATCTTTATTATAACTTTTTTCTTCCTTTGAGCCTTTTCCTGAACACACTATGCCATATCCAGATTTAAGTTCGTCTATCGTATCTTTCTCATTTTTATCATGGTAATAGAACAATCTCCGTCCAACATCATTCAAAATTGTCAGGTGTCTGACCAATTCCTCCATAACATCAGCGCACTTTCCCAGTTTTGTTATATATTTGAATGCATCATTATGAAAAACAACATTGGGAAAGCAATCCCTTACCCTGTCTTCAAACATTTTATATTCTTCAACACTTTTTAAATAAAAGCGCTTTATCCGAATGATATCATTAACCCTTAAACATTTTTCTTCTTCCTCATCTTTTATACGTTTAACACATATTTGCGTACTTTTTTCAGTTGCATCACTTTCCGATATTGGTAAATAACCATACTCCATTTTACTTTCGATTTCCATATATGTATCTTGACTTCTCTTTTGTTTTGAAATGATTTCCAAGAAATAATCTGACAAATCATTTTGTACATTTCCATATAAAAAATCTGCTTTCTCCCCAAACTCATATGCAGCGTATTCATCTATCTCTTTATAGTTTTTGGTGTTAGTTAATAAATGGGTTGATAAAACAAAAAAGGGTTGCATTAGAAC
>CAJUTU010000036.1 GCA_910589385.1 uncultured Lachnospiraceae bacterium
ATTTTTTCCGCATCATGCGGGGCATGACACAGAAATACCTTGGTATGCTTGTCGGTTTTCCCGAACGGAGCGCAGACGTGCGTCTGGCACAGTACGAAACAGGCTCTCGTAAGCCAAAAGCAGAGCTTACTGCTGCACTGGCACAGGCTTTGGACGTTGCACCGCAAGCACTGGACATACCCGACATTGACAGCTACATCGGGCTTATGCACACCTTATTTACCCTAGAGGACATTTACGGTCTTACCGTCAGTGAATCAGACGGTGAAATTTGCTTAAAAGTCAACAAAAACAAAAATAAGGATGCCGCCGAACTGCTGAAAATGCTCTGCGCTTGGAAAGAGCAGGCAGACAAGCTCTCCGCCGAAGAAATCAGCAGGGAAGATTACGACCAGTGGCGGTACAATTACCCGAAGTTTGACACCACGCAGCATTGGGCGAAAGTCCCCTCTAAAGAATTGAGCGATACCTTAGTCAAAGCATTCAAGGACAAACTAAAAACCGATTGACAAGCACGACAAAAAACGCCCTTAGCCATGAGTTCCTACCCACAGCTAAGGGCGTTTCTAATATGGATTTATTTCAGCCATCCAAACCTCTTACAAATCATTCTGCCACCTGTAAACCATCAGACACCAAGAATAATCGCACTCAAACGACTGTTATCAATTTGTTATCAAAAGACCTTTTGAAATGCCGCAACCCCGCATAAACACTGGATTCACTAAGCTTTTTTGTTTATTCGAACTCAATCGTCCCCGGCGGCTTACTAGTCAGATCGTACATCACCCGATTCACCCCTCTGACCTCATTAATAATCCTGCTCATCACTTTGTTAAGCACTTCATACGGCACTTCTGCCGCCTCTGCTGTCATAAAGTCAATCGTATTCACTGCCCTGAGTGCTACCGCGTAATCATAAGTCCTTTCATCTCCCATCACGCCTACACTCCGCATATTCGTCAACGCAGCAAAGTATTGGCCAACGATCTTATTCATTCCGGCGGCATCCATTTCCTCACGGTAGATAGCATCAGCCTCTTGAACCATTCTCACTTTTTCAGCGGTCACTTCTCCAACGATCCGTATTCCAAGTCCTGGTCCAGGGAAAGGCTGCCTAAATACAAGCTTCTCAGGAATTCCCATCTCCAGGCCTGCTTTTCTCACTTCATCCTTAAACAAATCCCTAAGTGGCTCAATAATCTCCTTAAAATCGACATAGTCCGGTAATCCACCAACATTGTGATGCGACTTGATGACGGCGGATTCACCACCCAGGCCGCTCTCTACCACATCGGGATAAATCGTTCCCTGTACAAGAAAATCTACAGCTCCGATTTTTTTTGCTTCTTCCTCGAATACCCTGATAAACTCTTCTCCAATAATCTTTCTTTTCTCTTCCGGCTCTTCTATACCTGCCAATTTATTGTAAAATCTTTCCTGCGCATTTACACGGACGAAATTCAGATCGTACGATCCTTCCGAGCCGAATACTGCTTCAACCTCATCTCCTTCATTTTTACGCAGAAGGCCATGATCCACAAACACACACGTCAATTGACTGCCAATTGCTTTGGAAAGCATCACCGCTGCTACGGAAGAGTCTACTCCGCCCGAAAGGGCGCAAAGCACTTTCCCACTACCGACTTTCGCACGAATCTCTCGAATGGAATTTTCTACAAATGTCTCCATTTTCCAGTCTCCGGCACATGCGCAGACATTTTTTACAAAGTTATTGATCATCTTTGTACCCTCTGCGGTATGTAACACTTCGGGATGAAATTGAATTGCATATAATTTTTCTGCTTCGTTTTCTGCCGCTGCCGTAGGGCAGGCCGCAGTATGTGCCGTAACTTCAAATCCCGGCGCCACCTGGGAAATATAGTCAAAATGGCTCATCCAGCATACAGTCTTTTCAGATACGCCTTCAAAAACTTTGGAGCATGTCTTGCCAATAAATACCTCCGACTTCCCATATTCTCTGACATCCGCACGTTCTACTTTTCCTCCCAATTCCAGCATCATGAGCTGCGCGCCGTAACATAATCCCAAGATTGGAATCCCCAGTTCAAACAATTCCCTTGAACAAGTTGCAGCACTTTCCTCATAACAGCTGCTCGGGCCGCCTGTCAAAATAATTCCCCTCGGATTCATATTTTTAATGGCTTCTAAATCTGTCTTATAAGAATAAATCTCACAATAAACATTGCACTCACGGACACGCCTAGCCACAAGCTGATTATACTGTCCGCCAAAATCCAGTACTATGACTAATTCTCTTTTCACATGTATACCTCCCTGGTATGTAAGGGCACTCTTAGAAAAATCTAATATTCCCACAAAACAACAAGCCAAGTGTACATGTCTGCACATACATTTGGCTTCCATCACACAGCAGATTTCTTGCTAACCGGACACAAGACATTTTCAAAAGTGCTCTTTTGGACTATATTATAAAATAGCATTTGTCTTTTTACAATGCCCAACAAAATTTTCTTTTGCCATTTTTATTGATATGCCATTATGATCCACAGCCGCTCGGTGGATCTGTCGTAATTCTTTGACTTTAAATAACAGCAGTACAACAAAAAACTCCCCGCGTAACTCATACGCTGGGGAGCCTTTTAATTAAGACCCAGATACAATTTTGGAAAAGCCACCGTCGTGCCTGGCAACGGAAACAATCCCACACGGAAGGGTTCACATGTTCCTCCGTAAACAGCACACCGGATGCGAGTTATCCGTAAAAAATAGTACTATGAGGGGGGAGGGGTTGACTAAATTTTATGCTGCCACGTATCTGGAAATCTCCTGCTTCAGCTGACTACAATCACCGTACACACGCAGTTCGGCAACATTGTTCAGCCCTAGATTCATGAGTCCGAGGAGCGATTTCGCATCTACGACAAATCGGCCTCTTATCATGTCCATTGCGATATCATACTTTTCAACAATGCTTAAAAAACTCAAGATTTCATCAGGATTTCTGAAAGTCACGTTAAAACTGTTCATTTTCCGCTCTCCTTAAATAGAATCTCTAACAGTGTCTCCAAAATATTCTATCTCTATTCAGCATAATCATAATAACATAGTTTTTTTTCCTTGCAAGGTGGAAATTTCTCAAAAAAAGTGGAAAAATTTAATCTTTTAAGGACTTGCGAAAATCTGATTTTTCCTACAGCCCATTCCGAGCCGCACATGTCTCTCTTTAAAAACTGATTACTAATCCCTCCCCTTTCTATATTCTGTAGGAAGCATCCCAACCTCTTCTTTAAATACCTTACTCATATATTTAGGATCAGAATATCCTGCCAGTTCTGCAATCTGATTCATTTTCAAAGTAGTCTCCACCAACAGCTCTTTTACTTTTTCGATCCGGTATCTCCGTACGGTTTCTGTAAATGTACTGCCAGTCTCCTTTTTGAACTGCGCGCTTAAATACTCTTCAGAAACAAAAAGTTTCCTAGCTGTCTCTTCCAATGTGATTCCCTGATTATAATATCTACGGATCAATGTTTTTGCTTTCTGAACCAGATCACTGGCTGACTGTTCCTCAGGCTCCGGCTCAGAATAATCCAGAATCAACATAAATTCCCTCATGGTTGTATCAATCTGCACCCAACTATATGCCGCTGCAATTTTTTGAAAAATATTTTGGATCCGCAGCTCTGATTCTTCTTTCTTTTCTTTTTGTGTACTGATCAGGCTCCAATTAAAACGTATCAGATTCTCTTTTATCTGGGATGGAAGATGTGGTTCCTGCACCAGATAGCCATAAAGCCTCTCATAACATGCGATCACTTCTTTCCAGTTATTCTCCCGTAGTGCATGCTTTGCCCTGTCCTCCAAATCCAACGGATACTTGATCGGTACGATCTGCTGTCTCTGGATCTCACCCCGATGAATCAAAAATCTGTCCGGAAAACAAAGATTCCACTCCAACTCTTTTTGCATTTCCCGAAGCGCTTTCGAAGCATCCAGAAGACGGCGCATTGACCTCCATACACAGATGACAGGTTTTTCAAGATTACTGCACAGCATCGGAACGACTGATTTTTCAAAAAAAGCGCGCTGTGACTCTCCTGCCTGCTGACGATACAAAATCATCAGCAGCATATGCCAGCCTTTCGCCTCCCGGATATTCGCCGAAAATTTAACCGTATGTGCTGCCACATGCTCTAAAAGTTCTTTTGCATGCGCGCTTTGCTCCTCATATCCATCTCCCAGCCATACAAGAAATAACTCTGCCGGCTGCTCTACAGTAAAACCATATTTTTCATATGTCTGGGTATTAAAAAACTCGTTAGACTCCAACTGACCGTTGATACACCCCAGAAATATATTGTCCAGCGAAAAGCCATACTCCTTATGCTTCTCCTGCTGGATCTTTTCTTCCACCTGTTCCAAAGCCTTTTTGAATTCTGCGATTTTTAAAGGCTTTAAAAGGTAACTGACGATTCCCAGCTCAATAGCCTCTCTAGCATATTCAAATTCCGAATAAGCTGAAAGAACCAGAATCTGACACGCCACCTTTTCCTCCTTCAGCTTCCGGATCATAGTAAGCCCGTCCATGTCTGGCATCCTGATATCAACAATGATCAGATCCGGCCTTTCCCGGCAGATGATTTCAAATCCAATCTGTCCATTGTCAGCCCTCCCTACCACTTCATGCTTTGGATTAATCTGATGAAGCAGCCTCACCATTCCAGTCCGAATATGTACTTCATCCTCTACTATTACAATCCGCATGTTACCCCTCCTTGCTCGCATGCGCATAAAACCGGATACCCACATCCGATTTTCACAAAAAGGCACAGCCTGTATCTGCACACTTAAAATTTAATTAACTACTGTTTGCTTTTGTCCATTGTGGGATAAGGAGATGAATCCTCGTATAATCATCTGGTATACTCTCAAAATATACTACGGCCTCCTCACCATAATATAATTTCAGACGTTTCCGGACATTTGCAATACCGACATGCTCTCCCATGTCTGAGGCCTCGTCATTTAGTTTCCGAAGAAGACTTTCCTCTATCCCTTCTCCATTATCTTCAATCGTAATATGAAGCTGGCTGCCCGACAAGCCAGCCCCCACTATAATAACATGATCATTCTTTTTCTTTAAAAAGGCATATTTGAAAGCATTCTCTATAAAAGGCTGCAGCAGAAGTTTGTGGATCTCCACTTCCATCATTTCCTCTGGCACTTCAAGTTCCAGCTTCGTTCTCCTGTCCAATTCTACATTCTGCAGACGGATGTAATGATCCAGCCATTCGAATTCCGTACGGAGAGTCGTCATACCTCCCGTATTTTTCGATATATACCGCAGGATATCCCCAAGGAGCCCAAGCATCTCACTAATCTCATATTGCTCATCCTCAATTGCCTTCCAGTTGATCATATCCAGAGTATTATACAGGAAATGCGGCGTAATCTGAGCCTCCAACGCAGACATCTCTGCATACTTCTGCTTCAAGGAAGCTCTTTTTCCTTCTTCAACCTGGCTTTCGATCTGTACGACCATGTCGTTAAACTCATTTTCGACTCTGCGCATCTGCGGATCCATCCATTTCTGCTGTAATGCACGGACAGAAAAATCTCCTTTTCCCACCCGTATCATGGCATCCACATAACTGTCTACCAATTTTAAATATGGTTTGACAGCTGAAAAAGTCAGAACCAAGATCATAAACATAGAAAGTAATGCGAAGATTCCCAAACTGATATACTGTATGCGCATAGAATGATTATAAGATTTCATAGATTGAATGTTGCAGATTGTAAATCCGCTCATTGTACTTGGAGAACATGTATACTGATTTTTCTTCTCATCCATAAGTTCCCCATAATTCTGTCCAATGTCTTCTTTTACACTGGCACTGAGTATAGTACTGCCGTCTAACAGATAGCTTTGCCTGTCTCCGCCTGAATTCAGCGCGCTGCAGATCTGCTCCTCATTGATATTGATAGCCGCCACGGCACGGTTCTTATCATCACTGCTGCTATCCGTAAGATTCCGGGCAATTTGAAAAATATAGACTTTCTGCTCTTTGTTCATGACCGGGTCTGAAATCCCCCGGTACACATCTCCATTATCTACTTCCGGTGTTCCCAGTTCCTCTATCCACGAACTGCTGACAGACGAAGAACTCAATCCGTCATAGAAAATATTCCTGCCATCCTCCAGAGAGATCATGATCCCTTCGATCCCTTCATGCCGATTGCAGATATTTCCCAATTCGTGCCCGAGCCTGCTGATATTCTCATCCAGAACATCACCTGCTGCATTGATCGATTCCACCATATCCAGAATATCCGGATCTGTACACAGATCATATAAAATCTCTGCATATTTCTCCAGCACCATATCCAACACCTGATTTGACATACTCAAGTTGCTGTTGATACGTTCATCCATATACTGCTTCTCGGTTCTGGCCATATAAATCTGTGTAACTGTAAAAAAAATCAAAATCGGAATCAAAGCCACTGCCAAAAAACGAATCGGTAGCCTGATGGACACCTTACTTTTCATGGATTTTCCTTCCTTCTATAAAATTGCAGCCAGCTCTTTGTAACTGCAAAAAAATGGTCTTGTCACCAACCGCCAAGGAATCAGTGAACTGCCTGCGCGCCTGCGTAGTTTTTATATATCTTTCTGGCTTGTCTGTTTCTCCGATTGTATAAAACTTATCATCCATTGTCCCTGTCCAAATAAACCAAAATTCCAGCGCTTTGCAAAAAATTGCTGCAAAACATCTAGTGGATGACAAGCGGTATATTTGATTACAGTATAACATATTTTCAAGGTCATGACGCAATGAATTCCAACTTTTAGTCATACATATTATGGGCAAACCGGCAAGTTTTTCCTAAGTGAAAATTAGTTTTCTGATTTCCTCTACCACATGGAAAATCCCAAAAACACCAACTATTATACCTAACAAAACTGCGGCAGACTGCAATAATATGCGCCAAAATGCGTCTTAAACTAAAAATGCCCCACGGCACTCCGTGAGGCATTTGCATGTACAATACAAAAAATCATAAGAATCTTATCCCATAAAGTTTGGGCGAATGTGTATCATTCTAAAGCATAAGCCATCAACTTATGCTTCCATTTCAAACCATAAGAACTTCTTCTGCAATATTTCTGGAATGGTCTGAAATACGCTCCAAGCACACTAAAGCATCAAGATACACGATTCCGGCATCCGTATTGCATTGATTATTCGCCAGACGTTTCATGTGCGCGGTACGGAGCTGAATCTCTAAATCGTCTGCCTGACTTTCTTTCTCAATCACCTTCAATGCCTTTTCTTTATTATTTTCCGAAAAGGCTTCTACTGCATACCGGAAACTATCAAAGCATACCCCTATCATCTCTTTCATCTCTACTGTGCCTGTTTCCGTAAACGACGCTTTCCGCTCCGTCAATGCCTCGGCAAATTCAGAGATATTTTCACAATAATCACTGATTCTCTCCATATCCGATAATATCTGCAGCAGACTTGCCATATGCTGATGTTCTTTCTCATTGAGCGCCAGAGAGCTCAGCTTGATCACATAATTCGTAATTCCGCTGCAAAGGCCGTCCACTATATTTTCTTCTTCCTTGATTTCCAGAATTTTCTGGTAATCTTTGGAAAACATGACTTCCTCTGCCTTTTCTGTTGTCCTGACTACAATACTTCCCATTCTGGCAATTTCGCTGACTACAGACTGTACCGCAATCCCCGGAGTCTCCAGCATACGGTCATCCAGAAGGACTCTGCTTTCGTCTTCTGCTTTTTTGTCTTCCTTTTCCAGCTTTTTAGCCAGCTTGATGATCAGATCCGAAACAGGGAAAAGCAGGACCGTAGTTCCGATATTGAAGATCGTATGCACCGTACTGATTTCCGTCTGTGTGATCATCCCTGTCCCTGCTGACGGGAAAACGAGTTTAAACAGTATGATCGCTACAACACTAAAAATAACTGTACCAATAATATTGAACAGAAGATGCATGACCGCCGCCGTCTTTGCCGTCTTTTTCGCCCCGATACTGGACATGATCGCTGTGACACAAGTACCGATATTCTGTCCCATAATAATATAAACTGCTGCATTAAACGGTACCAGCCCGGCAGCAGAAAGGCTCTGCAGGATTCCTACTGAAGCCGAGGAACTCTGAATCACTGCTGTAACTACCGCACCTGCTATGATTCCAAGGAATGGATTATGTCCCAGAGTCACAAACGCGTTACGGAATGCTTCTGATTCCTGTAACGGCGCAACTGAAGAGGACATGGTTGTGATTCCTACAAAGAGCAATCCAAATCCAATAATAATACTGGAAATATCCTTGGAGGAACGCCTGGTGCCTGTAAGCATGACAATGACTCCCAGCATGATCGCAACCGGCGCCAGATTGCCTGGGCTTAAAAACTTGGCCCACTCCACACTGGATACCAGCCATCCGGTTACCGTTGTACCAATATTGGCGCCCATGATCACGCCCATAGCCTGGCTCAAGTTCATAATTCCTGCGTTCACAAAGCCGACCACCATAACTGATGTGGCAGAAGAACTCTGAATGACCGCCGTAATAAGCGCCCCCAAAAGAACACCCAGAAATTTGTTTCTCGTCAAAGCCTCCAGCATATCCTTCATTTTATTTCCGGCTGCATTTTCAAGTCCCTGCGCCATAATCTGCATACCATAGATGAACATGCCGAGCCCCCCGATAAAGGGGATGATAATGCCTACGTAATCCATATACTTCTCCTCCTGTCCCGGATATGCCGGGAAGTACATCCCGAAATTCTGCCTTTAAAAAAGGAACAGGCAGAAAATCTTTTCTTTCCAAAATGTTTAACCCTATTTACGATAACATTATCTCTCACAAAAAGCAATAAATTCTTTACTTCTTCATCCGAGGCTCAAAAGCAACCGAAGCCAGATATCCGAATACCAGTGCCGCCGAAATCCCTACGGCGCTTGCTTTAAATCCTCCCTGGAAAATCCCCAGAAATCCGCTGCTGTCCACTGCTTCTTTTACGCCCTGCCACAAGACATTTCCAAATCCCAAAAGAGGGACACTGGCGCCCGCCCCTGCAAAATCCTGAAATGGTTTATAAAGGTTACAGAATCCAAGAACTGCCCCGCTGCATACCAATAATACCATGACACGCCCCGGCATTAATTTCGTACGGTCCAGCAAAATCTGTACCAAAGCGCAGATCAGTCCACCGATCAAAAATGCTTTCACATAATCCAAATTCATATCCTCCTCTCGTTTTAAATACTACGGAATATTATCTTCGTCTTTTTGTTTCCCTATTTTCATCATTTTCCTGTCATTTGACAAATACGAATTCATGCCTTCCAATAAATATAAATGTCAATTCACATGTTCCAGCACAATCCCGTGGGCAATTCCAGGAATGCTCGCTCCTTCATTAAAGCTGACTGTAGAGAGCAGCGCCCCGGTAGGTACAAACAGAACACGTTTCCATTCGCCTTTTCGGATTTTTGGCAGAATATAAGATGACAGAGTCACGGCCGCACAGCCGCATCCGCTTCCCCCTGCATGAGTATCCTGTGTTTTCTGGTCAAAAATCACCATTCCGCAATCCATATGCTTTACACGGATATCATACCCCTTCTCCTGCATCAGATCGAATAAAATATCCTGGCCTACATAACCCAGGTCTCCAGTAATAATCCTGTCATAATCCTCTACATTTCTCTCAAAATCTTTGAAATTGCGGATAATGGTATCCATGGCCGCCGGAGCCATACAAGCTCCCATATTCTGAGAATCTTTCAATCCATAGTCGACAATTTTCCCCACCGTTACACCGGAGATACGCACATGGGATTTCTCAGTCCCTACCAGAAACGCGCCGCTGCCGGTTACAGTCCAGTGCGCGCACAGAGGGCGCTGGTTCGCATAGCCCAGCGGAAAACGAAATTCCTTCTCCGCGCTTCCAAAATGGCTGGATGTAACTGCCAGCATATAGTCTCCATATCCTGCTGCCACACTCATGGCGCTCAGCGCCAATGCCTCTCCCGAAGTGGAGCATGCGCCATACAGGCCAAATAGTGGAATCTGCAGGGATTCAACTCCCATAGAGGTTGCAACCCCCTGCCTCAGCAGGTCGCCTCCAAACAGAAAACGCACCTCTTCCGGCTTCACATGCGCCTTTCCAAGTGTGAGCACGCATGCCTCTTTCTGCATATTACTCTCTGCCTCCTCCCAGGTCTGCGCGCCAAACAGGTCGTCCTGGTTGGTCATGTCAATTAATTTCCCAAGAGGACCCTCTGCTTCTTTACTGCCCGCAACAGAACTGCTGCTGATCACATAAGGGGATACTCCAAAGCTGATGCTTTGAGCCCCTCTGATCTGTTTCATTTTCCCTTCCACTTTTTGTTCCACACAAATTCCCCATTTCTAATCCTGATTTATTTTCATATTCTGTTTAGCAGCGATTTAGAATACAGACAGTTCTGCCGCCTGATATTCTGGATCACTATGATTTTGAAAAATAGTATAAGAATATTTGTCGGATTTTATACACAAGCTGCATAAGATATCGAATTTTTCAGATACTAAAACGACAGACTTTATATTAAGGAGAAAAAAATCATGGACAAAACACAAAAAATGAAACAGGAAAAGCAATATGAATCTTATGTAAAACAAAAAACTCCGGTCCATAATATCTGGCTGAATATGGGGAAGGCATTTGTGACCGGCGGTATCATCTGCACCATCGGACAACTCATCTATAACTTTTGCAAACTAAAAGATTTTTCAAAAGATTCCTGCAGCGGATGGACTTCTCTGCTTCTCATCCTGCTCAGCATCATACTGACAGGCATGAATATCTATCCTAAAATTGCAAAATGGGGCGGCGCCGGCGCGTTGGTGCCCATTACCGGATTTGCAAATTCTGTGGCTGCTCCGGCCATTGAATACAAAAAAGAAGGACAAGTGTTCGGCATAGGCTGTAAAATCTTCACAATTGCAGGCCCAGTCATTTTATATGGGATATTTACAACATGGATACTCGGATTCCTCTACTGGCTGTGGGGAATCATGTGACTGGAATCAGCCGCTTCCACACATACGCAAAAAGTAAAGAGGCACAGCCTTACAGAAAGATACTATAAAACAATGCAAGGGCAGGTACCCAAAAGAATACCTGCCCTTGTTATAACGGAACTTTCTGCAAACCGGATTCTTACCACCGCTTTAGTAAATAAATAAATGCCCCCAGCCCGCGTCCAAGAGCCATACTGAGAATAAAAACCACGCTGTACCGCACAATTTTAAGTCTCCGTATAAAAATAGGAAATACATTCAGTACTTCCGCAAGAGCCATGGCCCAGCATCCCACAAAAATTCCGGACAATAACCCGAAAACAGGGAGCAGAAACCCCAGATATCCCATTTCCGGCTTGAAAACAGACAAGAGATTCCCCGCCACGCCTCCCAAAGCCGCACAGTCCTCGTATAATAAAATCTTGTCAGCCGTATGCGTTCTGTCTGCAAAATCCGCGATCACACCTAGCTCTACGATCAGTGCAAATAATCCTCCTGCGATAACAACACCTGAACTAAGGCCGAGGATTCCCAGCATAATCTGCTTTCCCAACATCCATCTCCGCCCCCTTCCTTGATGCATTTTCTACCAAGGTAGTCTGGATTTCATTTTCATAAACACGCATCTGCACTTCGAGAGGTGTAGGATCCACTGTAAACCGCTTTTTTCCAAAGTGGTTAAAAAACACCAGGATTCCTACTGTGATCCCTACGGAATAGCTGGCTTCCATGATGGTGAAGCCATCTGACTTTGACCCCATCACAAATTCATATACCTGCGCAAACAGGTCGGAAACCGACGCGTCGTTATTGAATGCCATAATCGCAAACGCGGAGCCTGCAAATGTAAGCAACGCCACAAATACTGCCTTGACCACATGTATCATGGCGCCGGAAGTTTTTTGATCCTCATACGTAACGATAATATCAGTCTCACCCATATTTTGGATGTCAAGCCCCGGATATTGTTCATGGATGCAGGCAATAATCTTCAAGATAGAAATCACATAGCGATGCTTTCCTTCATCTGGGATTTTCAAAATTTTCAGAACTTTCAGCTTTGGAATAACCGTTTTGTTACTACATTCAAGCGCCACAATATCTCCCAGTGTGACTTCCCTTTTCGTTACCTCTACATCCTTATCCCCTTTGATATAAACCGTGTCCTGTTCAGCAGACATAATACTCTGCCCCCGGCCTTCGGATCAGTGTACCCTCACTGCCCGGAATTTTATCTGTTCCATTATAGTAGTAATAAAAAATACCAATGGCCACCGCCGCCAGAACAATACTCATCAGACACAAACGGATTTTTCTTCTTCCCTCTTCCATTTCAGCCACCTATCCTTTCTTTCATATAATAGGATAGTATCTAAAAAGATAAGAAAATTATACGTGCTTTTTTCCTGAAATACAAAAACGGCCTTTGGCTGATTTTTGACATACAACGATTTTAAAATGAACTTTCGCGCCGCAGCGCCTCCATGATCTTTTTCTCCATCCTGGACACCTGTACCTGAGAAATCCCCATAATCTTACCGACTGCCGACTGTGTCTGATTCTGAAAATATCTCATGTAAATAAGCTGTCTTTCTTCTCGGTCCAGAGTATCCAAAAGCTGCTGCAGCAGCATATGGTCTAATATTTTTTCTTCCCGGTGTTCCTTTTCCTCCAGCTTGTCCATCAGTTGGATTTCATTGCCTTCTTTTTGATGGATCGGCTTATAGATAGATTCCACTTCACCGCCGGCCTCCATTGCCTGGACGATTTCCTCTTTCTCCACGTGGAGAGCCTGTGAAAGTTCTTCGATGGTAGGTTCACGTCCTTGCGTGGATGTCAGGCTTTCTCTTGCCTGTAGTATTTTATAAGCCAGCTCTTTTAAAGAGCGGCTCACCTTAATCATACCATCATCCCTCAAAAACCGCTTAATCTCACCTGAAATCATAGGCACTGCATATGTGGAAAACCGCACATCATAGGACAGGTCGAATTTATCAATCGCTTTTAAAAGTCCAATACTTCCGATCTGGAATAAATCTTCCGGGTCTGTACCCCGTCCATAAAATCGTTTCACCACGCACCAGATGAGTCCCACATTTTCTTTCACCAATTGTTCTCTCGCTTCCTTATCTCCTTCGTGAGCCTTTTGTATCAAAGCGATTGTGTGGTCCATAGGCTTCTTCCTTTTCCAATTGTTTTCTCCATCCTGACCGTAGTCCCCTCGCCCGGGACAGATTCTACCTCCACCTTGTCCATAAATGCTTCCATAAACGCAAACCCCATGCCGGAACGATCCAGCTCTGGTTTCGTTGTATACATAGGCATCATCGCCTGCTCTACATCTTCGATTCCCTTTCCTGTATCCTTCACAGTCACCATAAATACCCCTTTGTCGATTCGGCATTTCACGGAAATTTTATGTATCTCCTGCTCATAACCATGGATGATGGAATTCGTCACTGCCTCAGATACGGCAGTTTTCACATCCGCAACCTCCTCTACCGTAGGGTTTAGCTGTGTCATGAATGAGGCTACGGCTACCCTGGCAAATCCCTCGTTCGAAGAACAACTGTCAAATATGACTTCCATTTCATTTGTGTCTCTCATTTTTGATCCTCCTCATATATCTGCATTATTTTTGTCACTCCTGACATCGTCAAAATCTTTTTAATCCTTGCATTGGCGTGTACTCCCCATACTTCACCGCCGATCAGATGAACCAGACGGTACCGGCCCATCACTGCCCCAATACCAGAACTGTCCATAAACTCTGTCTCTGCAAAATCAAAAATCACATATTTGATATGATTCCGTTCAATCACAGCGTCTGCATCCTTTCGTATTTCTTCCGCCCTGTGGTGGTCCACCTCTTTTGGCAAAAAGATTGTGAGGCAATTTTCCTCTACCTGAAACTTCATTTATACTCCTCCTCGTTTTTTAACTTTATTAAAATACACATCCCCCGGAGGGTTTTCTGTCAAAAATTACAACGTTCTCTTTAAATGTAAAAAGGATATGTATTCCTACACACCCTTTTCTTTCGTATTACTATCTATTCATCTGTATTTTCCGTCGAAGCCACAGCGATTGCTTCCAGTTTTTCTTTTGCCTCGGCCGCATTATCACTGTCGGGGTATAATTCATTGACCCGCTTTAAATACGTGGTTGCTGATTCTGAATCTCCGCTTTCCAGATAAGCGTTTCCCAGGCTCAGCAGTGCACCGCCGTCATCGTAAGACTCATCCATCCTGATAACCTGCAAAAGATTTTCAATGGCTGTCTCGTAATTTGCCACGTTCAATGAAGCAATACCAGAATCATATTTTATACTGCAGGCCGCAGGATACACATCTTCTGTCAGGCTGTCAAATTCACTCTGGCCGTTTTCCCCAAGAGATGCCCGGTTAATATTCAAAAGAGTATCGGCAACCATATCCTCAGAATAATTTCCTGAATGATACTGCTCAGACGCCATCATCAGATTTTCATAACTGTCTGCCGTCACAGCCGCTGTCTGGACGGCCTCCTCAGAATCCGCGCTGTCCGCCCGGTAGCTGTCCAAAGTCCTGGTTAATGCACTGATCTGCGCCTCCATCGCATTAATCCGCTGGCTATATTCAATGGTTTCCTTATTCCGCTTGTCCGTCTTGGACTTATCCACCGCCGGCACCACCAGATACCAGACAATTGCCGCACCGATGGCAACCCCTAATACAATGTTCATAACAGTAAATCTTCCTGCCAATTCCTTGATCATACGGTGGGCTGGCTGAATGATGGTCTCGTTGCCCAGACTATATTCAATCGTCTCTTTCTTCTTTTTCTTCCTTTTTGTCCCCTTATTTCCCTGCTTATTCGATTTTTTTCCCCGGACCTGGGTAAGCTCATGCATATAGCGAAGGGTGGTCTCATTGGTCGTATCCAGCTTTCTTGCAGTGGTAAGCACCTGTTTTGCTTTTGCATACTGCCTTGTATGCAGGTAAAGCAGTGCCAGAAGCTGATGGGCTTTCAGAAATGCAGGATGGGCAGCAGTCACCTTTTTCAGCTGGATGATCGCCATATCCTCCCCATTCTGCTGACAGTAAATGAGACACTGGTTATACCGTTTTACTGCCTGATTAACAATTTCTAACTCCCTGGCTGAGCGCTGGATGTTCCGAATATATCCATTGGCCATATTATCTCTTGGACGCAGATTCTTGCTGATGATCCACTCAGTCAGCGCCTCCACAACCTCTCCCCTGCCGTAATAAACCAGGCCAAGAAGATTCCGCGCCATAATATTGTCCCGGTTATACTGCAGGCTGCGCCGCAGTGACTGAATTGCGCCAGACATGTCGCGTATCCGGGCTTTTTCCAATCCATCATTATACCAGGCGTTAGACTGGCGGATGATTTTCTTCGTATAGTCCATCAAACTTCACCATTTTCTTTCTATTTCTTCTGCTCCATCACCTGTTTTAACAAATCTGACACATCCGACAGATCCTCCTGATAGACAGCATCCTCAATATCTTCCACTTCCAGGCTCGGTTTGAATTTCTTCAGTTCTTCTTCAAAATTTAACATATGCCTTCCTCCTCTACCATCGCTTTCAGCATACCGGCCAGATAAAGGGAACCCAGACAATAGATCCTCCTGCCCTCCTGATGAATCCGTAGGTAATCCCATGCATCCATAAATGAATCCCGGACCACAACCGGCTGCCTGGTATATCTGGCAAATACCTCTGCCAGGCTCCTGGCATCTGCCGCCCGGCTGTTTGGAATCTCTGTCACTACATAATAGTCCGCATCCAGATTCCTACAGAGACAGGCAGCCATCCCTTCATAGTCTTTATCCTGCATGGCAGAGAACAGCACTGCCTTGCGATGCTGCCCCTGCGCTTTCACACTCTCTGCAAAACGCTCCATCGCACTGGCATTATGTGCGCCGTCTATATAGATCCCCGGCAGTATTTCTTCCATGCGCCCTTCCCACGTAACCTGGGCAAGGGCATTTCTCCACATGCCGGGCCGGCCGCTCTCTCCGAAAAGATGCTGCATCACTTCCAATGCAAGCATCGCATTCTCTGCCTGATATAAACCTGTATTATGGAGAAGCCATGGTGTATTTCCATAATACGCATTTGTACAGGAAAATGCAATATTTTTATGTTCGATTCTCAGATTTTCGAACGCATTTTTCCCAATTTTTTTACAGGAAATTTCAAGCTGCGCCGCACGTTCTTCCAAGACATGATCCGAAATATCCGTGCTTTCAAAATAAAATACCGGAACCTGCGGTTTCAAGATCCCTGCTTTTTCCAAAGCAATTTTATCCAATGTATCCCCTAAGATTTCCATGTGGTCCATGCCGATTGAGGTAATCACAGAACAGACAGGATGTTCTACCACATTGGTGGCATCCAAACGGCCGCCTAATCCGGTTTCCAGCACTGCATATTCTACCCCTGTCTGGGCAAATGCAGTCACAGCCATCCCAAACAGCATCTCAAAAAAAGTGGGATGCTGCCTGCCCTCATCCTCCATCCTCTGGACAGCCTCCATTACAGTTTGAAATACCTCCAAAAAGCTTGTATCAGTAATCGGCGTTCCATTGATCACGATCCGCTCATTCACTTTCACCAAATGAGGAGAAATAAAAAGTCCTGTTGACTTCCCTTCCGCGCGCAGCATTGCATCCAGATAAGCGCAGACAGAGCCTTTGCCATTTGTCCCCGCCACATGGATGACACGAAAGCACTGTTCTGGATTTCCCAGGAAACGCAAAAATTCTTTTGTATGTTCTAAAGGGTTCTTTTTCGTAAACTTTGGGATTTCCAGTATATAATCAACTGCTTCCTGATATGTCATACATTCTCCTTATATCCTACTCTCCCTCATCGTTTCCAATGAAAGCGTTTCGTCCGGTCTTCACTGTATTTGAATTTCTGGGAAGCGTCACCAGCCGCCCGTCTCTGTATTTATATTCCTTTGATGTCCTGAAAATAGTGTTGCTGGAGCCAACCTGGGCTACCATGACAATATCGCCGTCCGCCAAAACAGAATTCTTCAAATCAATCCTGGTATTATTTAAAAAGGAGCTGGTCTGTTTTTCACCATTGATATATACTTTACTCTGCTTTGTAAAATTCTCTCCATACACACTGTATGTGCCGTCTAACTGTTCAACCAGATCGGTGATCATTGTATCTTTCACACCCATCACCATATGGCCTGACGTGATCGGATTCCCTGCTTTTTCATATACATACTGCCTTCCATACAAAATATCATATTGCAGTAATTCCAGATCTGCCAGATAATTTTTCGTCTGATGGCGCTGCTGGTGATAATTGAATACAGTCCCTGCATGGATATCCAGACGATCCAGCACCTCCGCCATAATCTGATACGCCGCATAGTTGCCGTCTTTTTTCTCCAAACCGATATTATCCCAGATCACATAATTGGTGTTATACAGATACCGGCTTTTCATATCCTTTGCCTGTAGATCCATGGTAGGAAGATGATCCCCATAGAATACAACTACGGACGGCTCTCCCCTGTTTTCGATTGCCTTTATCAGATCTCCGGCAAACTTGTCCATCTCATACACTTCGTTTACATAATATTCCCACGCATTACGCCTGCCTGCATCCTCTACTCCACTGACGACGATCTCCGGGTTCTCGATCATTTTCTCTGTAGGATAGTCCCCATGGCCCTGGACACTGATGGCAAATACGAAATCCTGTCCCTCTGTCGTATCCATGGAATCCATGATATTGGGAATCAGGATATCATCAGTTGCCCACGCTTTTGGGGTAGTGCGTAGGATATTCATAAACTCCTTGCTTGTATAATGGTCAAACCCCATATGGTTAAAGACCTGTGCCCGGCTATAGAAATTCCCACCGTTATTGTGGAGCGCCTCGGCTCCGTAACCCAAATCCGTCAAAGCCGTTGCAGCACTTTCCAGCAGTTTCGTCTTCGCATAAGTTTTATACGGATATTCCCCCGGCCCAAAGAAACGCATACTCATACCCGTCAGAACTTCAAATTCCGTATTTGCCGTGCCCGCGCCTACAGAAGGCACTTTAAAATACCCACTGGAATATTCTTTATACATTGCCCGCAAATTTGGAATCGGATCCTCTGAAAACTGCAGCCACTCAACCTCGGTCGGATCAAAATAGGATTCAAGCTGGACAAACACAATATTCGGCAGTTCGTCCTCTGCCTTTCCTGTCGAGTTTTCCGCGATCGCTCCATCATTACTGATCGCCTTCATAGTCTCCTCACTGTACCCGGCAGGTTCCGAGATACCGGTATTAAAAATACTGGCTGTAAAGCAATAGGGAAAACCATAATCCTCATAGGCAAACGCAATATTTCCAAAATAATTCGAAATCACCCGATTCTCGATTGCCACATCTGCCAGAAAAATATATGCCCCAATCCAGCATCCGGTCCCTATAAGAGCCAGCACCCGGTGCATCTTTCCGGTAAACTGTCCGCCCCGTCTCCACATGGAAACTACCCAGAGGATCACAGCCCCAATCCCCACGATCAGCAGACATAGTTCAAACGTCGAAAAATAATTTGTAGTCAGGGAAAGCGCATCCGAGAGCACTTTTAAATCCTGGGCGTTAAAAGGGGTCACACGCTTGATAAGCAGATACCCGTTGCATGCACCGAGGAACAGCCAGAATACACTGAGCAGTATCCTGGCAAATACTCTCCGCCTTACAAGATAAACGATAGAAAATGTGGCAAAGATCAAAAAGGCGTTGAACAGGAAAACTTTTGGTGTCCCTGTCATATAATCCCATGCCTTAAAAATGGAATGCCGTGAGATTGCCTCTATAAAAAAATTCAGTACACACGCCAAAAGATAGTGGAACACAAGGGAGAACCAGTTCATGAAGCGGTAGACCGGTGCCATCTTCCTCGCAAATTTTGTATTACGCCGCTCTTCCAGTATCCTTGCACGGCGCTCACGCTTTGCTTTCCATCGTGCTTTGAGGTCTTCTACTTTTAAATTTTTCATCTTTTGAAAGAAGCCTCTGAAATCCGGCTTCTTAATCTGAACCTTTTTCATTTTAACCTCTCTCCCTTGTATATACAGGCAATCAATCAGAAGATGCAAATTGATTGCCTGTATGCCCTTTTTCTGTTCCTTTTCAACAAACCTACATCACTAATTTGTTATTTTATACTTTTTTCAGCCCAGCCATCCGCTCCTGCACCTGCGCAAGCATCTGTGTATATTTTTCCAGTTTCTCCTTTTCTTCCTGTACCTTTTTTTCCGGTGCCTTACTCAGGAACTTCTCATTAGACAGCATACCCTTTGCCCTTGCGATTTCCTTTGTCAGCTTCTCTTCCTCTTTTGTAAGCCGCTCCATCTCCTGCTCAAAATCAACCAGGTCTTCCAGCGGCAGATATACGGTTGCTCCCGGGACTACGATTGACACTGCATCCTCTGCAATTTCTTTCTTTTCATAATGAAGGATAATATCATTTGCCAGCATCAGCGGCTTTGCAGATTCCTTAAGCACCTCAATCCCACTTAACAGATTCCGGTTCTGGCTTACAATAAACACTTTCGTCCTGCGGTTGTTTGGTACATTCATCTCTGCACGCATGTTACGTATACCACGGATGATCTCCTTCATATTCCCCATCACTTCTTCCGCCATCGGGAACTCCCAATCTTCACGGTACACCGGCCAGGAAGAGATCATCAGGGATTCCTCCTCCGGCGCCAGTGCGCCGTAGATTTCTTCTGTAATAAACGGCATAAACGGATGCAGCAGTTTCAATGCCTGCCCCAATACGGTCTTCAAAGTCCACAGGGCACATTTTGCAGACTGAGAATCCGCCTCTGCATGGTAGATCCGGTATTTTGCCAGTTCCACATACCAGTCGCAGAATTCGTCCCAGACAAAGTCATAGACCTTCTGAACTGCAATTCCGAGCTCATACTTATCCATGTTCTCGGTTACATCTTTTGCTAGCCTATTGACCTTTGACAAAATCCAGCGGTCCGCAGGCTTCAGCAGAAAGTCTTCCGGTTCCTCTATGATATTTTCTTTCATGTTCATCAAAATGAACCGAGATGCATTCCATACCTTATTCGCAAAATTCCGGCTTGCTTCCACTCTTTCATTGGAGAAACGCATATCATTTCCCGGCGCATTTCCGGTTACAAGTGTCAGACGGAGCGCATCTGCGCCGTACTGGTCGATGATCTCCAGCGGGTCGATTCCATTTCCCAGGGATTTGCTCATCTTACGCCCCTGGGCATCCCGCACCAGTCCATGAATGAGTACAGTGTGGAACGGAGATTTCCCGGTGTGCTCAAGGCCGGAAAATACCATACGGATCACCCAGAAAAAGATGATATCATAACCTGTTACAAGCACATCGGTCGGATAGAAATAATCTAAGTCCTCTGTCTTTTGAGGCCATCCCAGCGTCGAGAAAGGCCATAACGCGGAACTAAACCAGGTGTCCAGCGTATCCTCATCCTGTGTGAAATGCGTACATCCGCAGTGAGGACATTTTTCCGGCATTTCCCTTGCAACGACAAATTCTCCACACTCGTCGCAGTAATATGCAGGAATCCGGTGTCCCCACCAGATCTGCCGCGAGATGCACCAGTCTTTGATGTTTTCCAGCCAGTGCAGGTAGATCTTGTTAAAACGCTCCGGCACAAATTTCAATTCACCTGTATGCAGCGCTTCGATCGCAGGCTTTGCCAGTTCCTCCATCTTTACAAACCACTGCTGCTTGATCAGCGGCTCTACCGTCGTCCCACAGCGGTCATGGGTTCCTACGTTATGGGAATGAGGCTCTACTTTTACCAGATAGCCCTGTTCTTCCAAGTCTTTTACAATGGCTTTTCTGGCTTCATAACGCTCCATGCCTGCATACTTGCCGCCACGTTCATTGATAGTGGCATCGTCATTCATGATATTGATCTCTTCCAGATCATGCCGCTTTCCAACCTCAAAGTCATTGGGGTCATGGGCCGGTGTGATCTTCACCGCGCCGGTTCCAAATTCTTTATCTACATAAAAGTCTGCCACAATCGGAATTTCCCGGTTTATCAATGGAAGCATGACTGTTTTGCCAACAATATCTTTGTACCGCTCATCTTCCGGGTGTACCGCAATAGCAGTATCGCCAAGCATGGTCTCTGGACGGGTGGTCGCAATCTCCAGAAAATCCTGCGTACCTACGATCGGATACTTAATATGCCAGAAATGTCCGCCCTGCTCTTCATGCTCCACCTCTGCGTCAGACAGAGAAGTCTTACATACCGGACACCAGTTGATGATCCGGGAGCCTTTATAAATATATCCCTTTTCGTATAAGCTGATAAATACTTCTTCTACAGCCTTGGAGCAGCCTTCATCCATGGTAAACCGCTCTCTGTCCCAGTCACAGGAAATCCCCATCTTCTTCAACTGGTTTTCGATCGTCCCTGCATACTCCTCTTTCCACTGCCAGGTGCGCTTGAGGAAACCCTCCCGGCCCAGTTCTTTTTTGTCGATTCCTTCTGACTTTAACTGGTTCGTCACCTTAACTTCCGTGGAAATTGCCGCATGATCCGTCCCCGGCACCCACAGGGCGTTATATCCTTCCATCCTTTTATACCGGATCAAAATATCCTGTAATGTATTATCCAAAGCATGTCCCATGTGAAGCTTTCCGGTGATATTCGGAGGCGGCATGACGGTTGTAAACGGTCTCCTGTCACGATCCACCTCTGCGTGAAAATATTTGTTTTCACACCACTTCTCATACAGTTTTTCCTCAATCTCCTTTGGATTATACGTTTTTGCCAGTTCCTTGCCCATGATTTTCCTCCTCCTGATCTGTAACGGATCTGCAAAGCAGATTATAAATGCAGACAATTCCAGTACCTTTTTTCATACGATACTTTGTGCTGCCTGTTCGTTGTAGGTTTAGTACTTCACGGATTTTTCACAATTTTTGTATTAAAAAAGCCCTTTACTAATGTAAAGGGCGAATCAGTCTCCGCGGTACCACCTTAGTTCCTATACTTATGATGTGGCATAGAAAAACGAGATGTACCGCTTTTCCTGCCGCCCCATAACATAACTCTTGGTTCTGTAACGTAAACCACCACGTGATGTCCTACTGGCGGAAATTCTTCCCGATTCAGACATCCGGTTCAAAAGCCACGTTCCATGATCCTGATTCCCAAACTGCCTTCCAGCCAATGGGCGGTTCTCTCTGTGGGAAGTGATCATGTACTCTTCTTTCTCAGCACCATTAAAATTTTACAAAATTGTTAACTTCAAATAAGCTAAGTAATATCATAGCTTTCAAAAACCTTTTTGTCAAGCAGTTTTAAAAAGGTGTCCACTTTTTTAAATGATCCACAATCTCAGCTTTATAAGACTGTAGTTATCATCTTTATGATAAACTATATATTTCCGTATATTTCTTTTTAAAATACCGAAGCAGCGGCTCCGCAGAAACTTCTTTTCCACAGACAGCTTCTATCACTTCTTTCGGTGTACGTGTACTCCCGTACCAATGGATGTTTTCATTCAGCCATTTTGTAATCTTAAAGATTTCCCCTGCGGCAAGGATTTCATCTACAGAGCCCAGCTCCTGCTCTATCGCCTCCAGATACATTCCGTCATAAATGCTGCCCAGCAGGTAAGTCGGGAAATAGCCGAACGATCCATCCGACCAGTGGATATCCTGCAGGATGCCCTCACTGTCATTTTCCGGAGTGATCTGCAGGTATTCTTCCATCTTCTTGTTCCAGAGTGCAGGAAGCTCCTCCACCGGGACATGCCCGCGGAATATAGCCTGCTCCATCTCATAGCGCAGGATGATATGGAGACAGTAGGTGACTTCGTCCGCTTCAATGCGCACGAAACTATTTCTCACATGATTGATCTCCCGGTAAAAATCATCCAGAGGAATCTCCCGGAACTGGGGCAGGTATTCTCCCAGTTTATCATAAATCGGCATCCAGAAGTTTTTGCTGCGCCCAAGGATATTTTCATAAAACCGGGACTGGCTTTCATGGATACCCATATGACAGCAGCTTCCTGCCACCGTCTGGTCATAATCAGGGTTAACATTTTGATCGAAAATCCCATGCCCGCCCTCATGGATTGCAGAAAAAATAGCTGACAGCGGTTCCCGTTCGTGGTAGTTGTTAGCAATGCGCACATCCCTGGAAGAAAAGCCTGTCGTAAACGGATGCTCTGTCTCCCCAAGCGCCCCGGCGTCCATACGGAAACCAATATATTCCAGAAGCATCTTTTCTGCTTTTTTCTGGCTGTCCGCATCCGTGTATACACGAAACGCCGCATCATCCGGCTGAGGTTTTTCCAGAATCTGACGAACCAGCGGAATCAGCCCCTGTTTCAGTTCTTCAAACAAACGGTCAATGGTGGCGGAATCCATGCCCTCCTCAAATTCATTTAGCAAGGCATCATATACTTCTTTGCCCGGGTCTGTATAGCCTGCAATTTCCCTCCGCATCTCGATCATCTTCTTTAAATGGGGTGCAAAGATTGAAAAATCACCGGCTTTCTTTGCATCCACCCAGGCATTACCCGACTCTGCCTTCGCACGTACAAAAGTCTCGTATACCTCTGCCGGAATCCGGCGGTTCCGGTCATAATCCCGTTTCATCCGCCCCACAATAAACTGCCACATATCATCCAGATTTTCATATTCCTTTGGTTCTGACAGGGCATCCAGCATCCTTCCCATTTCTTCCGATGTGGACAGTGCAAACTCCTCGGTGGAAAAATATGTCAGCGCATCTACATTTGCAGGTTGCCCCAGCTTCGGGGTTTTCGTCTGTACATCCCAGAACAATAAATTGACTGCATACTCATATTGCTGGATTTTTTTTAAATACTGCTGAAATTCTTCTAATAATCTGCTCATATATTTTACCTTTCTTTTACCCTTATACTTGCTTCAAGTAGAACTGGAATGCAGTGTACTCCGGCACTTCCCGGTCTATCGGCAGCCCTGCGTTCATCAGTGCGGCACCGGAAAGAACCTGCTCCCCGTCATTGATCCTGTACATAGCGTCTGGCACAAGCCCTTTTGCCCGTATATATTCCTGCGGCCCGTTACAGGTCAGATTGGTAACCACGACGCTCAGTAATGACTCTTTCTTATCTTTTGCCACATGCTGCCATGCGGTCATATTACCCGCTTCAAACGGATTGCTAAGCCGATAATAGTCTCCTTCAAAGATGATCGGATAATATTTCCGGAACAGCTCACTTTGCTCCCTGCAGATTCCCTGGTTCTCTTCTGACAATTCGGTCGCATCCAGTTCATATCCGAACGTTCCGCACATGGCAACCACTGCTTTTGTCTTAAGCGGCACGAATTTTCCACTGTCAGAAATATGTGCGCCCATTGTGGAAACAGGGTAGACAAAAGATGTCCCATAATGCAGCTTCAAGCGGTCAATGGGATTGTTATTATCACTGACCCAATACTGAGGGTAATAATGGAGCATTGCAGGGTCATAGCGTCCGCCGCCTCCGCTGCAGCCTTCAAACAAAATATCTGGATGTGTCAGGATGATCTCATCCATCACACGGTACAGGCCGAGGATATAACGATGATATACTTCCCCCTGCCTTTCCGAAGAAAGCTCATTAGACCAGATATCTGCAAGAGAACGGTTGATATCCCATTTCATATAATAAATATTGGCATCATCTAAAATAGCGTTGACACTTTTAATGACATAGTCCTGCACATCCCTGCGGCTCATATCTAAGGCCATCTGATTCCTGCTTCGTACCGCATGTCGGCCGGGAATCTGCATGGTCCACTCCGGATGGGCGCGGTACAAGTCACTGTCCTCAGACACCATTTCCGGCTCGAACCAGATGCCGAATTTCATTCCCAGATCGTTAATCTGTTCCACCAGTTTATGCAGGCCGCCTTTGATTTTCTCTTCATTGACCACCCAGTCGCCCAGGCCGCTGTTGTCATCATCCCGTTTCCCAAACCAGCCGTCGTCCATGACCAGCATGTCCACACCCATATTTTTCGCTGCTTTTGCAATCTCTACCAGCTTCACATCATCAAAGTCCATAAATGCAGCTTCCCAGCTATTAATCAGAACGGGGCGGCGCACTTCGGAAACAAATTTACTTTTACACAGGTTGGTGCGGTAAAAATCATGGTATAAATGGCTCAGCCCCGTAAATCCATGCTCTGTAAACGCCATAACCACCTCAGGGGCTTCAAAGGCTTCCCCCGGCTGAATCTCATAGACGAACTGCTTCGGATGGATCCCCATCACAAGGCGGAGCTGGTCATATTGATCCAGTTCAACTTCCGTAAGAAAATTGCCGCTGTATACCAGAGAGAATCCATAGCATTTCCCAAAATCCTCAGTCGCTTCCTTGTCACACAGGACCACAAAGGGATTCTGCTGGTGGCTGGAGGAACCCCGTACACTTCCGATGGTGTGGATATGGTGCGTCATCCTCTGCCGTTCCACCTGACGCTCCTGCCCATACCGGCCCGGCAGGCTGACCAGATCCATATCCAGGCCATTTAAGAAGTCCAGGCAGACTGACATGATCTTCTTTAATCGGATCGGAGCCTTCCCCCTGTTATATACTTTCACAGCACGGGTGATCATATCTGCCTCTTCAAATACACTATATAATAAAATGACCTCAATGTCACTTACATCATCTGATAATATTATTTCCAATGTGTCAACCTGCTCTTCTTCCTTTGCAAAGGTACAGGGCAGGGTTTCCAACCGGTATTTTCCCTCCCGCAAAGCAAAGCGTGCGACTTTTCCATTAAATGAATAACTTCCATCCGCATTCACGACTTCAATACTGGAAGTGCGGAAGTCCCCCTGCTGCTGTGTACTGAATTCCTGCGGCTGGGCATCCAGAGAGAAAGTCCTGGCGTTTCTCGATTCATAAGGATTCCCCGAAAATCCCCTGTCATACTGCATGATCTGGTAGGTCATATCTGCATCATAGATCGTCGGTCCGTAGTAAAGATGCAGCAGATAATCCAGATTTCCTATTTTCATTTGATAAGATGTATTTTTTGTCTGCAGCGTAATTGTTTTTGTCTGCTCGTTGAATATAATCGACATAATCGGCCTCCTGTTCCGTGGTTTTGCACTTAACATAAGGTAGTATACCATGGAATCCCTGCCAAAATGAATGGTTATATTGTACGGAAAAATATTAGAAAAATTGGTTACAACTCATACTTTGCCTGCGCACTTACTGCTTTTTTCCGAACCTCTCCCTCCTGCTGCCTGTGCACCGGCTAAATACAGAACGCCGCATACAGCGGCACGGAAACCAGACCACTTTCGTCCACTCCAAAGTTCCTGGCGGAAATCCTTATCATTTCTTTCGGATGGTACATGTTGGAGAAATGCCTCATACTTTTTCCATGTACATTCTGATCATACTTTACCTCCACAGGCACTACATCCCCCGCCTTCTGAATCAGGAAATCCACCTCCGCCGACGGTGCGTCCGAAGTCCAGTAATACAGTTCATGTCCTCCTGCGCATAATGCCTGCGCCACATAGTTTTCTGCCAGTGCGCCTTTATAGACATCTGATAATTCCTGACGGATTATATTTTCCGGCATAATCCCGGAAAAGCAGGAAAGCAAGCCAACATCCGACATATAAAGTTTAAAAGAAGAAATATCTCTGGATACTTTGACCGGAACTTCTCCACGCGTCACCCGGTCACACTCCAATGCGATCCCTGCCATGACAAGCCATGCGATAGAATCCCCAAACAGCCCCGCCGTTGCCCCCTTACGGATCAGCTTATACTGGAACTTTTTATTATCCTTTGCAAGCTGGGCAGGCAGAGATCGGAAGGCATTCTGAATCTTTGTATATTCTCCCGCAGTGGAATATTTCGCCATATCTGCCGTATATGCATTCAAAATCAACTCCTGCATCTCCTGAATATTCACCAACGATTGTTCTTCCATATACATCTTTACCACCGCAGGCATCCCGCCCACAAACAAGTACCGCCGCAGCCAGGTCATAAGTTCCCGGTGGGACTGATCTGGCATCTCGGATTTCTGCTCAAAATGCCCCTTGATCATAGGTACAAAGTGTCCGTTGCCTGATGCGTTTAAAAATTCATCAAAGGACAAAGGATACATCGTCTTCATCAATACCTTGCCTACTGGAAAAGAATATCTTTCTCGATGCAGCGCAACTCCCAAAAGACTTCCCGCCGCCGCAATGTGATATTCCGGCGCCTCTTCCGCAAAGTATTTCAGGGAGGTCAGGGCACGTTCACATACCTGGATCTCATCAAATATTAATAATGTCTGTTCTGGTATGATCTGCTCTGAAAAATACTCCTCCAGAAATCGGATAATCCTCTCCGGGCTTAAATCCCCACCAAAAAATTCAGCGATTACCGGCATGCGCTCAAAATTCACATAAAGGCAATTCTTATAATGATCCCTGCCGAAACGCTGTAATGTATAGGTCTTTCCCACCTGCCTTGCACCATACAGGACCAAAGGCAGACGATCCTTTCTGTTGTTACGCCATTCCAACAATTCATTCACTATATTCCGTTCCATAAATTCCTCCCCTTTTTATATACCGTCTGTACACCACCAACAAAACAAATATTTAAAACAGACAATTCCCGTTTCATAAAACATGCAGCCCCTTTCACTTCCCTTTATATAATTATACACAATAACAATATATAATTCAAGAAAAATCATTTTAAAATGATTTTTCTTAAAAATAAAGTCACTTTAAAATTATAATTCCAAAATAATTTTTATCCAAAAGTCAAAAATATTACAACAAAAATCAGTTAAGAATGATTATTTTTTATAGAAATGTCATTTGTTAATGATTTTTATATATTTCAACTTCGTTCTTTACACAAACTGCCAGGGAACGCGCCCTGATCGGACACGCTCCCTGGCAGTAAAATTTCTTCTGATTTTTTCTTTACAGCATTTCAATAAACGCAGCAGCCCTTGTATTCAGATGTCCCATATCCTGCCGGGAACAGGTTCTCCTTTCATCACTCTGTTTCATCCCGCGCTCAGCGCCGCTCCGATAGCTCCGGCAAATCTGCCGTCCGGAGCTGCCTGGACTTCACAGCCAAGTTTTTCCGATAACGTTTCCCACAGATACGCACATTCGCAAAGCCCTCCTGTCAGGCAGACTCTTTCCTTACCGACATTGAGCCTGCTGCTCTGGGAAACTACTTTATTTACGATGGACTCCACCACGGCAAAGGCAATATTCTCTTTCTCCTCTCCTCGTCCAATCAAACTAATAACCTCAGACTCTGCAAAAACCGTGCACATAGAACTAATCGCCGTGCCTCCGCCCCGGCGCGCAAGTTCACAGAGTTCATCCGGCCGCAGGGCCATGGTATTTGCCATGACTTCCAGAAAACGCCCTGTCCCTGCCGAACATTTGTCATTCATCACAAAATCCTTCACCCGACCGTCTTCTATGCGGATGATCTTGGTATCCTGGCCGCCAATGTCAATGACCACGATCTCACTGGCATCATGGATCCACATGGCGCCGCGGGCATGGCAGGTGATCTCTGTGATCATTTTATCCGCGTAAGGGACAGAAATCCTTCCGTATCCGGTAGCCACGCAGGAGGACTGTCCTACGTCAATCCCTTCTTCCTGTAATTTTTTCCGGATGGACTCCGCGGTATCCACACTGCTCCATCCGGTGGGCTGCACGGACTTGAGAACCAGCTTCTGGCCTTCATCCAGAACTGCCAGCTTTGCACAGGTGGAACCAATGTCAATTCCAATATGATACTTTCTCATTTGTATTTCTCCTAAATTGTTATGTAGCGCCCTTTCGCCTCTGGTTCGATGGCATGACGCCAAAAGGGCATTTTCCTTCTGCCTAACAAAACCGATTCCTGCGAGGATTGATCTGGCAGGGGAGGGCCACAATATCATAGTATTCTGCCTGATTTTTCTCAATACATTCCCGCACCTGTTCGATCTCCTCAGGCTGAATCAACAGGGACATGCCGCATCCCAGTTCCCCTTGGATAGCACGTGGGGCAGGCGAAATGCGGGAGGAAATGTGTTCCTCCCGCAAAAGTTCCTGCAGCATCATCCCCTGCGTGTAATTCTCAAACAGGATATAATAATTGATTCTGCTTTCCCCGTCCATATTATCCCAGCATCTCCACAAATGCTTCAATCCTCGTACGAAGCTGTTCTGCATCTGCATCCGTATAATCCGTCTCAATTCCAAGGACCGGAATTCCTGCGTCTTTCAATGCCTTTTCTACCGTATAGCCTTCTGTATCATACAGGCAGCAGAATTTTAGGTTCACATCGATCACGCCGTCCACATCATATTCTTTCGCAAGGCGCACAATATCATCCACACGCCCGGTATTCGGTGTGAAGCATGCACAGTTTACGCCCATATATCTCTGGGCGATCGCTGCATACTGCTCGTCCAAAGTAGTTTTTGTCTCATCCACCAGATTTTCAAAATAACGTGTGCCGGTGCAGGATTCTTCACATACAACCTCAGCGCCGCTAGTCTCAATGATCTGATGCAGTTTCCAGTTCGGAATCGCCATAGGAGTTCCGGACAACAGGATTCGTTTTGTCCCTGCCGGGAATACGGACACTCCGTCAGCAATACGCTGCTCCAGTTCATCTGCCAGCTTATTGGTCATCTGCGCACAGCGGACCGGATCGTCAAAAAATGCAATCTGCATTACCAGCAATGCATCTCTTCCGCTGATCGGGATGTTCCTTGCCTTTCTTGCCTCATACACACGGTTAAGCGCTTTTCTCTTTTCATTAATAATATGGATGGCTTCGCCTAACTTCTCCGGTGTGATCTGATTTCCTGTAAATTCCTCTACCACGCCTGCAAATTCTTTGATCTCATCTTCCCATTTTTTCACATCCTGGGGGCGTTTCATCTGGGGCATATCCATAATATGCATCGGAACATCCTGGCCCAGGATTTCCCATGCTTTTTTCTTGCCGTCGCAGGTCGTCTCGCCTACATACATGTCCGCGATACGGAAAAACGGACAGGTCCGCTCCAGCCGTGCGCCTACGGATGCTTTGATCAGCGGACAGACGCTTTTGGGAAGTACTTTCTCTCCGCCCGGAACCCAGAACTGGGAGCCGCCGCACAGTCCGGTCACAATACCGTCTGCCGCGATCACCACCTCGTCCGGTACATAGACACAAAATGTCCCAAACACCTTCTGTCCTTTCTTTTGTGCCTCGATCAGTTCTGCCGGACGGATACCATGGATGTCCGCCACGACCATGTCCCAGAATCCCATGCCCTCAGGCCTGTTTTCCTGTGAAAGGTATACGTCCCCAAACGCGGTCGGCAGCACTGCACAAAGTGCGTCATGCGCCTCCAGATCCATCCCAAGTTCTTTCCACATTTCTACATAATTTGCCATCATTCTTCCTCCTTTGTATTTTTTGATTATTTTACTGGCAGATGCCTTGCAGCAGGGCGCAAGACACTGTAAATAGCGACTTTTTATGGTCTTATGATTGATTTCGCACGTTCCATCGTCTCCACGATATCATACATATTGGTCACGCTTCCCACTGCCAGTTTGTCTTTGATCCCGTAAAAATCAAGGCAGGTCCCACAGGTCATGATATTGACTCCTTCCGCTTCCAGCACTTTGAAATCCTCTAAAGAATCGGAACCTTCACAGGTCAGATATGCTCCGGAATTATAGCACACGACCGTCTCAGGCAGCACATCCTGTTTTGTCAGTGCAAAAACAAATGCTTTCATCAATGCTTTTCCCAGCTTTTCTTCCCCGCTGCCCATCACATTCGCGGAAAGGACTGCCACAAGGCCTTTCTTTCTGGAATCCGGGCTGCAGCTTATCTCCTCTTCTTCGGCCTCTTGTGCCAAATCCGGAACTGCCGCTGCATGGACTGCAACCTGTATGGTGACCTCATACTCCTTTTCTCCTTTTTTCTCACCTGCAGCCTGCAGCCCCTTCTGTATTGCAAATTTCTGCAGATTCTGTACCGCGATCTCATTGTCCACCAGAACAGTCAGGATCCCGTCCTCCTGAAATTCTCCCACCGCTTTCTTCGCGTTCACAACCGGCAATGGGCATGCCAGCCCTCTCGCGTCTACCATTTTTTTCTCCATTTTATATCCCTCCAAATCTTTTTATTTTTTTGTTGTTCTTTCACTTTCAAGTCATAAAGAAAATTTTTCTATAAAAATCCTTCACGCCAGTTCGCACAGCGCCGCTACCGCGGCATCTATTTCTTCCTCCGTATTATAATGGGAAAAGCTGAAACGGACTGCACCCTGTTCCACCGTGCCAAGAGCCTGATGCATGAGAGGAGCGCAATGTGCGCCCGGCCGTGTAGCGATCCCGTAGGACATAAATAATTCATCACTGACTTCTGAAGAATCATAATCTCCCAGATTCAAAGCCACGATAGGGCAGCGGCAGTCTGTCGTAAAATCTCCGTATATTTTCACACCCGGGATTTCCTTCACGCCGTCATAAAAACGCTTCATCAAAGCCTGCTCCTGGTTCCGTATCACATCCATCCCGGTCTCTTGTATATAGCCAATCGCCGCATTCAGCCCGGCAATCCCATGTCCATTTAAGGTTCCTGCCTCCAAAGCAGTGGGCATCTGAGCCGGATGCTCCCTGCTGTATGTCTGGACGCCGCTGCCTCCGCTGAGCAGCGGACGCACATCCACGCCCTCCCGTACATACATGCCTCCGGTCCCCTGGGGGCCTAACAGGCTCTTGTGCCCGGTAAAGCACAGGATATCAATCTTCATTTCCTGCACATCAATGGGAAATACCCCTGCTGTCTGGGAGGCATCCACACAAAACAGCACCCCGTGTCTGTGGGCAATCTCACCAATCTTACTGATATCTACCAGGTTTCCTGTCAGGTTTGAGCCATGGGTACAGATGACAGCCCTTGTGTTTTCCCGAATCTCCCGTTCAAAATCCTGCGGGTTGATGCATCCCTTTTTATCACTCTGGATAAAGGTGAGTTCCACACCTTTTTTTTCCATTTCATACAAAGGGCGGAGTACGGAATTATGCTCCAGTACTGTTGTGATCACATGATCCCCACTCTGCAGGATCCCTTTGACCGCAATGTTCAGGCTTTCCGTTGAGTTCATGGTAAATACAATCTGCTTCGGGCTTTCTGCGTGGAAAAAATCTGCCAGTCTCTTTCTGGTATCAAATATCACCCTCGACGCGCCCAGAGTAGCCTCATGGACGCCCCGTCCTGCATTTCCCAGCGAACACATGGCTTCGGCCACTGCCTCCGATACCTGACGAGGTTTCTGCACCGTAGTCGCCGCATTGTCAAAATAAATCATGTTGCTTTTCCTTTCTATGGATCCTTAGGAACTGCCGCCAAATAATATGTTCCATTTTGGACAAGCCAGAACATATATTATTTTGAGGCAGTTCTTCACTTTCCCGGTCTCTCCTTAAACCATACATTCGTGCATATCTTCCTCGCGGATTCCTGTACTCTGCATGATCTCCTTCAAGGTCTCCCTGCACTCCGGCCCGGCGCACCAGGCAAGCCCACATCCTGCGGAAATCGCCCTCGGAACAGGAATCAGCCTGCCCGGCGCATGCTGCTCCTTACAGGCCTGCTCCATAGCCATTGCGTCTGCCGTTGTATGGAATGTGACTACCAACTGTAATTTCTTCTCTCTCATTGCACGTTCCTGCCTTATACCATCTATTTATTAGTATAACTTTTATTTTTGGTTCCGTCTAATTGCAAAATAAGATAAGGACGGCCGGCTTATAGATTTTTTCTATAAGTCAGCCGTCCTTGGTAACCCCTGAATCATTCGGATTGAAATGTTATTTTCTCCATTACTGCCAAAATTGCCTTTTTTGCTTTTTCATACAGATATACCTCATTCAATTTTTTCTTTCCATATCTTAGATATGTTCCCTGTGTATATTGTATAAGAAGATTGGTGAAGTAACGTTCCCAGCTAAAATACTCCTGGCTTTCTATAAAGTCCTGTGGTGTGTATCCCGTATATTTCTTCCACAGAATACGGCAGATTGGCTAAATCCTCTCTTGTAATAATCACAAAATAATTATCGGATTCTTTTGCCATCCTCGCAAAATCAGTTGTCTTAAGAAACAGATTCTCTTCATCCAGAAAAATAATCTGATCATGCAGTGCCGGCAATACCAGTTTCCAGTCAAGCTCGTCTAACGTACGGCATTTCTTCTCACATTGCACTTCGACACCTGAACTTTCACCACGTCTTGACACGAGTGCGATCATGGTGTACAACGTTGTTTTCTTGTAGCACTGTCACCGCGGATGATCGTAATATTCCTCTTGATATCAAATTCGTGTCGGAGTCTTTTATTCTGTACTATGACATGGTATTTTCCTTTCATCTGTTACCGCTCCTTTATTTTCAACGCCTCTTCAAAATATTCACGACAGCTGTGGACCGTCCTGCCTGTATTGAGCATCAGTGCATCAAATTCGCCCGCTGAACTAAAGTCCAGTACATGGTGGAGATTAATCGTCAAGTCCTTTCTTTTCCCAATCTCTACGATCCATTTTGCACAATTATCGCCGCAGGATGAAGCGTTAAAAATTTTTCCCGAACCATCAAAAGCCATCAGCATTAAAGTCTTTACCCCTCCAGAAATCTCTTTCGTGGAAATCGATCCCAATACCGGACTTTCAATCAAATGAGCGCTGATCACCTCTGACTTGTCGATATCTCTTATCATTTCTACAGACAAAGGGGTTGTGATCCACTCATCCTCATATTGATTATCAAAATACGTCGGCGGATGATATATGGAATTTTCAATATCCCCAAAAACAATTTTCAACATATGTCCTTCTATTAAGGAACTATATAGAATAACCCACGCATTTATTTGGGCTATTTTCCTGCAATTCCTGGACTTTTTAATGATTATTATACAGAAACCACCTTTTATATCAATGAATTTGAGTTCTCTGTCCTACTAAGATATTCCAGCATACTTTCTCTAACAGAATGGTAATAGACAATCCTTCGAATCGTTTCCTTAGCCTCACAGATTCCTAATTTTTGTTCTTCCTCGTCGCCGCATTCAATCAATAAAGCACGTTTCGTATTGTACTCCAGCCAATCCAGCCAGGAAAACCCAACCCCGGAAAGCGCCTCCCAGTCAACATCAATTTTTCCGTACTCTGACTGATATGCCCTAAGAAAGCTGTCCATACGCCCAAAATGGATATCACACACTGCATCTCCTGCCCAGCTTAACGCCAGTTGGAACATTTCCAAAAAGGGATTTCCATAATCCAGGCATTCCAGATCAATGATAAGAGGCTGTCCATTTTTCCATAAAACATTTTTGCAGTCCATATCGCCGTCGGTGATGCAGACTATATCCGGTACGTTGTCTACCGCCGTATTGTACTCCTGCTGTGCCCGGTAAAACAGTTCCCGATTTTTCTCCAGTTCTTCCGCAAGTTCCGAATGCATTTTTTTTGCCAGTCTTATATAGCAATCCCAGTCTACATGGAATTTTCTATCGGAAAGCTGATAGCTAACGGGTATCCCACAGTTCATTTTACTACAGGACTGGCAGGTTTCATCCGAGTGGAATCCATGCAGCGGAATGTTATGTATGTGCGCTAAAAGTTTCCCGACTGCCTCACAGTGCTCTTCTTTGATTCCATGCCAACCCAAAGCTTTTGCGTCTGTCCACTCATATATATATAAATACTGTCCATCCAGCCTCTGCATCCTGGCGCCATGGATTTCCAGCGCAGGAACGATGGGGATATTATATTCTGATAAAATCTGTTCTATATGCTCAGCTCTTTTGTAATCTTCCAATACACCCGGACGTTTCATAATAACCGGATTCAGCAGCTTTACCGCATATTTTCCTGTCGTTGTCTCCAGTTTGAACATCTTATGCAGATAACCGCCTGTCACTCTTTGCGGTTGTGCGGCAAGATTTCCAAGGTCAAGATTTTTGATCACAGTTTCAAAGTCAAACATCATATGAAGCCCTCCGTTTTTATCCCGGTAGTGTCAAATTTACTACCTATTTTTTTGTTACAAACCTTATATTTTCAA
>CAJUTU010000037.1 GCA_910589385.1 uncultured Lachnospiraceae bacterium
TATCATTCATTAAAATACTGTCTTTAAAGGATCATTTATCAAGAGTAAGCCAATCAGATTTAGGATTGGCTTCATAAAACAACTAGTTTCACGGATTTAGGTATTATTGATATCTGCTACTGCATCTTCATGGATCAACTGGACCATTACCTTTACATACTCTTCACTCAGCTGTGTTCCTGCAGAGCGCTCCAGTTCAGCTTCTACTTTCTCAATAGGCATCTGTTTCCGATAAGGCCGGGTCGAATACATCGCGTCAAACGTATCCGCCACTGCAATGATCTGCGCAATCTCAGGAATTTCATTCCCTTCCTTTCCATAAGGATAGCCCCGCCCATCCATACGTTCGTGGTGGTACTGAGCGCCGATCGCCAGTTCCGGGGCAATCTGGATTTCCTTCAAGATCTCGCTTCCGTTACTTGTGTGCTTCTTGATCACATTGTATTCATCATCGTCCAGACGGCCGGCTTTATTCAAGATGTCATCTGGGACGGTAATCTTTCCAATATCATGGAGCAGGCCGATATTATACACTGCTTCTGCTTCTTTGTCATTGAATCCGGCCTTTTTTGCAATCAGTTTTGCATACTTTGCCACTCTCATAGAATGGCCGTTCGTATATTTATCTTTAATGTCAATACTCCTGGCAAAAGCATGGATAATCTGATTGATAAACGTCTGGTTCTCTTTCTGTTTTTTCATATTGTTGATGATGATCATCGCGATCGTGATCAAACTCTGCACGATCAGCACGACAAACAATATCGACTGGATCGTCATGATCCGTTTCATTTTTATCATGCTGGCCTGCTGCTTCTCACGCATGCTGCCGATCACACCATCCAGAAAGCCGGAAACATCTGTCTCGATCTCCTCTCTGGCATGATGGTAGTCTTCATCAAAAACCATGAGAATAGCCTTATCAGCCATCTTCTCTGAACTCAGCCCCTGATCCTCTGCCGTAAGCTGAATCTCCTGTACTTCCTGCGGAAAATCAGCAATGTCACCTCCCTGCGCTTCTGCGACCAGCCGCATCGCATAAATCTCTGTCTCCATCAGCTTATTGGACCGGTCTAACGCTTTCTGCAGGGCACTGATCGCCTCCTCGTCAGCAAATTCCCTCAGATTTTCCAATGCATTCTCCCGTCTCCGGGTCACATGGACTTCTGCAAAGTAAGCCTCTACATGCTCCATCTCTCCATCCACTACAAAGTGATGTACCTGATCCGTAAGATGGCCGGAGGCATCTGACAATTGCTGCCCATCTTCTGTACAGGAAATATAATCGTCCATGGCAGAACTCATAGCCTCATACTGACGTGATACCAGAACCATACTGTAGATCAAAACAGCGTACAAGATACAGGCAATAACGACCATGATAATATTTATAATATCCATCTTCGTTTCTCTTGTCAGTTGTTTTCTTTCCTGTTTTGTCATTTGCTTTTTCCTCCATTTCTCCCTTGAGTGCTCTCGAAAAGCCAGCCATAAAGATGGATACAAAGGACTTTCCGGGAACATTCCCCCTAAAGCCTCGGAAATGAAGTCAGAATTTTTCTACTTATAAGAAAATAGTGTGGTATCTATACCACACTATTCGAACATTCACTCCGGCCTGCCACAATTTTTGAAGCCCGCCATTTCAAATCTAGTTATTGTCCCAAATGTCTTATTATGACGCATCCTCAGTGTTTACAAAAGTACCTTTTTACAAATCCGTATATCTTTTCTATTGATTCATAGTATACCATAAAAACACTGATCTTACAACAAATTTGAGCAATTTGATTCCAGGATTTATTTCGTCAGATTATTTTTTCCTGCTTTCGGATCTAGCCCTTTACAGCGCCGGATGTCATGCCTCTGATCATAAACTTGCTCAGGAACATATAGATCACAAGCGTTGGTATGATCGTGATGGACATTGCCGCAAACAACGGACCCCAGTTCACCTCACCATGAGAGCCGTTGAACATGATCAATGCAGTCTGCAGCGTCCGCTTCTCCGCAAGGGAGATAAATGTCTGGGAATAGATCAGGTCATTCCAGGAAGACATAAACTGGAGGGTCAGGACCGTCATGATCGAGTTCATCATCAGCGGGAAGATGACCTTCACCAGCATCTGGTAGATCGTGCAGCCGTCAATCACGGCCGCTTCCATCATTTCATTTGGAATGGCAGTGAAGAATCCGGTAAACAACATCACAGACAAGGGAAGGGACTGTGCCGTGTACAGCAGGATCAGACCGATACGGCTGTTGGTCAGGCCAATGTTATTGTAAATCGAAAACAACGGAATCAGCGCGACCTGAGCCGGGATCAGCAGGCCGAACGTAATATAAGCCGCAATCTTATTGCTGAGCTTCCACTGCATCTTTGCGATCGCAAAGGAAATCGGCAGTGCAGTCAGGATGATCAGGACCATGGAACCTGCGGTACAGACCACACTATTAATAAATGCTGTACCCATATTTCCGGTCGTCCACGCATCCACATAGTTCTCAATTCCTGCACTGAATGACCCAGGCAGGGAAAATACGGAATTCAATGTAAACTCAGTCTGTGTCTTAAACGATGAAATCAAAAGCCAGATGACCGGGTAAATGGAAATAATGAGCAGGAAAGCCAGTATAAGCAGGCAGACCGCCCTGCCGATGATCGCACCATAATAAACCTTTTGTTTTGGCTGTGTCATTCTTACTTCTCCCCCTTTCAATCTTTCTGTGCCAGCAGCTTATTCACAGCAACCGTAAAGATCGCACACTCAATCAGGATCAGGATCGCGATCACACTGGCATAGCCAAACTGGCTGTAATTAAATGCATTGCTGTACATATACATGGACGGCATAGTCGTTACAATACCAGGGCCTCCGTTGGTCAATGCAACCGGGGAATCATAAACCTTGAAGCAGGCTGTGATACACATTACCAGAGCCATACGGAAAATAGGCTTCAGCATAGGCATCTGTATCCTCGTAATGATCTGGAATACATTGGCCCCGTCAATCCTTGCTGCTTCCACCGCATCCTCCGGCAGGTCGATGATACCGGAATAGAAGATCAATATGTACATCCCCAACGCTTTCCAGATATCCATGATGATCAAAGCAGCCATAGCAGTGGACGGATCTCCTGTCCAGGCCTTGACCAGATTGTCAATCCCCAGCATATCGAAAATGCTGTTCAACAGACCATACTGCGGAGTGATGGCATACATTTTCAGCCACAGCTGTGCACTTGCTACACCTGGGAGGACAACCGGGATGAACAAAAGGGTACGCACCAGGTTCCGATGCTCCCGCACGCCAAAGTTGATGACCATCGCAATGATAAAACCAAGTACGATCTGTCCGCCTCCTACGGTGACTACATAAATAATATTATTTTTGAAAGTTGTCCAGAGCTGTGCGTCCTGGAAAATCTTCAGATAATTCGCTGCTCCGGCAAATGTAAAGTTGACGCCGGGCGTCCCTGTAAAAAATGTATACACCAGAGACCAGATGATCGGTATAAAGACTAATATTGTAAAAAGCAGCAGCGCGGGAATCGTAAACAGCGCCAGCGCTTTTTTATCTCCCAAAACTTTACTCATATCCTGTTTCTCCTTTTTATGATCTGGTTACTGGGCAGATGCCATTGCCGCATCCATTGCCTCTCCATATGCTTCTGGAGTAATCTGGTTCAGGATCAGCATCTGCGCATTGGAATACTCCGCATCCTGCACGCTGGTCACCATTGCATATTCCGGCCATACGCCAGATCCTGTCTGCTTTTCCTGTGCTTCCAGCACAATGTTTGTATAATAGTCAACTTCCGGCTCGCTGCTCAGAGTATATGCGGTTAGACGTCCCTGGAGTTCCATAGCCACATCGCCGTAATTCTGGAGCAGATACGCCATCCATGCACCCTCTGCTTCGTCATAAGCGCCGGAGTTGAAGCACCAGTACATCCCATAGCTTGTGGTAAAGGTATTTGCCTCACCCTTGCCGCCGTCTACGGTCGGGAATGCGAACAGCCCTACGTTTTCGCCAATCTGGTTTTCCTCGGAATTCAAGTTGGAGGTGAACCAGCTTCCATTGTAGTACATCGCTGCTTTGCCGCTTAAGAACAGGGAATTTGCCGTGTTGGTATCTACTGTGGTCACGCCTTGTCCAAAGTAACCTTTTCCGCCCATTTCTGCAAGCCAGGAATATGCCTGGATAAATGTATCATCCCCCCAGGAAAGGTCTCCGTTATTTGCATCTACAATTGCTTCCACGCCGCCTGCCATGGTTGCATAAGAACCAATCAGACGGGTGATCGGCCATTTCTCTTTTCCAGGGCAGACCATCGGCTGGACATCATTTTCCAGAAGTGTTTCGCACACATCCATAAAATCATCTATCGTCTCCGGAACTTCCAGGCCGTATTTGTCAAAAATCTCTGTGTTGTACCAGATTCCCTCTATAGACTGGTCACAGGGAAGGACATACAGCCCGTCCTGCTTGGTCAGATCCAGCAGCGCCAAACGCTTTTCTTCAGCCAGGGCATCTTTTGCATCAAAATCATCCATCACCTCATCAATGCTCTTAAGCCACCCCTGGCCTACATATGTCTCTATGTACTCCTGAGTACCGGTACAGAACACATCGGGCAGGTCGCTGCTTGCAGCCAGGACGCTCAGCTTCTGGTTCATACTGTCCTGGGCAACCACTTCCAATTGAAGGTTGATCGGTGTCTCCGGATCCGTTTCATTGTAGCGGTTGGTCGCCTCTACCAGAATCTGTGTATTGTCGCTGTTCTCATCCCAGCAGGTCAGTACGCTGACGGTTTTTGAGCCTTCTGGAGCGTCCTTTTCCGTATCAGAAGCGCCGTCAGACGAATTGCCGGAGCCAGAGCTGCCGCAGCCGACAAGGCCTGCAGCCATTGCTGCCACCAGAATCATACTCATCACTTTTTTCGATTTCATATTTTCTCCTCCTATCGTTTCGATATATTCAGTATAAATTGGGGGATGATTTTTGTAAAACCGGGGGAATTTATGATTCGGGGTGGTTTTTTTATGGTCGCCTCATATATCATTTAGGGTGTGCCCATGGTTTTCTTTTTATACGCATCTAATGTCATGCCGGCATAGTTCTTGAACTGTGTGCTGAAATGTTTATAGTCATAGTAGCCTACCATCTCACAGACTTGTTTTGCCTTATACCCCTGCCGGATATACTCCATCGCTTTTTCCATCCTGACCCTGGTCAGGTAACGGATATACGTGATGCCCTCTTCCTGCTTAAACAGCATGCTCAAATAGGTGGGACTCATATGGATCTGTTCCGCCACCATATCCAGCGTAACCCCTTCTTGAAAATGCTGTTCAATATAATTTTTCGCGGTCCGGATTGCCTTATTTTTCCCGTCTGTCTCCTGGGCTGCCGCACTTTCCAATATGAAGTCTGTTTTTTCCATCACCCAGGCAGTCATTTCATCTGCAGAAAACCTGCGCAGATCCGGGGTAAAGCCCAGATCCAGGTCGTGGGGCCGGGTCTTGTCCATCTCGTCAAGAAGATTTTTCAACGAAAATAAGAGCTCCATACATTTCTGTTTGAACAGCTCCGGCATCAGATCCATCTGTTTGAGATGATCCAGATATTCTTTTACCTGCTCCCGGCACAATCCGAGCTGTCCTGTACGGAAGTTAAAGCTGATGGAGTTCTGGTTTTTATTCAAGTCACGGGGAATCGAGGTCGCATACTCCACCTCGTCAAAACTGACCACATCCGCGGATTCCAGATAACGGGCATAGCGTATGGCATCTTCCGCTTCCACAAACGCATTCCGGATCCCATAAAAATTCTCATGGATCCTGCTGATGCCCACATAACATTCAATCCCTTCCTCCTCCAGCCTCTGCATCCCACGTTCTGCCTCTGCCCGGAAAGGGAACGGCTCCTTCTCAAAGCTGAAATATGCCAGGACAAGGCTTTCATATTCAGAAAAGGAATAAATTTCAATGTGGTATTCCTGAACCAGCTCAAATACAAGCTGCTGTATGATACAGCGGTATTCGTCTATACTCTGGGTCTTTCTGCAGGCTGCCTTCATCACGCAGACAGAGTCTGCATATTCCAGTTCCGGATTCTGCTCCAGCACTTTTTTCAGATTCCGCTCCTCATCCCAGGGCTGTTCGTAGACTTCACGGAGAGAGCGCTCCACATAAGTCTTTTCCGCCTTTTTCATATTCCGGGTCATCCGGGCATAGTTCTGACGGTAATTGTAGATCTGGACAGCCTTATCCAGAACCTCCCTCAGCTTTTCAATGGTGATCGGTTTTTCCAAGTAATCAATGACGCCAAGGCCAAGCGCTTCTTTGACATACTGGAACTCATTGTAACCGCTGAAAATAATATATACGGTGTCCGGCAGAGTCTCCTTTGCCTTACGGATCAGCTCCAGGCCGGACAATCCGGGCATACGGATATCTGTCAGGACAATATCAGGCCTTTGTGTAAGAACCGTTTTCAGGCCGTCCAGGCCATTGTCCGCCACACCGGCTAAATCTACATCTTTTTCTTTTTTCAAAATAGCTTTGATTCCGTTGAGCACGATCCTTTCATCATCAATCAGGACAATCTTTAATTTTTCCATAATTCCTCTGCCTCTCTGATCTTTTTCCTGTTACATCCTCATTGTTTACCGCTCTTGCTGTCAAGGCCGCCTTCCAGTGTATCCGTTTTGATTTTTTCCACAGGCAGGTAAAGCCGGATCTTCGTTCCATAGCCAGATCTGCTCTCCACCTCTATCTTGGCATTTTCGCCGTAATGGAGCCGGACGCGTTCCATGACATTCTGCATGGCATAGCCTTTCTTCATATCTGCTGCGGCATCCATCCCCACGCCGTCATCCTCCACCGCGATCACAAGGGATCGGTCCTCTACCCTGCCGGAAATCTGCAGGCTGCCTGAATCCATCTTGGGCTCCAGCCCGTGATAGATCGCGTTTTCCACAAACGGCTGGATGATCAGCTTGATGATCTTCCAGTCATAGACCTGTTCGTCTATCTGAAGCCGGGTCATAAATTTTCCGTCGAAACGGATATTCTGGATATACAGATAGTCTTCGATAAATTTCAGTTCCTCCCGGATACTGATGAGTTCCATGCCCTGGTTCAGGCTGATACGGAACACATCGGAAAGTGCCCGTGTAAGCTGTGCAATGTTCTCCTTATCCTCCACGATCGCCATCCAGTAGAGGGTGTCCAGCGTATTATAAAGAAAATGGGGATTGATCTGCGACTGCAGCAGTTCCAGCTCCGATGCCTGGCGGCGGATTTCCTCTTCCTGTACCTGTTCTTTCAATGCAATCCGCTCCTGGACCATCTTCTGGAATTCCTGCCCGATAATGCCCACCTCATCAGTCTGGTAAGAATGGTCAAAGTGATACCTGCCATCCCCCACCAGACGGATATCCTCCCTAAGCTGGTAGAGCGGACGGGTAATGTGATAGACCTGATGGATCGTGACCGCCGCCATCACCAGCGTTGCCCCCATACCGAGAATGATGATCAACAGGCGGATCTGCTTTGCCTCCCGGAAAATATCGCTCTTGCGGACAATATGAAGCATTTCCCAGTTTTCAATCTGGCAGATATGATTCGTGACCTCATAATCCTGCTCTTTATTTTCCAGGATGTCAGCCAGGACAGCCTTTCCACTTTCTTTTTCACAGCCGCTTTGGTAAACAAGCCGGCGTTCCCCGCTTTGATGGTAAAAGATACCATATACATCCTCTTCCTCCGTATTTGACTTGAATACGGTATTCAATGCATCACACCTGATATTTAATACTAAAAGGCCGATTTTTTCTTGTTTGTCCAATGTATTGAGCACCTTGACACAGGAAAAAGTATCCTTATCATCCTTCAGGACATTATAGCCGATAAAAATTTCTTTCCCCTCTGCTCCCATTGCCTTCCAATACCAGTCTGTTTTCTGTATGCTCTCATAGTCCATATGATTCCTTACATCCATACTTTTTATCTTCGAATCTACATAAAATATCTTTCCCTCGTTATCAAACAGATACAGCGAGTCTATGTTTCCTACGCCATTTGCATAAATATTCAGTTCATCTCCCAGAACCTGGAACAGACGGTTGTCCATGAAAATACCGTCCCCCTCCACGGATTTCCCACTGCGCAGTTCTCTCTGGACCACGCCATTTTCCAGGATCAGCCGGGAAACATCCTTATAATAGGACAGCGTATGATCCATAATGACCTCCGCGGAATCCAAAATCTTATCATATGCTTTCCGGTTCCTTGTCTTTAGGACCTCACAGGTGTAGGTATAAATGCTGAATCCCAGAAGAAATGTCAGGATCAAAAGTATACAGCACTGAGAAAAAATCAGGCTGCCCCGGATGGTCTTCATTTTCCGGGTTGTAGACGAATACCCCGGCAGCGGCTGCTGCCGGGGCAGATTGATATTTTGTAGTTTCTTTTTTATGGACATGCGGTTTATTTTCATAACCATCCCTGCTTTCTCTGATATCATAAAGAAATATCCATCCTGCAGCGGCACATCCCCATAAGGATATCGAACAGATGCGGATAGTCTTTTTTCCATGATAACTGGGATTCCAACTTTCGTCAAAGGGGGAATTCTTAAAAATGGGATGGGATTTTTATGTCTCAGTTTCAAAAATGTCCGGAATCCAGACAACCTCTATGATCATTTTGTTTCGCTTTTCTGCCAAATCCACCGTATATACCAGATCCTTCCTCTCCACGGCATGAGACACATCGACGCCGTTGCATAAAACCTTTACCGGCTCTTTCACCGAAAGAAATCCTATAACTCCCTGCTCGTGTATTACGGTTCACATGCAAGCACCTGATACCATGCAAATCCATTCTCATCCATTTCTGCCGTAAGAACTTCACTGCTGCCGCATATCCTTGCCGTCTGGTGAAAATAGTCATATATCCAGCACCTGCCGGATATATCGAGATCATATATATCCGCCGGCGAAAATGTATATTCCTGCTTTCGGCCCGTAAGATCATAGACTAAGATCCCACCGCCCTTTTTCTCTTGTCCATGGGCCGCCACATTGGCCAGCTTCAATACCCCGGATTTCATAGGATCCGTAAACAGGCAGCCGCAGGCGGGTTTTGCCGCTCTCTCCATCATGAGTATCCTGCCGTCCAGATAGGCAAGCGGTTTTAATACTTCCGGGTCAGTCTCCCCAATCTTATCACTGAAATATACCGGACCGCCGCTGACAGCCCTCAACAGGCTGTGCTTCACGCAATCCTCGTGCTTCGTCCAGAACATATCCCAGTCACAACAATAGAATTCATTATGGTACAATGCATTATACGCATTCTGCAGCAAATGTTCCGCCAAACCACCGGATATCACTTTTTCCCTTGATCTCTTTTATCATATTATGAAATCCGTCAGGAAATTTTTCTTTATCCGGCAGAAAATCAAAAAGCAGTTCCTCCTGTACGGAAAGCCATCCGTCATCAATCAGCATCCATCTTACCGGAACCTGTTTTTCAGCCTATTCCCCGGCCTTTTGACGGATCTTTTCTTCCGTAACATCGGTATAACATGCATCCCAGCTGCACCAGCCCAGATAGCGGAACATTTCCGGGACCCGCCGTTCCTCTCTCATCCTGATGCCTTTGTATCCGGCTATCCACGCAAATGCTTTATGTATCGCTTCCGGTAATGCGGTTGCTTCTGCCAGAACATACAGCGGCTCCTCCACAAACTTTTGTACGCCCAGATGGGAAGTCATTTCCAGACAGATCTCATCCTCGGTTCCTTTTGTCATATAGGTCTTAAATTCCCTGCCCGCCATCAATACCAGACAGGAACATCTGTCTTTGAACTTCAAAAAAGCCACCTGGGTATAGTCCGGGATCTCCTGGAACTTCTCAACAAACGCGGGGCTTGTCCACCATTCATTATACAGATACATTGCCGTGATTTTTTCAGGATGTTCTGACATTGGAAGATATATCCTGACCGGCCTTTCCATCCGAAGATTGAAATTCTCCCTGCAGGATTCATTTTTCATATCCAGCCGGAATTTTCCGACCCGGCATCCATCCTACGTCCTTTCTTCGACTTCAATATGAATGCCCTCCTGATCATAAACGCCTGTATCCCTGCCGAACTCTGCATGGATCACCCTGCCTTTTTGGCAATGAATCTGGCACCTGATATTTTTCTTCTCTGCCATATCCGTTCCTCCTTTTGTTGTCAGTTTATAAAGCAAGTGGATTGCCTGCTGTCATCCGCAAAACAGATTTCAAATACTGGCAATCCACACTCTTTTTTTATCAATCGTTTATTCCATGCTCATCCGGTCTTCGCAAACAGCGCGCATGTACCGCTTTTATGATATCTTTCAATCACTTTTTCCAGACATTCACGATTTACATTTAAGTATTTTGCCTGACAGTCCAGGCACATATATTCCTTTGCCCCTCTGCAGAACATCTTCCGATGCAAGGCAATCTCATCAGACATCAGCCCTTTTTTGCATATCTTACAAACATGATCTGTCACCTTTTAGGCACCACCTTACATCTGTAAACTTTAGCTCCATGTGCCGCCACGGTCTCTGAAAACATTTCTGTTCTCATACCTGCCGCCTTATGTTCCATACAATCATAAAATTCCAGCCCTTTTCCCGCGTGGGCGGTAAATCCTATATCATAAAAATCTACGGCAACTTTTGTCGGAACATCTCCCATATTAAACATAGCAACCGCGATGTCTCCATTGGATAAAAATTTTACCAGTGTAAACGCGTCCGGGCTGTTTGATTCACAGTTCACCTGGAAGGCCGCCCTGCATTCAACGTCCTGATTGATCGCAATCAGTTCCCGGTTCAGCAGGATCTTTTTTGTTTCCTCCGTCAGATTTCTGACATCACATCCGATCATCAGCGGTGAGTTCATCATCACCCACAGCGCAAAGTGGGTCTGATATTCCTCATCGGAACATCCACCGGCAGAAATATATTCATTGCCGCCTTTCCCGTGCATACCGACTACCAGCATATCCATATCATTATGGCAGTAGGAGCCTGAAAATGCCTGCTTTTCGAGCTGGGAAAGGGCAATCTCTTTTATGGATGCCCAGGAATCATTGATATCGATGGTAGACCGGAACAGATGCGCGCCTGTTGAACGGATCCAGTCATGTACAGAATCTGTTCCCCACTGGCATGCGGAAAACACAATATCCCTGCCCGAATTCGCAAGCGCGATTCCCATTCTGCGGTACAGTGTTTTCCCATCTTGATTCTGTGGTTTAAAACAATTATCATATTTCAGATAATCCACGCCCCAGTCGGCAAACTGTTTTGCATCTTCAAATTCATGCTCAAAGCTCCCAGGATAATCTGCACAGGTCCTGGTTCCGCAGCAGCTGTACATCCCGAATTTAAATCCCTTTTCATGAATGTAGTCTGCCAGAGCCTTTATTCCATTCGGGAATTTCTCCGGGTCTGCCACAAGCTTTCCATCCTGGCCACGTTCTTTTAAGCTCCAGCAGTCGTCGATCACCACATATTCATACCCGGCCTCCAGAAGCCCTTGTTCTTTCATGGCGTCTACCGTTTCTTTTATCAGGTCTTCACTGATATTCTCTGTAAATGTATTCCACGAATTCCATCCCATAGGCGGAACCGCGCACATCGCCTTTCTGCTCATCTTTTTATCTCCTCCATACTTATTTTCCTAAAGTCCCTTAAATTGCGGCATCAACATCTTTCCTGTGATATAGGCAATCAATCCAAATCCAAAAAATGCACCGATAAACGCATAGGCAGGCCTGTAAGTCGATACATCCCAGCACCATGATCCCGGCAAACGCAAGCCAATACAAAGTTGCCCGGACAACGTTTTTTCGGAATCCTTTCACGTACTCTTTCAGCGGATTGATTCCGTCTTCTGCATTTAACATCGCGAAAACCGAATGGTACATCGCGGTCTGGGCCGCCCCGATCGTAACAACCGGAATACAGCTTAACACAAACAATACATTGTGTGCAATCATTGTACCACATTTTGTCATGATTCTTCCAAAAAAACTGTCGTTTCCTAAAAACCCACCTACTGCATTCATTTTATTCTCCTTTTTCCCTTTAAGACTCTTTTCTTTTATTAAGAGTTTTTTCTTTATATGCATGCATAAAAAAATCATTTACTCTGGTAATAGTATATAAGGAAAAAGGCTTCAAAAAAATAACCCTATAAAAGCATTATATGAGAATTTGGATATGTCAAAATCGCAGATTATATGGTACAATGAAAACATATCAACTACGCGGGGGATGATCGTATGCATACTGTCAAATATACAAACAGCGGTGATTTTAAATGTCTGGAAGATTTGAGGGACGCCTCTATGGAAATTACTCTGGTGCATATGGGAAGGGAAGAATGCAAGCCTTATCACGCATTCTCCGGCACCCGTGACGAGTATATCATTCATTTTATCATATCCGGCTCTGTTTTTTATTCAGCCAATGGCAATACATGGCCCCTTGGCCCCGGACAAATGTTTTTGATCTGCCCGGATGAGCCGGTTGTTTACTGTGCGGACACGAATGACCCATGGACTTATGCATGGGTCGGTTTCAATGGTTCGAATATAGATACCGTATTGAAGCATTGCGGCTTCTCAAAAAAGCATCTGGTCCTTCCGGCCCCTGCCCTGGAAGAATATATAGACTGTTTCCATGATTTATTTGAACATATCTCTTTAAATTTTTCCAATGGACTTTACAGATAGTCCATCCTCCTGAAACTCCTGGCGGTCCTGTCTGACCATCACACCCATCTTGTTCTTGACGGCAAACAGGAGCAGATATGCTATGGGGATAATGCATATGTCAATCTTGCAATTGATTACATGAATGAAATGTATATGCAGGGGATCGGGGTATCTGATATTGCGGAGCATATCGGAATCACCCGGTCCCACCTAAATCATGCCTTCCAAAAAGAATTGAATCTTTCTGTACAGAAATTTCTGATTGATTTTCGTATGCATAAAGCTGCCAATCTTCTTGTCAGCACCGCCATGTCAGTCAAAGAAGTTTCAAATGAAGTGGGCTATCATGACCATCTCGTGTTCTCTAAAGCATTTAAGAAAAAGTTTGGAATGAGCCCCAAAAATTACCGTGCTTATGCGGATGAACCGGAAATGCGGAAAAAACGGCCTGGAGATCTGAACGAAACATAGAAAAGCGGAGGGAACGGCCATCCATTAAAAGTATACATGATGTGCTCACTAATTTAACAGCATCAAATATATAACTCGTTTCCTTTTCTTGTTGAGCAGGCCTTTTTTATTGCTAATGCTGCGACAGAAACCATCGCTCCGTTCACTTTACGGGCTGACTGCGGGCATTGTACAACGCAACGCATACATGAAATACATTTTTTTCCGTCTGCCACTTTCAGATTCTCTTTACCGATCGCCTGTGCCGGACACTGTTTGGCACAAAGACCGCAGTTTGTACAGTCTTTATTCGCTTTTGGAACCAAACCGGCTCCGCCTGCTTTTTTATAAGGACGTTTTCCTGGAATCTGCGGTGTGGAAAATCCGGTTGGACCGCTATATATTTTGTCTAAAATTTTTTTCGCATAACTGTTTAACTCACTCTTGTCCTTCGTATCTGGTCTGCCTGCCGCATACTGGTGCATGATAGAATGCTCTGCAATGGCTGCAATAGCTGCAATGACCTTAAAGCCGCTTTTTTCTGCAGCATCATTTAATTCGATCAAGGTATCCTCATATGCCCTGTTGCCATATACACAGACAATGACACATGGGATATGATTACCATGAATGTCAGAAATTCTTTGGATGGCAAGGCTTGGCACACGTCCTCCATAAGAGGGCACTGCAATCATTGCAATATCATCTTTTTCTAAGCGAAGTGAAGAAAAGTCTGTTTCCGCATTGGATAAATCAATTTTATTCACAGGCATCCCCCACGCTTTAGTTATCATTTCTACAACTCTGCCTGTTCCTCCTGTCGGGCTGAAAACAATTTGTGAAACCTTCATATTTGCACCTCCTGTAATTTTTAGATTTACACCATCATATCAAAGTCATAGTGTAATGTCAAGATTTACACCAATGCGGATATGTGATACAATCTGACATGGAAAGGAGAAATGCCATGCACATCAGTACAAAATGTTCCGTTGCCGTTCATTGTCTTATTTTTATTTTTGAATACGGAGATACACAAAAAGTAACCAGCGACCTTTTATCATTATCTACTGGAATCAACCCTGTTACGATCCGAAAGATCATAAGCTCATTGAAAAAAGATGGTATACTATCTGTTAAATTTGGAACAGGCGGTACAACGTTGAATTGTCCGCCAAACGAAATAACTTTATATCGCATATGCAAGGCTATAGAACCTGATTTCGTTTCTAAGCTTATTGGCATTCACTCGCTGCCCTCTCCGTTATGTCCTGTTGGAAAAAGTATCCATAATGTGTTGGATTGTTCTTATCAGAAAATCAGCAATGATTTATGCGAAAGTCTGAAAAACATCACATTTGAAAACATCATTTCTGATTATCGCCAAATTCAAAATAAGAACAAATAAGTTTTTACTGAAAAATCCATGTAAGCCGCACACCGCAGATTCCGATGACCGCAAAGGCCGCCGGAATGAAAGAAACGCCAGAGCCCCTCAGATAGCCAGACAAGCCTTCCTGCGCAAAGCTGAACAGATACAACAGAATTTTTGAATTTTTAGAAATTTTGAAAAATTCTTGACAAAAAAATCTATTTGGTAGAATACTATTAAAGGAGAGTCCTGCCAATAAATGGACGTTCAAAAAGCGTTAGCGTCGCTGCGGTGACACTACATTCAAGGACTATGGCAACATAGTCCTTGAAATATTTTACAGGAGAATTTTATGACACAGTTACCATTAGAAGTTTACTGCCTGTCAGTGCATTAAATGATTTTAGAGAATATCAGATAACCAAAGAAGGGGCTATCTATTTCCCGACAGCCCCTTCCCTTTTGATTTTCCTCTTTATCTTATCTCTTCCAGACCTTCGATTTCAGAAGATGGCTACTCTACGATTCCGCTCTCCACAATTATTTTCGCTGCCCTTTTCTTTTTTCCACGGATGATCAGTCCGGCTGCCAGCAATACGATCACAACATCTGCCGCGATCAATATTTTCATCCAGCCCGGCATCTTGTACACATAGGTATACGCTCCGGCATCACTGTTCACGACCGTATACAGGATGTTATGGCTTGCCCTGCGCATTGCCTGCTTTGCGGTATTGCTCGTATCGGTCGGCATATCGCCTGTGGTGGAGAGCATCAGATCATTTCCCGCGCGGATGCCTTGATCCACATTCATGTACGCAGCTCCGTCATAATCCGTGATCACCATGCCGCGGCCCCCCCATTCGTCACGCAGCACCATCTGGAGCAAAGTGGAATTTGCGCCGCACCAGGTCGTCCCAAGTCGGTTGAACGCGGACATCATGGCTGTTGCGCCTCCTTCTTTTACTGCGGTTTCAAATGGCTTTAAGTAGATTTCCCTCATAGACTGCTCGTTTGCCCATACTGCGATCCCTGCACGGCTCGTTTCCTGGTCGTTCATTGCAAAGTGTTTTAGATAACAGTACTTGCCGTAATCCCGGATCGCGGATACCTCTGCCTCCGCCATTTCTCCGGATAGGTATGCGTCCTCGGAATAATATTCAAAGTTCCTTCCTCCGAACGGAGAACGGTGGATATTCATTGCCGGCGCGTAAATTCCGTCGATCGCGTATGCGTCTGCCTCGGCCGCAAGGGATTCTCCCATCGCGCGTGCCAGCTCCCGGTTCCATGTGCTGGCCAGTACGACCTCCGTAACATGAGTCACGCCGGATTCCCCGTTTACGATGGCATTAATTCCGGCAGGCCCGTCCACATCTGAGGTTGCGCCTTTATTGATAGATTTCAGAGCGGAGGTCTTATAACCACCCATTCCAATCAGACGTCTCATATCCTTCACTGACAGCTGTTCCAAAAATTCATCCCATTTTTCATCCTCATAATCCAGTCCTGCCATATCTGCAAATGAGATGCCATTTCTTCGATCGGAATTTCCAGAGTGATGGTCTGTGCCCCGCCTGCCTCCAAAAGCTCTGTCTTGTCAAATGCCCCCAAAACTACATGGGATTTTTCAACCCTGCCCTCTTCGTAAGGAGCCGTATAATACACCTGCACAATGTCCTTGCCCGCGGTGTCTCCGGTATTTGTCACTTCTACTTCCATGGAGACTTTTTCCGCGTCCGTCTTGAAGGATTTTATTTCCTGAGAAAATTCCGTATAGCTGAGGCCGTATCCAAAGGGATATTGTACTGCCTCACGGTATGCCGCTTCGTCACATTCTCCAGTCTCGTTGTCAACATATCTGGTCTCATAATAGCGGTATCCTACATAGATTCCTTCTGCGTATTCTACATAAAAGGCATCTTCCGAATCGGAATACCGGAAGTCCCCAAAGTTCGCGAAGGACGGAGCGCTTGTGGCATCATAGGCAAAGGTATCAACAACCGCGCCGGACGGATTGATCTCTCCGCTCAGTACTTTTCCCACGGATTCAAATCCTGTTTTTCCCGGGTCTCCGATCCAGAGTACCGCGTCCACGCCTTCCTCATCGGCAAATCCCAGCTCCATGGTATTGGCTGCATTGATCAGGACAACAACATGTTCAAAGTTCTCTTTCGCCATTGCCAGCAGGTCTTCTTCCTTTGAAGTGATCTCCAGCATGTGGCGTCCCTCATCCCCGTCCAAAGTCCCCATATTCGTCACCAGATCGCTGGCTTCTCCGCCCGGCCTTGCGATAAACACTACCGCGGTATCGGAAAATGCTTTTGCGCCTTCCAATAATTCGGCCGGATACTGGTCTATACCTGCTTCATATAGATGCAAATCCGGCTGGAACCCGGTGAGCGGTCCCGCATTGATCCGTTCAAACTCCAGCTCCGCATAAAACTTTGTCAAGTCCTCATTCACAGTAAAGCCTGCGTTTTCCAGCCCCTTCTGCACCGTAATGTTCTCGTCCGCGTTTCCGCCTCCAGAGCCTGTCCCTGAGCCGCCGGCTGCTGCTTCAGTGCCACGTCGAAGCCTGCATATGCCAGTAGATATCCCGGCAGGGCCCCTCCGATTCCCATGGCACATTTCAATACCAGGCTGGACAGGGACGCAATGGCTGCTTCGGCACGCATCCCTGTTTTTAATTCCACATAATCCGTATTATCAGCCTGCATTCCGTAAGACAGCGGCATAGTCAGCCCCTGTCCAAAGCCGACAAGCGCCGTACACACAAACAGCAGGGGAAGGTTATATACATTCACCAGACGCAGCAGCGGACAGATCGTCATACAGAGCAGCCCGGCAATAAACAGGGTCTTTTTTCCAAAACGGATGACCAGTTTCCCGGAAAGCAGCATTGCCGGGAACAGCGCGATCATACTTGTGGCAGAAGCGATTCCGAACAGCGTAAAATTGCCGATGATATATGTAAAAAAATAAGTATTTACCGTGTTTGAAACATACATCCCTACGGTCATCAGCAGGGAGGCCAGAAACATTACATAAACCGGTCTTTGCCCCAAAACGAGAAACATGTCTTTTATATTGTATTTGTTTTCCACCTGCGGCTGTACCCACTCCTTAATTCCCATAGCTCCCACGATGGAACAGACCAGCACGATCAAGAACACGACGGACACGACGATCAAGTACTCCCAGCAAGAGGTAGGTAATGTACGCGATCCCCAATTTGAACACCGGCGAGAACAGCGGGCCGAACCACAAGAGCCAAAAATTGATAGAACACAAAATCGTCCCCACGACCAGCGGCGGCCGGAAATGCCCGTATCTGGTATTCGGCAGATGATCGATGAAATAACCGATAAATGGATCATTCAGTCCGTCGAATATCCTGGCTATCAAAAATAATGTAGCGCAGGATGCCGGGCTCAGCCCTACAACATTTGTATAGAAAATCAGCAAAAAGGCGGATGCCAGCGCCGTGATCGGGATATTTCCGATATTCGCAAGGCCGTATCCTATTTTTTCCTTCATGGTAACTTTATCTTCAACCCTGTTTTCTCTCATTGTTTTTCCTTCCTCTCTCCTGTTTTTACGCTGCAGGAAAACCGGTGCTCTCCTGCTTCTGTCTCATGTACCGTCCCATCCGGCAGGACTACCCTGGTGTGCCTCGGCGTCGTAATGTGCAGTTCAAATCTGCCGTTTTCGTAATTCCATTCTGACTCGATCAAACCTGCCGCACTTTTATAAGAGCATTTTATCCACGTCAGTCTCCCTCCGGGAACCGGGGCGATCAATACCTTTTCAAATCCCGGTTCCAGCGGCCGTATTCCTGCTGCCCGGCTGTACAGCCATCCGATCACCGCTCCCGGGGAATAATGGTTCAGTGAATTTGCAGGCTTATTGTTTGTATCTATGCCATACCAGTTCTCCCATGTGGTCGTCGCCCCTTTATTCACTTCATACAGCCAGCCCGGGGCTTCTTCATTTTCCAGAAGGTGGTAGGCCGTATTGGCATATCCATGGTCGGAAAGTATGCTGCAGATATGCGGTGTCGATAAAAATCCCGTACCGATCCGATAATGGTTCTGGATCACCAGACGGTTCAGAGCTTTCACGATCTGCTTTTCCTGTGTTTCCTCTGCCAGCCCCAGCGCTACCGGACGCACATACCGACACTGACGCATAGAATGGACTGTCCCGTCCGGTAAAAATTCTTTCTGGTATGCACTGCAGATATTCTGGTACAACGCTTCATACTCCTGCGCGTCCGGTTCTTTGCCCAGTATCCGCGCGATCTCTGATGCCTTTTTCGAAGACCATGCGAAATAGGACGTAGCAGTCTCACTGTCAGGCGCAAGAAATGCCTTTCCCACGGATTTTGGAAGGCTGCTTCCAGGCTCCAGCCATTCGCCCCAATGGAAACCCGTATCAATGATAAAATCCCAATGCTCTTTCTTGAAGGAATGCCTGTACCGAAAATAAAGGCTTATACCGCTGCGTTCCTTCCGTTAAGATGTACTGGATCGTCTGGGGATAGCAGCCTGTATGTTTATCTTTCCGGAAACCCAGGTTTTCCAGGGTGAAATTCCCATTTTCATCCAGAGTTTCCCCACAGACCAGTTCTACCTTTGTTCCTGCTTTTCCCTTCACCCGGAACTCCACATAGCCTGCAAGATTCTGTCCAAAGTCAAGGACCGTAGAGCCGTCCGGTGTATGCAGGATTTTTTCCGGTTGAAAGCGTTCATGCTCCGTGATCCGTTCCCCCTCGCCGGGCACAAGCTGCCCTGGATAGGAAGATTTTTTTACACCGTGCCAGCGAGAATCATCAAACCCGATGTCCGTCCAGCCCTGCAGCTCTTTTCTTGCGTCATACAACTCTCCCTGTTTCACATTATTCCTTCTCACCGGACCATTCTGGAAAGCCTTCCAGCTTCTGTCCGTCACGATCGCGTTTTCCCCCGCCCGGAGCATCTTTGTAACGTCATACTCCTGATACTGCAGCCGGTATCCATAGCTGGTGCGTCCCGGAAGAAATACCTGGGTATCCACCTCTGCTCCGTTCACAAATGCCTTGTACATACCACATGCTGAGAATTTCACCGCCGCGTTTTTGATTTCCTTTTGAATCTGAAATGTCTTCCGCACATAGGATGCATTTTGCGGATTTTTCGCGTCTGTCGTCAGTTCCGGTTCAATAAATAGTTCGTTCAATTTTTACACCCTCTCTCTGCTCTCGTTTTGATGCTTATATTTTAGAAGAGAACTTCATAAATAGCAGCAGGGAAAAGGAAGGGATTTTATTTAAAATTGTAAGATTTTGAAAGAAAGAAATTGCATAAATTGCTTTTAAGAATTATAATCGGGATATCGATAAAAGAATTTGTTTTGTACCTGCAAATCTATGGAACAGGTACATTGTTTTAAGGGGGACAGGACATGGATCTTAAAATCATTGATGCGGTCAAGAGCCATTCTAATTCTTACTCTTTTGAACTTTGGATCCGCTTTCTGGACAACCAGATCAGTGACAATGAAAAAGAGATTTTTACCGCCATTTAGGAATGGATGTCCCGACAGGAACTGTCTTCTACAGCAGCCCCGGAAAAAGACCTGTTTTCTTTTCTGGGAGAGTATTCCTTCGACAACCTTCCCTCTTCCTTTTTTCGTCCGGGCTCTACGGCAGATATTTTCATCAACTGCCATACGCCCTTTATGAACCATGTCATTCACTCCCATGATTTTTTTGAAATGATCTATGTCTGTAAAGGGGAGGTACTGGACTGGGTAGACGGGACAGAAATCTGGCTGGGCGAGGGAGAATTATGCATCCACAATCCGAATGCCATGCACAAGATTGAAAAAATGACGGAAGAGGATGATGTGATTTTAAATATCCTTCTTCCGCCTGATATGTTCCAGCGTTCTTTTTACTCTATGCTGATCGAAAATAAAGAATTGGATCAGTTTTTTAACAGCTTTATGATCTCTTCTGACAGCTGTTCTAATTTTATGGTATTTCATGACACTTCACCAAGAGTCGATACAATCATCGAGCTTCTTGCCGAAGAGTTCCTGCGTGGGGAAAATGTTTCCCGTTTCGTCCTGGAATCTACCCTGGTCGTGCTGTTCGGGGAACTGCTGCGCAATTACAAGCCAAACCCGTTTTCACAGAAATTGATCGCTTTTATCACGGACCATCTGAAAGACATCAGTATGGAGAGCGCCGCACAGGAATTCGGGTATCATAAAAATTATTTTCCAAATGTAGTCAAAGAGCAGACCAGCCATACTTTCTGGGAACTGGTAACGGAGATCCGGCTTCAAAAGGCGGTCAATCTATTACTGTTTACCAATCATCCTATTGATGAAATCACAGATCTCATCAGTTATAAAAGTACGGCCTCTTTTTATGGACAGTTTAAAAAGGCCCATCATATGACGCCGAACCAGTATCGGAAGGAGCATGCTGTCAATGAAAGGAAACAAGGATGACGCCCGGCGAATCCTGTCAGGATGTTTAAGATTCCCACGCGACGCCTTCTTTCTAGTGAAAATTTTTGCGAGTACTCGCATTTTTTTACAATAGTATTCTCTTTATCCTCTGTGCTCGTAAATCAGGTCTGTTATCCCATCATAGCTTTGCGTCTTCACTAACTTCAAAGGAATCTCTTTTCCACTGCCGCCGAAAAGCCGGATTCCATTTCCAAGCAGCATCGGTATCACTGAAACATAATACATATCAATCAGATCCTCCGCCATAAGCTGGCGGACAATATCCGCGCCGCCGCAGATCCAGATGCCTTTCCCATACTCCTTTTTCAGTTTCCTTATGAGGCTGCATGGTTCTTCACTGGTAAACTGTATCTTCTCTGTAGATGAATTGTCTCTGTGCGTGACCACATAGCTTTTCAGCCCGTCGTACACCCATTCATCCGGAGACAGTTCCGTACTGACCTGATAATAAGTATTCCAGCCCATGATCACCGTATCCACATGCGCCACAAACTCCGAATAGGTATCGATCATTTCCTCCTCATTTCCCTGGCCGCCCAGCCATCCGACCTTCCCCTCACTGTCTGCAATATAACCGTCCAGGCTCATTGCGATAAAAAGAATGACTTTCCTCATAATACTGTCTCCCATCCTTTCCCCATAAACATTATCTGCCAAAGAGTTGCTGCCTGCTGCTCTTTTATAACTCTGTCCTCTCCGAATAAAAAAATTGGAATTCTGATATAACTTAATTTATAGCATTTATTAGCTATTATACCTTATCTCCAAAAAGTTAGTAAACCCTTGAAAATACTAAATTTATTACAAGTGAGTTTGCCCTTAGGCTTTCCCTTGTATTTTATCCTTTTCCTGCGTGTTACGAACCCTCATAAGGGCAAAAGTAACATATTTGTTCAATTAGGGCAATTTCTATTAAGATTATTTTAGGAGACTATGTTATATTAGGTGAGGAAAGGAGTGTCATATATGAACAATAACACAGTTGTAAAAAAAGTAGTGGACTATATAGAAACACATATTGACAAGGATTTGTCACTTGATAAAATAGCAAACGCATTAAATTATTCAAAATTCTATATAGCCAGAATTTTTACTGAAGAAACGAAATGTACTGTTTATAAATACATACAAGGACGTAGATTGACTATGGCAGCCCAAAAACTTGTGGAAACAGAACAGCCTATTGTTGAAATCGCTTATGAAGCACATTATGATTCACAGCAAGCTTTTACATTGGCTTTTAAACAATTTTATGGATGTACGCCTAAAATTTATCGAAAAAATGGTGTATTCTATCCGAAACAACCAAAGATAAGTATGATGAATTCGCTTGTTCGATATAGATTTATGTATTATTTTGCAGGAGGTAAATTAGTAGCATGAGTACAATTCCCTATGTTATTGAGCAAACAAGCCGAGGAGAACGAAGTTATGATATTTTTTCAAGGTTATTGTCTGACAGAATTGTTTTTTTGGGAGAAGAAGTAAGTGATGTTTCAGCAAGTTTAATTATTGCACAAATGTTATTTTTAGAAGCACAAGACCCAGAAAAAGACATCCAGTTATATATAAATAGTCCAGGCGGTTCTGTTTCAGCGGGCTTTGCCATTTATGATACAATGCAGTATATCAAATGTGATATTTCAACAATATGTATAGGTCTTGCTGCCAGTTTTGGAGCTTTTTTATTGGCGGGAGGTGCAAAAGGAAAACGTATTGCTTTGCCCAATGCAGAAATTATGATACATCAGCCTGCTATTCATGGCAACGGAATTCAAGGACAGGCAACTGATATAAAAATTACATCTGACCATATACAAAAAAGCAAAAAACGTCTCAATGCTATTTTAGCTGATAATACAGGTAAAAGTATTGATGAGATCGCTATTGCTACAGAACGTGATAATTATATGACGGCAAAAGAAGCAATGAATTTTGGGTTGATTGATAAAATTATTGATAGGTGTTGACTGTTATACAGAAAAGATAATTTGAATTTTTCATAAATATGCTATGTCCAATTGTCCAATTCCAGATTGGACAATTCTGGTTTGAAGTTACGATAGAAGATCTATTTGACTTTAAGGAGGAACCGTAGTGATTGAATGGCTGACGTTTTAATTCCTGTAGATGCAATGTCTACCGGATTGAAAAAAGAAATCGCTTTGCAGCTATTCTATTCTTCCATTCAATCCGTAGAAATTACAGAGCAAGGAATGAATTATGTGATTGCAATTACGACTGATACCGATGCAATACGTCTGCTGGCACAGAAAAAAGAGTTAAGCGAGCTGCGTTCTTCTGGCACATTAACTACGGAACAGAGCTTTCTGAATATAGGGATAATGGGAATGCAGCACATAGAAACCTTAAATTGGCATAAACAAAATATAGACAGTACTCTGCAAATGCTAAAAAGTATGTAAGTTTCGCAGCCGGACAGTCTGCAACCGCCGCATTTACCCTTGAAATCTGGTCATAGCCGCCCTTATATGTAGCAGACGCGATCAAGATCGGCGGTACGGTCTTAAATCTCACATGCTCTGTGTCCTGATATTTTCCTACAACTGCGCTCTGTATCTCCACATCCGGGTCATGCTCCTTATGCCCTTCATCATGGAAGATTGCCATCCCATAACACGGTACTGCCTGCTGCACTTTCTGCGGCTCCAGCTCCCGGCACATCATCTCCCATAAAATCCCTTCCTGTTCATACGCAGGGATCACCTGGCGCACACTTGCCACATAACGTTCTGGTACTGTTTTTAATGTAACATCGTAATCCATAAGACTGCCATCCTTTCTCAGCCATTTCAATGTACTGTCAAGAAGCGTCAATTTCTGCTTTGCGGCCATAACTTCCTCTTCCAGTTCCTTTCGTTTTACCAGCAGGAACTGCTCCATCTCCTGCGGATCACGATACTTTCCCAGTATCTCTTTTATCACGGAAAGCCCAAACCTCAGGCTCTTTAATGCCTGTATCCGTCCCGCCAGCGGAAGCTGTGATTCGCTGTAATAGCGGTATCCGGTAAACTCATCCACACTTTCCGGACGAAGGATCCCTATTTCATCATAATGCCGGAGCATTCGGATACTGATCCTTGACAGTTTTGAAAAATCTCCTATCTTTAACATTGGTTCCACCTCACATATATGTGTTTTCCCGAGCTCAATTACAGTTTAGAGTATACCATAGTGTGAGAGTCAACCCCATAGCAAAAAAATTTTCACCTATACGGTTGCAATCCGAATTGGAGGATGTACTTGATAGTGTTCCGCCAGAGCACAGAAAAGTTATTGAAAAGATGATGATTTCTTCATCCGTTCAAATGAGAAGCATGGTATCTCCCGAAACAACCGTGATGAAAAAATTGACCTCTGAGCATATTTCCAGATATTTGGATGGCGCTGAGTTAGAAATGAAAAATAGTTATTCTGAAAAATTTCATAAAAAAGTATTTACTTTTTTAACAATGATTGTCGCAATGGCTTTTTTATCATTATAGTTGTTTTATTAAAGGATACTCCTGATATTATGGAAAAATTTATTTATACTGTTGGAGGCGTCGTGATCGGTGCTTTTGGTGGATATAGATTTGGGAAAAATAAAAATGACTGATAAAATATATCCCTGCAGACTACATATACAATAGGCTGCAGGGATGTTTTTTTCTAATACTATTTTTTATATTTTCCTATCCTTCAATCTTCATTTCCTTCCCATCCCACATAATATGGATATCCTTCTCTCCAACCGGAAGTACACAGTCCAGGCTTTCAAAATATTCCAGATGAGGATGGATCTCATAGGTTCCCTTTGCAGGGTCTGTGACCGTAAGTCCAACAAAATACTTTGCCAGCAGATAGATCGGGCTTGCCGACCATGCGTGGCACAGGCTTTTTCCGAATTTATCGCCGTACATATCGTACTGCTCTTCTTCTGGAACCGCAGGGTCAAATTCTTCCCAGAATGTAACGGCTCCGCGTTCCATCATACCGCCCCAATATTCCCTGATCCGCACGAATACCTCTTCCAGCCTTCCCATTTTACATAAGGCGTCCATCTCATAAAATTTGAAATAAGGGGTCGTGATCTGCGGAACCTGCTCGTTCAATAGGACCTGTTCCACAATCTGTTTTTTCTGTTCCTCATCTGCGATGTCAAACAGGATGGCAAAAATATTCGCATGTCTTGCCACATGTTTTTTCCCGGAGACAAAGGAATCAATATAAGCTCCCTTCTCACTGTCCCAGTAGAACGTATTGATATTTTTCGTAAGCTGCTCGTACTTCTTCTGATATTCCTCACACCGGGCCGTTTCCACACCCAGTTTCCGGCTCAATACAGCCATTGTATGGTAACATTCGGCAAACAGCATTTGTTCCGCGCACAGTGCGCCTTCCTTATCCAAATCTGCCCAGTCAATGAAGATCCAGTCTCCCTCCCGTCCGGTCAGGAAACCATGTTCCTCCAACTGGCTCTCGCAGAATTCCATCAGTGTACACATTTTCGGATAAATCTGCCCTACAAACTCCAGATCCCCGTAAGCCTCCTCATGGCTCTTGATACCCAGGATCCAATACAGCGTATAATCCAGAATGGTATTGATGTGTGTGGTCAAGGGATCGTTCCCCCGCAGGGCAAGAAGCGTCCGGCGGTTGATATCCGGGTCTGCCATCAGATACTGATTCACAAAAAAACTCTGGTACGCGTCGCCGCTCCAGATCCATTTGTCCCGTTTGATCCCATCAATAAAGAAAACACCGCTGCACAGTTTAAAGGTATGCTCTGCCACGGACCAAATCTGGTTGAGAAGCGCATCATTACTGGAAAACCTCGCCCGCACCGGAATATCCACGTACTGGTGGATTGCCTTGACTGCAATCTCCTCCTTCCGGCAGTCCGGGATATATGCGTACCGTACCGCACATCTGGGGCATCTGCCTGTCTGCGGATCCGGATTCCAGCTATAATAACAGTGCTCCCTGTCCAGGGCTTCTTCCTTTGACTCGCCGCAGCAGACGGTCAACGGGCGGTAACCATTTTTATATTCGATTTCCAAAACCGCCGTCAGTTCTGTCTCAAATCCATACAACACACCCTGCTCATAATTTTCCGCGCTGACTGGCATATAAACCGCTTCACTATAATCCCATACGGACGGATCCTGCTTCTCGTCTGTAAAATACCTGCTGTATCCTGCCGCTGCCGGCGGATTGGTATAATCCTCTGCAAACCACGTCTTATCCGAATAAATCACTTCGCCCTTTATGTAAATGCTTGGAAATGCCTCGATCCGGCCTGCGTGGACTGAGATTTTTATCTTTCCAGGCCCGCAGGTGATTTTTGTTCCAAAAGGATATTTTTTCTCCCCCGCAAGCACGTAACCGACCGCTTTTGAATAGACACAAAATGTTGTTTCCTCTTCCAGCGTATACTCCTTCCGGAATACCACACGGTTCCGGAACCCTTCGCTCTTCCAGAAAGCAGGCCATCCATACCCCCGCTCCACCCGGCTGAAATTCTGCTTCATCGCATGATATAATTCAAAATCCCCATGATACCAAATCCAATAACAAGTATTCATCTGCTTATTCCTTTCTGCTGTTTTTCAGCCGATACAAGAAAACCTAGAGTTTTTCTTCCTATTATCTGCTGTTCTGAATCGCTGCATATCTTTCATTATAACAGAATCGCTCATAAATAAAAGAACCATTTTAATAAAAAGCAGCTCCATCGGACGGTTCCTGTCCATGGTATTACCATGGTGAAAATTGAGAAACTTTCTGAATTGGATTAAATACCTGACCTGGCGTTACGAAGAATTACTGACCGTAATAATCCGACACAATTTGAATTGCTATTTCCTTTGCCCCTGAACCGGATACATCCATGCCGTCTGTTCTTCCAAGATGCACACAAAAGTATATTTTTCCTCCCACATGTTCCGCAAATCCTGTAAACCACGCATCAACAACAATGTCCTGGGCAGTTCCCATTCCCGTTTTTCCATATATGGGAATATCTGTTTGCTCCTGTTCGGATACCAGCATAACCTGTTTTAATTCATTTTGTGTTGCTTCTGAATAATCAGAATTGTCGCCAAAGATACGTTCCATTACCTCTACCTGTTCTTTCGGAGAGATCATTAAAGACGATTCAATCCAAAAAACGGTTAAAGCACGGTTATTATTGTCTATATTCAGCAGTCCCCCCCCAATCAGAAATATCACAGTTGCCATACTGGAGTTTTTCCAATTCCGTTTGCATCATATCCTTTCCAATATCGTCTATAACCTGTCTGTAATACCATACACAAGAAGTACGAAACGCCTCGCTAAAATCAATGTTTTTATTCCAGTTTTCATTCCAGAATATTTCACCGCTCCACTCCCTTGTGGAATCCTCCGGCACAAGGATTCCATTTTCCAGAGCAATCAAGGAAGAAATAATCTTAAATGTGGAACATGGCGGCCTTCTGGTCAATGCAAGCTCAGGATCATACATTGTATACCGTCTGTTCGCGGCGTCATATACAACTGCTGTTCCATTCAACCCATTAAAATATTCTGACCAGTCTGCTTCAACAATCTCCGGTTCCATTACAATACCTTCCGTGGGGTCTTCTGTTTCTATGACAGCACCGCCTGATTCCATTTCTGGTCCCTCTGTTTTTTCTTCCCCCGGTTGTTCTTTCCCATCTTCTATGGAAATCTTTTCTTCCGCGCCATGATTGTTAGAGCAGTCCGCTAAAATAAATGCGCATACAAATGCCCAACATACCACTTTGAAATAATTGTCCTTCTTTTTCATGACTACCTCCACATTGTTTTAATATCTTTATCATTTTTGTAATGCTTGCCGGATAGTACATATTGTGCATATTGTTTTCCGTAAATAATTATTCCTGTATGTGTTTCCATTAATATATATTCTCAATATATGCTCCGCATCTTACATTTGTAAGATTTTGGAGCAAAAATTTTTCCAACCGCACATCTGAAAATTTATATGGTTCAAGCAAGCATCCGCTTAAATATTACACTGGTAAGATTTTCAAGTCAATCCTTTTGGAATTATTTTTTGAAAAATCAGTTGCTATTCAGGTCAAGTAGACATACCCCTTGCGAGGTATGCCCCTCAATGAGTCCGGCGGGCAGTGCACATAAGAACCTTCCCTCCTCACCCCATCTCCCATTTTCGAAATACAACGCAGCAAACCAGCGCCCCTGCAGTGAGCACCACCCAACTCCCAATCGTCACATTCCATCCCAACTTTTCTACCATAACTCCGATCGTAAATGTAGATACCGCCGTCCCCAGATATGCTACAGAGTTCAAAAATCCGGAAACGGTAGACACGCGCCCCAGCCTTTCAAAACGCAGGGGAAACATACTTACAAACAATGTGTTTACCGCCATCATGGACGCTGTGGTCACTGCAAACAGCAGGACCGTAAGCATGATCGACACTCCCTTTCCAGCCCACAGCCCACAGAGCGCAGCCGTAGCTACTGCGAAAAATATGGACGAAGCCTTGACCTCATGCTCTTTACATTTGCCGTATACATATTTTGCGGCATAGGCACCTGTCAGATTTAGAATCGGCAGCACAGTAGTCACCAATATTGAAAATGAGGGCGAAGCCAGGAAAGTTTCCGTAATATAAGTCGGTACCCAGGTCGTCACTCCGTCTTTCAGCATTCCATGAATCACTACAGGAAATAGTACTGCAAGCAGTCCGCAGTGAAGCAGAAGATGGGAAAAACTCTTTTTTCGTTGTGTTATCGCAGCAGCATTTGCACTTTTTCTGTCTTCCTTCCTGCCGCTTTCCTCCGCTCCCTTCTCAATTTTTCTGAATCCGGTCATCCATGCCCCAGCCATTACCGCCAGGCACAGCGCAGCCGCAGTGAATACGGCCCTCCATCCGAACAGCCACATTACGCCTGCCGCCATCAAATAGGATGCCAGCGTTCCGACCACTTGGGAGGATACGATATCCACACAGTATTTCATCTTCCGTTCTTTTTCCGGTATTTCTGCAAAAATACGGATGATGGGAGGCCAGATCATGGCCTGGGCGTAGCCGTTGATCCCCCAGGCCACGGACATCGGGAAGAACCGCCCGGTAAATCCCATGAGAAGATTCATAAGGGCTGCAACGGACAAGCCTGTAAAAATCATTTTTCCCGGATGCATCCGGTCTCCTAAAAGACCGTTGCACAGCTGCCCGATCCCGTAGGCCAAAAAATAAACCATATTAATAAACCCCGCCTGGCTTCTCGTCAATATCGCATCCTGAATCATTACCGTCATAGCTGACGAATAATTCAACCGGCCAATGTAAGATGTAAAGTATGCCAGCCAGCACAATATAAATAACACCAGCGCTGTCTTACTGTCTGTACTTTTTCTTGATTTTCCCATAACTAATCCCCACTTCACTGATTTCACCTGCAGATATTCTTTGCCAAAAAGAACAGCAAGTACCAGACTCACTGTTCTTTTCAGTAAAATTACGATCCTATATAAACTTATTTTTGTAATCCATACACTTTAACCAGCCAAAAATTCCTTTGTTGCTTTTCTTACTTTCGGAAACAGAATAATCATCGCCACAAGATTTGGAATCGTTAATAACCCTAATGCAATGTCCTGCAGAGTCCATACAAACTCGATTTCCGTAAGTGCGCCAATCATACAGAAGCACGGGAAAATATATTTAAATTTTTCGGCAACAGATTTCCGAAACAAATAACTAAGTCCGACAAATCCAAAATACCACTGGCTCATAAGGGTGGAAATACAAAATAGTAAAAGGCTGACAGCAACCAAATAGCGTAATGGTTCCCATACCTCGGCAAACGCATAAATCACCAGGACATTTCCGGCAGCGCCGGAATCAAGAACACCAGTCACACCAAGTACCAATCCCGTGATAGTGCATATAACGAAGGTATCTAAAAATACTTCTGTAATTCCGACAATCCCCTGTTCGACCGGATGTTTTACATCTGCCGCCGAATGAATGACCGGAGCGGAGCCTTCGCCGGCTTCGTTCGAATAAAGCCCTCTTGCAACGCCCTTTTGCATCGCAATGATCATGCTGCCCGCTACGCCCCCGGATACGGCACGCAGGCCAAACGCGCCAAGAAAAATGTCACGCAGCACACCCGGAACCGCAGATATATTTGCCAGAATAATAACGACTCCCCCGACTACATAAATGCATGCCATTGCAGGTACTAGTTTCTGTGTAACATGCGCAAGCCGTTTCAGACCGCCAAGTGCCACAATGTATATAATAACTACGAGAACAATCCCTGACGCGGCCTGTGGTACTCCAAAATTCTCTTTCATGACACCGCTTACTGTATTGGACTGAATAAAATTCCCTCCTATGATCTGAACGATCATAAAGCATGCACACAAAGCAGCGAGCCATGGGGCTTTCAGACCCTTCCGGATGTAGTACATCGGACCGCCTACATAGTTACCGCTTTCATCTTTCTCACGATAAATCATTCCCAGGATAATCTCACCATATTTCGTTGCCATTCCAACAAACGCCGCAACCCACATCCAGAAGATCGCTCCCAGACCTCCCACGAGAACAGCCGTAGAAACACCAACTATATTCCCGCTGCCCACACAGGATGCCACTGCCATACACAGCGCCTGAAAGGAGGAAACCGTACCGCCGTCCGTACTGTCTTTCGCCTTTCCGCGAATTGGCTCCCATAGCGTTTTCTTCATGATATATCCAAAATGCCTGACCTGTACGCATCCTGTAATTACCGTATACAAAATTCCGACACCAAGCAATACAAACAGTAACCAGTTACCCCAAAGCCAATCATCGAAAACCTTAAGCATATCTGTAAGACGTTCCATAAGCTTCATCCCCCGGGATTATCCAATTCTCTTATCCAGACATTTCCGACATAGTTCCTTTGTGTACTCCACACTCCTTTTTACAGATTCCATCTGATCCACAAGGAACTTTTCCAACAACTCTTCGGAAATTTCCTGCGGGTAGTAATACTGATTTGGTTTGATCACTTCCGGGTCAAACAGCGGTTCTTCGATCTTAAAGCAGCCCGTACCAAGCTCTTCTACACCGCCCATACCTTTAGAGCGTTTAAACTGGGCACAATATGGATAGCACATTTCCACGTTCAGACGGGTGATCGTAGAGTGTTCCAGCATAATATCAAGACATTTTTCCAGATCAATATTGCCCTCGCCGGCAGGAACTCCGCAAACGACATATTGATATTTATCTTCCGGGCATGGAATCACGATATGATCCTTAAAATGCGTTGTAACTGTATAGGGAGCCATATTTTCCGCAGCTTTGACCGGCTCTTCCCATACCATCATAGAATTGCCGAAATCATAGTGGAGGCCTATCCACGGCGAATTCACTTTTTTCACAACATTAGCCACTTCTTCTGATGTCTCGTATTCATGGTTCTCAAGCGCCAGACGAATCCTGTATTTTTTCAGAACCGGTATGATCTGCTGCAGGGAAACGACTGCTTCATCAAACACAACCGGATCAAAGTCAAGGCGGACCTTCCCCAGGTCATATTTGCCTTCACCGCCGCTCTTACGCTCCTGTGCGCTGTTCAGCGTGATCGGGATATAGGTACGTATGATATCAACACCGAGAATATCTGCCACTTTAATCACTTTAAGCAAATGTTCGTATTCCAGGCTCTTTGTAGCAAATTCTGCATACATATGATATTTTTCAAGAAGTTCTTTTATCTTTTGCAGGTGTTCCGGATCCACGCTTTCCAGAGTTCCCCATTCCGGATCCAGATTATAATCTTTGATCAGATTGATCATGACCCCGTCCAGTCCTAATTCATGTGCCTTCTCGATAAATCCAAAAATGTCCATTCTTTTATTCTGAAACCAGAGATGTAAGCTTTCTGTATCAAGTCCAAGTTTTAACATGTCAATACCTCCTATGAAAATCGTCCGTTATATTTCGTTTACTAAAATTTATTCCTGATGCTTTTTAATCCGCTCAATCAAAAATGTGGATACACCCAGACCGATCACCGCCCATCCGATCATGATCCCAAATACGATACGGAATCCAGCCATTCCCGGGTATTTATCCAGAAAGTTTCCATATATCACATATGCAAATGCATTTGGCAGGTAAATGATCAGAGAAGCCATACTCATTGCCGCTCCGGTGATCTCTTCCGGAACTTTTACTTCGTCCATCGGCGCGAAAAATACGGCCCGCATGGTAAATACAAGCGCTCCGAAACCAAGTGTACATGCCGCGCCTATCATCCAGTTACCGCCCTCCCCCAGCATTTCATGAGGAACCAGCAGGAAACAGCCCATTGCAATGATGCAGGCCAGAAATCCGAAACGTATATGTTTTGCCGCCGATTTATGTACTTTATCAGACAGAAATCCTCCAAGCGGTCCTCCGACCATTTTCAGTCCGTACTGGTTTGCGATTCCATACATGCCGACCGCTGTTGCGGGAAGCATATAGATCTGATTCAAAAACGGAATAAAATAGGTAAGCCCACAATAGATACAATATACAACAAATCCATTCAGTGCAACCGCCCATATATCTACATTTTTTACAGCCTGAATCATTCCGCTAAAGGCAGCCTGAGCCTTGTTCATTTCTTGTCCGTTTTCGTCCACGCGCTTTTCATCATTTGGCACAAAGATCAGGCACAGTACCCCGGCAGCAGCCGTTACAGCTGACAAGAAGATCAACCCGCCTCTGAGCGCCGCAGCGCCCTCACCCATAGCACGGAATACAGCAAGAGCACTGGATGCCACGATCACATCTACGACCCCTCGTCCCATTTCGAGGAAACCAAACATTCTTCCCTGCGTCTTTTCATCCCCCAACAGGCGGATTGCTTTTAATAGTACCGGCCAGTATGTTACTTCTCCTAAAATCGCCATCGCTCCAAACGCGATCAGAAATCCCCAGTAGCCTGGAAATGTAGAAAGATAAACTCCAACTGCCCCAAGTCCGATCAAAGACCCGCCGATCATATATTTTTTGCTAAACATATCACAGACATAAATTCCGGCGATCAACCCAATCGTCTGTACAATGCCGTATGCACTAAGCGCTCCTCCGATCTGCGTGTTTGTAAGTCCCATAAACTGCTGCATCGGTACATAAAACATATCTTTCATTGAAGATAGCTTAAACGCGATTCCTCCGGATAATGTGAGGATGCAGAATACGAACCATCGATTTGGCGCCGCTTTCATGATTTTGCTTTTCGTTTCATTACTCATAATCAAACTCTCCTTCCATTATAAAACATATTTTTGCGATTCACAAGCATGCTCTTTTCTTTATGAGTTGATTATATCTGTTTTTAATTGTGTTTTCAAGTGTTTTCCAATAAAATACAACTTTTTTTGCATTATACACAATATTACTCATGTGTTTTTGTGCATTTTGCCACTATACCCAACTTATTTTTGATATCTAATAAGTTTCCAGAAGAAATTATTCGAAATCCAATCAAATTCATATTGCTTATTCCAATAAAACACAATTTGTGGTATACTTCAGACAATAAGTCTTCCATTGGCTTTCCTTTTGATTCTTTCTATTTTCCAGATTATATTAAAGGAGGATTTTTTTATTATGATTGCTCAGCAGCGGCACGCCGCAATTTTAGAATTATTAGATAAGAGCGGAATCGTCCACTCTTCTGATCTTGTGAAACAAATGAATGTTTCTTCCGAAACGATCCGCAAAGACCTGGACTATCTGGAGCAGGAGGGGCGTCTTATGCGTGTACACGGTGGAGCTGTTCCTGCACAGGCTTCACAGGCGGCACCTGTTGTTTCCGCTCCGGAAGGGTACACTGCCTTTCAGACACGTAATACGCAGCACATGGCAGAGAAAGCGGCAATCACGAAATACGCCATTTCACTTATCAAAGAAAATCAGGTCATCGCGCTGGATTACGGAAGCACGAGCCAGGTGATGGCAGAGGAATTAAAAGAAAATTTTTATTCTCTGACCGTCATTACAAATTCTATTAAAAACGCTCTTATCTTGGCTGATTGCCCAGACTTTACCATCATCCTGACCGGAGGGATCCTTGCCAGGGATGAACTTACGCTTGTCAACGATTTCACACCGCTTCTGGATCACTTGCATATCGACATCCTGTTTATGACTGTCACCGGAATCGACCCGGAGATCGGCTGCACCGATATGCGTTTCAGCGAAGCCCGGATTCAAAATCAGATGCGGAAAGCCGCAAGCCGTACGGTTGTCCTGGCCGATTCCAGCAAGTTCGGAAAGGGAAGCCTTGTAAAAATCTGCACATTACAAGATGTTGACTTGATCATTACAGACTCAGCAGTACCCGCCGACATGGAAACAGCAATAAAAGAAAAGGGAACCGAGCTGATCATTGCTCAATAATATCAGGAGAATTATTTCAGATGGGCAGAAGATTTCCGGCTGCCAACAATAATGCCAGCAAACCAAGGGACTATTTCCCATCTCCTGGTCTGCTGGCTGTTTTTGCGCCTGAGAGCGGGCAGTAACACATGGCTTACTGTTGTTCAAACTCCTCCGCTACATCTGTCAGGAGTTGACGGATTGACAGGTGCTGCTTTTTTCAGCACTTCAATCTTACATCTATGTTCCTTTGACTTTTTATCGTAACTGATTCCAACGGCCAGTATATTTCCTGTATATTTTGGCATCTCTCCAAGCTTTCCCTGAAAACGAAATATATAATTTTTATCTTTAATCTGACGGATAGCTTCTTCTGGTGTTCCATCCGCCTTTAATTCTAAAATAATACCATCGTCCCCTCTGCGCCCGGGATAAAATATAAAATCTACAAATCCTTCTCCAGCCTTATCTTCACGTTCTACACGGTATCTGTCTCTTGCCGCCAGATAGACCAGATTAACCACTGCTGACAATTCTGTCTCATGACTGTAACCTGAATCCGTGAAATTGGTTGTTTTATGAAGCCAATCCTAAATCTGATTGGCT
>CAJUTU010000038.1 GCA_910589385.1 uncultured Lachnospiraceae bacterium
GTTCGTTTGAGCCTATTTTTTCAACTCGATTTTCATAGATTACTTGACACTACCCTGTTTTTAACCAATTTACATAGCAAATGGCTTGCCCGCTTTATGCAGCCCTATTTCATCATTTGTTTTAAGTTCTCATAAATCTGCAGATATTTCTGGTAAGCTTCGTCATACACTGCCCGCTTCTCCTCCTGGGGTTCATGGGCGCGCTTGCTCTGGACTGTCAGCTTCACCGCTTCTTCAAAATCCTGATACATCCCAACGCCGACTCCCGCAAGCATTGCCGCCCCCAGAGTGGTTGCCGTATCAGATGCCGGTACTACGATCGGCTTTCCGGTCACATCTGATTTGATCTGTGTCCAGAGAAGGGAATTTGCCGAGCCTCCCATGGCCCTCATAACCTCCACATGTGCCCCGGCTTTTTCTGCCACTTCCAGATTATGCCGCAGGGAAAATGCCACCCCTTCCATGGCAGCTCGTATAAAATGGCCTTTTGTTTTGCTGAAATCCAGTCCATAATAGACCCCTTTGGCCTTTGGATTCCAGATGGGGGATCGTTCTCCCGACATATAGGGCAGAAATATAACCCCGTCGCTTCCGGCCGGCACGGCTTCTGCCTCTTCATTAAACAAATCCAGGGAACTTTTTCCAAGCCGTTTCCCTTTTTCCCTCTCATAATCCGCAAATTCTTTTTCCAGCCATCGCATCACACCCCCGCCTCCGGTGGTGCCGCCCTGTAAAAGCCAATGGCCCGGAATCACATGAAAGCCCAAGATCAGCCTTTCATCTGCCTTATATGTATCCATACAAATGCTCATTCCGCCTGCCTGGCCGCCCTGCTCCTGACATTCTCCGGAATGGATGACGCCTGCGCCCAGTGTTCCGCACGCGGCATCCAAGCCTCCTGCCGCAACCGGGATTCCTTTTGCCAGTCCACATTCCCTGGCCGCTTTTTCCGTGACTGTCCCGATGATCTCATGGCATGGATAAATATCCGGAAGGATAAACCTGGGAATCCCCAATTCCTCACACATTTCTTCGTTCCATGTGCCTGTATGCATATCAAAACAATGCAGCCCATATCCCTGGGACATATCCTGGGTCATCTCTCCGGTCAGTTTATACGCAATATAGCTGTTCGACTGTAAAATCTTATGCGTTTTCTCATATACATCCGGCCGGTTCCGGTGATACCAGATGATTTTTGCCGTTGTATAAGATGGCTGCAGGGAATTGCCGGATAATCCAAAAATCTTATCTGAGCCGACTTTCAGATTTAATTCCTCACAAATATCTGCCGCTCTCGTATCCATCCAGATGGGCGTGTTTATCAGGACATTTCCTTCCCGATCCACCGCAATGGCTGACCAGCTCTGTCCGTCAATCCCGATCCCCGCAATTTCTTCTGGATTTATATCCCCTTTTTTTAATGCATCCTTCACCGCGCAGCAGACAGCGCCCCACCATTCCTCCGGATCCTGTTCTGCCTCTCCCTCTTTTGGATAGTATACCGGATAATCTCCGTTTGAAGCTGCCTTCACCTGCCCCTGCCGGTCAAATACAGCTACTTTACAGGCGCTTGTCCCGATATCAATTCCTAATAAGTATGGTTTCATTTCTACCTCTTTTTAGGCGCCGTAAAAAATAATGTAAACAGATTGCTCATGATTTTCCTTACGGTTCCCTAACACTTACTTTCCTACATTCCTGATTGTTCTTCCTTCTACAAAGCCTGTCTTCAGCTTTATATGATTCCGCTCGTCTAACGGAGCGTTTCCTTCCAGCTTCTGCAGCATATTCTCAGCCACCTGCCGTCCGATTTCCTTCGTCGGCTGCGTTACAATACTCAATTTTGGTACGCATGCTTTGGCAAATTCCAGGTTGTCAAATCCGATAAACGAAAGCTGCTCCGGAACCCTGATCCCAAGCTCGTTCGCTTCGATCACCGCCCCCACCGTCAATTCATAGTTTGACGCAAGCACCGCCGTCATATCTGGATTCTGCTCGATCAGAGCCTGCATACCTGCTGCTCCCCCGGCTATGGTATAACTCTTTCGTATGACTAGGCTTTCCTGCTGCTTGATACCGGCTTCCTTAAGCCCTTCCCTGTACCCAGCCAGACGCTCTTCTGCGGTAAACAAATCTTCCGGTCCCGCGATGATGCCGATTTTTTCATGCCCGGCCTGGATGAGCCTGCGGACCGCATCTTTCGCCGCACCAGAATTATCTACCAATACACTGTCACATTCCAGATCTTGGAACTTCCGGTCAAGCAGGATCACCGGTTTACTTTTACTCATAAAGGTACGAAGATACTTGCCGGAACTCGAAGACGGCATCAATATCAGACCGTCTACCCTTCTTTTGTTCAGGAAATCCACTGCTTCTTCTTCCCTTTTCGCATCTGTACGGCAGTCACAGATCATGGTTGCATATCCATGAGCCCTCAAGATATCCTCTACTTCCGTGATGATCTCTGCGCAGAAAATATTATTCAGTTCCGGGATGATGATCCCGACCATCTTAGTTTTATTTGTCTTAAGGCCGCGGGCTACCTCATTCACTTCAAAATGAAGTTCTTCTATCGCAGCCTCAATCTTCTGCCTGTTCTTTTCCCGTACATTTCCTCCGTTCAAATAGGAGGAAATGGTCGCAAGTCCAAGCCCTGTTTCTTTTGCAATATCCTTTATCGTAGCTGCCACAGTTTACTACCTGCCTTTTGCCCCTTCTTTTTAGACTGCCTTGCCGTCACATCCGCAGACCTTCATCCGGCCTTTCACCAGTTCCTTTACGCTTTCCATTCCTGCCACACCCAGTTTCTTCGGGTCAAAAGTCTCTGGTTTTTCTTCTAACAGCTTCTTCACTGCCGCCGTATAGGCCGCCCTCAGTTCCGTGGCAAAATTGACTTTGCAGATTCCCCTTTGCACACATTCCCTGACGTCTTCATCTGTCAGCCCGGACGCTCCGTGAAGGACGAGTGGGACGGAAACCAGTTTCTTAATCTCACTTACCCTCTCCTTATCCAATACCGGCGTTCCTACATAAAATCCGTGCGCGGTTCCGATTGCGATTGCCAAGGATGAGATACCTGTCCTTTCCACAAATTCCTTTGCTTCATCCGGATCTGTGTTGGTATCCGCGTCTGCCTCTAGGTCGTCTTCCTTTCCGCCTACTTTTCCCAGCTCTGCCTCCACCGGAATGCCCTGTGCTTTCGCTTTTTCTACTACCTTTTTGCTGACTGCGATATTCTCTTCAAAATTTTCATGGGAACCGTCGATCATGACGGAAGTATATCCTGCCGCAATGGCGTCAACAGCCAGTTCATAGCTGTTCCCGTGGTCTAAATGAAGGCATACCGGAACGGAAGCTTTTTTTGCCTCTGCCGCTACGATCGCCGCGTAAGTTTCCAGCGTTCCATACTTGATGGTGGACGGCGTTGTCTGGAGCATGACCGGAGCTTTCAGCTCCTCTGCCGCTGCGATCACGGCTTTCACCATCTCCATGTTTTCCACGTTAAACGCGCCGACTGCATAGCCGCCTTTTTGCGCGTCTGTGAGCATTTTTTCTGATGTTACGAATGGCATGTTTTTCTCCTCCTGATCTCGAAACCGAAACGTTTCGCTTTTGTTGTATTTATCTTAATATACTCACTGTAAAATGTCAAGATGCAAGTAAGAAACTGTTATAAAATCTAAAAATATCATCCCAACAAAAAGGGAGCCTTAAGAATGCAATGATGAACACTGCCCCCTTGACTCCCTTTTTTTAATTTCCTGCTATTCTCTGACTACATCTTCCTAAAAAATTTTGAATTTATTCTACAACAACGCCCTTTTGAAGCATCACATTTGCATACAGCGCAGACTCGCTTGTAGCGATAATGGCATACGCTGTCTTTGCTTCTTCATAAAATGCAAAGCGCTCAATATTCCCAACGGCTTTGTCACCGCGCTCGTCGTATTTTGCAACGATTTCTTTGTAAGTATCCCAGATAGGAGTCTCTACATCATCCCCCGGCATCACTTCCATCAGGTTCATTGGTTTTTCCACGTAGGTATCCAGCGGAAATACCTTCAGGATTGCCTCTAAGATCTCCGGCACCCCATGGCCGTCACAACGGATCACAATTGCATTTTTCCCCATGGATTCTGCCGGGAAGTTGCCGTCAGAAATCACCAGCCTGTCGCTGTGCCCCATCTCACACAGCACTTTCAGCAATTCCGGCGATAAGATTTTTGGTATCCCTTTTAACATATTTTTGTCTCCTTATTTATACATTGGGCCATATGTCGCACATGCCCTGTAATCCTGGCCTTCTTTGTCTGTTCCAAATGCATTCCATGCTGCCGGGCGGAAGATATCTTCTTCCGGAACATTGTGCATGCAGACCGGGATCCGAAGGATAGAAGCCATTGTGATCAGGTCAGCGCCGATGTGGCCGTAGGAAATCGCACCGTGGTTTGCTCCCCAGTTGTTCATCACATCATAAGCAGTCTTAAATGGTCCCTTTCCTGTACATCTTGGTGCAAACCATGTACACGGCCATGTGTAGTCTGTCCTCTTCCACAATGTATCAGATACTTCAGATGGAAGCTTGATCGTCCAGCCTTCTGCAATCTGAAGAACCGGCCCTAAATCTTTTACCAGATTCAGACGGATCATGGTACAAGGCATCTCAGCCTCTGTCAGGAAACGAGAGGAGAAGCCGCCGCCGCGGAAATATCCGTTGTCAGCCGGATTCCATGTGGTTGCCTTCAGAATCGCATCCTGATCTTCTTCTGTCACGTCATACCATGCTTTCATCACGCCGTTTCCATCTGCGTCCTTTGCCTCGCCGCATGCGTCCAGGCAGGCTGCACCGGAGTTGATCAGGTGGATAAAGCCGTCGGCCTCTTTTGCTTTTCCTTCAATCTCATATCCGGTTACTCTCTTCACCGCATCACCGCTCCAATAGGTACGGACATCCGCGAAAATCTGCGCACGGTTCGTCAAAAGCTTCATAAACAACATGCCAAGGCCGTTCAATACGTCATTTTCCGTTGCAAGGATATAAGGTTCTCTTGCCCCGTTCCAGTCAAAGGAACTATTCAAGACAGCCTCTGCAAAATCTCCGTTTGGATAGAAGTCTGTCCACTGTCTCTGTCCCTGGAATCCGGCAGCGATCGCATTGTGGCCTACCATCTCTTCTTCGCATCCTTCCGGCAGGTTCTTGTTGCCGCCCATGAGGTCTTTGATGATAACAGCCATTTTTACAACAAACTCAAACTGTTCCTCTTTTTCCTTGTCAGATTTCTGCAGCCAGTCCGGATTCTTGTCAAAGCCGATCGTGCATTTCTCTTTTGCCCATGCAAGCGCTTTCTGGAATTCAGCTTCATCGTAAACGCCTTCTGTCATGCGGCGGATGATTTCCACCTCGTCTACAGACTCTACCCGCATTCCCAGATAGGATTCCATGAAATCGGAGTCAATGATCGAGCCGCCGATCCCCATACAAATGGAGCCGATCTGTAAGTAGGAGGTTCCTCTCATAGATGCTGCAGCAACCGCCGCACGTCCAAATCTCAATAATTTCTCTTTAACGTCTTCTGGTATTACAGAGTCGTCTGCGTCCTGTACGTCGTGTCCATAGATGCCAAATGCCGGAAGTCCTTTTTGTGCATGTGTTGCAAGAACGGATGCAAGATATACGGCGCCTGGCCTTTCTGTCGCATTCAATCCCCACACACCTTTGATCGTATTCGGATCCATGTCCATGGTTTCTGAACCATAGCACCAGCACGGAGTCACAGTTAAAGTAATATCTACCCCTTCTTTCCGGAATTTTTCAGCACAAGCCGCCGTCTCAGCAACACGTCCGATCGTCGTATCAGCAATGACAACCTTCACTGGCTCTCCGTTAGAATACTTGATGTTTTCCTCAAACAGTTTTTTTGCTGCCTGAGCCATACCCATAGTCTGGTCTTCCAGAGATTCACGAACCTTCAACGCCCCTCTTCTTCCGTCAATAGTTGGACGGATACCAATTACCGGCTGTCCTCCGATCAATCTGCTTTCTGCCATTTCAATGTCCTCCTTTTAATTTATATCTAATCTGCTTTGCAAATGAATTGCCTTCTATTTTTTATATGACCTGCTTTGCAGATAAATTTCCTTTTATCTGATCTGTCTTACAGATAAATTACCTTTTACTCTTTACTTTTGGATGATCGTCTTAAATTTTTCATATGCCTCATCCCACTTTTCATGGTCTTTTGGAAGATACTCATATGTCTGTTCTGAATTTGCAATAATCTGGCGCGCTTCTTTTACATCTTTGATCTCTCCCAGCGCCATCATCTGTACTGCAATATTCCCCAATGCGGTAGCCTCTACCGGGCCAGCCAGTACTTTACGGTTATTCGCGCTTGCTGTCATCTGGCAGAGAAGTTTGCTCTGGATACCTCCGCCGATCATATGGATCATAGAAAAACTTTTTCCTGTGCAGGCTTCAATCTGTTCCAGTGTATATCGGTACTTTAACGCCAGGCTCTGATTGATACAGCACATGATATCTCCGATCGACTCTGGAATCTTCTGGCCCGTCCTTTCACAAAATGCGCGGATCCTTCCCGGAATATCCCCTGCTGTGTTAAATTCAGGAGAATCCGGATCAATAAAACTCAGGAACGGCTCTGCTTTTTGCGCCATCTGTTCCAACTCTCCAAAACCATATTCCTGTCCCTCACGGATCCATTGCCTTCTGCTTTCCTGAGCAAGCCATAAGCCAATAATATTTTTCAGGAACGTAAATGTATTGCCATACCCACCCTCATTACTTACGTTGAATTCAAAAGATTCTTTTCCGATCACAGGCTCTTTCAGCTCTGTCCCAAATAAACTCCATGTCCCACAGCTGATAAACATAAAATCTTCTTCCTCTGTGGGGACTGCCACAACAGCGCTTTGCGTGTCATGGCTTGCAACAGCAATGACCTTTGCAGGCTGGATTCCAAGCTCACTACAGATATCAGCCGAAATCTCCCCTATAGCTGTACCGCTTGGGACAATCTCTGGAAGAATCTCTTTCGGAATCGAAAGCGCCTCCAATACCCGGTCAGACCATATCTGTTTCCTTGCATCCATGAGCTGGGTCGTGGTGGCCATCGTGTATTCTGCTTTTTTCTCTCCTGTAAGGAAATAATTAAACAGATCCGGTGTCAGCAGTAATGTTTTTGCCCGTTCCAATAACCAAGGTCTCTTTTGTACCAGAGAATACAATTGGAATACAGTATTGAAATTCTCAAACTGATTTCCTGTCAGATTATAAAGCTCCTCTTTGGGTATCGCTTTAAAGACCTCATCCTGCATGCCAAGCGTCCTGTCGTCCCTGTAATGTACCGCACTTTCCAGCAGTACCCCCTGCTCGTCCAAAAGGCCGAAATCTACGCCCCAGGTGTCAATTCCAATGCTGTCAAACCCACCCTTTTGCTTTGCTTTTATGATTCCCTGCTTAATCTCAAAAAATTGTCTTAAGGTATCCCAGTACATGGTCTTTCCAATCATCACCGGGTCATTGGAAAACCTGTGTACTTCTTCCATGACAATTTTGCCATCCTCCAGCCTTGCAAGGATCGCCCTTCCGCTGGATGCTCCAAAGTCAAACGCCAGAACCTGTTTCTTCTCTTGTCCCACGGCTTTTCCTCCTCTAGTGCAAAAGGAACCGGAGTAAATCCGGTTCCTTTCTGCTTGTCCATCGTATTTACTTACCAGAAAAATATTAGTCATAAAGGTTAGGAGCGATGTTGTCGTCTTCCATATTGTCCTTTGAATACCAGTAACCATCCATCGGAAGGTCAGATACGTCTTTTCCGTCAGCGATATCAGTCAATGTGTAGATACACTCATAACCCATCATCAATGGAGACTGTGTTACAGAACCGATAAACTGTCCGTTCATGATCGCTTCTTTCTGAGGTGTACCAGCGTCAAAACCTACGCCGATGATGCCTTCTGCCGGATCAGATGCCAGTTTGTTCAATGTCTGGTTCGCTGTGATAACGCCCTCAGCTGTTGTCTGGTTTGAACCAAAGATTGCGATCGTGTCATCTTTGGACATGATCTTCTGAGCCTCTGTAGAAGCCAAGTCTACTGTTGTCTGTGCAGGAACGCCTACTTCGATGATAACCTCTGCTTCGCTCTCAGCAACTGCGCCCTCTGTTGCGTTTACATAGAATTCGTTACCAACTACAGCAACTTTCTTGCCAGCATCTGTACAAAGCTCTAACATCTTGTCGATAAAGCCTTTTCCACGCTGCTGGATGTTCAATGCTGTTGCATCCTGGTTAACTTCTCCGATCCTGACTTTCTTATCTGTTGTAGCTGCTTTTACTTTTTCCTCTATAACCGGGAACATATTCTCTGCTGCTACAGCGCCTGCTGCTTCGTTGTCTGTTGCAACTGTTGCAAGTACGGAGCCTTCCGGAGCCTCGTCAACGCCTGTATCGAAACATACAACCGGGATTCCTGCTTCCAAAGCTTTCTGAAGAGAGTCAATAACAGAATTGGTATCACATGCTGCTAAGCCGATTCCGTCTGGTTTTTTCTGGATTGCATCATCAATCATCTGAACCTGGTCAGCGATATCGGATTCATTCGCCGGCCCGTTGGAATTTGCTGTTACACCTAACTCGCCGCAAGCCTGCTCAATCCCCTGAACTGCTGCCTGCCAGTATGTAGACTGGAAACTCTTAACGATGATCTCGAAAGAATATCCCTTGTCACCGCCGCCTGAACTGTCGTCGCTGCCAGTATCAGCATCCTCTGTCGCTGCACCGCTGTCTGCCGTGCTTCCTGCATCGTCTGTGCCGGCATCGTTACCGCCGCCACCGCCGCATGCTGCCAGTGACATTACCATTGCCGCGCTAAGTAAAACAGCTAAAACCTTCTTTTTCATTCTTTGTTCCTCCTTTAATGAATTTTATATATATATGAAGTTCTCTCCCGAACAACATATCCTCTTAAACCAAATGATTCTATTTTTTCTTTTTCACTACATCAACCAATACCGCCGCGATCAGCACAATACCGGTGAAAATCTGCTGCCAGTTTGCCTGCAGGCCGATAAACGGGAGACCTACCTTCATCAGGCAGATTACAAGTACTCCAAGGAAAGATCCTAAGATGGTGCCCACGCCGCCTGATGCGGAGACGCCGCCTACAATTGCCCCGCCGATCGCATCCAGCTCGAACCCTGCTCCTGACCCCGGATAGATCGTTGCGTATGTCGCAGCATATGCCACGCCTGCCATACCGGCAAATACCCCGGAGATCATGTATGCCATCATATGATAAAATTTCACATTCACACCGGCAAGCCTTGTAGCCTCTTTGTTACTTCCGATTGCAATGATGTAACGCCCTACCCTTGTATGGTCTAATACAAAAGACATAAGAACCACCAGGATTACCATAAAGACGATCCCGATCGGTATAACTGTTCCGCCTGCATTGATGAACTTAAAAATCTTTCTGAATGCGCCCTGTTCTGAAATCGCTGATGGCCATGATACGCCAAAACCACCGCAAAGCGCGGGCCCCAGACCACGTGTGATCATACAGGTACAAAGCGTTGCCAGAAACGGCGGCAGATCCATGACCGCTACCAATACGCCGTTAAATACTCCGATCAACAGGCCGACTCCAATACATGCCAGGATTCCGACTCCTACCGGCACGCCCTTATGGATTACCAGATATCCGCCGATCAGTGCATAAGAAACCAGCCCTGTCCCGATGGAAAGATCCACGCCGCCTGTAATCAACGGGAACGTAACGCCTAACGCCATCAATGTAATGTAATACGAATTATCCAACACACTTACCAAAGTCGGATATGTCCTGAAAGTGGGGCTAAGAATACTGAACAGGATAACCATTACGATAATGATTCCCAATACCATGGCCTCTCGCCCTTTTAATTTACCAAAAGCCTTTTTATTTGCCATCTTCTTCCCCCTCCTCTATTCAATCTCTCTTGTTGCAAGATTCATAATCGTTTCCTGTTTTGCCTCGGAAATATCAAGTTCGCCTGTCTTCTTTCCTTCACACATAACAACCACGCGGTCGCTCATACGCAGGATTTCTGTCATTTCCGAAGAAATCATGATAATGGATTTTCCTTCTGCAACAAGTTTATTCATCAGCTTGTAAATCTCGTTCTTGGCGCCAACGTCAATACCTCTAGTCGGTTCGTCAAAGATGAGGATGTCACTGTTCCGTGTCAGCCATTTTGCGATAACTACTTTCTGCTGGTTACCACCGGACAGATTGACAACAAGCTGATCCACATCAGGGGTCTTCGTCGCAAGAGCCTCTACATACTGTTCAGCAGTTTCTTTTTCTTTCTTCTTATTGATAAAGATACCGCTCATAAAGTCTTTCATCGAAGCCATTGTCGTATTCTCAGCGACCGTCTTCTGTACGACGATACCATATCTCTTCCTGTCCTCTGAAAGGTAGCCGATACCGCAGTTTACTGCATCCTGCGGATTGTTGATGGTTACTTTGCTGCCGTTTACATAGATATCTCCGCTTTCTTTCGGGTCAGCGCCGAACAACGCCCTTGCCGTCTCTGTACGTCCTGCGCCCATCAGTCCCGAGAAACCAAGGATCTCGCCCTTGCGGAGCTCAAAGCTTACATCCTGCACCATCCTTCCAGCATTCAAATGTTCTACTTTCAAAACAACCGGCGCATCTTTCGGAACCGCGCTTTCTGTCTTCGGATCTTCATAAATGACACGTCCAACCATCATGTTAATGATATCTTCCTTCGTACACTTCTCTGTGATCAAAGTTCCTACATAAGTACCGTCACGCATGACTGTTACACGGTCAGTGATGACTTTGATCTCATCCATACGGTGGGAAATATATACCATGGCAATGTCTTTTTTCTTCAAGTCACGGATGATCTTGAACATCTCTTCAATCTCGGATTCCGTAAGCGCTGCAGAAGGCTCGTCGAAAATGATAACCTTAGCGTCAAAGGAAACCGCCTTGGCAATCTCACACATCTGCTGCTTGCCGACTGTCAGATTTGACATCTGCTCTTTCGGATCAATGGAAACATTCAATCTGTCGAAAAGCTTTTTCGCTTCCTCATTCATCTTCTTGTCGTCAATCCGGATCCCCTTTTTGAACTCCCTGCCGATAAACAGGTTCTGAGCAACCGTCAGATGCCCCAGCATATTTAATTCCTGATGTACGATTACAATTCCTGCATCCTGGGCTTCTCTCGTATTTTTAAACTCAACCTCTTTACCTTCATATGTAATAGTACCTGAATCCTTTTTATAGATACCTGTCAGTACTTTCATCAACGTGGATTTTCCAGCGCCGTTTTCGCCCATCAGCGCGAGAACTTCACCTTTTCTCACCTCTAAATCTACATGATCCAGCGCATGGACGCCGGGAAAAGACTTATCAATACCCTTCATCGTTAAAATAATATCGCCCATCTTCTCACCTCTCCTTTCTCTACATTATCACTAATTCTTCCTGCGTCTTGCGGAAACATCCGAATAAACTGCCGCAATAACAATCAAACCAGTAATAATATACTGATACTCTTTTGTAAATCCCAGCGCAAGAATACCTTGCTGTAAAAGAGAAATGATAATTACACCAATCACGGTGCCGCTGATAGATGCAAGCCCGCCGGCCATAGACGTACCGCCCATTACGCATCCTGCGATTGCTTCATTATTATACTGATCACCATATCCAGGCTGTACTGTCGTGTATGCGGCTACAAAGAAGATTGAAGCGATACCGACCAAAGTCCCGCAGATGATATACGCCAGCATTTTCCATCTCTTTACATTCACACCGGAAAGCCGGACTGCTTCTTCATTGCTCCCCAGACAGAGTATGTAACGTCCCCATTTTGTCTTATTCAATACGACCGCGCAGACCACGGACACTGCCAAAAAGATAATAAGGCCGATCGGGATCCCGTTCATGCTCACAAAGTTCCGATACCAGCCGTCTGCCGTTGATGACTGCGGCCAGCTCACGGACTGCGTCTTTGTAAATACGGCCGCAATCCCCTTTGCAATATTCATACTCGCCATAGATACGATAAACGGCGGCACCTTCCAGTATGCAACCAGATAGCCGTTAAAAACTCCAAATACCACGCCGATCAAAACACTCATCACCAGGCTGATCGCCATCGGGACGCCGTATGATGTCAGGCAGTAGCCGGAAACCAGGGAACAGCAGAACATTACAGGACCGATTGAGAAATCAATCCCCCCCGTAGCAATAACAAATGTTACGCCCAAGGAAAGAAATCCCAAAAAGTATACATAGTTCAACGTATTGGAGATACGTGAAAACCCGAAAAAACTTCCGCCCGTAAGAACCCCAAATGCCAGATACATCAGCAGCAACACGAAGATCAGGACAATTCTGTTAAATCCCACCTTCTTTACAAATGCATTTTGTTTGATTTTCTCCACTTTCATTCCTCCTCCATAAGCTTTTCCAGAGCACCCTCCTCTGCTATAAAGCTTTCGGAGAATTCCCCTTCGAAACACGTTTCGTCTTCCCGCAAGGAACATATGCGTTAAAATGAACGTAACGTTTCGCTCATCCTCATTTTAAAAATCCCTCTTGGATTTTAGGGATTTTTCATATACTCTGACACGGGTTCCTGTTTCTATAGTGCATATTGTACCATTACATACGCATTAAGTCAACATGTTTTCGGAATATTTTCCTATTCTCATATTTTGTGGGAATTTTACGAAACGAACCGTTTCGCTTTGATAAAAAAATAACAGTAGAAAACCGTTATTTTTGCGGCACAAAGGGCTGTTACACCGAATTTTTCTAATTTCTGGTGTAACAGCCCTTTATCTATTTTTCAGGTACGGACAATCACCTGATTTTCTTCTGGATGCAGCAAGTCCATGTCTATTTTTCAGGCATAGACGACAACCTGCTTTCCTCCTGACTTCAAATCAGAGACGTCCACTTCCTTCTCCACGCCTTCCGGCACCTCTGTTTCCAGCAGGATCTGCTCCTTTGTCTCTTTGACATGCACTTTGATCAGCCCCTGCACGGATTGGTAGGAACAGGTAAATTCATGCATACTCTCCGGCAGATATGGGCGGATCCTTACTTTGGCAAATCCTGGCTTCTCAGGAATAATACCGGCAATCCCGTTATAATACCACTCAATGATATGCCCCATCATATCATGGCAGTGGCTTCTCGGATTGGTTTCCCAATACTCTCCCAGCGTAGTCTCTCCATCCAGAATAAATGCATAATAACTGGGATGTTCTTTTCTAAGGATAAAACGGCTGACCAGCTCATTCATCCCGTAGAGCCTTGCGCACTGGATGATATAGGGCAGCCCCACTTCTCCGGCGGTAAACGAGCCTTCCTTTTCCAAGGTAAAGCGCAGGGCTTTGACCACATCCTCTTTTCTGTCTTCCGGCACCATATTCCAGAACAGAGGCAGCGCCTGTGCCGCCTGGGTCAGGAACACATCTTCCGGATGGTCATAGCAGCGGTAACACCAAAAGCCTTCCTCCGGATGTTGTACCATCAGCTTCTCATTATAATTCCGCCTGATCTTCTCCGCCGTTTTCAACAGAAGCTCCTGATCCTCTGCTTTTCCCAGAACCTTTGAAAATTCTGCCAGGCAGACAGCATCCGCATAGAGAAAGGCAGTCTCGATATTTTCACGGGCCAGCTCATTCTTTGGATTTCCCCAGTCGCCAAGCCCATGGTTGATAAAACCCTCTTCATTCTGCCTCGTCAGCAAATGACGGAAATAGCACATCCCTGCTTCATAATTTTCTTCTATGATCTTTACGTCTCCATAGAACTGATAGTGCCAGTAGGTTCCCAGAATACAGGTGCTGCCCCAGGGGATGATATCATAAAAACTCCCCATTCCCGGCACTGGGAGCACATTCGGGATGTAGCAGGGGCATTGGGAGGGCATCAGTCCGTCTCCAGGATAGACTTTTTCCCCGGCATAGTCCAAAAAATAATCCTCTTTCGTATGCTGTGCATAGCGCATATCCTGTAAAAATTTTTCCCAGAGTTTCCTTCCGTCTTTCATATAAAAAATGGAGCCTGCCATCAGATGATTTGGTTCCTGCCATGCAAAACGTTCGATCGTCGGGCAGTCCGTATGCACGCCCACCATATTGGCCTCCACGGTTTTTTCAATCATATCGTATATCTGGTTGTAGCGCTCGTCATCACAGGAAAATGTCCCGTCTGTCTTGTGCGCGCTGGTGACTGCATGTGCGGACATATTCTGGATCTCGACAGAGTTTCCTTTCTCCACTCCGACAAACCGCCCTGCAAAATAAGTAAAGGTCATCCGGCATTTTTCCCATATATCATCTTTGCCGATGATATATGTAATACAGGAATCTACGGTGACCCAGTTTTTTGCCACCTGGTCCACGTCGCCGTCTTCCCCCAGTTTTTCGGCAGGATAAATCCGAATCTCGTCTCCTGCCTTTCCCTTCGCTTCAAACTCCAGAATACCGGACATATTCTGGCCAAAATCATAGATATCTCTTTCCTTTACATGATGAAAGAACTTTCCTTCATAAGATTTTACCACTTTGATCGGCGGCATGGCCTGTTCCTTCCTATCCGCTTTTGGAATCTCTTCTTCCGGCACATAAGACGCCTGCTGCCATGCGCTGTCATCAAATCCGGTCTCGCTCCAGCCCGGCTGAGATCTCCTGCCGTCTATGGTTTCCGAACCGTAGACATTGCTCATCACAACGGGGTGCTCTTTCACTTTGAAACTGTCATCGGCACTAAACACTTCTTCAGCTCCGTCCTCATATTCCACATGCAGTTCCATTGCGAAGATCAAACAAGAGCCATAGGGTTTATAAGGATTGGGATTCGGCGGCATAAATGCCGGAAAAGTAAAGGTATAGTGTTCGTCACATTTGATATACCAGCCGTTTCCTACTTCTGCGCCGATCACATTTTTTCCGGCCTGTAAGAGATCCGTTACGTCAAAGGACACATATAAGATCAATTTCCTGTAATCCGTCCATGCCGGATCCAGTTCATGGTCGCCCACTTTCTTTCCATTGATATAGAAATTGAACTGACCCAGGCCGCAGACTTTTGCCGTGGCTTTTTTTACTTCTTTTTCAATCACGATTTCTTTTCTTGCATAAAATGGTTTCGCCGTCTGATTTGTGATCCACTTTTCAAACATATTTCCAGCCCTCCTGTTTTTACATGGATACATTATAATCTTTTTGGAGGCATCTGAACAGATTCTAATATGACATTTCATGAGTGGGATTCTGACATTTTTGATGGTATATTTTTTCCAATGCGGCCTTTGCAAAAGAATAATATTCCACCAGTGTCATACATTACTTAATCAGAAAGCAATAAACGAATAAAATAATCCATATCTTTTTTATCATATCTCTGGTCACATGGCAGCGGCAATATATTTTTTGCCAAATGGTATTCTAATGTATTTCCGGCAGAATCTTTAAGCACATTTGGCCATAGGATAGGAATATAAACTTTCTCCTTAATCAGCCTTTCTCTTATGACAGAAGCATTTTGCAGCAGTAATGGATATGCATACGCTCCCTGAACATTTCGCAATGTCAGGCTATTTAATGTACCTAATTTTTCTGCAAGATATGCATAGTTTTCACTTCTCTGCCTTTTTACTTCAGTATAATCTATACTATGCAGCAGATTATTTGTTAGTTTAGACATTTGTTTTACCGGTTCCGAATCGAAATGTTGTTCATTGTTTACATATTCTTTATAGAACTCGGAAGCAGATTCCTCAAAGCGTCCTAAAAGAACCTTCATCCGCTCAAAAGATTTATCTACCGCTAATTCTCTATTTAGAAAACTATCTGTATATAGAAATGCCCCGTCCGGCACTCCAAAAAACTTCCTACAAGTATATAAGGTATCAGCACCGATGACTGGAGGCATAAAATAGGCATGCGCCTGATCCACAATTATATGCTCATACTGATCTGACAGAAGCATAAGCTGCTGCGTTGTCAACTGTCCATAGTAGTTTACCACATATATCCACTCGCCTGGTTCTAAAACGATGTACTCGGGAATAAATTCTTCTGTAATGTGATAATACCGAACTTCGACACCATATAAATAACAGACATTCCTGACAGCATCACACAGAAAATACGGCAGTGCAATTTTAGAAATCTTTCTTGCCTCCAGCAAATAGGCGAGACAATTCCGCCCACAGTTGAGCGCAATGGCAGCCTCATGCAGCATTGGCAGATGATAATATTCCAACTCCATATATCCACCAATCTCATTCATAATAATGTAAACTCCTCTAACATTTCCTGTACTCTTTTTTTGGAATTAAACACCATTACATCAATAATAGATAAATCGGATATAAATTCCTGCAAATACTGTTGGTAAACAATGTCACCGGTCTGTAAAAACCGCAGTTCAATCCCCTCCTCATGGAACCTGTCTTTTGAATATAAAGCGCGGCCGCCGATGGCATTGATATATGTATCCGCTCCCAATATCTTACAGATTTCAATTACTTTTTCTTCGCCTTTTAACCCATTATTCTTATCTATATCAGAAGAAACCATAATTTCTGTATCTATTTCCAGATAGTCTGCAATCTCTTTCAGTTGATACTCCAAAAACTGTGCCGCATTGTCTGCATTATATCGGATAATCTTTTCAAGAACCGGATTTACCATTTCCCAATAAGGCGCTTTAGAATAGTTCATTTTTAGTGTAGACAACAGTTTCCGTCTTGCAATCGGATCATTGGACACCCCCACCTGGTTAATTAATTTATTTGGACTTGCTCCCTTTAATAAAAGATGGATATATTGGGCTTTCCCTCCTATCAGAATCCGATTCCTGTTAATCCATCCCCCCTTAATATAGTTCACATCATCATAAATAACATATTTGTCAACCACATTCATTAACTGCCAATATCCAATATAAGGGAAAAAATATGGCTGCATAATCCCGATTTTCATGCTTATTCCCCCAACCAAATTCATAGAAAATTCTAAAAAACCATATATCCTAACTCCGACAACATTGGCGTAAATATTTAGAATAAGGATCTAAGAAGCATCCTTCCCAGTCAAATATGGGGTTTTCCAATATCTCACAATATTTAAAAAATTCAGGATGATTGGGATTAAACACCTCGTTGTCATTACACTGTGAAATTGTACTGTATGGCTCATAGTGGCAGAGCGTAAAACGGCAGTGCGCCCGGTATTTACGGGAAAGTTCTACAAAATCTGCCATTTCAGTATAGTTTTCTTTTTGAATAACAAAAGAGAAGTACAATGAATTTATACTGCCGGCCTCTATACATTCATTAATCCATTTAATATTGTCTATTAATCGTTCCCATTTAGAACCAGGCATTACCTTCTCATAGGTTTCTTTATGCGCAGCATTAATAGAAATCAAAACAGAATCTATTCGATTTATTATCCCAAGTTTTTCACAGTTTTTTTCATTACAAAGATTTCCATTTGTGTGAAGCAAAAATTTCATATGTGGATACCGAACTGCAATTGATGAAATCAATTTCCTATAATGCCGGGAGCCAAACGGATCTCCATTACCTGCAAAGTAGACAGCATCTGCATCTTTACACATGGGCAAAAATAACTGTTCAATTTGACAATTTAGATTTTCTAACTCTTCTTGAGTATGTGCCCTGACATAATCCCTACACATGATGCAATTTAGGTTACATTCATAATCGTGCATATATTTAATGACCAACGGCATTTTGCCAGTTTCAGCTTTTATTCTCCTCATAAAGTCCAAAACTTCCAGATAGCGCCCTTCAGAAGCACAGGTTATTAATGAACAATCTGAAAAATCTCTGTTCTTTACTTTGTTTTTGATTATTTTCCCATACCCCGAGTACCAAACTTCATCAAATTGACAGCCTGCGTGGAAGGAGCCGACAGGATTCATATTATCAGCGGGACAGCATGGATATATGGATACACCTTTTCCATCCTCCCCTGCACATATATGAGGATGGAAAAAAGGCAGCGGGCAGATTCCGTCTTCCCATACATTCTCCCGTTCTTTCCACAAGAAGTAAGGTGTCACTATATCCGATATTTTAACCGGCTCACAAAATCTAATCTGTTTAAAGGGTATTTCTTCGTCTAACAGATAACGTAATACAGGGGCCAGATTTCCGGGAGATTGTGTTAAATATAATTCATAAACTGGATACTTTGCAATTGCTTCAGAAAGAGGCAGGACCTCAATCATTTGGTTACAGATATTAAACGTTGTATGCCATTTTTGGGAATCTTCATCTGCAAAACATACCGGAACTAATCCATTTTGCATCCAGATGTCAGATTTGTCACGGGCGTTTTGCCCTGCGCCATAAAAGATAATATTTTTATTCATAGAATCCTATCCTTTGCTTTTCACATATTTGCCTGCATAATTCATCCAACTCTGTTGATAGTCTATACCGCATGTAATCTGCATACATTATGGAATACTTTTTCTCATTTTTTTCTTCGGCTTCTTTATCTAATTTCCGCAAAAATTCTGGAAGTCTTCCCCAATGATTGATAAAACAGTCCGCGCGCGTTCTTGCACCATGCATACTGCTCCCCAAATAAAATTTTGCGTTTTTCAATAAGATGCCAACCTCGGCTGCACTTAATTGGTCAGGCATCAATGTCAAGGCATTGTCTGTATATTCTGCTATCCTCGATAGAGGGTAATAATCATTCCAGGTTGATAATTGTTTCCTGCTTTTCGTGTGGACTATTGGCAGAAGCATGACTTCTACACCTGTTTCACTTTGAAACTGCTGCAGAGTTCTGGCAGCAAACCGAAGAACCTCCTCATCAAACTCATAGAATATTTCAAAAACCATATAAGGTTTCGAGGGTACGCAAAAGCCTTCTGTCTCTTTTTCCAGCACATCAATATATCGATTAAACAGCCATCCAAGATCGGGGACAATCCGTATCTTATTATTGTTGGAGATTATGGCACCCTCCAAAATTTTTTTCGATAGTACACCTCTGACCGCCAGATAGTCCAGCCGGCTTATCGCCGACAGTACATCTTGCCGATATTCCTGCATCTGCGGATGAACCCCCACAGAAAAATAGGCTTTATAAGGTTTGTCCAGATCAAGCCAGTCAAATATGATATCCGATGGTCTCTTTTTACCAATGTCCGAAGGATAAATATCTTTCCAGTTTTCCTCGTCCAATCGTTGTACCGTGTCACCGCCTGCAAGTATCACAGCATTATAATCCAAAAGACGATTCCTTGAATACTCTGCTGTATCGTATATATCACAGTGATATTGCATATTTGTATATAGGTCGATTTTTGCTGTCGGCAATCGAGACTGCAATTCGAGCCGGAATATGTATGGGAAAAACATATCACCATAATTGTTGATATCTGCCAATGATAAAACCGCGATTTTCAAATGAGACGTATATCCTTTTGCTCTATTCATATTCCATTCTGCCTCCATGTTAAGCGGATTAAAAATTTAATAGCTATCCGTTCAATTTAATAGAATATCGCATATCCTGTTAACAGCTTCTATCGGCAGTGCAGCATATAACGGCAGACATAATATCCGGTCAGAAATATCCTGGGCAACAGGAGTTTTTTCTGGCTGTAGTATATCCTTAAAACAACTGAACCTACTCGTCAGGGGATAAAAATATTTACGTGCCGTAATTCCATACTTTTGCAAACTATCGTAAGCTTCATCACGGTTTTTAGGAGCCGTATCGTGAAATATGACTGGGTAGTAGGCGTAGTTCCGTTCTAATCCATTGATATTCGGAAATAACTGCAGGCCGTTCACTTTCCCAAGCCGCATATCATAATGCATAGAAACCTTTTTCCGCCGATGTATTTCCTGCTGGATATGCTGTAAATTACACAGTCCCATAGCCGCATGGAACTCACTCATTTTTGCATTCACGCCAAATTGATCACCATCTTCCGCGCCTAAAAAGAAGCCAAAATTGCGCAGTCGTGAAAGCCTGTCATATACCTTAAAATCCCGGCATACTACACCGCCGCCTTCAATAGTATGATAGACTTTTGTTGCATGGAAGGAGAACATAGAAATATCACCATAATTGGCTATATTTTGTCCTAAATACCGAACATGAAAAGCGTGCGCCGCATCATATATCACTCTTAAACCATGTTTTGCTGCAACGGCCTCGATTGCACGAGTTTCACAGGGAATACCATAAATATGCACTCCTACAATCGCACAGGTTTTTTCTGTAATTAAAGCTTCTATCTTATCCGGGTCAATGGTAAGCCTGACAGGATCAATATCGCAGAATACTGGTGTAAGCCCATTTCGAATAATCGCCAGCGTTGTAGACAGGAAAGTAAATGGCGTCGTAATCACTTCTCCCTGTAATCCTAAAGACTGCAGGGCAAGCTCCAAAGCCATATGCCCATTTGAAAAGAGCAAGAAATGTTCTGCTTCAAATTCTTTCTGCAGCCGTGCTGTCAGTTCTTCGTGCAGTTTTCCCATATTAGTCAGCCATTTACTTTTCCAAATACTTTGTATTGCTTCGACATATTCTTCAATGGGCGGCATAGAAGACTGCGTCACCAAAATAGTTTCATTATTCTTTTCCATATCAGTCACCCGTTTAACAGCAGGAAACAATGCATTTCTCCGATATTCCCATATCTATCAGATTACTTTTCATTTCTTCTGCAAAAAATAAGTTCGTTGTAGCCAAAACAATGAAGTCATACTGTTCATGCGGCATATTAAGAAGACTATTCGGTGACATAATACGTTCGTTATCGAAACATTGGTCTATCCATAAAGCAATATTACAATATTGATTTTCTTCCAGTTGACGAACAAGCTCTCTGCCGATCTGTCCAGCACCATAAACTACAATCCTGCTGTTTTTTAAAACTGCCGGGGGCAGTAAGTTATTGGCTGTACTGACGGGATAGGGCCGCGCTCTATGTTCTGTATCACCTCCAAAGTTGTATACCCGAGAATCCTTTAATGCCGGATCCTGCAGGATTTCCAGATACTCCTGATGATACGGATGAAGCGGATTCAGCACATCTTTGAACCAATAAACATCTTCATCCATGGTTCCCCATTGGTAAACAGGCCGCAGTATAACCTGATCAAAAGCATAGTTTTCAAAACTTCGTTTAATAAATGAGGGGATTTCTCTAAAATTCCTGTCCTGAATCACCAACGTATTAGTGAGATGTGCAAGTTCTCCTCTTTTCCTGAGCTGTGACATAAATTCAAGATTCTGAAGCATCTTTTCATAATCACCGCCACGTGAAATATGCCGATAGGTGAACGGGTCAAAGCTGTTAATTGTAACGACCAATTCCACACGGAACCTTGCAAGATGCTTGATTCGTTCCCAATGCACCGCATCGAAAAAAACTCCATTGGTCTCCAACAGAAAACTACAGTCTGGATCAGTCGGATGCATATTTTCGAGAACTGACATCATGTATTTAGATGCAAAGGGGTCTCCATGGCCTGATGCAGTAATGCGCTTCGCCTTATCAAGATATGGGGCTATTTTCTCTTGAATAATACGCATTTGCTCTCCATAACCAGCCGGCGGCATGAACACAGATCTGCGGCAGGTCTCGCAATACTGATTGCATACAAAATCATAAGCCAGGTTGATAATCTTCGGATAATATGAACTTTTCTTACGATGCTCATATTCCTCTGGCGAAATTTCTTCCAACTCATCATTTTGGAGATATGGACATGCTTCGGGCCGACAGAATTGAAACGTCTGGTCATCCATCGTCGACCGCAGAAAAGTTGCATAATCGCCATTGTATGCCTCTTCAACTCTATCGCAAGTCAAATTTCCGATACAAGCGTTTTGGGGCTCCATCCATGGACAAAGACAGATATTCCCGTTATTATTATCAATATATAGGTAATCGTAAAATTGTTGGCAGTATTTCATAGTAAGCTCCTTATTATTTATTCTCATCAAACCATACAAAAAAGCACAGTTTCTGTTTCGTTAGAGTTATAATGACGAAGATAAAATTTGTATTCTGGAACCAAATCCAATAGAAAAGAAGCAATCTCAAAAAGATCCTCATGCTTGTGATAAACACAAATTTCAAGTCTAGGCTTATAACGGAGGATTGTCTCTCGCATTCCAAGCAAAACATTCATTTCGGCACCTTCCACATCCATTTTGACCAGAGTAACCGGTCTCCCGTTTAAATAGGAATCAAGAGAAACAACTTCAACTGAAATCGTGCCGCCTTCACCATAAATTCCAGAACCTTTATATTCGCTTGGGAATTCCAGGATGCCATTCACATCACTTAATCCCTTCTGGACCAATTCCATCTTTCTTTGGAATTCATCCCCCATTTCATTAAGTCTCTCCAAAGAATGTTGGAAGCATTGGGGATCCGGCTCAAAAGCATATATTTTTTCATATCCTTTTACAGCCCACTTTGAGAAATCAATACTGTTTTGAAGATCATATACCCCAACGTCTACATATATTTCCTTTTCAGCCGGCGGAAATATATCGGGCTCCATATATTGCGGATGGCCAGTATCTGCAATGGGAAACAGAATATTTTTATACGCCTCATACCTGCCCACAACATCCTTTGTCTGTAAACACCAGCCCGGAAACCCAATAATGATCCGGGTATTTTCGTCTATCTGACTTAACAACGCCTCTTCTGAAATGCAAACAAGTCCCTTAAACTCTTTAGGAGTGCAGGAAGCATATGGCATAACGCATCCACTGATCTTTATACCTAATTCAGGGATTGCCTCCAGAAATCGTTCCACAACCCAATCATATTCATTCCAGCTTTCGTTAAAAGCCAACAGCCAGATTTTATGCTTCTGCACTGGGTAATTCTCCTTTAGCAGTTCCCATAGCGCCGGTAAACCATAGCGCTGCATCCCATAGGTCTGTTTCGATGAAACCCATTTTAAATGTTCATCACACAGCATTGCCCGGTAAATCCCTGCTAAAGAATGAGACAACGAATATTCCGCCCTTCCCCAGAACCAGGCTCTGGACAGATCATCCTGCAATGCCTGATAGATGCAATAAAGCTCATGATATATCCTGTTTTCTGTCCGTACACTGCCTCCCCCAATGTCTTCACAAAATTTAATCTTCTCCTCCGGTACACCTATGCCGAGCAGGAAAGTCCTTACTTCAAACAGGCCTGCCGGAGCCTGCGTACAATACAGTTCATAATCCGGGTATTTTTCCACAGCCTCAAGAAGCGGCAGGATCATAAGCCCTTCCCTAAACTCTGTATGGTGCTTTTTCACATCTGCATCCACGAAGCATGCCGGCTTCAAACCTTGATTTACCCATGTTCCGAACTTTTCGCAGGCATTACGTCCTGCACCATAAAAAATGACAGATGCCATAATCACCCTCCTATCCTTTTATTTAACTGTCTGATGTTCTTCCGAGCCTGGATCCTCAATTTATGGTTCAGCAGCAGATCATAGCGCAGCCCTTTCCATATTCTAAAAAATGCGTAATACAACTCGGAACGATCTTTTATTACGCCTTTTTCAATATCATCCAACCCCAGCCAATACTTTGCAAATGATGCCATATGTCGATAAATCAACCGTTCAAACTCATAATCGGTACTTTCATTGATATGGAGCATCCTACTAAAATGCCCTTGTATCTTTTTCTGTACCTCCTGAGATGTAAACGTGCTGGACATATTCATCACATAAACTGACATAACACGCTGGATAAAATAAATTTTCCCTCTGTGAAGCAAATAAAAAAACTGTGCATTGTCGTATAAAAAGTCTTCTTTATCAGTAATTCCCTCCAGATCCACACAACTCATGCGGATTAAACGGGAGTTGCTATGATTTGCCCACCCTGCCCCATATAAAGGCTTAAAATCCCCTGGGCCATATTTCCCTGTATCGCGTACATTCCGGTTATAGACAAAAACTTTGCCGTCTTCTTTTGTCCGGTACACATCATTTTCATTTTGATACAACGTATTGTGGGCACAAAAACTGCAATCTGGGTTTTTCTCCATAGCCTGAATCTGAATCTGCAGCTTCGACTGATCGCACCAATAATCATCACATTCCAGCATTGCACAATATTTGGTATCTACTGAATTATATGCCTCCCAAATATTCTGCTGAGCCCCTCTATTCTCTGAGGCAATAAAGGGTATGATCAAATCGGGATAATGCTTTGCATACTCTCTGACAATATCGCTGGTGCCATCGTTGGATGCGTCGTCAAATATATGTACTTTAAATTTATACTTTGTCCGCTGTGATATGACCGATTCAATCGCAAGCCGGATATATGGCCGATGATTATAGGCAATCATCAATACTGTACAGATACAGTTATTCCCATCATTTTTTTGTCCCATTTCTACCTCCTCCAATCCAACAGCACTTCTATCCCATCTACATCAAAAACAGGAATCTTTACCGCTTCGTAGACGGACTTGCGTTCAGCAAAGGAATTATCTACAAAAATCGCCCCTTCTGGCTGAATCGCTTTATATTTCGGCGTTCTGAAGTCAAGTTCTATCACCTCGTCAAACAGCTGCGGCATGATTTTATGATTCATGAGGGCATCTTTTGCAGTATCCTCATGATCCATCCTGTGGCGAGTCAGTAATATAATCTGCTTCCGGCTATTGACACACTGGTACAGGAAATATATTGCCTGTAAATTGACTTTTCCATTTATCAGAATGGTGTCATCTAAATCAATGTAAACACGAGAGTACTCCATGTCTGTTTTGTATCGGGAAATCAATGTGCGGTCAACCAGCAGGTCATAATCATTTACTAAGACCTCCGTTTTTTTTCCCATTGCCGCATATACACTCAGCAGGGGCAGATTCACCCCCAAAGCCCGTGACAGGCACATCGTCCCGGCACAGCGCACGGAGATTTCCATAAGTTTGAAGCGTCCGTCAATCCCCTGTTTTATCTGGAAGTACCAAAGCCCTGTAAAGTGTAACTTTGCATTGACAGCCTGCGCAATATCCAGAATTTCTTCTGTCAGTTCTTCCTTTTGTCCGCGGACGGACACACCCCCAAAAACGCGCTGTCTAGAGCGGGGCAGTACTGCCTGCAAAGTTCCCTTATAATCTGTAAAGCAGTCCACAGTCATCTCCTGGCCCGGCAGGTATTCACAGACTACATATTCTTCTAAGTCAATGTCCGCCGGAATATCCGTGGGACCGGACAACAGTCTGGCATTCACACTGCCCTGTCCTTTTCTTGGTTTGATAAACACAGGAAACTTTACCAGGCAATGGTAAATCCGGGGGCAGAAATCAAAATCGGCAAAAGTTTCATAAGTTTTTCTTTTATCCCGGCATATCAACGCAGTTTGATAATCAGATGTCAAGACTTTCGCCTTTATAGTTTCCCGCTTTTTTGCCAAAAACAGAGCAATATCATCATGGGTTGGTATAACAATATCAATTTGCCTGCTGTCGATGAGCTTGTTCAAAGCGGCCAAAAAGTCTGGTTTCCCTATAGATGGAAGGCCGGAAATATAATTCTCAAACACAAATTGTCCATGTCTGTCAACAGACGAAGCTCCAAATAGTCGTATATTAACACAAGCAGACAACGCATCATGCAGTTCTATCGAATTAACCTCTCCTGCAGGAAATACCAAAACGCCGATTTTTTTTCCCATAATTACCATTTCCCTTTTCAACTTTTTATTACTGTATTGATTGCCGGAAAAGAGGCTCTCAAATCCTTATTCCATATCATATCCGCCGTCAACACTTACGACAGCACCATTTATATATGTATTCCTGCACAGAGACAGACATATATCTGCAACCTCCCTTGGTGTGCCGAAGCGGCCAAGTGCAGTTTTCCCTGCAATCTTCTCCCTAAGCCAGAGCGGCTTTTCTTTCTGCCATTGAGTATCAATGAATCCCGGGCAGACTACATTTACTCGAATTTGACGTTCTGCAAATTCCTTTACCAGACACTGTGCCAGCATGTTCACCGCCGCCTTGCTCACTCCGTAAGGAATAGAGACTGCATGCGGTCTGAGAGACAATACCGAACTAATAAAGATAATATTTCCTCCTTTTGCCAAATGCCCTTCAAGTTTCTGAACAAGGAAAAACGGCAGATTTAAGTTTGTGTCCATGACCTCATACCAATCCTCTGGTGTAATTTCAGACATTGGTTTCCTGCATGTACTTCCCATATTCAACACAAGACAGTCCAACAGATCTGTTTGGCGCAGTATACTGCCTGCAAGAGTATTGACTCCCTCAAGTGTCGTCAAATCCGCTTTAACGTAGTGCCCATACTCCTGTCCCTCTCCTCTCCCATTACGGAACACGGTATACCCCTCTTTCTCCAGCTCATCTGCAATTGATTTTCCAATCCCCCGTGTAGACCCTGTCACTAACGCAAATTTCATATCGCAGCTCCTGTCAGATAGTCAGCAATCTTCCGTCCTTGAAACCCTTTTTCTATACTCGCTTTGATTTCCTCGTCACTCATGCCTGCAAGACGTGAGTAAAAAAAGGTACTGCGCATCCTTGTATACGCATGCATGGGAAGAATGCTGCAAAATTCCTCCAGTCCTTTAGAAGCATAATAATCTGCCAGTGCTTCAAAGCCATCCGCATACACCTTGGCAATATTACCTTTTTTTGCCGCCGTATATACGCTGGAGCCATTTCTCTGAACATAGTAATACAGTCCCTCTTTTATAAATGTGACCCGCTTTATGTAAGGAAAAAGCTTGAAATTAAACAGTGTATCCGCACCCAGACGAAATTCTTCAAACCTGACATCCGACTCTTTGATCACATTTGCCCGGTATAATCTGGTCCAAACATAATTATTGGGTTTTGGGCATGCACAATGACAGCAATAATAATTAAAAACATTGTCCGCTATATCAACGGTTTCATCACACATATGGGAATAGCAAAAGTCTATATGGTCATCATAGGCTAAGTTAAAATTACACACTGACATGTCCGCATTATTTGTAATCAATGCTGTATGCAGCTTTTCATACATATCCTGCTCAACCCAGTCATCATTATCCACAAATGCAAGGAATTCCCCGCGGGCAGATTCAATTCCTCTGTTCATTGCCCTGCCGGCTCCCGCATTCTCTTGATGTATCAGCACTACCCGCTGGTCTTTCTCTGCATATCCGGCTAATATCTCAGACGTCTCATCTGTTGATCCGTCATCAATGGCGATAATTTCTAGATTTCTATAGGTTTGCCCTAATATACTATCCATACATTTTTCTACATACCCTGCCAGATTATAGCAGGGTATGATCACTGATATTAATTCATTTGACATTGTCTGCGATACTCCAATATTCTGTGATAGTCTTCGATAAAATCTATCTCTGCCCAAAAGTTCCCAACAATATCTTCGGTCCATATGGGGTATTCTCCAGCCATACTGTATAATACCTGTTCCCACCAGTAATCATGGTGTTGTTGCTCTACCAGCAGATCCAGCCTTTCACGAAACCTGTCAATCCCCTGTCCCCGGATTGCAGCAAGCCCCACATATTCACAATTAGCGCCTTGACAGTTATTACCCTTGCCGGAATCCAGCAGTCTGCCATTTTCCACACGAAACAAATAGTCCCCAAACTCCACCCGGCTTGAATCGCAAAGCATAACATTTTCCCGCTTCTCTTCAAGCAGTTTTTCCAGCAGGGTATTTTCCCAGTAGACATCTGCATTTCCAAGTATGACTATTTCACCTTTTAGCGCCTCACGTGCAAACCACAGCGACACCAGCGAATTTGTAATGGAATAGAAGCTGTTTTTATGGAAAGTAACCTCTACCCCATCTAATGCCGCAATAACGCGTGCTGCATCATATCCCACCACAATATGTACATCAATCCCACTTTTTCTTAACATTTGGACCGTATACCGTATCAGTGGCATTCCTCCAATATCCAGGGTACATTTACAGTATCCGTTTATCTTCCGGCTGATCCTTGTTCCACTTCCCGCGGCCATAAGGATGGCTGTTGCCATAGTTCCTCACTCCTTCTCTATATATTTTCTGGCATATTCATAAATGGAATGTCCACAGAATCCGTTCATGCGGCCACTATCCTGCCCGACTGTATTCTCCCACGCCGCATGGAAAGCTTCGAAAAACTCTGGCTCCTCCTGCGACAACGCCTCCAGAAAGGACCCCAATGGCATTCTGAAATCTTCATAGGCGATCAAACCAGCCTCATGTTCCACTCCTGTAAAATGTGCTTTCCACGCCGTGAGGAATTTACTTTTGCCTATAAATGGCTGCAAGTCGACTTTTATATTTCCACTTTTTACAGAACCCGTGTCAAGGCTGTAAGCCACAAGCTGGTGCGCAAAATTATTGAATGCAAACACGGTATTACCTGACTTTACTGCGAAAAAAAACTTCCAGTCTGTAGAAAAGCCTTCGTATGCTTCCATATTCTCTGCATCAAATATATGGATTTCTTCTATATGATTGTCTTTTTTATAAATCTGTATAACAGATCTTGCTGTCCCCGGGAAAAGATATAAGCTTTCTTCAGTAACAACACTATATAAGAAAGGGAGTTGTTCCGTAATAATTTCTTTTGGCAGGTCAACGGTCTGAATCTTTTCAAAATCTTTTGACACTTTCAGGATTTCCCTCTCTTTTCCGCCCGGAAGCAGCCAAAAGCCGGTATTATCAATGATCGCCTCGGCATATGTTTCCTTTCTGTTAATCTGGTAACATAATTTAAATCTGTATGTCTCCATATCAAATTCTACGAAAGCATTTGCCGCGACGCACCACAGGGTTACTGTTTTCCCCCTTTTTTCCCCATTTCGGAAATAATAGGATCGTTTATGTTTTACCCATTTTTCAAGCTGCCGAACGGGTTCATAGAGGTATTCCGCCTCACAGGTTTCCAAGTCCAGCATTACAACTGCCGGATAAGTACATGGGAACAGAAAGAGCTTTTCTCCATATACCACACAAACCGAAAATTTACGTTGTTCCGAATAAGGCACACGCCTCTTTGAGACTTCCTGTGGTTTTCTTAGAGGAATACTTATAAACTCTTTGCAATCTATCTGGTAAATCGCAATTCCATCAGCAGAAAATGGCGCAAACAGCAATAGATTCTTATAACAGGCAGTGCCATAAAACTGCCGGAGTATATCCTTTTCTCTTGGAAAGCATCCCACAAAATCTGTCTCTTTCGTCTTGTGATCCAGCCTAAAAAGCCCATTGTAACGAAGTGCTGTAAACCAACTGGCCCCTTTCGTCGTAATAAAGTTCTCAAATGATACAGGAAAGTTCTGTACAGCCTGTATCAGCACAGGCTTTTGAGCCGTCAGAAACAGTTCTATCACAGAACTATTGTCTCCATAGTATGCATCACAGTACGCAATTGCTCTGTGGAGATCCGGTGTGTCATCATAAATCCCCCACCCCTCCTTTCGATATGTATCAATAATCCTTTTGTATTCAGATAGCAGCTGAGGACGCATAGAACACAATGTCGCTTCACTCAAGGGATGGGGCCTCCACCAAAGGATTATATTCTTTTCATTTTTAAACACATCCAAAGAAGACCGTAACTTTACTAAATATTCTTCATTTTCTCTCAACATTGCATTCAAAGAGGTATTATAGAAAATGACTTTTTTCCGCATACTTTCTGGATGTCCTATCAGTCGTTTCCACCCATCCGGCAAATGGAAATCCTCCCGATTGGAGTGGACAACCTTGTCAAACTTAGGGGATCCTAACGCCAAAAATTTCTCTTTCGTATTGCCCCACATGTTAATACAGCCCTTCTCTTTCTCCAGCATTTGAAATGCACGGATATAAACCTGCCGTACACTTTCCGACTGTACTATCACACGGTCTGCATTTATGCATCCAGCAGTTGTGCAGAAATCCTCTGGCAGATCTCCAAATGTAATAAAATAAGGTACATATACTAATAAATCTGTATGTTTTTTCAGTTCTTTACTATAATAATCTGGATGGATACTGGTTACAAAGTTGCCCGCATCATATGGCGAATGGATAAAGACTACATCTGGATGTCTGCCCTCCACGTCATATTCTTTCCAGTCAATTACCGGGACATCCGCGGGATACAAATCTCCTTCATAATGCATTTGCCCGAATGTGCCATCGGACAATCTGTCATAATAAGGAATCGGCACTACATACGCATCGCAATTCACATCCTCCTTTGCTGCCAGCCACACAGATTCTAAACTATCCCACATGGATGCCTTATAAGGGAAAAATGCCATTTCTATTCTGGCAGTCCCAAATTCCTTTTTAAGCATATGTGATATCATATCTAACTGTAGTTTCAACGGTTTGACCAATGTCTCTCCACTCTCTCGGCAGTTTAATTTCTGGCTGGTTCTATACAAAAGCTCACAGTATTCCTCTAAAAGGGACACTGTCTGAGTTCCTTCTCCTTCCAGGCCCTCAATAAATCGTCCAATGTTCTCTGCAGCATTCTGGCAGTCCGCTAAAAGCGTCATTATTGTTGTGTATTCTTTTTTAGCAAACAAGCGTTTTATCTCATCTTTCGCTTTGAACAACGTCTGAATTAATTCCAGTATTTGTTTTTGATGCCGCTTTCTCATACTGTGTTTCTCCTGTATCATGTCACTGATTTGCTAATGCAGATTAATTGCCCTTTTAATTTTATAAATAAGGCATATTGGTCATCTTGACCGGAAGTCCTGTCTTGATGATGTGGAGTCATCCACTTCGCTCCCTGCTACGTCATGGCTCATATAGATACTCACTGTCTTTCTTCACCATGTTCGCAGGGTCTTGGCATACCCAATCCGCAGTTCCTGCCTTCTAATGCCGACTTTTATTCCCACAAGTACCGGGTCTTTTGTTTTTTTATGACTGGTAGATCCTACCTGCCTTATCATGTATCTCCCTCTAGTCCTCACGGTAAAATTCCAGATTTTTCACTGATATTTATCTATAGGGACATACTTATGATCTCACTTTAGAAAAATCTTCGCCCCGCTTTTTAGCATTGCGGGCCGCATTCATCCTTTCCTCACTGCTATATCTGCAAAAAGGACATGTGAAAATCCGTTCCTGCTTTATACCTGCTTTCCCACACCAGCTGCACTCATTGCTAATATCTTTTCCCAAAACCTCCACGATTTGAATCGATTGCTCCTGACATTTCTGCTCCAGGCGTCCGCGTATATATCCCCTCTGCCACATTGTTGCAAAGTTCCTGCTTTTATGATTTCCGCCTCTAGCTTTTGGCTTGGGAAGTTTGGGCAGATAAATCTTTTGCGGCTTTTCCGTCCGCAAAAAACGGTTCAATTCCTGATTAATATAGCTATGCATCTGCTCTCTATATCGATTTTTCCGGGCATTATATTTTTTTCGTCCCGGATTATTGTTACGGTTCTGCTGATAGATTCCTGTCTGTATACGCATCCACTCTGCATATTCTGCCTGATATTTTCCCAATTTCTCCCCATACTGATTCCCTTCATGGGTCGTCAGCATCGTGTACATACCCATGGCCACACCAATACTGTTGATATAATCATCGTGGCGTTTCACTGACACATTCACAGGGATATCTATTTCAATATTGTGCTGTTTTGGATAAAGCTTTAAATAAATCTGTCGTTTATACTGGTTATTGTCTGTCAGGACTATAAAAATTCGTTTTCTTCTCTCCTTTGCAGAAATATAGATTCCATGATCTCCGTATCGATATGCTCTCTCAGACAAAGAAAAACCTTCTGCTCTATCCGTATGCTGCCTCCTATGGTATTTTCTTACCTGTCTGCACAAATATCGATGCATTTTCCCTGTATCTACATCTTTTACCAGTTCTTCATACTTTGGCTGCAAATTTTTTGCCAGCAATACAGCTTTTTGGTTTAATACAGCTTCAAAAGCATTATTAACTTTCAGCAGGAAACGCAGATAATGCTTTTCTTGTACTGTAAAATTTTCATTTTTTCCAACATGCTTCATGATTTTGGATTTAGTCTTTGTCCACTGGCTTTTGATATCCCCCAAGGCATCAAAAATTGCCAAATAAAAATATACCGATGGCAGGCCCAGCTCTGTCCGCAGGCCACTTTGCGTCAATTCATTCTGAACTGTATAGCCTGGATAAATTTTCCACAGGCTGCCAATCCCTCCATATCGGTCATATACATAATTTTTTACTACTCTGTAATCATCCGCGATCGCCAGCAGCTTTTCCATATCCTCTTCCAAAACAGGATTTTTATTGTATTGATGGACGATCTTACATAGGGTATCTGGCAGCACTATTAATTCCTCCCAGGTACTATTTCTGTTCCAAAAATTATTTTTCTGGAGCGGTAGCAAAAAAGTACACTTTTTCGTAATAAAATTTTATGGTCAGAATTACCAGAAAAAAACACTCATATCTCTTGACTTTTTGGGAATGTTGTAGTATATTTGCAGATGATTAAATGAACAAAAGCCATTACGAAAAAGTGTACTTTTTCGTAATGGCTTCAGTTTATTAGGGGTAGGTAAACCCTACAAAAAAAGATGTTTTAGACCAGTATTAGAAACGACCGGGAAATGTGGATTTCTTCACATTCCCCGGTCGTTTTTCCCATAATCCCTGGATTCTCGGAGTTAACATGACGAGGTTGGTACCTTCACTCCGAGAGCCTCA
>CAJUTU010000039.1 GCA_910589385.1 uncultured Lachnospiraceae bacterium
AGCCAATCAGATTTAGGATTGGCTTCATAAAACAACCAATTTCACGGATTCAGGACATACTAAAACAGGATGCATCTTGAGTAAGATTCTCTTTCCATTTGCCATAAAAATCTTTTCTATGATACATCAAATAATGGATAAAGGTGTGATTCAGGGAAAGCAATATACGTTGCCCTACTTATGCGGTAATCCCAGGATTCTTTACTGCAATATGGATATCCTCAACGCTGCGGGAGTAAATGAAACTCCAAAAACATGGGAAGAATTTCTAAATACCGCTGAAAAAATAAAAGAAACACAACCTGACAAATCTCCTTATTTGGCAGAATGGGCAAATCCATCTATTGGTGGCATGAACAACTGTTTTTACCCATTTTTATGGCAGGCTGGCGGTGCAGTATTTAATGAAGAAGGCCATATCTCATTAGATACTCCTGAAGCATTAAAAACAGCCCAGTTTATTTATGATATGAAACATAATGGTATTCTACCGGACAAAGCTACTTCAATGAATGCTGAAGATGTGAAAAATGCCTTTTTAGAGGGAGATGTGGGAATGGTCATTCAAGCTTGTACAATTGCGCCTGAGGTTGATGCAGCAGGGATTAACTGGGATTTCACCCCTTCTCTGGAAGAGAAAACCAAGGGCACTTTTATCGGTGCTGATGGGCTTGTAATCATGAACGATTCTGATAAAAAAGAACTCGCAGCAGAGGTCATCAAAGTCATGACCAGCGCTCCTGTCATGGAAGAATTTCACAAGAACCTGTTAAAACAGCCTCCAATTACTAAAAGCGAAAAATCTTATGATGATGAACGTTTTACAGAAATGTATGAAACAGAACTGGATGCCTTTCAGGTACTTCCTGTAGTAGAAGGATCTTTCAAAGTATATGATTCACTGTACAAAAATCTTCAGCTCATGCTTCAGGACCAGCTGACACCAGAACAGGCCTTGCAAGATACTATAACTTACGCAGAAACAATACAGGAATAATAAACAGGAGTGTGGCAATATGAAAACCAAACTAAAAAAATATATGCCTGGCTACTTATTTATCCTGCCTAGTTTTCTGATACTGCTTGTTTTCTCAGTAATTCCTATTTTTATGACTGCATTTTTCAGCTTTACAGAATACAATATACTTCAGGCTCCACAGATGATAGGCCTGAAAAACTATCTGCGTATGCTGAAAGATCCTTTCGTGCAGGCTTCTCTGAAAAACACATTTATTTACACTTTAGTAACAGTGCCGATACAAACTGTATTGGCACTGTTACTGGCCGCAGTAATAGCTACAAAATTCCGGAACAAATTTGGAAATTTTGTAAAAAGTGGAATGTTTGTTCCTTCTATAGCTTCTGCGATTATGATTGGAACCGTATGGAATCTGCTGTTAGCCACGGATGGCGGTGCCATTAATCAATTTCTTGACATCCTGAACATAGAGCCGGTAAACTGGTTAGGTCAGATACATACTTCTTTAATTAGTATATGTATCGTCGCCATATGGAAGAACACCGGATATTTTCTGGTTATTTTTTACGCAGGAATAATGGATATCCCTTCTACTCTGTATGAGGCCGCTCATGTAGACGGAGCAGATATTTTCCAGCAATTTTACAACATTACTCTTCCATCTCTGAAACCTATAACATATCTGGTAGTGACTCTGGGAATTATCTGGTCATTTCAGACTTTTGACCTGGTATATACTATGACAGGAGGAGGACCTGGAAAATCCACCATAACACTGGTATTAAATATCTATAAATCCGCTTTCAAAGAATATAATATGGGATATGCCAGCGCACAGGCAGTGTTGCTTTTCCTGGTCGTCATGTTTTTCACCGCTATACAAAAATTATGTTTTAAGGAGGAGCGCTAATAATGAGACAAGTAAAGAATACCCATAAGTTATCTACAATTATACTGGGAATTGTAATCTTTGCTTTAGCAGTAAGTATGCTTATTCCTTTTATTTATATGCTCCTGCTATCTTTTACGCAGTCCAAAAGCCTTATTTTTTCAATGAAAGATATTAGTCCGGATTTGATCAATTATACAAGAGTATTCAGAAACACTGATTTCTTTAATGCATTAAAAAACAGTTTGATAATTTCTATATCATCATGCTTTTTTAACTGTCTCTTTTCTTCTATGGCTGCTTATGCATTAGAAAAAAAGAGATTTCCTGGAAGAAAACTTATATTTAACATTTATCTGGCGACTTTAATGGTTCCCGGACAGGTGACCCTGATACCGGTATTCACAATTATGAAACATCTGGGATTACTAAACAGTTATCCTCCGTTAATTTTTATCATTGTAAATGCATTTGGTGTATTTTTAATCAAACAGTTTATGGCTGGAGTTCCGGATGAATTGCTGGAAGCAGCAAAAATCGACGGCTGTGGTGAATTTCGAATCTTTTTCCACATTGTTATACCATTAATTAAACCTGTTTTAGTTTCATTGACAGTATTTACTTTCATCACTTCATGGAATGATTTTATCTGGCCGTTAGTCATTGTGACCGATAATTCCATGCAGACTCTGACATTGGCACTATCTGTATTAAAAGGACAGTTTACTACGAATTACGGAATGGTTATGGCTGGTTCCACAATGACATTTTTAGTTCCATTTATTCTCTATGTGTTTTTACAGAAACAGTTTGTAGAAGGAATTGCATTAAGCGGGGTGAAAGGATAATAATGAATTTTGTATATGATATACCCGATATGAGGAAAATACGTGTCATTATTGATACAGACGCAAAGGCCGAAGCAGATGATCAGTTTGCGATCGTACATGCCCTGCTGACTCCAAAATTTCTGGTAAAAGGCATTGTGACCGCTCATTTTTATAATGCATTTACAGGCGAAAACCCCTTTAATGATACAATGGAACGAAGTGATAAAGAGGCAAAATATTTAGTAGAATTGTTAAATCTGGAAAACGATATTCCTGTCTTCAGAGGCGCAAAAAGTGCTTTATTAAACAAAGAGACACCGCAAACCGGGGAAGGGATTCATTTTATTATTGAAGAGGCTTTGAGAGATGATATCCATCCACTTTTCATTGTAGTGCAAGGAACTCTGACAAACGTTGCAAGTGCACTATTACAAAATCCCGCTATCGCGCAAAAAATGACCGTTGTCTGGATTGGCGGCGCGCCTTATAGCGCAGGTGGTGGATACGAATTTAACCTGACGGTTGATTTGCTGGCTGCCAATATAGTGTTTTCATCTAAAGTACCCATGTGGCAGATTCCGTTAAATGCATATACTTCTATTAAAATAGGTTTCGCAGAATTATATCTGAAAGTACGCCCATGGGGAGAAATAGGTCAATACCTGTATCAGCAGATGATTGACTATAATAATCAGAGGACTGACTTACCTGACTGGCCGGCTGGAGAAAGCTGGTCTCTGGGAGATTCGCCTGTAATTGCAGTACTTTTGGATGAACACAAATGCTGCTATGAGGAACGGGAAGCACCACAAGTTGATCTGTATACAGCTAATTATATCTTTTATACAGGTAATCGGAAAATCAGAGTATATCATACCATAGACAGCCGATTTTTATTGGAAGATTTATTTGCTAAATTACAATTATATAGCTGCATTAAAACCCCCCTCATTACATAGATATTCTGCAGGCCGGGTGTGTAAAATAGCTCACACAGCTTATTTTACACACCCAAAATGACTTCTCTCTACACACATCCAGACACCTCACCTGACAGGAATATTATTTCATGACACCATTGGGTTATTACAATAAGATGACTCTGGATTTATGGATGATATTTCGGCGTCTCTGTAAATAGACATTGATACTCATATTTTTCTCCTGTCTGGTCTTCTAAAAGGCTCACCAATAAATCCATGATCCATTTTCCGGCATCCTCCTGCCCGGGCTGAACAGACCGTTTTTCCTCCATCCACACCACCTCCGATTAAAACAGCCATGCCTCCGAGACCGCATTGGCTTCCTGTATAATGTCTATGAAACATTGGTTGTACTTCTTTACCATGGATTTTGAATGGTTACATTTTACTGGCCGGATGCCTTGCAGCAAGGTGCGAGGCACCGCGAACAGAAGTTTGAATGTACTATTTTCTACTTCTTTTTTATATATTTTTTACAAGGAGTGTGATTCCATGAATATACAACAAACATCTTCAAAAATACGCTGTGCCATCTATGACCGTGTCTCCACAGAAATCCAGGTGCAGCACGGCCTTTCCCTGGATACACAGAAAGAACTTTTGACGGAATATGCGCTTTCCCACGGCTATGAAATCGTGGATTACTATGCGGATGAAGGACTTACCGCCCGGAAAAAGCTGCAGAACCGCAAAGAATTTATGCGTCTTATGGATGACATCCGAAAAGATAGAATTGACCTTGTCCTTGTCACAAAGCTGGACCGGTGGTTCCGGAACGTGAAGGATTATCACAATACACAGGCAGTCCTGGAAGAACATCACTGCAACTGGAAAACCGTTTTGGAGGATTATGATACTTCTACCGCCGACGGACAGCTTAAGATCAATATTATGCTTGCGGTTGCACAAAATGAATCTGACCGGACCTCCGAGCGTATCAAAGTGGTCTTTGAACACAAAAAAAGAAATCAGGAGCATTTAAGCGGCCCCATACCATTTGGGTACACCATCGTAGATAAACGTCTTCAGAAAGATGAAAATACACGCGCGGTCACCGAGGATATTTTCCGGCAGTATTTTTCCTGTCTCTCCAAACGGAAAACCATTGCTTACATACAGAATCAGTACCCGGGCCTCTCCCCCAGCGCCTGTCAGATCAGCCGGATGCTTTCCAGCGAAATCTATGCAGGGATACGCTATGGCCGGACTGGATACTGCGAACCTTATATTACTCAGGAACAGCATCTTAAAATACTCTCTGTCTGTGATTCAAAAACCTATCCGTCCACAAAGGAGCCCTATCTGTTCAGCCAGCTTATGAAATGCCCTTATTGTGGTTCTGGTATGACTGGATATGTCAAAAAACACAAGTGCAAAGACGGCTCCATAACCTCTTATAAGCGTTACCGCTGCGCTAAAAAATTCGGCAGGCACACCGGCGGCGTCTGTATCACAGAAAGCCGGATCGAAGCTTATATGCTGAAACATCTGTATCCGCAGTTAGAGGACCATATTTACATCATCCGGAAACGTCGGATACAGCCGCCCAAAAAAGAGCAGAGCTGGAAGATTAAATCGGAAATGGAACGTCTCAATCTTCTCTTCCAGAAGGGACGGATCCGTCTGGATTATTACGAAAAACAATATCAAAAACTGGAGCGTTCCTTACAGCAGGAACGAAAGAAGCAGGAAGTACAGACACCCCCGGCAATCGAATCTTCTGACGCTGGCCGGAAAGAAATATCGGGAAACTGGAAAATGCTGTATGAACATCTGGACTATGAGCACAGAAAATGTTTTTGGAAAAATATTTTATCAGAAATTATGATTGATCGGGAAACCCATAAGGTCAATGGGTTCTTTCTTTTGGATGACAGGTGCAGGAACTAAGAAAATTCCGTTGAATTCGAACCAGGTGCAACTGCCCTGGAATCTGAAGGAAAAGGCTATGTGGTGGCATCTCTCGGGGAAGACAGCGGATATGTTCCCTACACTGCTTTCAGTGCAAAACAGAGCTTTATTGACGAACATCCGGACACAATCCAGGGCTTTGTAAATGCACTTCAAAAAGGAATGGATTATGTACAGGAGCACTCACCGGAAGAGATCGCTAAAAGCATCGAACCACAGTTCCCGGAGTCTGACCTGGAAACCATCACGACCATTGTAACAAGATATTATGAACAGGATACATGGAAAGCAGATTTGATTTTTGAAAAATCCAGCTTTGAACTGCTCCAGGATATCCTGGAGAGCGCCGGAGAACTGGAACAGAGGGCACCATATGAAGATCTGGTTACAACAGAATTTGCCGAAAAGGCAGCAAAATAAAAAATGAGCTAAAATGTATGCGGACGGACTGCCAGAAACAGCCTGTCCGTATACCATAATATATGGACAGGCCGCCGGCGGCGGTCTGTCCATATTTACAGTTTATTATAGATTTGTTTACAATCCGTTCAAATTTGTATCACATTTTTTCCATAACTCAAAACTATAATAATAATTGTTCAAAACAAGAACACTTTTTCATAAACTTTTTCCCCCTTTGAGTCACAGCAATGTGGCTCTTTCCTTTTTTACGAAAAAGCCTTCCTGCATATACAGGAATATTCCATAGCAGCAGCCGCATATTTTCTCTCAACTGCGGCTGCTGTCTTCGTATCATCACATATCGAAAGAACTGCCTGCACAGGTTCTTTATATTTATTCATAATCGTCTTCAAACGGGTCGTCATAGTCCTCGGAATCATCGTCTGAATTCCTAGATATGATACCCAGGATCAGGAAAATAATACCCAGGACAGCTCCTGCAACAGAACAATACAACAACATCGGATCATCCTTCCTGTTCAGGAACGTAAATGCCGCGCCGCCGAAATAAGCCAGCATTGGCAGGATAAACGCAAGAATACTGTTACGGTTCTGCAAAATAATTAAAATCAGGCCTGATATAAGCATGCAGATCCCATATACTATATAGGCTGTTCCTGTAGAAGCCGTTCCACCGGACGCAATCCCATCCAGGCCGGTAAAGAATCCGCCGTATGCAAAAAAACCGGCTGCTACAACAGAAATGATACCAAAAATGATACGTGGAATACGAAATCTGGCTTTTACATCCTCATATTCCATATCTTCATCTTCTTCATAATCATCCTCTAACTCTACTTTCGTATGGGGACGCTGCTTTACAGATGTAGGACGCTGTCTTTTCGGCGAAGACATCTCTTCATTTTCTGGAATAGATTTTTTCTTTTTCGGCGGTTTATAGTTCGGATCTGTGGACAGCATGTCCTCATATCCTTTTCTTACAGCATGCTCCTTTTTTACCCGGACTTTATCTGGCGGAATATTTCCATAGCGCTGTTCCCCAGACGCAGCACTGCCCTTTTTGGCGGGTGCCCTCCCCGGCTGGCCTGATGATGCCGCTTTGTTCCTGTTTTCCGGTGCGGGGCGCTCTTTTTTCATAGCCGGTTTCTCAGAGGATGGCTTTCTGCCTGCTGCATTTTCCGATGCAGGCTTTCCTGATGCTTCCTTATCAGAAGATGTTTTTACGGATGCTGCTTTTTTTGATGCAAAACCCGCAGGTGCTGATTTCCCCGTATTCTCTCTGCCAGGCCCCCCGGAAGCTGGCTTTCGTTTCGGCTTACTTTCTGACGCCGGTTCCGTGGAGACCGGCTTTTTATTGGGCTTTTCTTCAGAAGATGATTCTGTAGAAACTGGTTTCTTGTGAACTTTCTTTTCAGATACCGGCTTTTTATTCACTTTCTTCTCAGAGACGGATTCTTGTTTTCCTTTACTCTCAGACGAAGCGGCTGTAGAAACTGGTTTTTGCTTTCCCTTCCCTTCAGAGGATGCAGCAACAGCCGGCTTGTGCTCTCCCTTCCCCTCAGATGACGCAGCAGCAGCCGGCTTGTGCTCCCCTTTCCCTTCTGGTGACGCAGCAGCAGCCGGCTTCTGTTTTCCTTTTCCTTCAGAGGATGGCTCTGGGTTTGGTTTCTGTACTGGCTTTTTGGCTGTGTTTTGTTCTTGAACCTGCTTTTTGGCTGTGTTTTGTTCCTGAACCCGCTTTTTGGCTGCCTCCTTATCCACCGCCTCCTGCTTTTGCACAGGCTGCCTGGCAGCGGCCGCACTGGCGCTCTGGGCCGAACCTGCCTTCCTGGCACGCTGCTTATCTAAATCCCACTGTTTTTTACAGTCACGACATATCGCATATTGATGAAAGATCGGCGTCCCTTGTTCATCAACGCCAACCTGCTTCTTTTGTAACTCTACATCTTTTTCACAAATCGGGCACTTCATGATGTATATTTCCTCTCTTATGTATTCGTCAGATCAAGAAATTTCAGAGGGCGTTTCAAAATTTAAGGTTACTATTCACACCACTTTGCGCTGCTTTCGACCTTGACTATGGTTATTATAACATTTAATAGTCATAAGAACAATGAGAAAATAAACAGATTCTGCCCCTTTTTCAATATCAGCCGTCAGGAGCTGCCGGGAAACAATTTAACATTTAGGCTTATCTGTTTCCCGGATTTACATCCTGCAGTTCCTGACATCCTGATATTTTACTGTGGAGGCTGTTCCGCACTTGAATCCTTCACATGAATAACCGGCGGTTGGTACTGATAAACATCATTGTAGGATTCCAGTTCTCCTTCCGATGTCGGAAGGAATGGGATCAGCCCTGTACACTCCCGTGCCGACGCTGCATTTGACAGATAATCAAAGTCATCGATCAGCTTTTCATTTTCTTTTGGATTAAGCATATTTTTTCACCTCAGTTCTATTATTTGTCCTAAAAAAATTTGTATTCTGTGAAAAATATGGTAAACTATTGAATAGTTATTTTTTCAAAAATAGGAGGTATATTTTCATGAAGATCATTGCCGATACACATGCGCACACGCTGGTAAGCGGCCATGCATACAGCACGATACGGGAAATGGCTGCCGCAGCCGCCGAAAAAGGAATGCAGGCCCTTGCATTGACTGAACACGCGCCGGAGATGCCTGGGACATGCGGACTTTATTATTTTCAAAATCTGGAGGTCATTCCCCGGGAAATGAGCGGCATCCGGATGCTCTTTGGCGCAGAGCTTAATATCATGGACACGGAAGGCAGAGTAGACCTGCCGGAAAAAGTGATCAAAGGTCTGGATATAGCCGTGGCAAGTATCCATCTTCCCTGTTTTGGGGACGGACATACGAAGGATGAGGTCACAAAAGCCTATGTAGAGACTATGAAAAAAGGTTATATAACTATCATAGGACATCCTGACGACGGAAGATACCCGGTTGACTATGAGGTACTTGTAAAAACAGCAAAGGAAACACATACGCTCTTAGAGCTGAACAATTCTTCTCTCCGGCCGGGATGTTTCCGAAAAGGCGCCCGGGAAAATATGCTGGCCATGCTGGATCTCTGCCGTCAATATGACGTATCCGTAACTACAGGAAGCGATGCCCATGTAGACGCAGACTCCGGAAATTTCTGTTATGTCCAGGAACTTTTGGATTTTTGTGCTTTTCCAGAAGAACTTGTAGTGACAACAGACTTAAAAAAATTAGAACCTTTTTTAAACTGTACTTTATAGATGAGGATATATGACTATGATCGATAAAAAGCTGATTCCTGTCGGCGGATTGAAAAAGGAGCCGTTCTCAGGATGCCATCATGGCATGCGGTATTTTTTCCGTTCGGACGAAAGCAAAGAAACTTTTTCTGTATTTGTGTACCCGGAACCCTGGTCATTTGAAAAAACACCAGAAGAAGAAAAAGCTGTACAGTCTTTCCCTATGTCAGAGGAAGGCATGGATTCTGCGATGGCATGGCTTTTTGAAATGTATGAGGGACAGAAAGAAAAGTGGAAAAAAGCAGACAAAGACTGCATGCATATAGTACTGGAAGAGAGTTTATAATGAAACGTAAAAGAAAGTTTATTTTCCTTTAAGAAATTTCATAAAATCTTCCATATATTGTCACATTCGATTCACAAATGATTGTTATGATATTTTCATACATAACAGAAGACAATGGCTGCGGATGCAGCTGGCATGTGCGGCCATTGGACTTCGCCTAAAAAACTATTAGATGACATTTTACTAGATTTTGATAAATTTTCCCTTTTCTCTGAGCTGTCTGCAGAAATTGCGGCAGCTCTTTTCACCGCTTTTTAAAGAAACCTTTGCTTCCAATGAAAACCACTTCCCCCCTGCAGGATTTAGTGCTATAATAGATGTCACCAACTACAGCGGAGCGGAAGTTGATGACCTACGTGAGCACCAGCAAGCTTCATTATAGGAGAATACAAAGGAGGAAATCATTATGAAGTTAGTGATTACAATGAGCCGTCGTTTTGGCACAGGTGCCAGCATTATTGCAAACGAACTTTCTGTCAGGCTTGGCATCCCTGTTTATGATAAAGCATCCATTGAGCAGAAGCTTAGCGAGCATGAATATGAGACTGAGGTGGAGGCGATCCGTAAGCTGGCTGAAAGTCCATGTATTATCCTGGGCCGCTGCGCCTCCAACATCTTGAATGACCGGATGAATGTACTGAACATCTATGTATGTGCTGACAAGGAAGACCGGATCCACCGCATTATGAAGCTGGAATCACTTTCTTACGAAGAAGCACAGGAAAAGCTGGAGCGCACAGATGAACAGCGTGCCGCATATTACCATGAGCATACCGGGAAAACCTGGGGCGATGTCAATGACTATCATATGATCATGGATACCTCGGAGCTTGGGGTCGAGAACTGCGCAAATATATTGATGCATTATTTTGAAAAGCTGGAATACATATAAAAATACATGCCGGAAGCCTGTGACGAGAAGGTATTTAACGCTTCGCTCTCACAGGCTTCCGGCATATTTGTGCGGATGCATCTTTCAGATGATGCTGCCTTTGCAGATATAAACCGCAAAAGGCAGCACTCTCTGCTCATTCTTCTGATGTTTCTTCCGTCTTTGTATCTTCTGTTTTTTGTGACGCATCGGACTGGCTGCTGCCCTCTGCAAGATCTTCCTCTTCTTTCTGGTTTCCTTTATCGGATATACCATGGCCTGCAAAATCAATGCTTTGCCACAGTTCTTGGTCGACCGTAATTTCTATCTCCCCTTTCCACTCTTCTATCAGGGAATTATACTGTTCATCTTTCCGGTCTTCTATAATACTTTCCTTTTTCGCATCCGTTGCCTCCCGGTCCAGAAGGCTGGTTACCACTCCCACATACAGGCCGCTGTCTGTCTCGATAGCATCTGTAACCTCATTCTCTTTCAGCTTATCCGCAGCTTCGATCAAATCTGTATCCGGCAGCTTTGTTTCCGAATCAAATGTGACCGTCTCTACATCCAGGTCAGCCTTTTCCGCAGCAGCATCAATATCCTTATCCTTGCTGTCCTTCAAGTCTTCTGCAAATTTTTCTGCCTTTTCCTTTAATTCCTCTTTTTCATCATCCGACATCTCCTTGCTGCCGCCTTCTGACTCTTCCTCACTGCTGCTGTCATCCTCTCCTTTTGTATAGGAAAAGAAGACATATTTCATACTCTTCTGCGCAGCTTCATCATCTGAAACATCTTCGTCCACGCCCTCTTTCATCGCAGTTTCCATCTTATCCTGAATGGTAGCTATCGTCAAATATTCCTCGATATATTTTGCGTAGCCTGAAGCCAGTTCCTTTGCGGCCAGGTCATTCTCCTCTTCAAAGTCTGCTGCCGCTTTCTGGATTGCTTTCTGCTCTTCTTCTGTCAAGGCAACATCATATTCTTCTGCATGCTGACGGAGCAGATACATATTCTCCAGATTTTCAATCAGTTCACCCTTCACAGATTCCTCATAAATCTGTCCTAAAAACTCCTGTTCCCAGAATTCTGACGGTGTACTTCCCATCAGACTCGTATAATAATCCTCATATCTGGACTGCACCATTCTAGCATAAAAATTCGCAACCCCATAGGAAATCTCTGCATCTCCTACTGTTGCCAGCACCTCGTCATTATCCACAGATGGTGTGCTGCAGCCTGACAGTGAAGCTGCCGCGATAATTCCTGCCAATGACAGGACGAAACCTCTTTTTTTCCACTGTTTCATGATATCCTCCTAATATCTCTTTTGTAACCTGTATTATACAATGTATCATTATAACCCGTTTTCTTTATTCTAACAAGCCTTTTATGTCATTTAACAGCTTTTTCACAAGCTCCAGGACATCAGAATCCTTTTCCTTCCTGCCCATATTTCGTCTGCAGTATATAAAATACGGCGGATTCTCTGCTTTAAAGAGAAGTTCTCCTTTCCATGCCGCGATCAGTCCTGAAATCTGATTCGCCTGTACCTTTGCCCTCTCATACATGGTCAGTTTTAATTCCCCACGCTTATCTTCCACGCTTGTCACATATGCAGAATGAGCCAGTGATTTCAACAGAGCGATCTGCAGAAGCTGCTGGACTTTTCTTGGAATATCCCCGAACCGGTCGATCAGCTCATCGAGCATATTATCCATCTCAGCTTCATTTTCTACGGCTGCGATCCGCTTATAGACATCCAGCTTCTGGTATTCATTAGGAATATAGGAATCGGGGATATAGGCATCCACATTTAAATCTATCGATGTATCAAATATATCTGCATCCAGTTCTCCTTTTTCCTGCTTTACCGCCTCATTGAGCATCTTGCAGTACAAATCATACCCCACGGATTCCATGTGCCCATGCTGCTCTGCTCCCAAAAGATTGCCCGCGCCGCGGATTTCCAGATCCCGCATGGCAATCTTAAATCCAGAGCCTAAATCTGTGAATTCCCGGATTGCCGCCAGCCGCTTCTCGGCCACCTCCTGCAAAAGCTTATCCTTCCGGTATAGGAGAAATGCATATGCCATCCGGTTGGAGCGTCCCACACGGCCCCTGAGCTGATAGAGCTGGGAAAGCCCAAACCTGTCGGCATCATGGATGATAATCGTATTTGCATTAGGAATATCCAGGCCTGTCTCGATGATCGTAGTTGAGACCAGCACATCAATCTCTCCGTTAATGAAATCATACATGATATTCTCCAGCTGCCGCTCATTCATCTGCCCATGGGCAAAAGTGACCGCCGCATCCGGTACCAGTTTCTGTACACGGCCTGCCACTTCCGGGATATCGTTGACCCGGTTGTGGACGTAATACACCTGTCCCCCTCTGGAAAGTTCCCGCTCAATGGCCTCCCGGACCATTTCGTCATTATATTCCATCACATAAGTCTGGACAGGCATCCGATCCATGGGCGCCTCTTCCAGCACACTCATATCCCGTATTCCGATGAGGCTCATGTGGAGGGTCCGGGGGATAGGAGTTGCTGTCAGGGTGAGCACATCTACGCTCTCCCGCAGCTTTTTTATCTTCTCCTTATGGGTCACTCCAAACCGCTGCTCCTCATCAATCACCAAAAGCCCCAAATCTTTGTATCCCACATCTTTGGATAATACCCGGTGGGTGCCGATAACAATATCCACCAGCCCTTTTTTTAAATCCTCCACCGTCTTTTTCTGCTCTGTGGATGTACGGAACCTGCACAACAAGTCTATGCGCACCGGAAAGTCTTTCATTCTCTGCACGAAAGTATTGTAGTGCTGCTGCGCCAAAATTGTAGTCGGTACCAGGTATACGACCTGGCGGCTCTCCTGTACTGCCTTGAACGCCGCCCGGATCGCGATCTCTGTTTTCCCATATCCCACATCCCCGCAGATCAGCCTATCCATGATCTTGCGGCTTTCCATGTCATGCTTTGTGTCCGTGATCGCCTGGATCTGATCCTCGGTCTCCTCAAAGGGGAACATCTCCTCAAATTCCGTCTGCCACACCGTATCCGGCCCATACACATAACCATCCGCATTCTGTCTTGCCGCATAAAGCTTCACCAGATCCTTCGCGATGATCTGGACTGCGGAACGGACCTGCTTTTTCGTCTTCATCCACTGTGTGGTCCCCAGCTTGTTCAGCTTTGGTTTCCCTGCATCCGCGCCGGCATATTTTTGGATCAGGTTGAGCTGAGTTGCCGGGATATACAAAATACCTCCCTCGGCATAGGAGATCTTCATATAGTCCTTGGTCACCCGGCCCACCTGTATTTTTTCGATTCCATGATAAATCCCAAGCCCATGGTTCTCATGCACCACATAGTCCCCGGGCTTTAACTCCGTAAAGTCCTGGATCTTCTGTCCTTCATAGGTCTTCCGCTTTTTTTTCTTTTTCTGGCGGCCAAAAATATCAGTCTCGGAGATGACCATAAACTTCAACAGGGGGTACTCATAGCCCTCCTCCACATGGCCGTAGGATGTCAGGATCTCTCCCGGCTGCACCTCCCGGCCTAAATCTTCACTGTAAAAGCTGCTTAGGTCATAGTCCCGCAGGTCTTCCGCCAGACGCCTTGCCCTGGTCCGTGACCCTGACAGCAATACGACCCGGTATCCATTGCGTTTCAGCCGCTTCAGATCCCGGGTAAGCATTTCAAAACTATTATTATATGGATTGACTCCCTTTGTCTGAATCCGGTAGGTTTTGCGAAGTTCAAAATCCGTACACTTTGATTCTAACGTGGTAAAACCGATTCCTGAAAATGCATTCATCCGCTCCGCAATCTCTTTTGCGGAAAATACCTGAAGATTCTCATCCTTAAGGTCTACCCCCGCCTTTTCCCGGTTCTTCTTGCTTTCCAAGTATTCCAGCTCTGCCTCTTTCGCCCGCTCTAAAAGCCGGACCGGTTCGTCCAGCAGAAGAAGCATATCTTTGCTCGGAAAATAATCCAAAAACGACTCCATTTCCCAGGAATCGTCATAAAGCTCTGTGGCTGGATAAATCTTTAATTCCTCCAAATTCTCGATAGAACGCTGGCTGTCCACATCAAAGATACGAATCGAATCAATCTCGTCCCCCCACAGCTCCAGCCGCACCGGAGCCTCCTCAGTCAACGGGTAGATATCCAAAATACCGCCCCGCACTGCAAACTGCGCCGGAGCGTCTACCTCTTCCTCCCTGTCATAACCCATGTCGGCCAGTTCCTGCTGCAGCTTCGAAAAATCAAGGCTTTCCCCTGTACGAAGAGAGATCTTCCGATCCAGAAGCTTTTCCTTGGGAGGAATCCCGTCTAAAAAAGCGTCGATCGTGGTGATGACCGTCAGCGTATCCTGCTCCAGCAGGGCACGGACTACTTCCAACCGCTGGCTGAGCAGATATTTTCCCTTAATATCCGCATGAAAAAACAAAAGATCCCTTGCCGGATAATAATACACGCTTTCATCCAGAAACCGGTACTCTTCCCAAGCTTTTTTTGCTTTTTCCTCACTGGAAAAAACGATGAGTCTGTATCTGTACCCATCGCCCAATTCATACATCAGATGTGTTTTTTGAGAATTTACGCATCCTGCAATCTGCAGAAGCCCTTTCCCTTTTTTCCGTTCCCGTATAATCTCCTCATAATCCGCCAGTTCCTGAAGCGGCGCCAATAAAGCTCTCACAATTTCTACTCTTCTTTCTTTTTCCGATTATACTCGTTCATTGCGGCCTCAATCTTTCCCTCCATGATCGCCTCTGCTGCACAGACCGCTGTGTCATATCCCGTTTCCATCAGTACCTTCTCTGCTTTCGAAAAATGCCCCAGTACATAGTCCGCCAGATCCATCTTCGGCGGCTTCTCTCCCACTCCTACCTTGATCCGCGGGAAGACTTGCCCGCCAATCTGGGAAATAATATTCTTCACTCCATTATGGCCTCCGGCGCTCCCTTTCGCCCGGATCCGAAGCTGTCCTACACCTAAACTGACATCATCATAGATGACCAGCAGCTCTTTAGCCACATCAATCTGATAATAATCCACCAGACGCCGTACGCTCTCCCCACTTAAATTCATAAACGTCTGAGGTTTGGCTAAGATCACTTTCTTCCCCTGGATCATCCCATTTCCGGTCAATGCTCTATGTTTTTTTGTATTTACTAAGATATTATATTTTTCGGCAATCCGGTCTATGACCTCAAAACCTGCGTTATGTCTGGTTCCTTTATACTCCCTCGAAGGATTCCCCAGTCCCACAATCACAAACATACAGCCTCAACACCTCCAATTTCTTATCCTACGGGCTGTCCGAATGCCCCCTTATCACATTCCCGGCCGCCCTCTAAAGGTATATTTCCCTCCGCTTTGTCATACACTATTAAAAATGCACTTTGGAGGGTACTTCATGAGTTCTAAAACCAAAATCATAGTTCTGCATATGAAAGAAATCATTTACACCGCCATTTTCGCTGCACTCGGCATACTTCTGATCATCCTGCTCGTATTTATGTTCCGTCCCGGCGGAAAAAAACAGCAGGCAGATGCCGGATCCGAAAGGCAATATACCCCCGGAACCTATACCTCTACACTCACGCTCAACAACACTACGCTGGAGGTGGAAGTATCTGTCGATGAATCCCACATCAATTCCATCCGCTTCTCCAACCTCGATGAAAGTGTCACCACGATGTTCCCGCTGATCCAGCCAGCCATCGAAGACATCGCTGAACAAATCTACGAAACACAGTCATTAGAAGGCATCACGCTGTCTGAGCAGACGCCTTACACCTCCCAGGTTATCCTGGAGACAATTGCTGAAACCGTAGAAAAAGCCGCAGTCGATTAGGCTGCGACTTTTTTCTGCTGCCATTCTTCTATCCTTCACATTCTCATGCCTGACCCAAACGCAGCAATAGCATGAACCGCGAGTGCATATTACTCAATTATAATCCAGCGATAACTAGCTTTCCACCACGAGATACTGGCCGTTCGGCAATACGAATACTTCTGATGCCTCTTCTAATTCGTCTTTACTCATACCTTGCACGTCAATCCCATTCTCCTCCAGATATTCTCTCACATCATCCAGTGTATCCACGACGATCGCCATACAGTCCTCCAAAAAGGCCTCTGCCTCTTCTATAGACCCTGCAACCGGCTCGTCAAATAATTGAGACTGCTTTTCTAAGAAAGTCAACAGACATTCTTCGCTATACTCATTCATGTTCTTTAACCTCCCTATTCCCTAATCAGTTTCCTAATCTCTTCCGGTGTACTTACAATATGCGCCGCACCGGCTTCCTGAAGTATTGCCCGACTGCGGAACCCCCATTCCACACCAATGGTCATCATGTGTGCATTCGTTCCCGTTGCAATATCAACTTCCGAATCCCCAATATATACTGTATCCTCTGGAAGAACTCCCAGTTCCTCCGCAAACTGTAATGCTGCTTTGGGATCCGGCTTTCGGGGTATGCCTTCTCTTTGGCCCTGAATCCTGTGGAACATATCCTTCCCGAAGACGCTCTCTACAACATGGACAGTCTGCCTGTGAGGCTTATTCGAAAGTACTGCCAGCTTACATCCCTCCTGCTTCAGATCTTGAAGCAGTTCTGTAACCCCTTCATAGGGTACTACATGATATGTGCAGTTCTCATCAAATATACGTCCATAAATCTCCATCGCCTCATCTAATCTGCGAGGTGTGGGTTCCCCTGCTTCTAAAAGTGACTTTTCCATCAGTACACGGGCGCCATTGCCAACAAACTGCCTGCACCGTTCTGCCTGTATGGGCGAAAGCCCCATCTCCTTTAAGGTCTTATTCACCGAAATGACCAGGGAATCCAACGTATCTGCCAATGTTCCATCCAAATCAAAAATACATAGTCTGTACATGACATTCCATACCCTTCTTTTGTATATAGATAATCATAGTATGAAGCCATAGAAATTTCAACTAAAATTTTTGTTTTTTTACAAATTATCACTTTCCCAGCAGATACTGGCGCATCACCTTCAACGCATTTTTTTCCAGACGGCTGACCTGGGCCTGGGAAATCTTGATCTCCTCCGCTACCTCCATCTGCGTCTTGCCTTCAAAAAACCGGAGCCGGATAATATACCGTTCCCGCTCATTGAGCCGCTCCATAGCCGCCTCCAAAGATAATTCCTCTATCCAATTCTCTTCCCGGCTTTTTTTGTCACTGACCTGATCCATCACGTACAAAGTGTCCCCGCCGTCATTATATACAGGCTCATACAGGCTCATAGGCGCCTGGATCGCATCCAGTGCAAATACAATGTCCTCCTTGTCAATACCGATTTCCTCCGCAATCTCCTGCATTGTAGGCTCCTTCATATATTTACGCATATACCCTTCCTTGGCGTAAATTGCTTTATATGCCATATCTCTCAATGACCGGCTGACCCGTATGGAATTATTGTCCCGCAGATACCGCCGGATTTCCCCAATGATCATGGGGACTGCATAAGTAGAAAATTTTACTTCCCTGTCTGGATCGAAGTTATCCACCGCCTTCATCAATCCAACACAGCCGATTTGAAACAAGTCGTCCGCATTCTCATTGCTGCTCGTAAACCGACGGATCACGCTCAGCACCAGACGCAGATTTCCTTTGATGTATTCCTCCCTTGCCGTTTCGTCCCCCTCTTTGATCCGGGCAAGCAAAGCTTCCTTCTCTTCTTCTTTTAAGAGCGGAAGCTTTGCCGTATTTACACCACATATTTCCACTTTATTCAAAGCCATCGTTCAAATCCTCCTGCCAGATATTGATATCTAGTAGGATTTTTCTCACTCTGCGGATTTGTTATTCCATTTCGCAAGGAATTAAAAAAACTTTTAGTCCTTGACAAACGAAAGATTCACGTTTTTATCGAGATACCTGTTCAAATTCTTTTACAATCTCAGCTTCCGGGGCAGGGGTCGCAAGGCTGACCGCCACATTCAACGCGATAGCCACCAAAAATGCAGGAAGCAGCTCATAGATATCCCATGCGCCGCCCATTGGACGGACCATATATTTCCATACAAAAATCATAATGCCTCCAGAAAGCATACTGACGACCGCCCCATATCTGTTGGAACGTTTCCAGAACAATGCCAGCAGCATCACAGGGCCAAACACAGCCCCGAAACCTGCCCATGCAAAAGAAACAATGCCGAATACAGAACTGTCCGGGTCTACCGCCAAAATCACACCTAAGAAAGCGATCACCAATACCGTCACACGGGCCGCCATCAGGGACGCTTTCCCACTGACTTTTAAATGGAACACATCTTTCAGCAGATTTTCCGAAATACTGGAGGATGCCGCCAAAAGCTGGGAATCCGCTGTTGACATCGTACATGCCAGGATCCCAGACATAATCAGGCCGGCAATCAGAATCCCTAAGACACCTGTCTTGCTCATCAATGTCGCAACTACAATGATCAACTTTTCTGAATCCGCACCCTCTAGTGTCTCGATCATACCGCCCTTACTTAAACTGTATCCCATAATCCCGATGAAGATCGCTACGCCCATAGAAATGACAACCCAGATAGACGCAATCCTCCGGGACAATGTAATCTCACTCTCATCCCTGATCGCCATAAATCGCAGAAGGATATGCGGCATTCCAAAATATCCAAGCCCCCATGCAAAGGTGGAGGCAATCTTTACCGCCCCATACTCCACTGCCGCGCCGTCACTGTAGATGCTGGTCAGCGACAAGAAACCTGGTAACTCCCCTGCCTGCCCCATTACAAGGCCTACACCTCCTACTGTGCTGATACCAAAAAGGACCACGCAGATCAATGCCACCGTCATGACAATACTCTGGATCAAATCCGTCGTACTTGCCGCGGAAAATCCCCCCAATGCCGTATAAGCAACGATGATCACCGCACTCACAACCATGGCCTGGAAATAGGACACCCCAAATAATGTGGAGAATAATTTTCCACATGCCGCAAATCCCGATGCTGTATATGGGATAAAGAAGATAACAATAAAAATCGCGGAAACTGCAACTAAAATGTTGCTTTTGTCACGATATCGATTCGCAAAAAACTCAGGGATGGTGATAGAATTCCCTGCTGCCACAGAATACCTGCGCAGACGCTTCGCTACAATAAGCCAGTTAAGGTAGGTTCCCACAGCCAGCCCGATCGCTGTCCATGCCGCGTCTGCCACGCCGGTCAGATAAGCAACCCCTGGCAGCCCCATCAGAAGCCAGCTGCTCATGTCCGATGCCTCCGCGCTCATAGCCGTCACGACCGGCCCAAGCTTACGCCCGCCCAGGTAATAGTCCCCTGTTGACTTATTCTTTTTCATAAAGTAAATCCCGACTGCGACCATTCCCGCCAGATAAATGACAATGATCGCAAAAATTCCCCATGTTCTACTGTCCATGTCTCATTCCTCGCTTTTTCTTTTTTTTTAAATATTCAAAACAACAGACGAGTTCGTGGTCCGCAGTTCTAAACCATTGTGATAGACAGGCACACAAATAATCATAGAGACGCCATTGCCAGAAAAATACTACATACAAAGGAATCCCTATGATCATCTGCAGCTAATATTTATTTATTCAGGAGAACTCACGGGTCTTTGATCTCCCATTTATCCGCAAGATTCAGGATCTGAGCCTCAAACTTCGCCTTATCCTTATTCGCAAGGCCTTCACATCGGTTAGCCACATCCAAAAGCCATCTCGCAGCTGACAGCAGACGTTCTGTTGCAGCATCCGCCTTTTTCTGTACCGGCTTCTTGGTCTTGACTGGAATGCGCACCCCTTCGGAAAGGATCTCGCCTGTCAGCAGATCTACCTCTCCCCCTGGGAACGGCGCAAATGCCGGACAGCCAAACTTCTCTTCCACGGTTTCTGCAAACTCTTCCGTTACCGTGTCCTCGCCATGTACAACGAAAACTCCTTTCGGAGTAGTCCGGAAGCCTTCCAGCCACTTCAAAAGCCCGTTCATATCCGCATGTCCGCTGATGCCGCGCAGGGTTTCAATCCGCGCGCGCACCTCAATGGACTCTCCAAATAGCTTCACATTCTTCTCGCCCTCCAGAATCCTGCGTCCCAGCGTCCCTCCGGCCTGATAGCCTACAAAGAGGATGGTACACTCTCTTCGCCACAGATTGTGCTTCAAATGATGGCGGATACGTCCTGCCTCACACATGCCGGATGCCGATATGATCACTTTCGGCCCTTCCAGTTCATTGATCCTTTTAGAATCATCACTGCCTGTAGAAATCTTTAATCCCGGGAAAACCAGAGGATTGATCCCGGAATTGACCAGTTCCATTGCCTTCTCGTCAAAACATCCCCGCATATTTTTTGTAAATACTTTTGTAGCCTCGATCGCCAGCGGGCTGTCCAGATAGACCTCAAACCCCGGATACTCCGGCAGGAGATTCTGTTCTTTTATCTCCCGGATAAAATATAAAAGCTCCTGCGTACGCCCAACCGCAAAGGATGGGATGACCACGTTGCCGCCTTTATCAAATGTCTCTTTTACGATCCGTGTAAATGTCCCGATATAATCCACTTTTTCCGTAGTATGTACCCGGTTCCCATAGGTGGACTCTATCACGATATAATCCGCGTCTTCTGTATAAGAAGGCTCCCGGAGAATGGGCTGGTTCTCATTGCCCATGTCGCCCGAAAATACAATCTTCCGGTTCTCTTCCCCCTCGATGATCCAAACTTCAATACTCGAAGATCCCAGCAGATGCCCTACATCTGTAAAACGGACTTCAATCCCTTCACAGAGTGTAATTCTCTGACCATAACCACAGGGCCGGAATAACTCAATAGCATCCAAAGCATCCTGCATCACATAAACCGGCTCATATTCCGGGTAACCGGCACGTCTTCCCTTACGGTTGCGCCACTCTGCTTCAAATTCTTGAATGTGGGCGCTGTCACGGAGCATAATATTGCAAAGATCCGATGTTGCAAAGGTACACACCACTTCACCCTTGAACCCATTCTTCACCAGCTTCGGGATCATGCCGGAATGGTCGATATGGGCATGGGTCACCAGAACATAATCAATCTGATCCGCCGGCACCGGCATTTCCGGATTCTCGTACAGATCAATTCCCTGTTCCATACCACAGTCTACCAAAATGTTCTTTCCTGCTGCCTGTAATAGATGACAACTCCCGGTCACCTCATGGGCAGCTCCTACAAATGTCAATTTCAAGTTCTTCACCCCACTCTCCTGCGGGCCTTCGCCTCACAATCATAAATGCACGTACAATAATGATTTCTTTCATTATAAGGTAATTCTCTGATACCCGCGCAGGCCAACAACTTACGCTTCGCTCAGGCTGTCTGCATATATTATATCATTTTATTCATGTAACGTAAAGAAATTTTTGCTAAGCTAAAATAAGGGAGCATTATTGCTCCCTAAGAGTTGATTTTTATTCGTAACGCACCATTTCCCGTTTCAGACGCTGCATGATCTTTTTCTCAAGCCGGGAGATGTAAGACTGGGATATGCCCAGGTAATCCGCCACTTCTTTCTGCGTCTTTTCCTCTCCATCCGGGTTATCCAGGCCAAAGCGCATCCTCACGATCAGCTTTTCACGGCTGGACAGCTTGTTGATGGCCTTTATTAAAAGCCTCCTCTCCGCCTCGCTCTCCAAATCCTTGTAGATCGTGTCCTCCTCTGTCCCTAAAATATCAGAAAGAAGCAGTTCATTTCCATCCCAGTCCACATTCAAAGGTTCATCGATGGACACCTCCATCTTTGTCTTGTTATTGCGCCGCAGATACATCAATATTTCATTTTCAATACATCTGGAAGCATAGGTAGCCAGCTTGATCTTTTTATTTGGGTTAAAGGTATTGATTGCCTTGATAAGTCCAATCGTGCCGATGGAAATCAAGTCTTCTACTCCTACCCCTGTATTGTCAAATTTTTTTGCTATGTATACTACAAGGCGGAGATTATGCTCAATCAGCAGTTTTTTCGCCTGCTCATCACACTCCGTCCCCAGACTTTCGATGATCTCTGACTCTTCCTGCGTTTCCAAAGGCGCAGGGAGCACCTCCGAGCCGCCAATATAATGGATTTCTTTTTGATTTGAAAAGAAGATCCCCTTCAAATCCGGTATGATCTTCAGTTTAAACTGCCGTGGTACTGCCACTTTTACAACCATTCTTTTTTCCTCCTGTCTAATTAACAATGTAACGCCCCCTCACCTTTGGTCCAGAAGCCGGCCGCCGGAAGGCATTTTCAAAAATGCTTGGCATCTGCCCTCCTCTTAATCACAAAGTAAAGCAATCCTTCATTGGATTTTATTGGGTTCATTGAGAAATCAAAATATCTGGATTTAGGATCATCTGATAATCTTCCTGCTCCGAAACATTTCCCTCACAAATTCCGATCAACGGACGCTGAGCCTGAAATTTCTCCCCTTCTTTTTCCAAGCTTACTTCCATCTGTCCCACACGGAATACCGGCATCACTCCTTCACCGCCAACGGTACGGTAAGGAATATAGCGGATTTTGACACTTTCTTTCTCTTCACCCAGTATCTGTTCTGCGCAGCCTGGATCAATCACACTCACAGGCTCACCAGACAGAGGATCTGTGAGTCCATTACCTGTATCCACAAGTGCCAGAACCTGAAAGGCTTTTTCTCCTATATGTAATGTCACCTCACAAATCTGAGACTGCCGCCGCCCCTGCCGGAGCATACACCGCCAAATACCGCACAGCAGATAATATGCAGCTGCCGCTGCGGCAAAAAAAATGCTCCCGGCCCGAATCCAGGGACGTAATACCTGTAGAATCCCCCCCATAAAAAAGGCTGCAACATACAAAAGCACAAATGCTTTCCAAAATGGCTTTCCCCATCTCAGGTTCAGACCTGTCCGTACCATAATGCTGCTGATCCCCACATACCCGGCCAGCAGTTTCAACGCCGACGGCAATGGGCAGGCCAGAACCAGGCATGTCAAAGCAGCCCCTGCCGCACTCCCCAAAAATACACGGCCATTACTTACCGGACAATTCATAACCTTTTTTACTGCCAAGAGAAGCAGGGAATCCATCATAAAATTCATCAAAAACAACACGTCTATGTAAAGTTCATAATACATATTCCTCTTTCCTTTTGTGTACAGTGCACGTACCTTGTGTGTTGGATGATCTGTATCATCTGTTTCCCTTATCACAAAAAATATTATATGCGAAGCTTGATTGAATTTTTGTCAGATGCTGACGAGACTTTTAGAATATATTTCGACATATGAAAGAACGTGCGCCCGCCAGGCGCACTATAGAAAATCCGCCTCCTATAAAGAAGACGGATTTTTCTATATAAATATATTACTTTTCTAAAATAAACTCTTATTTCTTAAAGAAATCGGGAATCTTCAAAGACTGTTCTCTCACATTGCTCTGAACCGGCCTTGACTGTCCTGCGGACATCGAACTTCCCATCGTCCTTGTCCCTGTCTGCGTCCGGGTCGTCCCCATATTACGCACTCCGCTGTTGTCCATAGGCATCCGGCCCATCATATCACCGGACGGAAGAATCGATCCCATATTCTTCTGTCCTTCCAGCCTTGCTTTCAGCTTCGATGAACTGCCGCCTACATTATGTAAGCCGGTAGCGATAACAGTGATCTTAGCTTCATCAGACTTTGTATCATCATAGGTCGCTCCAAAGATGATATTGGCATTCTCACCAGCCAGTTCCTGTACAAACTCGGCTGCGTCTGATGCATCCATCAACGTAATATCGCCTGAAACATTGATGATCACATGGGACGCGCCTTGAATGGTTGTCTCAAGCAGCGGACTTGCCACAGCCTGCTTTACAGCTTCCAGCGCTTTATCATCTCCACGGCCCTCGCCTATACCAATATGTGCGATACCCTTGTCCTTCATAACAGTCTGTACATCTGCAAAGTCCAGATTGATTAGAGATGGAACATTGATCAGGTCCGTAATGCCCTGAATACCCTGCTGCAATACTTCATCCGCTTTCTTCAGCGCTTCCGGCATGGTCGTTCTCCTATCTACAACCTCCAGCAGCTTATCATTCGGAATTACAATGAGCGTATCCACGCTCTCTTTCAGCTTTTCAATCCCCGATACGGCATTGGCCATACGGGTTCTGGACTCAAAACGGAACGGCTTGGTTACTACGCCTACTGTCAGTGCGCCTTGGTTCTTCGCAATCCGCGCAACAACCGGAGTTGCACCTGTCCCGGTGCCGCCGCCCATACCACAGGTCACGAATACCATATCCGCACCCTTCAATGCAGCAGCAACTTCTTCTTCACTTTCCTCCGCTGCCTTCTCTCCTACTTCCGGCTGTGCACCTGCTCCCAACCCTTTGGTAAGCTTCTCTCCAATCTGCATCAACGTTGGCGCCTTGCATAACTGCAGCGCCTGTTTATCTGTATTAATCGCAATAAATTCTACGCCTGCAATCTGTTCGTCGATCATACGGTTCACAGCATTGTTACCGCCTCCTCCGACTCCTATTACAATGATCCGTGCGGCGGCTTCTGATTCGTTGGTTTTAATTTCTAACAAGAGTACTTCCTCCTTTGTCATCTCTTATCAATGCTATATACTTCCCTTTTCTATTGAACGATATAATCCAATAAGTATATAATAAAGTCTTTTCTGTAAATAATCAATAGATTTTTGTGGATTTCCTTATTTTTTTATTTCTTTTTCGTTCTTTTTTGTTTCTATAAACAGGATTGAGGGCGGATAAATGGTAATATCTTCATGTTTTTAAACTGGTCATTGCTTTATTTCTTAATTAGTTATATTTTACAGCTCTTGTCATTGTAAACGCACAGCATCTAAGGCTCTATTTCGTCAAACAGCTCATCAAATGTTATTTTAATATTAGGAAAATGGATTAATTTCAAGTTTTCCTTATTTTCTTCTGTAACGGTTTCCCATAAATAGTATTGAGGGATACCATCCTGATAGTCTAATTCATAGATTTCAATCCGCTTCTTTCTCCAATCTACTATCCAATATTCTTCAATTTCCTGCTGCCTATACAATTCCATTTTTTCACCGCGGTCGTATTGTTCCGTCGACGGACTCAAAACCTCCATCACAAAACGAGGGATTCCCACGAAATTACTTCCTCTTTTCTTTTTTGTCTGACAATTAATAGAGGCATCAGGAATGACCGTTTTTTCTTCTCCATCCTCTGTCATCCATTTATATTGCACATTATCAGAATACACAAAACAAGTACTATTCTTTAACTGGCTGCGTATCGCCGCTATAAAATTAACAATCACTGCTGAATGAGCCGGTGAAGAGCCTGCCATATCCAAAATCTGTAAATTTAAATCCATGTCTCTATTCCCTCCTTCGCAGATGGCCCAGCGTTACTTATCGTTCACTCCGCCCCATCTTCCCCTTCATCCTGCCCTTCCGGCTGCGCGCCATCTTCTCCTCCGTCCTCTCCTTCTGGCTGAGCGCCGGCACCGGCCTCGGACGGAGCCTCAGCAGTATCCGGCACAAAACGGATGGAGCTTCCAGAGACATCATAATTTTCCAGATGCAGAACCCCTGTCTGTCCGGCATACATCTCTGTCAGCTTTTCCAAGATTGGCGGAACCTGGGCCAGCCTGTCCGCAAATTTCCCGTTCCCAATCTGAACCCGGACGCCGCCAAAATGCAGGGTCAGATCTGTTCCCTCATTGCTGATCTTATCCGGGGTAAGGCTCTGCTTTTCCAGTAATGGTATCAGTTCCTTAATCTCTTCATAAACCTGTCCTTCTTCCTCCGGCAGCGCCTCGCCCAGGGCAATCTCTTCCTCGTTGACTTCCATCCCTTCAATATAAGGCACTCCCTCAATTACGGAATCTGTGACCAGGGCGGCTTTTCCCTGCTGGTCAAAATACAAAAACTTTCCCGCATAATCTATCCTGCCGCTGAACGTCTTTTCCTTCACCTGCACCGTGACCGTTCTTAAGTCCTTAAGCCCTACTTTTGCCTCTTCCACTGCGGGAAGCTGCTCCACATCATTTTGATTATATTTCCACAATAAATACAGCGTATTATCCGAATACGGATCCTGTTTCAGCCATTCTATGATTTCCTCTTCTGAACAATACTGATTCCCGGCCACCACAATCTGCTCCACCTCAAATAACACGATCACCAGATATCCCAGACCGGCCAGTATGACAATCCCACACAGCAGTCCTATCAGGAATTTCCGCCCGGACCTCTTCCTTTTCGGCTTTTTCCCCCGCTTTGCCGGAGCCGTCTGCATGTCCGCCCTCTGCGGCCCCCTGGACTTGGCATGCCCATTGGCCGCCTCATCCCGGCGGGCCTCTCTGCTATTCCTTCCGGATCGTGTATTTTGGATTCTTTGGCCGTTCTTTCCAGATTTCACCTTTCCGGCTTTCTCTCCATTCCGACCGTTTTTTCCGCTTTTCTCACTTCCTGTCCTCCGGCTGTTTTGACCGCTTTTCCCGTTTTTTACACTTCCGCCTCCCTGGTCGTTCTGGATTCTGTCCGCATTCCCTGATTTCCGGTTATTCTGGATAATATCTACACTTTCCAGCTTCCAGTCAGGCGATTCTTCTATATCCATCCTCTGGTCAGAGGGCGTGTCCGTGATGATCCGTTTCGTCCCTCCTTCCAGACGTTCTGTCTCCGCCATAACATTCCTCCTGCTACATCCTGTCCTCCATGTTATTCAAAGATTTCATCAAAATTCTCCCTTAAAACTTCAAAAATCCCCTATCATATATTTTTTTGCACTTCATCGCTTCTGCCTCTTTTATTGTACCAATATTTATAGAAACCTGCAACCACCATATTTTTCTTAGAAACAGTTCAAATTTTATACTTTTATGCGGATTTTAGGTATTCTAATTCTCTTTTTACATATACTAATATAAAAAGGGAAATTATATAAATGACAAGGAATAGCCAAGATGATTTATTGATAGCCAGAAACCTACTTATATATTATATTGATTTCCTGCAAAACCGAGCCAAACAACAAATTGAAATATTGACCAATGACTTTTCATCTTTACAGCCGTTGGCATTACCAGAAAAATGCAGAGCGTATATTCATCTCCATGAACAAACTCATTTAGATTCAACAAGTGAATACTTAGGAGTACTTCTGGAAATGAAAAAAAAGATCTCTGATTTTTTTGAAATATATCAAAGACCCTTACCTCTATATTCAAACGAAATGTATCATCAAAACTTGCAAACGCATAAAGCAGAAGTAGAAAAAATATTTAACTTCCTATTCAAAAACTAATTGCTCTGACTTCCCTAAAGCAACCAAAGCTTCAGCCGTTTTCCAGTGAAAAGATGCGCCAGAAAAAGATCCCAATTTTCTATCTGGAAAAGATAATATTTCAGATGTAAGCATATCAATAATATATTTTTTTTAAAACAAAACAAATCCTTCTGCAGGCCACTTCTTATTATAGGCATTTATGAAAGCCCTCTCAAAGGCACTACTATATGTCTTAAATACTATACGTTTAAATTCATTAGAAAACCCTTCATCATAAATAAGATCATCTTGAAATCCCACAAAAAACTCACTCTGTACTTTTTCACCGACACAATATTCCCCTAATTGATTTGCACTGCGGCAGCAAATAGCAATCACTCTTTTTCCTCTTAATAGTTCAGCATTTTCAAAATCCAAAAATATGAAACGTTCTTTAGGCAATTCATCTTTATATCTAAATTTTAATATTGAATCATCATCTCCATGTGTAAAAAACAAGATAATATCACTATTTCTTATCTCATTATGCATTAAGTTATCAATAATAAAATCTTGATGTTCTTTATGGAATATGACATTATTACCCTCTTCTAACAATTCAAAAAATGTAGATTGATTTAAGAATTGGTATATTTTTTTGCTATCATTATCTTTGTAATTCCAATATATAAAGATATTCATTAGCTATTTTCATCTCCAAACTTCATAAAATATGAAATAATTGTAGAATATACTTCTTCACCATATCGATAAATCAAATCTTCTAAACTGACTAATACCGTATCTAAATTGTCAATAGCTCTTTTTATTGTATCCACTATTCGTGGTACTTCTCGGTTCGTAATCGCAAAAACATTTAATTCATTTATAATATGGATAAAATCTTCAACAGTAAAATTGAAAGTTTCTTCATCTTCAAAAACAAAAGAACCTGAATAAAAAATAATTTTTGTCCTATTATTTTTCTCCCTATATTTTTTTATAAGTTCATAGCCATATCTTGACCCATCTGTATCTCGAAAATCATAGTCTCCCCCATTTAACGCACAATCAAACATTATAATATCGCATACATAATCATTTAATTTATCAACTTCATCTTGTTTTGATAATACTTTATAATTAATTTTATAATTATAATCCAACTCTAACATTAGTCTCACCGCCTTTAATACAGGCTTTACTGTGTCAGGCTGATCATCTACAACGATTATCTCAAATTCTTTTTGCATATAAACCTCCCTATTTTAAAGGAAAAGATAACACAAAATACGCTCCGCCCAAAGGTCCGTTTTTTATGTACGAAATATCTCCCCCCTATTCTTTCATATATTGCAAGGAACTAGCCAGTCCTATACCGGTGCCCCCGGTTCTTGAAAAGGTAACATTAAAAATGAAAGGTGCATCACTCTCGTTAATTCCCATACCGTTATCTCCAAAAAAAACTTTCAGCATGCCGTCAGAATCCTGCATGGACAATACTATTTTTTTGTCTGTAGTTTTGCTTAATGCCTTTATGGAATTATTCATCAGCAGGTGCTGTACGTTTAAGCGCAGCGACAACCATTCTGGATATTTCATTAACAATTGATTTCGAGGCAATAGTATCTAAAGACAGCTGTTTTTTACGCGCTTCAAGCTGTAATAAGTCTATCATTGCATTTAGAGCATCAAGCTTATTCTTCACAGCATGGAACAGGTCATAAAGCATCGCTTCCGTTCCCACTATTTTCTCCATAACGATCAACCGATTCGATAATTGTTTATTTGCTTTTTCAACTTGCTCAATATTCTTTTCTATGGCATGAAAAGACTCTAATGTTTTCCCTATCACTAATTTTTTTGTTCTACAGGTAACGGAATATCATCATATATTTGGGGTATTTCCTTGCGGAATGAAGACAAATCCCTTTTTATATCATCTACAGTAGTCTCAATGACCTTTCCCTGCTTTTCAGCATCAGATTTAATCCTGTTAAAAATATGCTCTTGCAGAAGTTCTAATACCTTCCATATAAATTCTTTGAATTCAGCAAATTCAACGGCATCCTCGTTTAATCCTCGTTTAATCCCCGCCTATTCGTCGCATCTTTCAAAGAAGGATTATTTTCCTTGGTTATTTGGGCATATCCCATAATATCCCTTGTCCCCAATGAACGAAAAACTGCTTGGGCATGTTTATTATCAATTCCCAGCCAATCATTCTCCATTTCTCCATAAGGGAGTATCCTAAAATTATCCCGAAATAGCTTTATATTTCCATATTCTCTGGTGAAAATACCATTTCGTCTGGCAAATGCCCGCTTTGCGGCTGCATCTAGGTATAATATTTTCACTTCTATTGGGCCGAATGAGGGATTTTTTACTTGCAAAGAATGTGTTTTCTCATAACCCTCATCAAATATCGTATATTCCAGCAAACCAGAACTTAATAAATTCGCATCTATTCCTGTTGTAGCATATTCAAAAGAATCATTCACTATCTTTTCTTGATAATCATCAAATTTAATAAAAATATTAAAATCATTTTTCTCCTGCGCAAAGGGAGAAATCATTTTTTTAACTGTTTCTTCAAATTAGATATATCTGCATTTGTCCAGAAATCACGTAGTTCTGAAATTTCTAATAAAAGCCCTGTCTTTTTTAATAATTGATTTTTTTCAAGAATACAGTCTACTTCTATGTCCTGCATTTTTTTATTGTGATCATCAAAAAGATTCCAATCAATGGTCACAGTTGACGTTTCATGTCCTTCTGCCCCAGTTGATATCATCTTTAATTTTGCACCTAATTTATCACATCCAAAACGCCCAATACCCTTTTCGCCATTCATAACTCTATGCATGGTATGATTTCCACGGACATAGCGTATTCCAGTTACCCCTTCCTTGCTTGTAGTTCCAATTTCCATCCAGTTTTCTTTAATTTCATCAAATGACATGCCGCATCCGTTGTCAGAGATGATTATTTTTGAACCAATGCCAGATATGACACTATTCTTTTTATTTCGGCTATTGATTTCATCATCTTTTCCTGATGTATTAAAATCAACAAATTTTATACAAACATCTTTCGCAAACGCATCATAAGAATTTTTTATTAATTCAAATACAGCGATTATATTATTTGTAAGGTGTTAGTTACAAAATGGGTCGATAGACATACTATCCCTATATAATCAATAA
>CAJUTU010000040.1 GCA_910589385.1 uncultured Lachnospiraceae bacterium
CGTTTGAGCCTATTTTTTCAACTCGATTTTCATAGATTACTTGACACTACCTTTTCCTTTCCTGCCGCCCACAATATAAGTTCCATTTTCTTACCCTACCATAACCTGTTCTTCCGGCAGCCTGCGGATCTGGTCACGCGGATGTGTCTTACCTGCAAACATCAATGCCAGTGTCAATGGGCCTAATCTCCCAATATACATCATGATCATCAAGATACACTGGCTGGCCCTGCTCAGATGAGGCGTCAAGTCCGCAGTCAGGCCCACGGTCCCTACCGCAGACGCAGTCTCGTAAATTACATTTATCAGCAAAATGCTGTCCGGCTCAATGATAAGAATTGTGATCGTCCCCACAATAAATACCGTAAACGCAACCATTACCACACAAAATCCGCTTCGGAAATTAGCTGCCGTGATCTTGCGTCCCATGCACTCTGTATCATTGCCGCCCCGTACAAATGTAAGGCATGCAAGAAACAGCATGGCAAATGTAGTTGTCTTTACTCCGCCCGCTGTCCCGCCCGGAGACCCTCCGATAAACATCAGGATTGCACAGAACAGCTTTGTCTCTTCATGCAGCGCCCCCTGGGAAACCGTATAAAATCCCGCCGTCCTTGTCGTCACAGACTGGAACGCAGAAGCCAGGAGCTTTTGCCCTGTACCCAATTCTCCGATTGTCTCCAGGTTTTTATATTCAAACAAAAAAACAAATACCGTTCCGGACAAGATCAATATCAAAGTCATAATGATTGCCAGCTTCGAATGGAGGCGCAGCCGGGTAAACCACCACCGTCCGGGAATCTCGTGCCTGATCAGCTTCCTGCTGTTGCTGATCACATCAAACCATACCGTAAAACCAATTCCGCTCAGGATGATCAGCAAAACCGTAGTCACATTTATAATTGGATTTGTTACATAATCTGCAAGGCTGTTTTCCCCTAAAATATCAATTCCCGCGTTACAGAAGGCGGAAACCGAATGAAAGATGGAATACCAGATTCCTTTCACCACCCCATATTCTGGAATAAACTGGAACGCATACAGAACAGCCCCTGCCCCTTCCGCTGCAAAAGTACCCACAATGATTTTTTTTACAAGTACTACAATTCCGCCAAGACGTTCTGCCCCGTAAGCTTCCTTGAGCGCCACTCTTTCCTGGACCGTAATCTTCCTGTGAAGCAGAAACAAAAACAGAGTCGCACATGCGACGACTCCAAGGCCGCCTATCTGTATCAATAGAAGCAATATCATTTTCCCAAACAACGTAAACTGTGATGCAGGAACGACCGTTACCAGCCCGGTCACGCACACAGATGTCACAGACGTAAACAGCGCGTCAATAAAAGCAATGGGCTTTGTATTGCTGAGAGGCAGATACAGGAGTACGCCTCCAAGCAGTATGATCCCCAAAAAACCTGCCGCAGTCACACGCAAGGTATTCCATCTGATATTTTTCTTTTTCTTCATGATCCGCTCTCCCCTGCCAGTTTTCCCCACCTGTTGATCCATTGGCTGTCCGGCATATATACTTCATCTATCTCACAAAAGTCTCTAACTATTTTCATTATAATCCACCGCCTTTGCAACCATTTATTTTATTTTTACTAAAATCGCCATTTTTTTACGTTTTATGTTTTTTTTCGTACATAATATTATGTTATAATGAATTGCGCCGATGCGCAAGCAGATGATCAATTTTTTTACCAAAATTGGTGACATACTATAATGAATCGCGCCGATGCGCAGGCAGAATTTCACCGATGCGCAGGCAGGACTGGTTACAGCTTACAGGAGGGCAACTATGACAGCAGCACTGGTAGACGATTCCAGAAAAGACATTGAACTTTTATACCAAGACTTATCCCGGTATTGTCAGAACCATAACATCCATATGTACATTGAAAAGTTTGAGAACGAGGATGCATTCCTGGAATCTATGGAGCACACTGCCTATAATCTGGCTTTCCTTGATATTTATATGGAACATACCACCGGGATCCAGGTTGCCCGGAAAATCCATGAACTGGATCCCAAATGCCAGGTCATCTTTATTACAAACAGCGAAGAACATGCAGTCAGCGCCTACCGTGTCCATGCCCTGGATTACCTTGTAAAACCTTACAGCTATAAAGATTTAGAGGACGCAATGATGCGTTTTGAACAGCTTGCGTCCAGATTTACCCGCTATATAGAGTTAAAAGAAGGACGTTATTATACACGTGTGCTGCTCCCTGAAATTATGTATACGGATTATTCGAATCATTATATCCAGGTGCATACCACATCCTGTATCATACGCTCCTATATGTCTTTTGATACATTCTTTCCTATGCTGTCGCCTCACGTCAATTTTTTATGGTGTTACCGGAATTGTATGGTCAACATGGATTATATAGAATCCTTCGCACAGAAAGAATTTATCCTGAAAAACGGCGAGCGTATCCCGATCGCAGCCGCCCGCAGGAAGGAGATCATTCAAAAGTATGCAGATTATATATTTAACCATTGTTCCAAAGGAGTCTCTATACCATGACCTGTGCCTTTATTATCAATAACCTGCTTTTTGTGGTTCCATGCATTTTACTGCTGCTCTTTGCGTTCAAAGATCAGTTAAAAACCTCCCTGGTTTCGTTAATCTTCGCAGGCGCCGCCTTATTTCTGGCCGCCTCTTTTTTGGGTTCCTATTTTTATCTGATATTCCCATCGCCTACACAGCACCTTTTCCTTTCCATAGTATCCATATTTACCGACGTACTGATCTTCAGCATTGAATGCCGGTATAGTTTCTGGCAGAGCCTTTTTATTATCTCTGTCATAAAGTCCTATTCAGAAAATGTAAGATTTCTTTCTACGCATATATATTTTCTTGTCACAGGCGGACTGCCCAAAGAGGCTATTTTACAAATTTCAGGCATTACAACACTGCTTACCATACTGACCTTTCCTTTTGTCTGGATGTTTTTCAAAAAACTATTACGCCCGGCCCTGGATTACACGGTATCTCTTGCAATCTGGAAATTAATCTGGATCATCCCAGTGTGCAATAACGCGGTATATACCATTACGATCACACCAGATATCTCCCGTTATACACTTTATCCGGGAAACGAATTTATTTTCATCCCTCCGCTCTGGGTATTACTGACCTTTTCGACTTATGGGATTTTATTAAGAATGACGATCGACGTGAGCAAAAATGCCGCGCTGCAGGAAATCCTGCATCTTTCCGAGACACAGATCACAGCCCAGAAGAAACAAATGGAACTGCTGCAGGGCAGGATCCAGGAAACCAGCCATTTCAGACATGATATACGCCACCTTTTCCTTGCCATTGACGGCTGCCTGAAAAAAGGCGATATGGAAGGCCTGGAAAAATATATCCGTCAGTCCATCACATTTATCCCTGCACAGATATCAGAAATCTACTGTGAAAATGTTGCGGTGAACGCAATTTTATGTTACTACAAAGAGCAGGCGGAAAGAGGGCAGATCAAAACATGTTTTCGCATTCTTCTTCCAAAATCACCTCCTATTTCGGATACAGAGCTATGCATTATTATCGGGAATCTTCTGGAAAACGCAATCGAAGCGTGCCAACGGATGAAATCACAGGATAAATTTGTAAATGTAGACATTTCTATGGCCAGTGACCTGCTCCTTGCTATCCAGGTGAGTAACAGCTATGAGGGAACCATACATCAGACAAAAGACGGAAGCTTCCTTTCTTCAAAGGGCAGCGGCCGAAAAGGAATCGGTATTTCTTCTGTTATGAGCATTACAGAAAAATATAACGGAATCTCGAATATAGAATATAAGGATCAAATGTTTAAAATCTCTCTGCTGATAAACGGCCGGCGGCCTGCCGACGGATCCTTTTCCTGACACAAACGGCCGGGAAAGACAAACGCGTTTTCCCGGCCATCGCCTCACACAAAATATATCATAAAACTGAAACAGATGATATTTCTGTTTTTCTTATTCCACATCCTGTAGTGCAGCAAAGTTTTCTTCTCCTGTACGGATCTTAACTACCTTATCTACATTGTATACAAAAATCTTTCCATCTCCGATATGTCCGGTATAAAGCGCTTTTTTTGCGGCTTCGATAACCGAATCTACCGGAATCCTGCTGACTACGACTTCAATTTTAACCTTCGGAAGCAGTGTGGCATCCATCTCTACTCCACGGTACATCTCTCCGGCGCCTTTTTGTACGCCGCAGCCCATAACCTGAGTCACAGTCATTCCAGTCACACCTAATTCGTTCATAACTTTCTTAACCTTCTCATATCGGGAAAGCTTTGCAATTACCACCACTTTGTATATGCCTGTCGGTGCTGCCGCATCCGGCATCTGTACCACCTTTACAGCGGCACTCTTCTGTAACTCGGAAGCGGATTCGTAATTCTCATTGCCAAGATCTGTATTTTCATTGACTTCCATGGTCATCGTATTGGAGATATCCATAATACTGAAGCCTGCATAAGCGGACGGAAGGCCGTGTTCGCAGGAATCCAGGCCGACAATCTCTTCTTCAGCCGTCACACGCAGGCCTGCAGTTGCTTTAATGATGAAAAATGCAGCCGTAATCGTCACTGCTGTCCATGCACATACGCTGACAACACCGATCATCTGTTTTCCAAGCAGACTGAATCCGCCGCCATAGAATAATCCGGTCAATGTATCATTTCCAGGTGCAGATGTTGTTGCAAACAGCCCAACTGCAAGCGTTCCCCAAACCCCGTTCAAAAAATGGACAGCAACCGCGCCCACCGGGTCATCTATATGCAGTACATAATCTAAAAACCACACTCCAAATACGACAAGCACGCCTGCCGCCGCGCCGATGATGACCGCTCCGAAGGCATCTGCCACATCACAAGGCGCTGTGATCGCTGCCAAGCCTGCCAGAGAAGCATTCAGGCACATGGAAACATCTGGCTTTCCATATTTTATCCATGTAAAAAACATGCATACTACCGTCGCAATTGCCGGGGCGATCGTAGTTGTCACAAAAATGGAACCGAGCTGTTCCAGACTGGCTGCTGCCGCGCCGTTGAAGCCATACCAGCCAAGCCAGAGGATAAATACACCCAGACAGCCAAGAGGAAGGTTGTGCCCTGGAAATGCATTCACTTTGGTAATCTCTCCAGACGGATCCTTTGAAAATTTTCCAATGCGGGGACCTAAGATCTTCGCACCGATCAATGCGGACAGTCCGCCTACCATATGGATCGCACAGGAACCTGCAAAATCATGGAATCCCATCTGCGACAGCCATCCGCCGCCCCAGATCCAGTGTGCTTCAATCGGATAGATCAAAGCAGAAATGATGCCGGAGTAAATGCAGTAGGACAAGAACTTCGTCCTCTCTGCCATAGCGCCGGACACGATCGTCGCTGTGGTCGCACAAAACACCAGGTTAAATACAAAGTTGGACCAGTCAAAATCCGCATAATTTGTAAAAATATCAAAACCCGGCTTACCGATCAGCCCCATCATGTCCTCTCCCAGAAGAAGGCCGAAACCAATCAGGATAAACATGACTGTTCCAATACAGAAGTCCATCAGGTTCTTCATCAAAATGTTACCTGTATTCTTAGCCCTGGTAAAGCCTGCCTCCACCATAGCAAACCCTGCCTGCATCCAGAACACCAGTGCAGCGCCGATCAAAAACCAGACACCGAACAATTGGCTGTTTACAGCACTCATAATTTCTTCCGTCATAATAATTCCCTCCTAAATGAAACACGGGGCAATGATGCCTTTTTTGAAAGCACCATCGCCCCGCTGTCCTATATGATTATGCTTTATAGAAAAAACTGAACTGTTTTTCCCACAAAGAAAAAGAGACTATGAACTTCTTCATAGCCTCTTTGCTTGACGTATTGCATCATACCACTTGATTTTCTGATTGTCAAGACTTCAACGTATCCAAATTTTACATTAATTTTAGATTTGTAAAAATTATATAAAGTAATTTCCTGTTTTTTCTTCATTTTTTCCAAATTCTACAAACCCTGATCTGTCTCATTATTGAGACAGATATTCTTCCAGTGTGATATCTTTTTCCTTAATCTCTTTTGCCACGTCTTTGCCCACATAACGGTAATGCCATGGCTCAAAAACAATTCCTGTGACCGCTGACTTCTCCGGCGGGTAGCGCAGGATAAAACCATATTTCCAGCAATTCTCGGCAAGCCACTTAGCCTCCGCAGTCTCTGCCTGCTTTTCATCCAGCTCCCCATACTGTGTAGAAGCAATATCTAACGCCAGGCCGCTGGCATGTTCACTGGTCCCCGGAACTGCCACAGATTTTTTTGTCTCTTCATAAGCCTCCAGAGGGCTTTTTCCCTGATTGATCCAGTCCACCATCGTGGTATTGAATACCTGCCTCTGCTCCTCATAGTCGCGGTATGCTGAACAGATATACATATCCATCCCTTCACCCACGGCATCCTGAAGCATCTCGGAAAGATCATCCACAATCCTCTGGTCCACAAATTTTCCTTCCACAATCTCTGCAAGCTCAGGCCTGTACTCTGTATCTAATGGATGTACCTCATTGATCAGCACCAGGCTCCATCCATCCTCTGCTGAAGAAAGAGTGTCCGCGCCTGAAGCTGCTTTCTCCCCTGTTCCGCCGTCCTGGCTTTCATTCGAAAGCTGCTCATTCTTCTTCTCCAATTCCGCGATCTGTTCCTTATACTTCTTCTCCAGCCCGCCAATCCGGATCCGGCTGACGATAGAACCCAGCAAAAAACAGATTACGATTCCCGCTATAAACCCTACGAGCAGTACCTTTTTCAGGCGCTGCTCATATTTCTTTAAAAATCTCGCCTTATTATTATCTATACGCATATACCCTCCTGCTGCGCAGTAGTACTGCCTCCCCATATCTCAGAATCACTTTGCCGGATTCTATAAATATATGATCTTATCAGCCTTCTATATGCACCTGTATGATCTGTTCGATAGATGCATCCGTAGAGCATACTGCAATACGGTATCTGTCCTCTCTTTTTTCCTTCCCATATTTTTCACAGACCAGGCGTCTCCCTTCTGCCCGGTTCTGTACAAGCTTCCCCTCTTCCAAGCCTGCTTCTATGTAAAAATAACTTTCTGGAAAGTTTTGCGGCTGCGATGTCAATACCGGCGGATTCCCCAGCGCAATCTCAAAGGTGTCCATCCCCAACGAAAGCCCCTCCCTGGTGGCTTTCATAAAACTCTCCTTCAGCACCCAATACCTGTAAAACAGCGTGTCACGCTGTCTCTCATCCTTCTCACGTGCAATACGCCCATATTCTGCCGGACAGAAAAAACGTCTGGCAATCTTCAGGTCTGCCCGTCCCATCTGCTCGATATCACAGCCTACCCTGGGTTCCTGAGCGCTCTGCCCAATATGAACAGAACACAGCACATAGTCCCCAGAATGGGAAAAATTATATGCTGCGTCCTCTGGTATCCCATATTCCTTTTTCATCCGCTCATATAAAGTCCACACGCCGATACTCTGCGCCCGCGCCTGCTTTCCTTTCATGCGGTCCGCCTTTTCCCTGCGGAACACAGGAGCCTGCCCGTAGCATAGATTGTAACAGCTTTCTTCATACAGCGGAGCAATACTGGCAACCCATGTCCTGATCATATTCTATTCCCAATCTTTCAATCCAAAAACAACGTCAGCCCTTCAAATACCGGACTTCAAACGTATCAACCGTGATCGGCTTATTAAAAAGCGAACCCTGCACATAATCGCAGCCCATCTCTTTCAGCACGTTCAACTGATCCTGTGTCTCTACTCCTGCAGCAGATACATTGACCCCCAGGCGCTGGCAGACATCAATCACTGCCTGGGACACGATCTGGCATCTCCTGTTGCCTACGATATTGGCAGTCAGGCTTTTATCCAGCTTCAAACCGTCGAACTGCATCACAGAAAGAATGCCAAAGCTGGAGTTCTTTGCCCCAAAGCAATCCAAAACAACCCGGATATTCGCTTTACGGACTTTATTGCTTGTCTCAGCTAACATCTCCTGATTCATCTCACCGCGCGTCTCGGAAACTTCCACCTGAAGATACTCGCAGGACACATGATACTTCTCCACAAGCTCCTGCATCTTTTCCGTCACATCATCCTTACGCAAGGTAGAACCTGCGAAATTGATGGAAATCGGTACCATCGGCAAATCCTCCATCTCCCAGCGCTGCAGCGTCTTACAAACCTCTTCAAATACATAGAGATCCAGATGGTAGGAAAGCTTTGTCTCCTCCAATAAGGTCAGATAACGTTCGGGATTCATGATGCCCAAATCCTTATGATGATACCGTACCAGCGCTTCAGCACCCGCGATCTCATTGGAATTGGCATCCATGATCGGCATCAGGCAATAGATGAAGTTACCTGACTTGATGTCTTCAAGCAGATCCTGCTTGATGATTGGTTCATGATGCCCCTTCTTCAAGTTCTTATAATACTTCTTCTTCTCTTCCCGCATCATATTCTCGGCATCAGCCACCAGAACATCCACGTCTATGTCAATCTTTTCCCATGCGTAACCCATGGTCACCAGGCCCAGGCTGATATTATCCAGCTTCTTATATGCGGCCTGCACACCTTTCATAAACTTTTCATAAGATATGTTCTCGACGATCGCAAGATACTCATCACCCGTGAGACGGTATACATTGGCGCTTCTAAAGAACTCCTCCAGAACTTCTCCCACGCGGATCACAACTTCATCCCCGTACTCGCGGCCAAATTCTTTATTAAAATTCTTTAGGCCATTGATATCTACTGACAAAGCGCCGACAGACTTCAGCGCCTTCTCCTTCGCCTGGGAAAGATACGCTACAAAACTGTTCCGGTTCAAAAGCCCTGTCAGGTCATCATGATAGCTTAAATATTCCTGCTGCTTCTGGGTCTTATGCAGGATGATCGTCTGCGAAATATAGGGCAGCACTGCCCGCATCAACGACAGTTCACATCCGCCGCGGCGGACATTGACCACAGCCAGTATCGCCGTCCTTCCTTCATCCAGCGGCTGGAATACACTGTAGCATTCATCCCGTGTATCCGTGATCTCATACTTCGCCCAACGCGGCAGATGCTCCGCGTCCAGCATCTTTATCTGATCCCGCTGCCATGGGATGTTCTCCGCACACCACTCATAGATCGTCCCAATCTCATACTCGTCCTTTTCAATGTAATAGGCATATTCCGAATCATAATAGTCCCTTACTGTACTCAGCACATCATTCATAATCTCAAGAATGGAACGAATGTTATTGTTATCACTCATAAATACTCTCCCTTACCCCTAAAAGAGCACGTTTAAAATACATCTCATGCTTTCACTGTGCTCCCTGAGGATCAATCACCTTGCAGGCAAGCCTCTGATCCAGATAATAAAAACTCGCTATACATAGCATATTGTATTATAATGCCCTTAAAATTGCAACCGAAATTCGAGAAAATCCGGTTGGAATTTTTAGATATCTGGCAGATTTTATCGAAAAACAGTATATTTAATGGATGATGGGTCCGTTGGATTTTCAGTAATTTTTTTAGAATCATGTTTTTTTTCTTGAAACACGGCCGATATACTATATATAGAAAAACAGATGGAAACAATACCTAAATTAAGGAAGGAGGTTCTGGTATGAAAGTCACAATGCGGAATTATCAGCCGGCTGCCGGCGCAAGCCTGTACAAAAAGCAGGGAGCATGGCCAGCAGAAGGCTCTGAAAATAAAACAGAGAATAAAACGCAGGCAGCCATGGGCCCTAATAGCAAGGTTGAGGATCAAGAGAAAGCCGTCATAAGCTGGAACGGCGCCGCAGAAAAGGAGGAAAATCCCAACTCCATCAGCGCGCTTCTGGAACAGGCCAAGGAAAGTTCCAACTTTAAAGTTTCTGTTTCGATGCCCGAGGATTCTGTAGGGCAGTTGGCAACTGAGCTTTCCAGATCAGAAACGAGGATGGATGTAGTGCAGGTCTCCTCGAAGGCCATGCGTGCGCTCGCCAATCTGAAAATGTCCTATGTGCTCAGCGAGGGCAAGGATAAAGAAAAAATCGCCCAGATGATCCGGCGTATGGAACGGCTGACTAAAAAGATCCATAAGAAAATGCGCCATCTGACGAACGAAGAGCAGCTTGAGCTGCAGAGAAAGCGGGCGGAAAAACAGCAGGAGATCGAACGCGAAGCAGAAATACGCAATGAGTTACGCCGCAGGAAAAATAAACGCCGCAGGGAGGAACAGAATTATGCCTCCAAAGAGATGGATGAAGACCGTAAGCAGGCCTTACAGGATACCATTTCTGCAATGGCAGGCAGTATGGGTTCTGCTTCATCAGCAGAACTTGCTGCTATGGCGGCAAGTACCGGCAGCCTGTCTGCTGCTACTCCCGCTGCCGCTGCAGCAGGAGTAGATGCCTATGTCGCTGCGATGGATGCTCCGATGGCGGACAGCGGTTCGGTTGATGTAGCTGTGTAAAAAACAGGGCTGCCCAGTATCTGGGCAGCCGTTTTTTATTTCCTATCTTGTCACAATATCAACCGGTACATTGAAAATCTTTGCCACTTTCAAGATGGTGTCGATATGTCTTCCTGTAGCTGCAGCGAAATGATGGGTCGGTCCACATTCACTCCACTGGTTTACAAACTCTCTTGCACCGCAGGTAAAGCGTGTCCTCATGTTGGTATCGCCAAAGGACAGGATCTTGCCTTCCTCATTGACACCCTCTGCAGCGATGAACTTAAAGTGTCCGTCTCCGTCCTGTGTGATCGCAAGATAAGTGACAGGGCCTGTATATGGATAGAACTGGGTCAGATAACCGCCGCCTGTCTTTCCATGGAACACTTTTACAATCTTCATGGTCGGCTTCTTATCAGAAATATCTGCGTCACCTGATCCGCTGTGTCCGATGATCGCGATATCATCATTAAAGTCAATGGAATACATTTCCGCAAGCTGTCCGGTTCCGGAGATGGTCTTTAAAATACTCATAGCCATGGCAACCTTCATATCACCTTCCACCGCACACGCAGTTCCCTGCTTGATCAGCATGGAGAATGCCGGGATGAGCATACTGTCAAGGACGCCTGCCTTGCCCTGTGCAAATCCGTCATAATGGGAAGCAACCAGGCCAAGCTTTTCATCTTTCACCCATTTTTCAAAAGCAACAACATATTTTGCCATTTCCCATACTTCTTCAATGCTTCCGCCGCCCTCAATATCAAATGTATCAAGAATATCCTGTGCCTTTGCACGGATCACCTCTTCATCAGTGATATCATCAGCAATTGCCCACATTTTCTCCCAGTCAAACTGCTTGGTATACAGATGCATCCTTCTGTACAGGTTGGACTCGTCAATGTAAAGATCCATCATCCCCGGATAAGGCCTTCCGATCTGCGCGATATTTGTATCGCGGAATCTCCTCCGAACCTGTGCAGCACGGCACCAGTCTTCGATTTCTTTTTGTACGCCGGGGTCTCCGCCTTCCACAACACCTGTGATCACAGCATGTCTCTTTCCGTATCTCTCCAAATCTGCTACCATCTCGCCGACAGCGCCGCAGGCATAGCCTTCACCCAGCCAGGAAGCAATATCTGTGTGGTCGTAATCAAGCGCTTTCAGCTTCTGTACGTTGACAAGAACCACTGGAACATCCAGATCTCTTACAGCCGGGAGCATATTGTAGGATGTCGCGTAGGTCAAAAGCTGCATAAATACCAGATCCACATCTGCGGCACGGAATAAATCACCGGCAGCCTGGGACTGCTCTTTTGTCGTTACCATCCCGCCGTCAATGATCTCCACGGTATCTGGCAATGTCTTTTTAAACGCGTCATACTGTGCTTCAAACTCCGGCACCAGTGATGGGAACTGTGGCAGATACGCGCCTAATGCGATAGAAAATACACCTACTTTTGCTTTTGTTTCAACTAACATCTTTAGATCCTCCTTCATTTATATTGATTATTCATAATATTTGATATCAAATGACTTGCCGATGCATGTACGTGCCTCCGGTAAATCTGCAAATACACCGTCCTGCAGCATCTGTACGGTAAGATTTCCGATCGCTGTTGCTTCGGTCGGGCCGGCTGATACTTTCTTGCCGGTATACTTTGCCGTTAGTTCATTCAGATAGCCTGCATTGGCGCCGCCGCCTACCACATAAATGGTATCATATGTATTGCCCGTGATCGCTTCTATTTCTTTTACTGTCTCGCCGTAGCAATATGCAAGGCTGTTGTAAACCACCGCAGAAATCTCTCCAACCGTATTCGGCACCAGCTGATCTGTATTTGCACAGAAATTCTGCACTGCTTTGATCATGCTTTCGGGAGCAAAGAAGCAGTCGTCATTGCAGTCTACGATAGAAGTAATATTCTCTTTGGAAGCACGTTCGCAGATCTCTGCAAAGGACAGATCTTCTTCAAACTCTTTCTTCACAGACTGGATCATCCACAATCCCATAATATTCTTTAAGAAACGGAATCTGTGGTCATAGCCGCCTTCGTTGGTAAAATTGGCCTGCATACTTGCCATGGAGCAGTCTGCTTCTTTTCTCTCGATCCCCATCAGAGACCATGTACCGGAACTGATATAGATCGCGTTGTCATTATTGGTCGGAACCGCCAGTACAGCGGAACCCGTATCATGGGTAGCCGGAAGCACAACTGTACAGTCAAATCCCACTTCTTCCTGGATTTCCTTTGTAAAGTTCCCTACCACAGTCCCAGGCATTGACACTGGCTGGAACATCTTGGAATTGTATCCCAGCATATCGATCAGCTCATAATCCCAGTCGTTCGTCTTTGGATCCACCAACTGTGTACTTGTAGCATTGGTATATTCCATCTTTTTCACACCTGTCAGCAGGAAATCAAAATAATCTGGGATCATCAGCATAGATTCTGCCTGCTCCAGATACTCCGGATGGGACTGCTTCACTGCCATGAGCTGATAGATGGTGTTGAATATCTGCTTCTGGATTCCGGTTCTTGCATATAATGCAGAGAGGGAAATCGTCTCATATACCTTTTCATCCATTCCATTGGTACGGCTGTCGCGGTAACCTATGGTCTTCCCCAAAACCTTGTCCTCTTTGTCAAGCAGGACATAGTCCACCGCCCATGTATCAATCCCCATGAAAGAAGGAATCTTACCCAGTTCTTTACACTTTTTCAGTCCGTTCTTAATCTCAGTGAACAGACGCTTCACATCCCAGCAGAGAGTTCCGTCCACATTGTCCATCCCGTTTGGAAAACGGTAGATCTCTTCCAGTTCCATCTTCCCATCTACCATAGATGCCAGGATATGACGCCCGCTGGACGCCCCGATATCAACGGCCAGATAATACTTGTCCATTTTGTGCCTCCTTTATATTTTCTTTACTCTTTAATCATTATAATTGGCAAAAGCGCACAAAAAAAGGTCTCTATTTACTTAAAAATAGGACCTTATTTGCATTACACTTTCTATCGTATCCTTATAACCCTTTCCGGTATTCCTTGGGGCTGACCCCGTAACGCTCTTTGAATTTCCGGTAAAAATAGCTTGTATTATCATACCCCACAGATTCTATGATATCCGAAACAGAAAGCCTGCTGTTGGACAGCAGATAGACAGCCTGGTTCATCCGCTTCGCCTGCAGAAGCTCTTTGTAAGTCTTTCCGGTACGCTTCTTGATCTCCCTGCTCAGCCAATATACATCATAATTCATCATCTCTGCCAATTCGGAAAGGCTGCCGGTTTTATAATGCTCCTCGATATAATTCAATACATTCCCGATGAGTTCCGCGTCAAAACGGGAGCTTCCGGTCTCCATCTTATCCATATAATTCAAAAGCTGCAGCAAAAGCAGCCCCATTGTGATCTGATTGCAGCTCCGCTTGTTCCCCATATTATAAAAAATCGTCCAGACCATATTCTCTAGCAGGTTCTGGATCGGCAGGACATCCGCCACATGGAAATATAAATAGGACATCTGTTCATTTTTTCCGCACAGTGTCCCTACCAGAAAGTCTTTCAGCGCATTTTCTTCCGTCCCCATCATGGAAAATGCCATATTAAAAAACTCTGGCAGTATAATGAAATTCACCGCGATATCTTTTTCCCCTGCAGGCAGTATCTCCTGCTCTGAATTCTGGTTCAGGAACAACAGGTCGCCCGGCTCCAGCACGACCTCATTCCCATTGATATAGTGGGTCGTAGTCCCCTGGCACATATAGATGACTTCCACATAATTGTGCCTGTGCCTGGGAAACTTCACAAAACGGGTATGGGGGCGTACCTCGATCAGCTTCCCGCGCTGCAGGAGTTTCTCACTGTCTACGATGAGTTCTTTTTTCTCTGTGTAAATCTGCTGGTCAATTCCCTGCCGGCCATCCAGAATGCTTTGTTCCTCCTCTGTAATGACCGACAATGCCTTTATCAAATCCTGATGCATACTTCATGCTCCATAATTATTTCCGGATTTATATGTAACGATTGCTTGTATGCCTAATCCAAAGCCGCAATCTCCCGCGTCAGTTCCATATACTCTTTTGCGCTCCGGCTGTTCTTTTTATATGCCATGATCGGCACATGGTTATCCTGAGACCATTCCACTCCGCTGTCCACACGGATAAACGTATCAAATACTTTCACCCCGTCCAGTTCTTTTAGGATATCTAATGTCTGCCGGAAATAACTTTTCCGCGTATCCACTTTTGTAATCACCACGCCGCCTGTCTTAAGCCCCGGTGCAATCTGCTTTACTTCCCCCAGGAATTCAAACATATTTGCCAGGCCAAACATCCCCCATGGGCTGGATTCTACCGGAATAACCACAATATCCGAAGCGCACAGGATGTTCATCACCCAGCCTCCCAGCGTAGGCGGCGCGTCGATCAGGATATAATCATATGCTTCGGATGAAATCACATTTGCCAGGCATTTTTTCAAAATAAATTCCCTCTGCCATTTTGTAAACAATTCATATTCGATGGAACACATTAAGGTTGAAGACGGAACCAGATCTAGATTTTCAAAAGAAGAGTGTACGATAAAATCCGTCAGATCAGACTGCTTTTTGATCCCTTCATAGAGATTCTTTTCACTGCGCGCAAAAGCAAGCACCTGGTCTTCCTCAAACAGAGACAGGGACAGATTCAACTGCATATCTCCGTCTACCAGGAGTACTTTCTTTCCAAGAAGGGTCAGGCCGAACCCTACATTGGAGCAGGTCGTTGACTTTCCGCTGCCGCCTTTGTTATTTGCAAAACAGATGACTTTCGTGCCGCTCATTTCTCACCTCTCCTTTTCTTCTCCTCTTTCCACTCCAAAGAGGCCGGTGCATCCCCAAAATGCTTCTTCACCAGGTTACAATACTCCTGGAATGCAGGAACATCTTGAAACTTTTCCTGCAAAGATTCCATCACGCCCTTATAGTACCAGCCAATGGCATGTTTGCTGTGCATACGGAACTGCATCCACAGGCTTTCTCCCATAACCGGATAATCCCTGTCGATATCACGCATATTCGACAGCTTGTCCGCCAGGGCAATCATCTGCAGTTCTCTGGATTCCTCCTTTAAGCGCCGTATTGTCGTTCCTTTTCGTTCCTCCCATGACTTTGATTTATCCTCGCTCTCTCCTGCAACCAATGACGCCACACGTTCCCCAAAACGTGCGCGCAGAACCTCTTCTGTCACTCCCTCACAATCCTCGATCGTATCGTGCAGGACAGCGGCAGACAGAATCTCCTCGTCAGATGTCATGGCTGCAACAATATCCGCCACCTCCAATGGGTGAACTATATACGGTTTCTTTGTCCCTTTGCGAATCTGCCCCTTATGCGCCTTCGTCGCGAACTGAACTGCTTCATCAAACATACCTGGCTCCTCCTCGTGTTTATGGAATATCTTCAAATTCCAAATCGTCCTCTATTCCTTCTTTCAGCCTCGCTTTCTCTCTTTTTCGGAATAACCCATAGATACAGGGCACTACGAACAAGGTCAATATCGTTCCGTAAATCAGGCCGCCAATCGTAACAATGGCCATCGGCTGCACCATATCTGCCCCGGAACCAACTCCCAGCGCCATCGTAGACAACCCCAGTATTGTCGTCAGGGCCGTCATAATGATCGGGCGCAGCCTCGTCCGCCCGGCTTCCACCAAAGCTTCCGTCACTCCATATCCTGCTGCCACGAGCTGGTTCGTATAATCAATAAATACAATCCCGTTATTTACAATGATCCCGGAAAGAATTACGAATCCAATCATAGCGATCACGCTCATCAGGCTTCCGGAAACGAGAAGTCCTAAAAATCCTCCGGTAAATGCCAAGGGTACTGTGAACATGACGATAAACGGGGAACGTAAGGATTGGAACTGCGCCACCATGATCAGGTACATGAACACGACTGCCAGAGCCAGCATCTTTAACAGCTCCACCATGGTTTCCCGAATGGTCTCGTCTTCTCCTGTCATTTCCACTGTATATCCCTCTGGTATCTCATATCGGTTCAGTTCTCTCTGGATCCGGCTGCTTACCAGGCTCACATTGTCACCCTCGGCAATCTCTGCACTGACATTGATATATCGGCTCTGTGCGTCCCTTGAAATAGACTGCAGGCCTTCTCCATCCTCGAAAGCCGCAAGATCCCGCAGGGCAATCTTTTCCGTTGTTCCGTCTTCCTTCGACACATCCAGCACCATATTCTTAATGTCTTCCCTTGTCAGCTCCTGATTTTTCTGCTCCGCCACCACAATATCAATGGCTGCAGTGTCCATCTCTAAACTGGTGGCAGAAGTCTGGTCTCTTAAGCTTGCCGCCAGGTTTTGATAGACCTGTGCCACTGTTAGATTATGTGAAATGGCTTTCTCCTTATCAACCACAACCCGGAGTTCCCGTGTCACTTCTTCCATACCATCCGATACGTTCTGAGTCCCTTCTACCTCTGAGACGATCTCTGCCACCTTTTTTGCAAGCCCGCGCAAGGTGTCCAGGTCATTTCCCTTGATCTGCACGGAAATCCCGGAACTTCCCAGGGCGCTCATATCCATATTAGACATGCTTACACTAATTTCCAGGCCCTGCTCCCTGGCAGCCTTTTCCAACTCCTTCTGCAGTGCAGAATCAGACATTGTCCTTTTTTCAGCCACCAATGCATAAAACTGCACTTCCGTAGAACTGTTAGAACCGCCAAGGCCGCTGGAGCCGCCGGCCATACCACCCACATCTTCCACATCCGCAAGCTCCCCTATCTGTGCGGCAAACGCATCGGCTGCCTGGGCAGTCTCTGCAAGTGGAGTCCCATCCGGTGTGGAAACCGTCATACTAATCTCCGTACTCTGCATGGAGGGCATAAACTGAGTCCCCTTTGAAAGTTCCAAAATACCGCTTAGGATAAATAATACAAGAGCACCTATAAGCACAAATATTTTTCCTTTCAAGGCAATCCGCAGCAATTTTTCGTAAACATCCTGAATTCCCAGAAGCAGGCGGCTTTCCTTCTGCTGTGTCTTCCTCAAAAGCCCTGCCGACATCATAGGAACCAGGCTCAACGCCACTACAAGGCTTGCCAGCAGAGAATAAGCAATGGTCAATCCCATGTCCACAAACAACTGCCTTGCAATCCCTTCTGTAAACACGATCGGCAGGAACACACACACTGTCGTCAGTGTGGACGCCGCGATCGCCCCCGCCACTTCCCTGGCTCCTTCTATTGCGGCTTTCTTTGCAGACGCGCCTTCTTCATTGCGCATCCGGTAAATATTTTCAATCACAACAATGGAATTATCTACCAGCATCCCCACGCCAAGCGCCAGGCCTGACAGTGAGATCACGTTCATCGTAACTCCGCTGAAATACATCAGCACGATCGCCGTCAAAATACTGATTGGAATGGAGCAGGCAATGACAAACGTAGGCCGGATATCTCTCAGGAACAGCAATAAAATGAAGATTGCCAATACCGCGCCAAATACCAGGTTCTGAAGCACAGAGCCGATCACCATGTCAATGTAGACACCCTGGTTCATCAAAACCACAGTATGGATATCCGGATTATCATTCTGGATCTGTTCTAAACGTGCCAGTACCCGGTCCGTCACCTCTCCGGTAGAATAGCCTGTCTGCTTCTGGATCTGGAACAGAATCCCGTTCTCTCCGTTTAATTTGGCATAGGTCTCCGCAGAATTATCTGTACGTTCCACATCCGCAATGTCGGAAAGCTTGATCGGATTTATGCCTTCGCGTTCAACCAGGACCAATTTCCGAAGTTCTTCTATGGACGAAAATTTATCTCCTACGCGGATAAGATAATCAATCCCGTCTTCTTCTACATAACCTGCCGGCATATTAAAATTCTGTGCTGCCAGCAAAGTCTGCACTGTCTCCGCAGTCAGCATTGCTTCCACATTCGCGCTGGCGCCGGCCGCATCCTTCGCTTTCTTTAATTCCTCTTCCTGCTGCTGTATCGCCGCCTCTCCAACTGCAAGCTGTGCGGACACGCTGCTCATTTCCAGGGCTGCCATAAGCTGAGCCGAACTGAGCTGCGCTCTTGCCTCTGCAAGCCCGATCGTTCCCGCATTTAACTGGTTTTCCGCCTCAGTAAGCAAAACCTCCGCCGCATCCAGTTCCGCCTGTTTTTCGGCTATAAGCTGTCTGTTGGCCGCAACCTGGGCCAGCCCTTCATTAATGGCAGACATTGTGGAATCATACTGGTCTAACAGGGCCAGCTGCGCTCCGAGTGTTGCCTGAGTAAGCTGCAATTCGGCAAGCTTTCGGATATCCTCACTGTCCGGCCCTGTAAACTCCGGCAGTGTAATCTCTGGAATGGCGCCAGGCTGGGTGATATCTGTAATATTGGGTATTGTGACTACCATGTTATCTGGCAGCGTAATATTTGTGCTGCCGCTTCCGTCCGGCATAGTGGTTCCGCTTCCGTCTCCTGCACCTGGGTTCTCTGTACTGCCTCCTGGAGGGATCGACGGAATCTGCGTCCCCGCGCCTCCTCCGGGAATAATCTGATTTCCTATGTCTCCTATCTGCTGTCTCAGGGATGCCAGGATGTCTTCTACTTCTCTCTGTGCCTGCTCATTCATAGATGCCCGGAGTTCTTCTATCTCTCCCTGCACCTGCCGGTACTGCTGCTCAATATCAGCTTTCCTGCTATAAAAGTCATCCATTTCCTGCTTCTGTTGGTTCAAAGCCTGCTCACTGGCATCTAATCCCGCCGCTGAAATCTTGAGAGCCGCCCTGCCAAGTTCCAATTGGCTTTTCTTTTCGTTGATCTCCAGGCGCCCCTGCATGAGTTGTGCATCTCCCTGTGCAAGCTGCTGCTCTGCACCGGCAAGCTGTCCCACGGCGGCATCTGCGCCTGATTCCATCTGCGCTTTTCCGCTCTCCACCTGGGATTTCGCATCCGCCAAAGCTGTCTCTGCCTCACGGAACTGCCTGTCCAGTTGATCCTGCACGCTGGCATCCACACTGCTGATCTTTGCTTTCTTTATCGTAACCTGAATGGATTCTTCCACATCACCAAACATGGAAACCGATGCCACACCCTCCAGGCTTTCCAATTCAGGCAGCACCTGTTCCTTGATGATCCGGGTCGTCTCTGCCGGATCTGCACCTTCCACACTGACAGCAGGCACCATGACCGGAAGCATGGTCGGATTGAGTTTCATAATAATTGGATTGCCTACCGTATCCGGCCAATACCCTTTGATCTGATCCAGGCTTTCCCGCATCTCAATGGTAACTGAATCCATATTCGATGTCTGTTCAAACTCCAAAATAACCGTTGACGCATTCTCCATAGAAGAAGAACTGACGTTTTTAATGTTACTAATCGTCGCCATCGCCTGTTCTACCGGTTTCGTGACCGTGGCTTCCACCTCTTCCGGGCTGGCTCCCGGATAGGCCGTCATGACAACTGCGTAGGGCAGGTTCATATCTGGTAAAAGATCCACCGTCATCTTGTCAAAAGACACATATCCAAGGATCAGAATCAGTATGACCGCGACGATCACAGTATATGGCTTCTTTACACTGAGCTTTGATAACATCTACATCCCTCTTATTCTATCATGAATTTTTCAGATTTTTCCATAAATCTCCTGCGGCACATATGCCTTCACAGCAATCCCATCCGGAACATATTCCTCTTCTAACAGCTGCCCATTTTTTCGGATGAGCTGAAGCTTTCCCGCATCTGTAAACGGAAAGATCCTTTCCACATAAATCTGGTCTTTCCGAATCACCTCTAAAAGCCTTTCCTTTAATTCTTCTAACCCCTGCCCCGTCTTTGCCGAAGCAGGCAACGTATAATCTGCCCGGAAATCTCGGAAATTCCTCTTTTCTGCAATTAAATCCTGCTTATTAAACAATGTAATGATAGGCTTTCCTTCCACACCGAGCTGATGCAGGGTATCATATACCACATGCATCTGCGTATCCATCTGAGGATTGGACGCATCCACCACATGGATGATAATATCTGCATATTTAGCTTCTTCTAAAGTACTTTTAAATGCCTCGATCAGATGATGCGGAAGTTTTCGGATAAATCCTACCGTATCGGTAAGAAGGATTTCCTGCTTTCCTCCCAGATCCAGCGCCCGTGTCGTCGTATCCAGTGTAGAAAACAGCATGGCATCCTCTAAAATCCCTGCATTGGTCAGCGCATTTTCAATACTGCTCTTCCCGGCTGAGGTATAGCCTACCAAAGCTGCTACTTTCTTATGGGATTTTTTCCGCTGGGTACGGATCAATTCCCGATGGTTCTCGACTTCTTTTAATTCCCGTTTTAATCGGCTGATCCTTTCCCTGATCAGGCGCCGGTCCATCTCCAGCTTTTTCTCCCCCGGGCCTCTTGTCCCAATCCCCCCGCCCAGGCGGGAAAGCGAATTTCCAAGGCCGATAAGCCTCGCCGCCCGGTATCGGAGCTGGGCTAATTCTACCTGGATCTTCCCTTCACTGGAAACCGCATGCGCGGCAAAAATATCCAGTATCAGCAATGTCCGGTCAATGACTTTACAATCCAGTTCTTTTTGCAGGTTATTCAACTGCACCGCAGAAAGCTCGTCATCACAGATAATTCCAGTGGCTTCCTGCTCCCAAAGTAAATCCTTGAGTTCTTCTATCTTTCCTTTTCCGATATATGTCACCGGATGTACCGACTCACGGTTCTGGATCAAACGCCCGGTAACCGCCGCGCCGGCTGTTTTCACGAGAGCCTCCAGTTCATCTAAAGATTCTTCCGCCAATTCATTGTCATACATCTGGATTCCCACCAGAATATATTCTTCTTCCTTTTTCAGATCATATAATTCCATAAATTTTCTCCAAGGCTCTTATTTCAGCCGTATCACAAATACCGGGAGCGGCGGATCATTTTTCCGGTTATAATAACTGCTGGCGATCACCAGCCACTTCTCTGGATCCAGCTCTTTTAATAATTGCAGCAATGTATCCTTCTCCTCATATCCAGTATCTCTGCCGCTGTAAATACACAGACTCATAATGCCGCCCGGCTTCAACAGCTCCAGCCCTTGGCGGACTGCCGCAATGCTTGTCTCTGGCCTGGTGGCAATCTGATGGCTGCCTCCTGGTAAATAACCAAAATTAAAGACGATCGCAGATACAGGCTCTTTTATGTACTCCTTCATATGCTCATGCCCGTCTTCAATCAGGACGGCTCTTTCCAACATACCTGACTCTCCCAATCTCTGCCGGGTATGCTCCAAAGCCTCTTTCTGGATATCAAAGGCATACACTTTTCCGCCTGCCCCTGCCATATGGCATAAAAATTCTGTATCCCATCCGTTACCTGCCGTTGCATCTACACAGCAGTCATTTTCCATGATATAATCCTCCAGAAAACGGTGGCAGAACTCTGTGACCTGATAAGATTTCTTCATATATTTTGTCCCTTATCCATAACAATTTACTCATATTATATCTGCTTTTACAGCGGATCCGCTGCCATGCAGTTATCTTGTAGACAAAAATTCCGCTTCCTTCTGCGCGTCTGCATCATTGGGATATTCCATACTATATTCCGCCATGGCTGCCTTTGCGCCGGCCCAATCCAGCTTTTTCTCGTAACAGGCCACACGGTTCCTTTTCATTTCCTGAATGACTTCACTGTAATCCACAGTCTGTTCCAGCTTTGTCCCCTTAGAAACCACTCCGCTCTCCGGCAGCTGTACCCCCTGTTCAAAAGCGGTAAGCGCGCTGTCATAATCTTCCAGATTCATGGAACAGACACCAATCAAATTGTAGATCACCGGAGTCTGCACAGCCCCTTCCTCCAAAGCTTTCTGAAGGTTGATCCGAGCCGCCTCATAATCCTCCTGGGCATAATAAGCCATGCCAAGGCCGCGGTAAGCCTCTGACACATTTTCCCCCTTTTTTTCTGCCTCTTCCACTGCCTGCTCAAAGGCAGCGGCCGCCTCCTGATTCTTTCCCTGCTCCAGCAATTCCGTCCCATCTTTCACATAGTTTGTGCAGGCGGTAAGAAAACATACCATTGCAGTAAGCAGGATCAAACTTCTTGTATTCCTGTTCTTCATGAATGCAACTCCTTATTTTTGTATCATGGTCATCCTGGATACTTTAATACCCAGAAAGAGTTCAAAAGATTTATCAATAGAACTGCCATATCTGCCATGATCGCGTTCTGCATAGACACAAATCCTAGAAATGCCAGTGTCAGAAGAAAGACTTTCACGAAAACAGCAAAATATAAGTTCTGCCGGACCGCGCTGACCGTCCCTCTGGAAATTCTGACGGCATTTACAATCCTCGACGGCTCGTCTTCCATCAGTATGATATCTGCCGCTTCCAGGGCAGCGTCCGAACCCAGGCCGCCCATGGCAATCCCTACATCAGCCTGTACAAGCGCCAAAGCATCATTAATGCCGTCTCCTACGAATGCCAGCTTCTCCGATTCAAGCTGGCTGTCCATAAATTCCCCTAACTGAGCCGCCTTGTCCTGGGGCAATAGGTTTGCATATACAAATTCGATCCCCAGTTTTCTTGCCACATCATTTGCAGCAGAAGCGTTATCTCCGGTAAATATCATAGCTTCCAGATGATGCTGGCGCAGCCAGTCAATGGTATACTCCGCATCCTCCCTAAGCCTGTCCCCGATCAGGACGTATCCGGCATACCGCCTGTCATATATCACATGGACCGCAGTTCCCACATCTGGGACATTTGGATGAGCCATCCCAAGCAGTTCCATAAATCTGGAATTACCGACATATGCTTTCTTTCCGTCAACCATAGCTTCCAGCCCAAATCCAGGATGTTCTTTTACTCCCACGACTCTGGACATGTAGATTCCTTTTCCATAAGCCTCCCGCAGAGAACGGGCTATGGGATGTTTGGAATAGATTTCTGCGTAAGCCGCAATCTCCAGCAGGCGGACTGCTGAAGTCCCTTTGGGGCAGATTTCTTTGACCCCAAATACGCCTTCTGTCAAAGTGCCTGTCTTGTCAAAAATAAATGTCTCTGTCCGAGACAATTTTTCCAGTTCATTGGCTCCTTTGATCAAGATCCCCTGTCTGGAAGCTGCCCCGATCCCTCCTAAAAATGCTAGCGGCACCGATACCATCAATCCGCAGGGACAGGCTGCCACAAGGAAAATCAGTCCGCGGTACACCCATGTCTCCTGATCCTGCCCGGAAAGCAGCATAGGCGGAAGAACCATAGCCAAAACTCCTAAAAGAGCCACAAGCGGGCTGTAAAGGCTGGTAAATCTATCTACAAAATTCTCAGATTCACTTTTATTCTTCGCAGCCTCCCCCACCATACTCAGGATCTTAAATGCTGTAGATTCCTCATATACTTTGGTGACCCGGGCTTCCAGAACATTTCCCTGGTTAATGCTCCCGCTGTACACCTTACTTCCCATATGTACGCTTCTGAGCCGGAACTCCCCGGTCAAAGCCTTTTCGTCAACGGAACTGAACCCACTTGTAACAACCGCGTCCACCGGGATCTTTTCACCCGGCCGTATAATGATGATCTGACCGGGTTCTAGTTCCTCTGGTTTTACCTGCTCTTCTCCTATGGACATTTTTCGGTTTGCAAAAGCAGGACGGATATCCATAAACTTTATAATGGAACGCTTTGCATGATTTAATGAAATTGCTTCCATCAGCTTTCCGATATGAAAAAAAAGCATTGCACAGACTGCTTCTGTATATCGTTCCACATACAACGCCCCGCCGGAGGCAATCAACATGAGGAGGTTTTCGTCAAAAAATTTTAAATGTACTAATTTTTTCAGAAACTGCCAGCAGGTATCTATAGCAAGTACTGCATATGCCAGTAAAAATAGTGCCAGCTCCATCTCTTCCGTCACTGCAAAATTCCAGTATCCGTATCTTGCCGCAGATAAAATGCCAAGATAGATTGCAGCCCCTGCTGCAAGCTCGATGAACTTAATCTTAACTTCCTTTGCCATCTGCGCTACCTATAATCCCTTTCTATTCCCGGATATGCTCCATCCCCTGGTTGATTATAGTCTTTATATGCCCGTCCGCCAGAGAATAGAACACGGTTTTTCCCTCCCGGCGGCTGGTTACCAGTTTCATCTGCTTTAAAACACGGAGTTGATGGGAAATTGCAGACTGTGTCATCTCCAAAGTCTGTGCCAGGTCGCATACACACATTTCACTCTGGAACAGTATGTATAAAATCCGAATCCTTGTGGAATCTCCGAACACCTTGAAAAAATCTGCCAGGTCCTGCAGTTCCTCTATAGCCGGTAAATGTTCCCTGACATCCTTTACAATGTCTTCGTGGACATGTACAAAATCACAGTGTTCTACTTCTATTTTTTCCATATATTGCTGTTCTCCTTCCTCTGCATCCTATGCAGACCAGGCCCCAAGAAATTTCCACCTTATTTTCCAGACTTTATTATACGTGAAATCTATAAATGGGTCAAGCAGGGCGGTGGTTAAATTAAAATAAAAAAGAGCGGGTGGATGCCATATCATACCGCACCCAATCCGCCCGGTCAAATAAAATATCATATTTTTTTGTAAAGGATCCGTATGGAATTCAAGATGCATAGCATTGCCACTCCGGTGTCCGCAAAAACTGCCATCCACATGTTTGCCAGGCCGGCCAGGCCCAGTACCATGACTGCGGCTTTGATCACCAGTGCAAATATGACGTTTTGCTTCGCAATCCTTCCTGTGGCACGTGCAATGAGTAATGCCTGTGGAATAGCGCTCATGGCGGAATTCATAAATACCACGTCTGCCGCCTCAATGGCTGCATCTGCTCCGCTTCCCATTGCGGCGCCTACGTCCGCGCCAGCGAGCACCGGAGCATCATTGATCCCGTCTCCTACGAACATGACACCGCCGTGGGCGCTGCGGATGCGGCTTAATTCTTCTAGCTTCTGTTCCGGGAGCAGCTTTGCGTGGATCTCATCGATTCCGGTCTCTTTGGCGACTGCCTGGGCACTCTCAAAAGCATCTCCGGTGAGCATAGCGGTAACGGCGCCCTGCCGCTTCATGGCAGAAACAGCCTCTTTCGCATCTGCTTTCACGGTATCCGCGATCACTAAACAGCCTGCATAGTTTCCATTTGCCGAAAGAAGGACCTCTGTTCCATAACCGCCTGTCTGACACGCTCCTAAATCTACCCCTGCATCTGAAAGAAGCGTCCGGCTGCCGCAGAGTAAATCCCCTTCTTCTGTGGATGCTTCTACGCCCTTTCCGGCAATCTCTTTTACCGAATCCGGACGTTCGAACGAAATCCCTCTTTCTTGCGCCGCTGTCACAATGCTGACTGCGATCGGGTGGGTGGAATTACTTTCACATGCCCCGGCCATGGCAAGAATCTGGTCTTCTGCAAATCCTTGTGCAGGAACGATTTTTTGGAGCACAAAATTTCCTTCCGTAATAGTCCCTGTCTTATCCATGACAACTGCTTTTACATCCTGCAAGGCCTCGATCGCCACTCCGCCTTTGAACAAGATCCCCAGCTTTGAACCGGCCCCGATCCCGGAGAAAAATGCCAGAGGCACGCTCAATACCAAAGCGCACGGGCAGCTGATTACAAGAAATGTCAGCGCCGTATATATCCAATACTGCCATTCTCCTGTAAACAGAGACGGAATGACAGCCGTTGCTGCTGCCAGCGCCACAACAACCGGTGTATAGACTCTGGAAAAACGTGTGATAAACCGGTCGATCTTAGGTTTGCTTGCCGCCGCGTTTTCCACAGAATCCAGGATCTTGGTCACCATGGAATCTTCCAGCGCTTTTTCTACCTGTATTTTCAAAAGGCCTGAAGTATTCACACAGCCGGAAATAACATTGTCGCCAATGCCTGCTGCCACAGGGACCGGTTCTCCAGTCACAGGAGATGTGTCAATACGGCTCTGTCCTTCTGTGATCGTTCCATCCAATGGGATCCGGTCTCCCGGACGCACCAGCAGGATATCACCGGGCCGGGCCTGTTCTGCCGGAACGACCTGTACATCCCCATTCTGTACGAGATTTACTACTTCCGGGCGCATATCTACCGCATCCATGATCTGGCTTCTGCTTCGTGCAACAGCAATGTCTTCAAACAACTCACCGACACGGTAAAATAACATGACTCCGACCGCCTCTGTATAATCCTGTATAGCAAACGCGCCGAGTGTGGCAATACTCATTAAAAAATTTTCATCAAATACATGGCCTTTTGTAAGGTTCTTTCCGGCTGTCAATAAGACATGGCGTCCAAGCACAAGGTATGCGATGATGAGAAACACTGCGGATACCGGCTCCGAATATCGCTCTGCCACAATCCCTGCTGCCATGAGCACGGCACCGATGCCCAGCTCCCAGATATCTTTACGGTTTTCATGGGCTTTTTCCTTCTCTGCTGCTTTACGCTCCGACGCGCCCTGCCTGTTCTCCTGTTTTGTTACTACTACCCCGTCCTCAATGGAAGAGCAGATGTTCTGAAATACAGGAAGAAGCTCTTCGCCTGTATTGGTTACAATTTGAAGCTGCTTTGTTGCATAGATCAAATTTGCAAAGTCCACTTGGGGCAGTTCCTGGATCTTGCGCTCCATCTTCGCCGCGCAGTTGGCACAGCCGAGGTTTTCAATGATATATATCTGTTTTTTTACATTATCAAATGCGTGGTTCACCGGACGGCGTTCTACCGTATCATGGTGATGGCCCTCATGTGAGCGCCCGTGATCGTGGCCGCATCCACAGGTGTCTTCATGGTGATGATGGCCTTCATGCGAATGGTCATGGCCGCAGCCACAGGTGTCTTCATGGTGATGATGATGGCCTTCATGCGAATGGTCATGGCCGCAGCCACAGGTGTCTTCATGGTGATGATGATGGCCTTCATGCGAATGGTCATGGCCGCAGCCTTCGTCGTGATGATGTTCCCTGTCCTTATCTATTATTCCGTCGTTATGAATTGCTAATTCTCCCATAATCTTCCTCCAAACTACATACATCATATGAATAACTGTTCATATGTTCATGTAACCACAAAATAATAGAATTGTCAATAGGTAATGTGAAATTATCCAATAAAAATATTACCATGAATAGCAATATAAAAATACTTTGCAGTCTATTGCACATCAAAGAAATCTATTATATGATACCCAAAGGACATTAGCGGTAAAAAATAAAAGGAAGAAATTACCGTTGCACGATGACGGCAGTTTCTTCCTTAGTGGATTTCATTATCCGATCAGAACCTTTTTCCTTTCAAACGCAAATCCATACTTCTTGATCCGTTTTGGCCCGATATCCTTGGCTGCAAGAGATGCCGCATACTGCTTCTGCTCAATCTGCGCCAATGCCGCATTCACCGTATCTTTCAATGTATCTTCTTCCTCCGGGTCATATACTTTAAATTCCAGAATAATGGCATCATCATCCTGAAGCGGTTCCATCATGACATCATAGCGCCCAAAACCGCTTCCCGGTTTGAGGTTACTATATATCGTCCTGCCAGCTCTACAATCAGCCCTAACACAAAGACATGGTAAAAGCGTTCGGGTTCTGTCTCTTCTGACGGTTTTTTTCCAGTATCAAGAAAGCTTTTTGTCTCAAGCGCCGCCTTGTTCATATACGCATTCATCCCCTTTACATCCGCACAAAGCAAGGCTTTCACAAATGCGTTATAGGCAGACTCTGATTTTCTAAACCATCCTTTTATCATATTCTGGAATAGAATGCGGACTTCTTTATTCGTCAGGGACAATTCATATTTCTCGAGTCCCCATTCCATATCCATCTTAATATTCTGATTCCCCTCGCGGATCAACTTCCCTACCAGTCTGTTGCTGCTGGTGTCTGCCCAATAGGTTGGAAATTTCCGCTGATCTAAATAGTTGATAATAGACCAGGGATTATAAATATCCGTCTTTTCGCCAAACATAAATCCATCATACCAATCCCTGCCGTTCTTGCCATCTGGCTGTCTCCCTTCTAAACATATACTGTTGCAATAAATTATAACATGGCAGGACAAGTCCGGCAAATATTACTTCTTGTCCTGCCATGATTTTAAATTTTTAGCAGAAGATACCGTTTCCGATATTTGAGCTGCACATACTTCATGATTTTTTGATAATAAACCGGATTTCCCACGCCTCCGAACATCCCCACCACCGGGAGTCCCTGTATAAACTTCAAGACAAGCATATCTGTTGCAAATACATTTGCGGTATCCTCAATCTGCGCTTTCAGTTCTTTTGACGACGGAATGTGGTGTCCGGCTTCCCTGATATATGCATCCACAGCGTCATTTGCCTCTGTCCAGCCTGCGCCGTTTAACATTGATGCTTTCAACATATGCAGTATAAACAGCTTTTCTTCCGGTGTTTCATAAGAAAATCCATATTTTAATGCCGTCTCATATACGCCTTTCAGCAGCATGCCTGTCCACAGGGCAATATCCGGCAGGCCGATACCCAGCGCTCCCAGCCCGACGCCCTCCACCGTTGTCAAGAGAGTGTTGAGCATGTTGCCGCCCTGTACGTCATTCTTCAGCTTTGCCAGTTCCTTTCGTTTCCCTTTGATGTCCACTGCATAGTCCTTGATCATAAAGTCCTTTTCAAGGGAATCTCTGTCATAGGTCTTCTCGATCCATACCGTACCATTCTCAAAAATAAGATAAAAGGCTTTGGAAAATGCTTTTTGCAGCCCGGACATCACTTTGTCAGGAATTTTTTCTTCCAGCTTTCCTTTCCAAGCAGGATCCGATTTCTTTTCAGCCTGTTGGCGCATACGTGCTTCTGCTTTTTCTATTTTCTTTAATTCTTTCTCTAATGCTTTCATAAAAAAATCTCACTATCTTGCAGATTAATATCTTTCCGATTAATCATCTAAAGCGCTAAAATCGGTCATAATATCAAACACAGCCTCATCGATAACCTTTATACATTCATCAACATTCTTCATGATGTCTTTTCCCCAAAACCGAATAACCGTCCACCCAAGAAACAACAGCTTCTTATTAACCTCATCATCACGCTCTCTGTTCCTTTGGATTTTAGGAATCCAGTATTCTGCATTATCTCCCCTCTGCAGTCTTGGTTTCAACACTTCCCAGTCTTTTCCATGAAAGAACTCGCTGTCGCAGAAAATGGCAATCTTATATTTTGTAATCGCAATATCAGGTTTACCTGGAATTTTATTATAGT
>CAJUTU010000041.1 GCA_910589385.1 uncultured Lachnospiraceae bacterium
ATTGATTATATAGGGATAGTATGTCTATCGACCCATTTTGTAACTAACACCATTAAAATTACTGTCTTTGAAGGATAATTTATCAAGAGTAAGCCAATCAGATTTAGGATTGGCTTCATAAAACAACCAATTTCACGGATTCAGGATAGATAGTATGTTAAACGATCCAATGTGTACATTTGTTCTTTATGTAGGTAAGAAAAGGCTTGTAAAACGTAAGGAATTTGAAAAGTTCATAGAAAAGAATGTTGAAATATAAAGTTGAAATCAAAGTCTGATTATGGTAAAATTTTATACTGTGTCAGGCTCTTTTATTATAAAGGAGTTGATAAGCATGGGAAAAATTCTTAAAGGGAAGGAATTAGGTGCAGGAATTGTTCAGAGAAAAGATGGAAAGTATGCAGCAAGATTTGTAAGTAAAACTAAGAAAAGGACAGAAAAACATTTTGACAAACTTTCAGAAGCTAAGAAATGGTTAGCGGAAGCAAAATATGAAGATGAACATAATAATATTGGTGCATCTTCACAAATGACAGTGGATGCGTGGTTTGACTTTTGGATACATGAAATCAAAGAAAAGACAACACGTCCGAATACAGTAAGAAATTATAGAGAACGATATAAACATAATATTCATGATGTGATTGGAAATATGATTATTTCAGAAGTGAAGCCGATGCATTGTCAGCAAGTTCTTAATCGCATGGAGGAAAAATATAAAGGTTCTACGATGGAGCAATGCAGAATTACTATGGTGAGTATGTTCTCATATGCACAAGAAAACCAGATTATTCCTGTAAGTCCAGTAATAAAGTCGGTGAAGTGTCCCAAAAAGGCAGAGAAGAAAATAAGATTTTTGACTTTAGAGGAACAGGAAAAGTTCTTAGAAATAGCAAAAGGCACGAGCAATTATTATCAGTTCGCATTGATTTTACAGACAGGGCTAAGAACTGGAGAGTTGATTGGGCTAAAATGGGAAGATATTGATTTTCGTAAAAGAACGATAAGCATAAAGCGTTCAATGGAATTTCGCTATGAGAACCAGAAGTTTGTGATTGGGGAACCTAAAAGTAAATCTGGATATAGAACAATTCCAATGACACAAACAGCTTACGATATTCTGAAAGTGAAAGAAGGGGAGAGGCATACAAGAAAAGTAGTTGATTTTAGATACAAGGATTTTGTATTTATAAATAAGACAGGTATGCCAACTAAAAATTCCACTTATGATTCTACCTTATATAAGCTGGCAGATAAAGCTGGTATTCCAAGATTTTCAATGCATACTTTAAGACACACTTTTGCGACTAGAGCAATAGAAGCAGGAATGAAACCCAAAACCCTTCAAGAAATACTTGGTCATGCTAATATAGGTATTACTATGAATCTATATGTACATATAACCGAGGATGAAAAGGAAAAAGAGATTAAGAAATTTGAACAGGCATTTAAAATAGGCTAATGGTGCGGAAATGGTGCGGAAGCCAATTGTAAAATGCTTGAAACCCTTGAAAATAAAGGAGATGTGAGAGTGATATGAAATTAGGAATCGTCGGATTACCGAATGTAGGAAAAAGTACCTTATTTAATTCGCTTACCAAGGCAGGGGCGGAGTCTGCGAATTATCCGTTCTGTACCATTGACCCGAACGTAGGCGTGGTATCTGTGCCGGATCACCGTCTGGATGTGCTGGGAGAGATGTACCATACAAAAAAGATTGTTCCGGCGGTGATTGAATTTGTGGATATTGCCGGCCTGGTAAAAGGCGCGTCAAAAGGAGAAGGTCTGGGGAACCAGTTTCTGGCGAATATCCGGGAAGTGGATGCCATCGTACATGTAGTCCGCTGTTTTGAGGACAGTAATATCGTTCATGTAGATGGGAGTATCAATCCATTACGGGATATCGAGACTATCAATCTGGAATTGATTTTCTCAGATCTGGAAATACTGGAACGTAGAATCGCAAAGACAACAAAGATGGCGAGAAATGATAAGGCTGCTGCAAAAGAGTTAGAGCTTCTGAATCGATTGAAAGCACATCTGGAAGAAAGCAAGATGGCAAAAACATTCCTTGCAGAAAATGAGGATGAGGAAGCGTGGCTTTCCGAATATAATCTGCTAACGGCGAAGCCGGTGATTTTTGCGGCAAATGTAACAGAGGAAGACCTTCCGGATGACGGGGCGTCCAATGGCGGGGTTCAGGCCGTCCGTGAATATGCACAGAGAGAAGAATGTGAAGTGTTTGTGGTCTGTGCGCAGATCGAGCAGGAAATCGCAGAGCTGGATGAAGAAGAAAAGAAAATGTTTTTGGAGGATTTGGGTTTAGAAGAGTCTGGATTGGAAAAACTAATAAAAGCAAGCTACAGCCTGTTAGGCCTGATCAGCTATTTGACAGCAGGAGAACCGGAGGTGCGCGCATGGACGATCCGAAAAGGAACCAAAGCGCCGCAGGCGGCGGGAAAGATCCATTCGGACTTTGAGCGTGGCTTTATCCGTGCAGAGATTGTAAGCTATGATGACCTGATGGCCTGTGGGACACATGCAGCGGCGAAGGAAAAGGGGCTGGTAAGGCTGGAAGGGAAAGAATATGTAGTACAGGATGGGGATATCATCTTGTTTCGATTTAACGTCTGATACAATTTCCTGTTGGGAAAACGCTGTAATTTATGGGAGTTATCGCTTGCGGGCGGTAACTCCTTTTGGCGTTTAACCCCTACCTTACCCCTACCCGATATTTTTACTCAATAATTTACTGCGCTATCCAGTTTTAAAATTTCATTCTGTTTCAAGTCGTCCAATACGTGCGTATAGGTGTCGGCTGTTTCCTTTATGGTCGCATGACCTAAGAATTTCTGCATGACCCGTACATCTACGTTATTTTCTGCCCCTCTGGTAGTGAATGTATGACGGAGACAATGAGGGTGGAAGTTGCTGACGCCGATTTTCGCACAGATAGAATAACAGGTGCGCCGCATATTGGTCGGGTCAAGCGGTCTGCCTAACTGGGTACAGAAAACAAGGTCGTTATCCTCGTAGGCGGTACTGGCTTTTTCCTTGTTTTTCTCCTGTTGCTCCCAGACGTCAGCAAGCACCTTGATAGCCGTTTCGTTGAGGGGGATTATCCGCTCACTGGTCGGCGTTTTCGGTGTACCAAACTCCAAGTGCCAATGTTCCTCTGGATTGTCTGGGTCTTTTACCTTGCGGAGTATTCTTTTAATGTGCAACTGGTTCTGCTCAAAGTCTATGTCCTGCCATTTCAGCCCTAACAACTCTCCAAGCCGCATACCTGTGCAGAGGTCGAAAATATAGACAACTCCCATATAAGTCACTTTCGCCTGTTCTACAAAGGCGTTCTGCTGTTCCTGTGTTAAGACGGTGATTTGCGGCTTTGTTGTCTTTGGGAGTTTTACCCTGTTAGCGACATTTCGGACAATCAAGCCATCGTCTACCGCCGTTTCTAAGGCGTTGCTTAACAGCTTAAAAACATCTATCACTGTAGAGGGTGCTAATCCTTTATCAGATAAGCTGTTGACAAATTTCTGAATGATGTCCTGTCGTAATGCCTTCAACTTATAGTGACCGATAGCTGGCTTAATGTGATTTTTTACCTTTACCGTATAATTGATATAGGTAGTAGGCTTTACATACCGCTTTTTGTATTCAAGCATATAATAGTCAAGCCATTCGGCAAGGGTCATTTCTGTAGGATTGGTGATAATGCCTTTTTGCAGATTATTCAGCAAATCGGTCATTTTATTATGCACTTCCTGTCGAGTCTTTCCGTACAGGGATTTACGCTGTTGTTTTCCGTCTGCTGATATGCCGATTGTTACACGGGCTTCCCATGTGCCATCTTTCCGCTTGCGGATAGAGCCTTCATTTTGTCCTCGTTTTGCCATAGATTATTCATCCCCTTTACATTGTTCAATCATTTCATTACTGGACAAATCCAATTCGTTTAATTCATTTCTCAAAGAGAGCATCATAGAAAAACGCTTTTTTCTATATTCTGCGGCAAGTTCTTCTGAATAGTTTCCCTCTGTTTGCTTTTCTTGTGCTTCAAGGCAATAACCAGCCAATTCGATAAGGGTATTAAAGAAAGTAACCGCAGAAAAATGTAGGTGTGCATTGGTGTTAAAGTCTTTGCCTAACCATTGGGCTGTGCCGACAAATGTATCAAGCCACACATTTCTAATTGGTTCTGGAATGGGATACAATGCTTTAGTCAATATGGAAAGGCTTTTGTCAAATTCTGCATTGGATTCATAATTCCTATGTTCTGTCAGTCCTAACAAGTAATCTACACTGCAATCAAGACAATTAGCCATTCTTTTTAGAACCTCAACATCAGGGCAGTGTTTTCCGCTTTCGTAATTGCTCATGGACTGTCTTACAATTCCTATCTTATCCGCAAATTGTCCTTGCTTGATATTGTTTTGTTCCCTAAGAGCCTTTAGACGGCTTCCAAATTCTGTAAATTTATATTCTTCCATAATGCCAAAACCTCCTTGAACCTTATTATAAACCGAACCAGAGAAAAAGTAAAGAGATTTTTATAAAAACTGCTATATAAAATTTTAGTTAAAAAGTCTTGACAATCAATGCTGAATGGTGTAATATAATGGACATAACAGGCAATGAGCAGATTTTAGTGCAGGAGGTGAACAGCAGATAATACAATTACATTGAATATCCTGCGTTAAAATGCAGACCCCATATAAAATACTTTGGATTTTCCAAATACAAGGAAACGGCTATAAAAATATAATGAACAGGAGGATTTAGCTATGGACATCAATGTGTATAGTTCATGGGAAACACTTCCTCTGATACTGCAAGCGAAAGATGTTCAGACAATTTTGGGGATTTCCAAAGGAAAGACATACGAGCTTATGAACTCCGCAGATTTTCCTACAATTCATCTGAATAAGCGTATGGTAGTGTCAAAGGACAAATTTTGTGAATGGTTGAACCAGGATAACAGGAAAATCAAAAGGAGGGCTATTTATGTATCAAGAAAAGGCTGAAACAAAGAATTATAAAGAAAGTTTTAGGGCTGCGTTTGGTGGCTCATGTATGGATAGGAACACAGGTAATATGGTAGTTTTTCAAGGATTTCGTGAAGAAGGGAGAGAATTAGTGGAAGCTATATGTGTATCAGATGTCTTAAAAGAACGAACAATTCAGGGGCAGAAAGTGCAACAATTTCTTGATGAAGTTCGGTCTATACTCAAGGATTGCACTTATCAATATTTGTTTCCAAGCCCAGAGCAGAGGGAACAGAATATAAAGTTGTCATGTGAAATCCGAAGAAATGACGATAAAATTGGTTACGTGGAGGATATGGATTATTTACTGGACTGTGAATATATTTACAAACTGATTTTTGGACTTCCTATTGAATCAGACTCTGGTATGAACCTTATTTTCTTCATACCAAATGAACTTGCATATTATTCGGAGTTATTCCAGTTGGGAGTATTGAAGCCTTATGAAAAAAACTCCCAAGAACCGTTCTGTAGAATGGAAGAAGCTGGAAAAGTGTATATTCGTATTTCAAATGCTCTTATCAATCTTGATATTTCTTGTATTTCAAATACTCTGTAAGTAAAGCTATACGCCCCAGAAACTTATATAGTCTCTGGGGCTGTTATTTAACCCTTTTTCAAAATTCCCTCATCAATCAATTCCGATACTCTCAAACATTCCTCCTGTGGGTCATAGACATAATGACCGAATGGGGAATCTGGCTTTATATCCTTCCACATACACTCAACGCCTTGCCCTTGCAGAGAGCCGAATAAATAAGGGCATTTGTCGCAATCCTTATATTCTGGGGCTATTTTCCGTACTCTGTTTTGGCGTTTACAGAAAACTTTTCCGCTTTTTGTTGCATAGTTAAAATGATTCACATTTTCCAGATTAACAGACATTTTTATTCCCCCTCTCCGTCAGTACCTATATCGGGCAGTTGAATGTAAGTGCCGTCATATCTCCAAGATTCTGTAGAAGTGATGATTAGTTCATTATCTTGAATAATGGCAGATGTGTATACTCTGTCCTCAAATTCCCAGTTGATAAACTCCCAACCTGTATCTGCTCCGTTTCTGTCAAGGACAAAGGTTTCTGCTTCTGGCTCAAAAGACAATATCAATGAGCCGTTCTGTGTTTCCACACTTACAAAAGTGTCTGTTTCAAAGCACTGGTATCTTCCATAGGTGGTATAATTACCGTCCGTATAGAAGTCATCAGGCTGTTCTTCCTGTGTACCCTCTGATTGTTCTGTGTTCTGCCCTATTTCCTTTTCTGTTTCATGCTGTAAAACTTGGTCATACACTCCCGAAACGATAGGAGAACCACCGTATTTAGAATCAGTGTAAATAACACACTGGTCAACATCTGGGTTATATAATAGTATTGTGTTCGTATCTGATTCTACTTGAAACTGAACGTGGTTATCATCATAGGCGGTGTAATTATCAATCGTATTTGGTATTATTCCAATACATAACTCCATAGACAAATCACCGTTGGGTATGCCGCTTACCACCATAAAAAGACGGTTTTCTATTTCCTCTAGCCAAAAGTACATTCCTGTTCCCGCTGTTTGCTCTCTATACAGCTTATTTTTCCACCAGTTATCAGGTATGGTTATCTCTTTGTTTTCTGGTATAGGTGTTTCTGTTACTTGCACTTCCTCAGTTGATATTACATCAGTTGCCTGAGTATTCCCACAACCTGAAAGAAGTGTTATTACCAATAAGGCTACAACAATAAATCTATGTTTCATTCTCTTATCTCCTGTGTTCTCTTACAATTTCCCTGTTATGCTGAATGGTTTTGATAGCTTCTTTGATGAACTGCTCCGTTCGCTGTTTCCCATAATACTGGTAAGGGTCTACAGCTTTTTCTGTTTTTTCGTCCATCCACGGATTGACGACACAATAACCTTTATATGTAAACTTCACCATATTAACCGTAGCCGTTCCAGAATTATCATGCCACATAGCGTCCAACTGCTGCCACGCAAATTCTTTGACTTGCTCAATCGTTATTTCCATAGCTGCTCCCCCGATTTAATCATCTTCTTCATAATACTCCAAATCATCAAAATATCCGCCCTCGGCATCATCTTCAATCAATTCTTCCTCTGTCACTTCCGATATATTTTCCAGAGCCTTATTCATTTCAAGGGCTAATTCCTCAACCGATTTCTGGGTGAGGGGAAAATTCTCTTTCTGTTCAATGAATCTCTCCATGTTGTTATCCCTCATTTCTTTGTCAATAAATGCCGCTTAGGATAAATCAGAATATAGCGTCCATGCTTACCGATTTTGTATCAATCTGTCCACCCAGTCACATAAATTTTGTTCCTGTTTCGGAGTAGAAGCGGTTACAATAAATTCCTGCCCTCTGCAAGCGGAATTTAATTCTGCGTATCTGTCCTTTAGCATAGGGCGGTTATCGCCTTGCCATGAAATGGAAATACCGTCCTCACCAAAGAACACAGGCAAAGCCCATAGCCGCCGATTGTCCTGACCTCTCTTTGTAAGCACCAGTGAATCATCATACTGGAATGTGCCGTAGGTATCGGGCAAATATAGGCGGTTGTTCGGGCGGTCAGAGTTTTCACCGTGTGGGTGCCATGAATAACGCTCAATTTCCTGTTTCTCCCTCAATACTTCCCCAACTTTCATATATCCGTATATGATGTGGACAATAGGAGCGTTACGGACAAAACACAGCGTTTTATCGGGCTGATACATTGTCTTTTGAAACATTCCGTAAAATAAAAATATATCGCCCACTCCTACGCCCCATTTATCCAGATGTACGGCAGATACGCCATGTTGCCCAAATGCGGGTTTCCATTCGGCGTTTGCCGTTCTGTCTTCTATATCCTTGTATATATCGGGGTCAAGGTGACAGGTCGGGTTTTTGTCAAAATCAAATTTGGGGCATAGTTGATTGATGACTTCCTCAAAACTCTGTCCTCTGTAATACAAATCCTTATATGCCGTTCCTACCGTTCTATCTGGAATCGGGAGCGATAACAGCGTACCGTCTGGCAATATAGGGCTTGCCATACCTCCCGATTTACTGTCCATGCCTTTTCTGCTCAAAATCACTTTCATAGCGCCATACCTCCTAACGTATAGCACCATTTTAGCATGGAGCATAGCGAAAAGCAACTGACAGCATAGATAAATAACGCAACGTGCGGATTACCTGCGGAATATGCAGTTAGTATCATTTACATATACTATTTGCATTGGAGGAAAACCGCATGGAGCAACAGGCATTGGGCAAGCGTATTCGTGAGGAACGGCTAAAGCTGAATCTGACACAGGAACAACTGGCAGAAGAAGTAAACCTTTCAACCGCCTATATCGGGCAGATTGAGCGTGGGGAACGCAGCTTAACATTAGAGAATCTGGCAGCAGTTGCCAACCGTTTAGGCGTTACGATAGATTATCTGCTGTCTGATTCAATCGTTTCAGACAGTGACGGTCAGTATCGGCTATGGTGCCAACTGATGGACGGCAGGACAGAGGAACAAAAAGCCCTGGCAATCAATATGGTAAAACTTATGTTTGGTTATCTGGACGAAAAATCTTAGATGATACAGTGATGGGGAAGATACCTCTTGATGAGATTCTTCCCCATTTTAAATGACCAGAAATCACCGCTAACGCATTTTAACCGCTTGACTGAGAATAACTCCATTTGCCGGTGAATGAGCCTTAGAACGCAATTTTAGGGCTTTCCTATCCATAAGAAGCAACTTTAGCCGCTTACAAGCCCTGTAAAAATCTTATTTCCGTCCTGCAAAGGCTGATAGAGAATCCATACGGTAAAAATGTCACTTCCCAATCGCTTACAAGGCAGATTCCTTACAACGGTTCATATATCGTTTTATTCCGTATTCCGCTTACAAACCGCCTAACCGCCTTAATCTCTTTGCTGTTAAAGTTACAGGCATTTCAGCATAAACCGTATTCCCTCACTGAATCCCTTACAAAACAACTCTTTTTCCAGCTCACTATAGCAAAGGTTCAATTCTTCCTCAATCTGTAGATATTCCTCGCCAGATATAAGAGTAGAGAGCCTTGTATAAAGCTGTTTTTCCCTTAACTCAACTTCTGCCGTCTTTTCCGTAACTGTGTGAGCGTAAATCGTATCTGTAATATATCGTTCCATTACACAGCCCCCTTGTCTGTAAAATTATTTTAAACTCAATCGTTATCTATCTGTTTGAACGAAAACAGTGTTTCCAGTCTACTTTAAAATAAGTTTAAAACCATTTTCGCCCATAAACTTCATTTAAAATAAAACCTCAAGTTTAAAATAAATTTTATTTTCGGTGCTTTGTTTTCAGCACGATATACTTTTCATCGCCAGTTAGGCGGCTTAACGGCTCATAGGAGCGGAAAGGCTTTTCCTTACAGACAAGGTAGCTTTCCAATGTCTGGTACTCCTGTTCGGTATAGGCTTCTGTATTTAGTTCCTTTACATTATAGAATACGCCATAGCCCTGTATCTGGCGGATATGGGAGAGGGCATAATATAGAGTTTTGAAGTTCTCATACCTCATAAGGCTGTTATCCTCGGAGTACATTTTTGTCATATATCCGAATAGCTTCTGATAGTCCTCTGGTTGAAATTTATCCACGATACAGCTATATCGTCCAGAAGAATTGTTTTCACCTAAGATATTATCAGAGGTAAGCCGCTTTCCGTTGACTAAGAGCCACCATATTCTCTGGATAATGGATTCAAAGTCAGAAAACAGGCGGTTTCCAGTACCCGAAAACTGGTTGACAATATATTTTTCCTCAATGCCGCCGTTCCCCAAAACAGCGGCTACATGAAAGTGAGGGTGGTAGACATCTTCTCTGTATGTGATTTCTAAGGAACGGATACAGCCTTGAAAGCCATATTGTATAAGGTCTATTCCTTTCACTTTTTTGTTGCCGTTTAGATATGTTACCAGAGTTTTAAAGCAATAAGCCATATGCTGTATGGTTTCCCTCAGTTCTTCACCGCTACAGTCTGGAACGGTCAGCACCATATGATACAGAGAATCCTTATATTGTTCCATATAGGGCAAAAAACGCTTTTGCAGTAACATTTTCTTAACCTGATTACAATTACTGCAAAATTTGTCCTTACATAAAAAGGTTCTCAATAATACTCTTACATGACTGGCTTCATAGGTTTCCATAGACCAGAATCGGTTACAATTTTCCAGACGGTTCTTTCGTTCCCTTATTATATGGGCTTCATAAGGCGACAGGCGTTTCTTTACAATGCCGTTTGCAAGCAGTTTCAGATAGTTCATAACCATTTCGTCATTCCGTTTTACGTTTCCATGTACTTTTCCCATATGACGCCGTGTTACTTCCTTTACAACAGGCGTATGTTCCATGTTTTCCATGTTTACATTCCCTCCGTTCCCTTTTTTCTATATCCTTTTTGTTTTAGTACGCTTAACTCTAATAGAGAATAGATAATTATTATAGGGGTTCGCCGCCTGTAATTAACAAGGTTTCCCAAACAGGCTTTGAACCCCTACCATCACCCCTAACCCCTTGACGCAATCTGGATTTTATGGTATATATTGAACTGGTAAAGTAGAAGAAATTCAACTTAATGTGAAAGGACGGAACTGTATAGACATGATGAAAGTTCGGTTTATAGTGTTCCGGTTCAATGTATAAGCTGTGTAAAGGCTTCTGGCTCATACAGACAATCTGGAAGGAGTGTGCTTTGGCATGCATGAAAACATCGGTTTCCCAAATTTGGGAATCGAATTGGAACATGTGGGAAAATCAATCTCAGTTTTTGGATTTGAGATTGCATATTATGGAATGATCATTGGTGCTGCAATCCTGATTGGATTCGGAATTGCTACGGCTGAGGCAAAACGTACCCGGCAGAATCCAGAGGACTATATGGATATGGGGATCATTGGCGTAATCTGTGGTATTGCAGGTGCCAGAATATATTACATTATATTTTCCTGGGATATGTATAAAGATAATCTGCTGAGTATATTCAATCTGCGGGAGGGCGGCCTGGCAATCTATGGCGGGATTATCGGCGCGATCATTGCAGTGCTTGCCTGTGCGAAAGTAAAGCATCTTTCTGCACCGCAGATATTCGATACAGTTGCCATGGCATTAGTGAATGGACAAATGCTTGGACGCTGGGGAAATTTTTTCAACAGGGAAGTATTTGGAGGATATACAGATTCTCTGCTTGCCATGCGCCTTCCTTTGGATGCTGTGCGCGGCAGGGATGTAACCGAGGAAATGCGGCAGCATATGGAAACGATTGAGGGAGTCAGCTATATCCAGGTACATCCTACATTTTTATATGAATCCCTTTGGTGCTGTGGAGTTTTGCTTTTTCTGTTTTTTTACCGGAAGCACAAAAAGTATGAAGGGGAGCTGTTTCTTCTCTATTTATTCGGTTATGGGCTTGGCCGCGTATGGATTGAAGGAATTCGGACGGATCAGCTCTTTCTCCCAGGGACCGCATTACCTGTATCCCAGTTCCTGGCGGGAGGGATGGTGCTTGTGACAGGCGGCCTCCTTCTATATTTGCGTAAGAATCATAAAAGGGTTCCAGTGCTGAAAGCTTCTATGGATTACAAGCCGATGCCGCAGAAAATAAAGGGGAGCAAGAAACCGAAGGCGAAAGATAGACTTTTTAAAGATATGAAATAAATGGCCGGCTTCTTTATGGAGCCGGTTTTCTTATATCATTTGTAATTAAGCCGATATTTTATTATACATATTAGGATATATCGTAATACATAGAAAATATACGGAATGGGAGACAATAAGGCGTTCAATTTATGATATAAATCGGTTATAGTAGTATAGATAGGAACGAGGGAAAGTATGGCAAATGTAAAAGAAATGGGCGGAACTCAGGCAGCATCCTCAAACGCATCTTCTGCTGCGTTAGATGCAAGGATTGCAAAGAAAACTTTGGAAATGCAGGCAGGACAGGTAATGGTTGAAGCGGCCGTAAAGCGGGCCGAGCAGGTTCAGGAGGAATTAGAGAAGGAGAGGGAAACGAAAGCAGAGGAAAAGGAGCCCAACAAGGAAGAGGAAAAAAGGGATACATCAGAGCTTTCTAAACAGAGTAAATGGTTCGGTATTGAAGGAAAGCTTTTAAAGGAAGAGGATATCAAGTGGATACTGGAAATGGAGCAGGAGCTCTGGAAGGCATTTTTGGAATGGAAGCCGGTGCAGGGCGAGAATCTTTCCAGCCAGCTTGAAGAACTGTCCAAGCTGTACCTTGCACTTTTAGAGGCTATTCTGACACATACGATGGGGGAAGAACAGGCAGCACAAATAGAGCGGCTGGATGAACTGCTGGCACAGAAACTGACGGCGCTGTTGGATACAGACTTGAAAGATTTGATGGAGATTTTGGAGAAGACAGAGCAGACGGAAACAATACAAAATGTAAAGTCCAGTATCTATAAACGGACAACAGGCCAGAGTATTTCATCCAGAGCTGCCAATCAGTTTTATGCAAAAGGAAAAGCGAATGCCGGAAATACCAGATTTTTTATGCCGGAAACTTCTGCTGCCGGGAAAAACAGCACGCGGGCAGCCTCCTATACGGGTTCTTCGTATGCAGGGGCTTCGTCCTCAACAGAAGAAGGAACGCTCTATCAGTTGTCGAAGGGCAGAAATATTAAGATTAATCAGGAATTTGACGCTCAGAGGAAATCTGGGGAAAGGCAGATCAGCCAGAGGAACCGGGCACTGGGAAGTACCGGAAGTAAAGGAAGGGCCGGTACAGGATTTTCAACAGGGGCGGCATATACAGGGAGTGAACTTGCACGGGCAAATCGTTTTGCTGCACATATCAACGGAAGCGGCAATTTGTTTAAAAATCCGGGGATGAATGCACAGAATGAAGAATTGATCGGATATCTTGCAGCGGTCACTTCGATTAAAGGGCAGATGTTTGCGGCGGCTTCTGGGAAAGAAAATGCGATGAATATCCCAATCAAGAATGCACTGAACCAAATGGTAGAATATTATCTGAGCCAAAAAGGAGTCTATAAGGTTTATGACTACACGACCAACGCATATGAAAGGACGCATAATCCGCAAAAGGCGTTGGAGGAAGGGCTGGAATACGCATATGCATTGTTTCTGGAGAAGAAAAAGGATGCTTTATATAAACAACAGGCCGCTTACTCAGAAGAGGCCGGTTTTTTTGAAAAGCTGTTGAAAAACCAGACTCTGCATGCCGACCTGCTAAGAGGGATAAAAATTCTGGAGGATAACTGGAGGCAATATTTGAGATCGATCGGAGAAAGCGAGAAAAAAGGAATTTCCTTAAAAATGCAGAAGCATAGCCCGTGGGGAGCCTTGTTAGAGCCGGGGGGACGATTAAGGCTGGAAAAAGGGAATCCGGGAAAAATGCTCTTGACACGGGCAATTGCAGTTGTGGTGCTTGTGCTCGTATATTTTTGCTACCGCATGTTTTTCGGATAAGGTAACAGAAAAAATATGTATTTGCTTTTCGCCTGCCGTATGTTATCATGTTATGGATGACTGCTGTTCATCACACATAGACGTGAAGGGAAGGCAGAACAGTATGATTTATGAGCCATTATTTAAATTAGAGCGGACAGGTGTACAGATCCACTATTACACGAGTGTAAAAAAATATAATCCGGTCCACTGGCATTCTGCGATTGAATTGATCTATATCCTCAATGGACAGGGAATGATCATGATAGAAGGGAAGTATTATCCGGTCGTTGCGGGGGAGTTCGTTGTGATCGATTCCAATCAGCTCCATGAATTTCGATATATGGGCGCATCCATGTCGGTTGTTATTCATTTCTCGCGGAGCAGTATGAAGAATTTTATACCGAATCTGGAAGAATATCATTTTCGCTGCACTAGAGCAGATTTAAAAAAAGAACAGCTTGCAGCTTATCTGGAAGTCTGTGAACTGCTGAAGAAGCTTCCGCCGCTGTATGTGATGCATCCCACAGGATATAAGCTGAAAAGCCAGGCAGTTGCGATGGAAGTCTTTTTTGAACTGGTGAACCAGTTTGCCGTACAGGGAGAGGTCCTGCAAAAGACGGCGAAACAGGAGGATTTAGGGCGGCTTGAGGAAATTATAGAATATATAGAACTTCACCATAAAGAGCAGATTTCTCTGGAGGAAATTGCTTCTCATTTTTATCTGAGCCGGGAATACTTTAGCCGGTTTTTCCGCAAAAACCTGGGTGTGACATTTTCAAGGTATGTGAATCAGGTTCGTCTGATGCATATATATCAGGAGATTTGTAATACACAGTCAGGAATTATGGAACTGGCGGAAAAGCATGGGTTTACAAATTATAAAATGTTTCATAAGATGTTCCGGGAGATTTATGGATGTACACCGCGGGAGGTACGGCAGGATCAGAAGGAAGCCTGAGAGGGCATCTATGGAAATGGCGGTAAGGAAGAAGACAGAGGTACTTTAAAAAGTACTCTTGAATGATGACAGGAGAAAATTATGAGTATATATGATTCACTGAACGAACAACAACAAGAGGCAGTATACCATACAGACGGCCCGCTTCTGATCCTTGCAGGCGCCGGTTCAGGGAAGACCAGAGTCTTGACCCATCGTATTGCATACCTGATGGAAGAAAACAAAGTGAACTCGTGGAATATACTTGCTATTACATTTACGAATAAGGCGGCAGGTGAAATGAGGGAACGTGTCGATAAGCTGGTAGGTTTTGGCTCAGAAAGCATCTGGGTGAGCACCTTTCATTCTACCTGTGTACGGATCTTGCGAAGGCATATCGATCGTCTGGGATATGATAATCATTTTACGATCTATGACAGTGATGACCAGAAAACGTTGATGAAAGAAATCTGTAAAAGCTTAAATATTGACACGAAGGTGTATAAAGAACGGGCGCTTTTAGCGGCAATCTCATCCGCAAAGGATGAGACTTTGACCCCGGGAGAATATGAAGGCAGAGCAGAGGGCGATTATGGCAGACAGAGAATTGCGAAAGTGTACTGGGAATATGAAAAACAGTTAAGGGCCAATAATGCACTGGATTTTGATGATTTATTGCTCAAGACCGTCCAGCTGTTCCAGACTCAGCCGGATGTTCTGGAGTATTATCAGGAGCGGTTCCGTTATATCATGGTGGACGAATATCAGGATACGAATACAGTACAGTTTAAGTTTATCAGCCTTTTGGCATCAAAATATCGGAATCTGTGTGTAGTGGGAGACGATGATCAGTCTATCTATAAATTCCGGGGAGCTAACATTCAAAATATTTTAAATTTTGAAAAGGAATATGAGGATGCAAAGGTCGTGAAGCTGGAGCAGAATTACCGTTCTACCGGCAATATTTTAAATGCGGCGAATGCGGTGATCCGCCATAATGTGGGCAGGAAGGACAAAACCCTTTGGACAGATAATGGAGAGGGGGACCGGCTCAGGGTCCGTCAGTTTTACACTGCGTTTGACGAGGCTGAATTTATTGCGGAAGATATTAAGGCAGAAGTCCGCCGGGGACTTCCATATAACGGCTGTGCTGTTTTATACCGCACCAATGCACAGTCACGTCTTTTGGAAGAAAAATTTGTGGCTTCGAATATCCCTTATAAAATCGTGGGTGGGATTAATTTCTATGCGCGCAGAGAAATCAAAGATTTACTTTGCTATCTCAAAACAATTGATAATGGGCAGGATGATCTGGCAGTGAGGAGGATTATTAATGTGCCGAAACGTGGGATCGGGCTGACTACCATCAACCGGGTGCAGGAATCTGCCGCGTCGAGAGGGATTGGATTTTACCAGGCTCTGCAGGGGCTGGATTTAATACCAAATATTGGACGGGCAGCGTCAAAGCTGGATTCTTTCGTTGCATTAATTGAATATTTCAAAGGCAGGGCAAAGGAAGAAAGTATTTCAAAGCTGATGGAAGAAATCCTTGAGATGACGGCATACATAGAGTCACTGGAAGCTGAGGACAAAGAGGACGCTGAGGCCAGGATACAGAATATTGACGAGCTGCTGAGTAAAATTGTTTCTTATGAAGAGGCTTGTGAAGAAGCAGGAGAAAAGCCGGCACTGAGTGGATTTTTGGAGGAGGTAGCATTAGTAGCGGATATTGACAGCCTGGATGAGAATCAGGATTATGTTGTGTTAATGACTCTGCATAGTGCGAAGGGGCTCGAATTCCCTCATGTATATTTAGCCGGGATGGAGGATGGTTTGTTCCCCAGCGCCATGTGTATTGATGATCCGGAAGAGTTAGAAGAAGAGAGGCGGCTATGTTATGTAGGGATCACAAGAGCACAACAGAAGCTGACGGTGAGCTGCGCCAGGCAGCGTATGATACGGGGGGAAATTCGTTTTCATCAGGTATCCCGGTTTTTAAGCGAGATTCCACAGGAACTCATCGAGACAGAGGAACGGCTGTTTGAAGAGGAAAGGAAAGTTCCGGTGCCAAATGCCAGACAGCATGCCAGACAGGCATTTCAGCAGCAGCCATTCCAAAGCCATGTTGCTGGAAAAGGTACAAAACAATATACGGTAACAAAAGGAAAAGGGCTTGATTACACGGTTGGGGACCGGGTACAGCATATAAAATTTGGAAAAGGCGTGGTGAAAAATATTACAGAGGGCGGCAGAGATTATGAAGTGACAGTAGATTTTGACTCTGCAGGGGTTAAGAAAATGTTCGCGTCCTTTGCAAAACTTCAAAAGTTGTAACCTTTTATAAAAATTTTAATATAATTTAGTAGTAATCTGAAATTGTTAGTGTTATAATAATAAAAAACAAAACCTGTTTATAAGATAGGGAAAGGACGGAAAGGATATGGATGCTATGAGCAGAGTGGAAGAATTGATCGCGGAGACAAAGTTAAAGGAGCTTCTTCATAAGAACGAGAAAGAACAGCAGAAAAATGAGATTATCTGGATTCTTGCGATCATCGGCGTTATTGCAGCAGTAGCGGCAATTACATTTGTAGTGTATAAGTTTGTGACACCAGATTATCTGGAGGATTTTGAAGAAGACTTCGATGATGATTTTGATGATTATTTCAGCGAAGAGGATGAAGTATAATTTGTAACAGGATGCCAGTAAAGGGCGGTTTCTCAATAATCCGGCAATGCAATAGTATTGGGAGGGTATTCGTGCGTCTTTTGCCGGAAGTTTAGTGAAGAGTCTAGAATAAAGGCAGAATGTAATTTTGCACTCTGCCTCTTTTTGTATTGGATGAAAAAGAAAAGTATAAGGGAGTCAGAGAATTAATGAAAAAGGGGCAGATTTTTGAAGGGATTATTGAGAAAGTGGAGTTTCCCAATAAGGGAAAGGTCTATGTACCACAAGAAGAGCAGTATGTGGTGGTGAAGAATGGGATACCGGGCCAGAAAATACGGTTTGTCATACAAAAATTCAAACATGGAGATGCGCAGGGGCGGCTGTTAGAGGTGTTGGAAAAGTCCCCTCTGGAGACAAGAGAGCCTGTGTGCAGCCTGTTTCCCGCCTGCGGCGGCTGTATGTATCAGACGATGGCCTATGAGGCGCAGCTGGAGATGAAAGCGGGGCAGATGAAAGAAATTCTGGATGCCGCCATCTTACCGTACAATCCTTATTTGTTTGAGGGGATCAAGGGCAGCCCGAAGGAATTTGGCTACCGGAATAAGATGGAATTTTCCTTTGGAGACAAGTATAAGGGAGGGCCTTTATCGCTGGGGCTTCATAAAAAGGGAAGTACATATGATATTTTGACCGCTTCGGACTGCCGGCTGGTCCATGAGGATATGACGAGAATATTAGTCTGTGTTCTGGAATGTTTTCGGGATATCGGCGCTTCTTATTATAAAAAGATGCAGCATGAAGGATATCTCCGGCATCTGCTGCTGCGCCGAGGGGATTCGACAGGCGAGATATTAGTGAATCTGGTCACCACAACGCAGGCAGAATATGACCTGCAGCCTTTGGTGAAGCGGCTTCTGAAACTGAAGCTGGAAGGGAAAATTGTGGGGATCTTGCACATTTTGAATGACGCACTGTCTGACATAGTACAAAGTGACGAGACGAAGATTTTATATGGACAGGATTATTTTTATGAAAAACTTCTTGGAATGGAGTTTAAGATTACACCATTTTCTTTTTTTCAGCCCAATTCCCGTGGTGCAGAGCTTTTGTACCGCACAGTCAGGGCGTATATCGGTGATATTCAGAATATGACTGTTTTTGACCTGTTCAGCGGAACAGGGACGATCGCTCAGGTATTGGCGCCTGCGGCGAAACAAGTTGTGGGTGTGGAGATTGTCCAGGAGGCAGTGGAGGCAGCCAGAGAGAATGCTGCAAAAAACGGGCTTAATAACTGTAAGTTTATTGCAGGGGATGTGTTCCGGGTTCTGGATGAAGTGGAAGAAAAGCCGGATATCATTGTATTAGACCCGCCCCGCGATGGAATCCACCCCAAAGCGCTGCCAAAGATCCTGGATTATCATGTGGAGAAGATCATTTATATTTCCTGTAAGGTAACCAGTCTGGCAAGAGACCTTGAGATGATACAGGGGAGAGGGTATGAAGTGGTAAAATGTGTGGCTGTAGACCAGTTCTGTGAAACAGTCCATACAGAGTGCATTTGTCTTTTGTCGAAAAAAACAGAAAAAGCGTCTGACTTTCTTTGATTCTACCATTGCAAGAACGGGTAGAATGATGCTATAATTCATAGTAGTGTACCCAAAGGACATCCCGTAATACATGTCCCTGCGGGGCTGGCGGACTGTGTCCGGTAAGGTATACCCAAAAGGGATTGATTAAAGTAGGTGACGAATTTGAAGAACAAGATTAAGCGTCTTTCTAAAGGAGATTTTCATATTCCACAACCGGATATTATTTTTTCTGAAACCCATATTACGATGCGGGTGGGTGAAGGAGAGGTTTATAAAGGCAGTTTTTCTCTACAGAACCAGGGCGAAGGAACCATCAGGGGATTGGTGTATCCTTCCTCTTTCCGTATGCACTGTGAGGAGCAGGGGTTTGACGGCAATCCGGTGAATATCTATTATGTATATGATGGGACCGGGCTGGTGCCTGGACATGTAGAGCATGGCCGGTTTACGATCGTATGTAATGGTGGGGAGTTTGATATTGCATTTACCGCGATCATAGAGAAGCCGTTTGTTATGACACGTTATGGCAAGGTACAGAGTCTGGAAGATTTTAGAAAGCTTTCTTTCCAGGATCCGGCAGAAGCAGAAAAACTGTTCCGCTCTCGTGATTTTTACGAAATTTTAAAATATGAGGATAAAAGGATCCAGGCTCTCTATGATAATATGCGAAAATGGGAACTGGACCAGCAGGCATTGGAAGAATTTCTGGTGGGCTGCAAGCAGAAGGAAAAAATCTTCCTGACCCTGGAGGAGGAGAGCCGGGCATTTATCTCCCTGACAGAGACAAGGAAGGAGATTTTTACCATCAAGAAGAATACCTGGGGGCATCTGTTAATCCATGTGCGTACAGAAAGTGATTTTCTGTCCATAGAGCGGACAAGGATTTCTACGGATGAATTTATTGGCAATTCTTATAGGATGGAATATGTTATCCACGAGGAAAGGCTGCACAAAGGAAGTAATTTCGGACAGGTTATCCTGGAATCCCCGTATGAGACGCTTACATATGAGATTGTGGTGGAAAAGAATGTAGACAGGGATGAGGAACACCATGCGGAGGAGCAGGAATTTGCAGGCATTTTGAAAGGATTTCTCCAAATTGAAGCAGGAAAGAAGGAATTGAGTATCTGGACGGAGGAAGCGCTGCAAAGGGTAGGGCATCTCCGGAAAAAGAATGACCGGAATGATGTATATCTTCTCGTGAATGCCCATATCTATTTGCTTGGCAATCGGGTAGAGGAGGCGAAGACGCTTCTGGAATCCTACAATTATAACCGATTTGCAATCGGAAGGAACGTAGAATTGAGTTCCTATTACCTCTATTTGACGACTCTCCTGAGCAATGACTCTATTGGGCAGAGGCGTGTGGCAGAGGAGCTATCCAAATATTACATGAAGCATCCGGAGAGCTGGAAAATTTTGTGTATGCTTGTACAGGTAGACTCAGAATACAAGATTTTGAGTGAACGTCTGCGGGTTATGGAGAATCTGTTTTACGAGGAAAAGCCCCATAGTCTGATTTTTTATCTATTAGTATTCCGGTGTTTCCGAGAGAAAAGCACCTCTTTGAAAAAGCTGGGGATGTTTGAGGTGCGTGTACTGTTTTTTGCAGCGAAATATAAGCTGATGACCAAAGAACTTGCCTTGTACACTGCGAATCTTGCAAGTCAGTTAAAGACATTTGACAAGCATTTATATAATACGCTTGTATTATGCTATAAGATGTATCCGGAATCTATGATCCTGACAGCAATCTGTACGCTTTTGATCAAAGGTAACTGTGTGGACAATGTCTATTTCCGCTGGTATGAAAAGGCAGTAAAGTCAGAGCAGAAGATCGCGCAGCTTTATGAGTACTATATGGCCTCTGTGAAGGAAACACAGTTTAAAAAGGCGCTTCCACGTTCTGTGTATCTGTATTTTATGCATGGAAATTCTCTGGATTACCATAAATTGACGTTTCTATATGCAAACATAGTCACTTATGTCGACGAAGGCAGTGAGATTTATGCCCATTATCGGGATGAGATAGAGGCTTTTGCATGGAACCAGATGGAACGCAGGCATATTGATGAACATCTGCGGATTATTTACAAAAGATTTGTGGCAGAACATCTGATGACTCCAGACCGGGTAAAGGCATTGTATGATATCTGCCATGCTTATGAGATTACGACAAAAGTACGGAATATGAAAGCAATCCATGTGGTTGCGGAGGATGGGAAGATTACCCAGACGGTTCCGTATACAGAAAGTGGGGCACAGGTCTTTTTGTACGCGAAAACGGACAGGCTCGTATGGGAGTCACGGGATGGAAGACACTATACGGATTCGATTCCTTATGAGAGTAAGCGTCTGTTTTATGAGCTGCGTTATATGGATATGTGCAAGCGCTATATCAACGGCATGAAGCAGAAGAGGCAGGAAGAGGAAGCAGAGGAACTGACTCTGGAGATGGTACGCAGCGTCGGACTGGAGCAATATACGGATGACGAGATGTTTGCCCTGGCCGCGAAGACGATCCGTGACAATAATTGTGAAAATGATGATTTCCTTACTTATGTTTGTTTTGCGCTTTTTAGGAAAGGCAAGTATGATAAGGTTACTTTAACATATCTGGCTAATTTTTATTGTGGGGCGACTACAGACATGAAGCTTCTATGGAGAGAAGCTAAGGAATACGATGTACATACACACAAACTGGGTGAGAGGATACTGACCCAGATGCTGTTTGCGGAAGAGATTTTTGCTGAGGCGCTTGTTTTTGAAGACTATTATGCTGAAGGGGCATATTTTGGGCTGCAGCAGGCGTATCTGGCCTATATGTCCAGGGAATATGTGGCAGAAGACCGGAAGATCAGCAGAAGTGTCATCGATATTATCTGCCGGGAATATGAAAAAGGTGAGGATACTATCGATATCTGCAAGATTGCCGTGCTGAAATATTATGCAGACAAAGACTATACACCTTCCCAGCGCAGGACTCTGAAAAAGTTCTTGCAGGAGCTTTGCGGGAAGCAGCTTTATTTCCCGTTCTATCTGGCTTATGAGAAGGACTGGCTGATCGAACTACAGCTTTGGGACAAGACTTTGATTGCTTACAAAGGACAGAAAGGCAGCCGTGTGATGCTTTACTACCAGCTCCAGAAAGGGGATTCGGAGAGTACAGACTATTCCACAGAAGTGCTTTCGCCAATGTATGATAATATTTATGTAAAAAAATTTGTGCTGTTTGCCAATGAGACGTTAAAGTATTATTTTAAAGAGACGATCGATGGCAATTCTTACCGAAGTGACAAGCAGACTTGTGGGAAAGAAATCAAAGAAGGCGAGAATGGGCGTTATGGGCGTCTGAATGATATTCTGCTTTCAGAGGGCAGCATCCGGGAATCCAGAATGAAAGCGTATGCGCAGGAAGATGCGGTTGCCGGGCATATGTTTGAGAATGAATCGTAATGAATGAAAACAGCTTTGGACAGGCATGATTTGTGCTGTTTTGGACTGTTATTTTATGAAATTGTGAAGGAGGCTGGTTTGCATGGGGCAAGGCAATATGATAGGGTATGAAATCACGGAGAAAATGTGTCAGATCAGCTATTATAATGAAAAACAGTCAGAACCTGAGACATTGGAAGTGGATACCGATAATTTCCAAATACCATTGCTTATCGGGAGGCTCAGGGACACGTGGGCATATGGAAAAGAGGCGAAACGTCTGGTTACGATCAAAGAGGGATTTGTTGTGACCCGGCTTTTAGAGCGCAGCCTGGCAGGAGAAAAGATTGATTGTGGAGAAGACACTTACGATGCGGTCTGGCTTTTGTCCAAGTTTATCCAGCTTTCGCTGCAGCAATTTCCGCAGATTGACGGGATTGTGTTCAGCGTGCCGGAATTGACGGAGGAGCTTGCCCAGATGCTCCGGGGGATCGCGGTACGCATGGGGATAGAAAAGCAGCATATTTTTATTCAAGATTACAAGGAAAGCTTTTGTAATTATCTGTTTTACCAGCCCAAGGAACTTTGGCAATACGATGCGGCATTGTTCTGCTGTGACAGAAATGAGATCAAGGCATTTATGCTCCGTCGGTTAAAACCAGGGTTAGGGGGCGGAAAGACTACCTTTGTGACAGTGGATGAGGTGGCAAGTGCCCATATGAAAGAGCTGGCGGCAGTGTATCCGGTGCTGAATGAAGATAAGGCAAAGGAAGCAGATGCCCGGTTCTGCAAGTTTATCCAGAGCGTATTTGACAAACGGATTGTTTCTTCTGTTTTTCTGACAGGAGAAGGATTTGAGAATAACTGGTATCCAAAATCTCTGCGTGTGCTCTGTAATGGGCGCAGGGCATTTATCGGGAATAATCTGTACAGTAAAGGTGCATGTTATACTGCATTCCGTAAGATGTACATGCATATTGAAAATCCCGTCTATCTCTCGGCTTCAAAGCTGACAGACCAGATTACCGTGAATATGCGGGTGAATGGCCAGGAGATGTGGTATCCGATCGTGTCCTGGGGGGCGCAGTGGTATGAGTGTAACAATCAATGGGAAGTATTGGTAGAAGACATGGACAGTATTGAACTCCATGTGGAATCTCTGGTGCAGGGGTCTCTTCGAAATGAAGTAATCTCGCTGGAAAAGTTTCCAAAGCGGGCGGAGTACTCCATGAGGCTGCAGATAGAGACTTTGCTTTTGGATGAAAAGACCTGTAAAATTACAGTGAGGGATGTGGGATTTGGAGAATTTTTTCTGCCCACAGATTTCCATGAGGAAAAGATTATACACTTAGGAGGCAACGATGGGAAGTTTGGTTCTTTGTCATGACAGGCATGCGACACATCCGTATGAGATTACGCGGATCCACTGTAAGATTTTTACAATAGAAGAATTATGCTATTACTTATGTAACAATCTATATCTGATTGATTATACGATCATGAATGAGCAGCTATGTGTGTGGCTGGATGAAGAACTGGGGATGCCAAGGCTTGCCGGACAGCTCCGGGATGTTATCCGCCTTCGCGGCTCTATTGAGAAATTTGTATTAACAATTTTAAAAGACTCTAAGATCTACCGTGAGCCTGAGATGATCCGGATCCAGAATGTGCTGGAAAGGCTGAGGAACCAGAAGGATATCGAGCGGCAGAAATACAAAGGGGACAATCTGCTGGAAAGCGGAGAAATTGAGGAGGCAATCCTGGTCTACCAGGCAATCTTGAACCAGGAAAAGGACGAAAGTGTGGATGCAAAGTTCTATGGAAGGATCTACGCCGGACTGGGTGCGGCTTATGGCAGGCTGTTTTTGTATCAGGAATCTGCAAGGATGTATGACCGGGCATACCAGATCTGCGAGGATCCCAGGTTGTTAAAGCCATATCTTTATGCTTCCTATAAGTATATGTCTCTTGAGGAATATCATATTTTGCTGACCAAGCATGATAATTATGTGGAGATCAATGCTAAAATGCGGCAGGAGATAGAAGATATCCGCAACAGTATGCAGCTGGAATTGAATGATGTGCTGGTGGAGAAATGGAAAAGACATTACAGGAGAAGTCATATATAACCATTTTTGGGGATTTTAGGAACAAATATCTTGACGTGATATGACAAAACATTTAAAATGGAAATGTGACTTATAAAACTTAGCAAAATATATATTTAGGAGGTCATTAGGACATGGCAAAATGGGTTTATATGTTTACAGAGGGTAACGCGACAATGCGTAACCTGCTCGGCGGAAAAGGTGCCAACCTTGCCGAGATGACAAATCTGGGTCTTCCGGTACCACAGGGCTTCACCATTACAACAGAGGCCTGCACACAGTATTATGAAGACGGCAGAGCCATCAATGACGAAATTATGGGTCAGATCATGGAAGCAATCACGAAGATGGAGGAAGTTACCGGCAAGAAATTTGGTGACAAAGAGAATCCGCTCCTTGTTTCCGTCCGTTCTGGTGCAAGGGCTTCTATGCCTGGCATGATGGACACAATTTTAAATCTGGGCCTGAATGAAGAGGTTGTGAATGTACTGGCAGAAAAATCTGGAAATCCTCGCTGGGCATGGGACTGCTACAGAAGATTTATCCAGATGTATTCTGATGTCGTTATGGAAGTCGGCAAGAAGTATTTCGAAGAACTTATCGACAAGATGAAATCAGAAAAAGGGGTTACACAGGATGTTGACCTGACAGCAGATGACCTGAAATCCCTTGCCGGACAGTTTAAAGCCGAATATAAGGAAAAGATCGGTGAGGATTTCCCGACAGATCCGAAGGAACAGTTGATGGGCGCAATCAAAGCTGTATTCCGTTCATGGGATAATCCGAGAGCAAATGTATACCGCCGTGATAACGATATCCCATACTCCTGGGGAACTGCTGTCAATGTACAGATGATGGCGTTCGGTAATATGGGAGACGACTGTGGTACAGGCGTTGCATTTACCCGTGACCCTGCTACAGGACAGAACGGGCTGTTTGGTGAGTTCCTCACCAATGCACAGGGTGAAGACGTAGTTGCCGGTGTCCGTACTCCAATGCACATTTCCGAGATGGAGCAGAAGTTCCCGGAAGCATTTGTCCAGTTTAAGAAAGTATGTGAGACTCTGGAAGATCATTACAGAGACATGCAGGATATGGAGTTTACAGTAGAGCATGGCAAACTCTTTATGCTGCAGACACGTAATGGTAAGAGGACCGCTCAGGCTGCTTTGAAGATTGCGTGTGATCTGGTTGATGAAGGAATGATCACAGAGGAAAAAGCAGTTGCTATGATTGATCCGAGAAATCTGGATACACTGCTCCATCCACAGTTTGACGCTGCGGCACTGAAAGCTGCAACTCCGATCGCAAAAGCGCTTGGTGCTTCGCCAGGAGCTGCATGTGGTAAGATCGTATTCTCTGCAGATGATGCAAAAGAATGGGCTGCAAGAGGAGAAAAGGTTGTATTAGTCCGTTTGGAGACCTCTCCGGAAGATATCGAAGGTATGAAGGCTGCACAGGGTATCCTGACCGTGCGTGGAGGTATGACAAGCCATGCTGCCGTAGTTGCGCGTGGTATGGGAAGATGCTGCGTATCAGGATGCGGCGATATTGCAATGGATGAAGAGAATAAGAAGTTTACGCTGGCTGGAAAAGAATATCATGAAGGAGACGCAATCTCCATCGACGGTTCCACAGGTAATATTTATGACGGGATTATTCCGACTGTAGACGCAACGATTGCAGGTGAGTTTGGAAGGATCATGTCCTGGGCGGACAAGTATAGGACTATGAAGGTCCGTACCAATGCAGATACTCCGGCAGATGCGAAGAAAGCCCGTGAGCTTGGTGCAGAAGGAATCGGTCTTTGCCGTACAGAGCATATGTTCTTTGAGGGCAACAGGATTGAAGCGTTCCGTGAGATGATCTGTGCAGAGACAGTAGAAGAAAGAGAAGCAGCCCTGGAGAAGATTCTTCCAGAACAGCAGGGAGATTTCGAGAAGCTGTATGAAGCATTAGAAGGAAATCCGGTTACTATCCGTTTCCTTGACCCACCGCTCCATGAATTTGTTCCTACAGAGGCAGAGGATATCAAGAAGCTGGCTGACGCGCAGGGCAAGACTGTAGAGCAGATCAACACGATCATTGACAGCCTTCATGAGTTCAACCCGATGATGGGACATCGTGGATGCCGTCTGGCAGTGACCTATCCGGAGATTGCAAAGATGCAGACAAAGGCTGTTATCCGTGCGGCGATCAATGTTCAGAAAGCACATTCTGACTGGACAGTAAAACCGGAGATCATGATTCCGTTGATCGGCGATATCAAGGAATTGAAGTATGTGAAGAAGTTTGTTGTTGAGACTGCTGACGCTGAAATCGAAGCAGCAGGCGTTAAATTAGAGTATGAAGTGGGAACTATGATCGAGATTCCAAGAGCAGCCCTGACAGCAGACGAGATTGCAAAGGAAGCTGACTTCTTCTGCTTCGGTACGAATGACCTGACGCAGATGACATATGGATTCTCTCGTGATGATGCCGGTAAGTTCTTAGAGGCTTATTATGATGCTAAGATCTTTGAGAATGACCCATTTGCAAAATTGGATCAGACAGGCGTAGGCAAGCTGATGGAGATGTCTATCAACTTAGGAAAGCCGGTTAATCCAAATCTGCACATCGGTATCTGTGGCGAGCACGGTGGAGATCCGTCTTCCGTAGAATTCTGCAATAAGATTGGATTGAACTATGTATCCTGCTCACCGTTCCGTGTACCGATTGCAAGGCTTGCAGCAGCACAGGCGGCTATATGCAGTAGGGAGGGGAAGTAATCTATACTTCGATTTCACGGTAGATTACGCTCAGGCACTGGCTTTTCGCAGGGCGAATGGTGATTATCTGCGAGAGGGGCAGTGGAAAGACCTTACTGTTGAAGTGTATATAATTTAAATAGAGAATCCCGTCTTTTATAAGGCGGGATTTTCTGATATACTGGTTGAATATATAAATAATGTGTAGATTTATAGTAATTTTAAAATTTATAATTGGGAGATATTTTGTTTCCTAATTGGAGATGAAATCATGAGTAAGAGTGAGCAGATAACAAAAAATCAGCATTATGTATCAAGAGGAATACAGAAACATTTTGCGGATACAAAAAAGAAAGTGTATGAATTATTTATAGAGAAAGATAATTTGTCTAAAAAAAACTATGATAAAACAATGGCACAAAATTTTGTATATGAACATCCGAAGTTAAGTACAAACTATCTTGAAAAATTATTTTCTGATATAGAGGATGTATATATTCCCAAAATTGATAGTTGTATTGCTAAAATAGAAAAAGAGAATTTATCTGGAATAAATTATAGCCAGTTCATTTTAAGAGTAAAGGAAATGTTGCCAATTTTTATGATTTTCTATTTTAGAAGTGGCGCACTTTTGTATGAATATTCTTTTTCCTCTGAAAATCCTAAATTGGATAGAGTAGAAAGAATGATATTGAATATTTTTGATGGAAGATATTTATGGGGACTGTGTGAAACAATTTCTCAATTTTATGAAAGTGCTGTAATAGTAGATGAGAAAGAAAGATTTTTATTAAGTGATCAATATATTTCCACAGTGGCACTTTCCTATAAGAATAAATTTAGTAACGCATCGAATCGACAAATTGGAATGAAAGATACTATGATATTATTACCACTGAGTGCAAAATATTATGTTGTTTTCTATCATGGAAAGAAACCTAATTATATAGCGAAAGAAAAATTTTGTATGCTTGATGATGTTGATGTGGCAGAAATAAATAATGTGATTTATCAAAATTCATATGTAAAGTGCATTGCTAAGAAACAGGAAGCTTTTGATGTGTTGGAGAAAATAACATTGTATAGTCCGACAAAAACAATGATGTTATATAATGATGGAACAGTAAAAGATTATGTTTCTAAGCGAGAAGTTTTTTTGTATAAAGATGATAGGGATATGAATGAAAATTCAATCCATTATATAGATGATTATATACTTAAAATTAAGGGTAAAGTTGAAAGAAATAGTAAGTGTATTTGTGGTAGTGGGAAAAAATATAAGCAATGTTGTATGAGAAAGTATGAGGAGGTTAAAAAAATAATTTATGGGATAGAGAATCAAAATAGAGATTTGTATACAATCCCGAATGTAAGAATGGCTGAAGATGCAATAGAAATTTTTACAGGAAAAGAAGAGGGTTTAAATGAATCTGATAAATTGATTTTAGATAGAGTGAGAGGTATAATTCAAATTTAAGTGTAAAGTGCTAAAAATCCAATAAATATATTTAGAAAATGTAAGGAATTTGCGATTGTAAAAAACATTATTACTTACCCAAGGTGTTATATACATAGCCGATTGATTTTTTTAATGAGAATCAGTCGGCTTTTTTATTTCTCCCAAAATCCAGTACATAGCCATTCTGCCTTATGCGGAGTGGCTATTAAATTTTTCAGGAAAGGAGGTAAACCGTGATGTCTAAATGTAAGGTAATCGCCCTTGCAAACCAGAAAGGCGGGACGGGCAAGACAACAACTGCCGTCAACTTAGGGATAGGGCTTGCAAACGATGGAAAGCGGGTACTGCTTGTGGACGCCGATCCGCAGGGGGATTTGACAACCTCTCTGGGCTGGGCGGATCAGGACAGCCTTTCGGTCACGCTGGCAACGCAGATGGAAAAGATTATCCGTGACGAACCGATGGAAGTGGGCGAAGGGATTTTACACCATGACGAGGGTGTAGACCTGATTCCGGCGAATATCGAGCTGTCCGGCATGGAAATCACGCTTGTAAACGCCATGAGCAGGGAGTTCACCATGAAATCCTATCTTAGCGGGTTGAAAAAGGAATATGACTATATCCTGATTGATACCTTATGTGGTTATCCACATAAACAGTCTAATGCGGAGTAAATTATTA
>CAJUTU010000042.1:0-15290 GCA_910589385.1 uncultured Lachnospiraceae bacterium
ATTTTTAATGCGGGCAATTCTCGTATCGTTTTTTCATACGATACTTTACACTACCTTTCATAGGATATTACGGACTACTTAAGTCCAGCCTGCTTTAATATAGCCTGCTCAAGCCCTTTCTTAAGACTTTTATTATGATAAGGAATAGCCAAAGTATAACACGTAATGTTACGTGCGTCAACTTTTCTACATCATTATATTAACTTGATTTCCTCCGCCTGACCGACTATACTTAAGAATACTTTTAAAATCTGCTTCGCACAGGGCAGGCAATCCATTTGCCGTGCAGATTGGTTACAGACAGGAGGCCGGGAAATGATAGAAATCTATTATATGGAAGATGATCAAAATATTGCAATGGCTGTAAGGGAATATCTGAGCCAGAAAGGGTATACCGTTTTCATATTCGGGACGCTGGAAAGCGCAAAGAAAGCATTGGAACACCATATTCCAAATATTGCTCTGATCGACTGGAATATGCCGGACGGCGAGGGAGATGGCTTTTGCAGATGGATACGCTCAAAATGGAAAGAACTGCCGATCATTTTTCTGACTGTCCGGGATGATACCCGTGATATGATTTCCGGCTTTGAGGACGGAGCGGATGATTATGTGACAAAACCTTTTGAATTAGAGGTCCTGTATTCCCGCATCCACGCATTGCTGCGCCGAGCAGGAAATGTGCAGAGCCAGTATCTTTCCTGTGCTTCTGTCTCCATTGACAAAAACAGGATGGCAGTATTTTGCGGCGAAGAAGAAATCACTGCCAGCCAGTCAGAATATCAGCTCTTACTGCTATTGATGGAAAATAAGGGAAAAACCGTCACAAGAGAACGGCTGCTGGCTCAAATCTGGGACGCCAATGGGAATTATGTCAATGATAATACATTAACCGTGACCATGAAAAGGCTGAGAGAAAAACTCCATCACCCGTCCTGCTTAAAGACGGTCCGGAGCTTTGGCTATCGTATGGAGGATGAGATATGAGCAAAAGAGTAAATATAAAAATAACAGTCCTGTTTGTATTGTCGGTCAGTTTGATCGCTGCCGCGGCGGCTGCATTCTTTCTTACCTTCTACTATCGTCATGTATGCTTTCAGATATTGGGTGGATTTTGTGAAGGGATTCTTCAAAAAAACCCGGATTCCAGGCAAACTGTTTTGGAATTATTGAAGACACAGGTTTTCGATACAGCCCCCCGTGAAGGATCCCCATATCTCCTCTGGGACACGCGTGCCATTGAGCAGTCACAGGGAAGTCAAAATCTATTATCGGCCTTTGGTTACGATCCGTCAAATTTGGGGATTGGGGGCACGGCGGTCGTCTGGGCCGCCGTTTTCGGATTTTTGGCAGGCGGCATCCTGTTCCTCTTCTCTTTCTGGTATTTGCATAAGAGGTCAGCCGCCCGAATTCAAACACTGACGGGGTATTTAGAAAAAATAAATACAGGCGGCCAGGGATTGCTCTGGGAACCGTGCGAAGATGCCTTTTCCAGGCTGCAGGATGAAATCTATAAAACGGTAACGACACTTTACCAGACAAGGGACGCGGCGCTTACGGCACGAAACAATTTTGCGGAAAACCTCTCCAATATTGCACATCAGCTTAAAACGCCGATCACGGCTATTTCTTTAACCGTCCAGATGGCAGAAGAACATCTGAGAGATACCCGGGCCACAGCAGCCGCCAAAGGTACATGTAAATCTGTCCCCCTGGCTCATTGCTTCGAGGAAATCAAGCAGCAGATAAACAGGCTCATGCATTTGGAAGAAGCACTCTTGTTATTATCCCGTATTGATGCCGGAACACTTGCGCTTGACAGGAAACCGACAGATGTTTTTACCATCCTTTCGCTGGCATCTGACAATTTATATGAATTATTTATACAAAAGGGGATTTTGACCGAAATTCCGGAAATGGGCGAGATGGATATCCACGTAGATTTAGATTGGACGATGGAGGCCGTTATGAATTTGATGAAAAATTGTATGGAGGCGGCAGATATAGGCACTACAGTTCATTGCTCCTATGAAAAAAATCCGCTCTATGTGCAAATACGGATTTGGGACGAAGGGGAGGGATTTCAAAAAGAGGACCTGCCGCATCTGTTCGAGCGGTTTTATCGGGGGAAACAAGCAAAAGATACCGGGATCGGAATCGGTCTTTCGCTTTCAAAAGCAATCATAGAGATGCAAAACGGGATCCTCCGTGCGTTCAATCTTCCGAATGGCGGCGCTTGTTTTGAAATCCGTTTCTACAGTCACTGAGATGTCACTTTTCTCTGTTATAATACTGGTATACTGACAAACAGGAGGATCGGAAAGCATGGAAGTACTGAGGTGTAACGGTATTGAAAAAGTATTTGGAAAAGGCGCAAATCAGGTTACTGCTTTAAACGGAATCAATCTCTCCATTGAAAAAGGGGAATTTGTCGCGATCGTCGGAGCGTCCGGCTCTGGAAAATCAACGCTTCTGCATATTCTGGGCAGTGTGGACAAGCCGACAAAAGGCACTGTAACGGTGGACGGCGTTGACATTAGCGGACTGAGCGCTGCGGATGCCGCCATTTTCAGAAGGAGAAAGGTGGGGTTGGTCTATCAGTTCTACAATCTGATCCCAACTCTGACCGTAGAGAAAAACATCCTGATGCCTATGCTTCTTGACAAGAGGAAACCAGATACAGGATATTTTAAAACGATCATAAACACATTAGGAATCGCGGATAAAATGGAGAGCCTGCCCAGCCAGTTGTCCGGAGGACAGCAGCAACGAGCTGCGATTGCAAGGTCTTTGATCTACCGCCCCGCGATTCTTCTCGCCGATGAACCGACAGGAAATCTTGACCAGAAAAACTCAAAGGAGATTCTGGATCTGTTGAAACTCTCAAACCGTAACTTGCAGCAGACGATCCTTCTGATTACGCACGATGAGAAAATTGCATTAGAAGCTGACCGGATTGTGACCATCGAAGACGGAAAAATTCTCAGGGATGATTTCACAGATACTGCGAAACAGCATAGAAGTATCCCTGTGGAAACACGGAGGTGAGCGGTATGTGGGAGAATTACTCTAAGAGCTATCTAAAAAATAACCGTGCATCCAGCATATCCATCATGGCGGCAGCCCTGGCTGCCACGATGTTTTTGTCTTTGCTATGCAGCATAGCTTATAATTTCTGGATCTATGAGGTTGAACAGATCACTTTAGAGGAAGGCGGCTGGCAGGGACGTATTGTTTGTGACAGATTCGATGCGGATGATCTGTCTATAGTCTGCCAATTTGCCAATGTAGAAAAAGCGGTGGTCAATGAAGAACTGTCTGGGTGCGGTGAAACTGTGATCGATATTTATTTTCAGAATGCCAGAACGATCTATCGTGATATGCCGCTGATCTCAGCACAGCTTGGGCTGGAAGAAGATTCCATTGAATACCATTCGCTGCTTTTATCCCGGTATTTTATACATGACCCAGAGGATACCGCTCCGCCGATGCTTTTGTCAATGTATCTGGCAATACTGATCATCGTGGCAGTGTCGTTAATTTTAATCATCCGCAGCTCCTTTGAATTATCAATGAATGCCAGGATCCATCAATTTGGTATTTTTTCAAGTATCGGGGCTACGCCAGGACAGATCAGGATCTGCCTGCTGCAGGAAGCAGTAGTCTTAAGCATCCTGCCGATGATACCTGGCACTTTGCTGGGAATTTTCATAAGCTATGGAGCCATAGAAGCGATCAATTATTTTGCCGCGGATGTATCCGGACGCCACGAAGCGGCCTTTCAGTATCATCCGTCCATATTTGCATTTACGGTTTTGATCTCCTTCTTAACAGTCATTTTTTCTGCATGGATACCAGCAAGAAAACTGAGCAGGATGACACCCCTTGAAGCAATCAGGAATACCAATGATCCATTGCTAAGAAAAAAGAAACATTCTCCGATCTTGTCTTTTCTTTTTGGCATGAAAGGAGAACTTGCAGGAAACGCATTGAAAGCGCAAAAAAAATCTCTGAGGATATCTACATTCTCGCTGCTGCTGTCTTTTTTGGGATTTTCAATCATGCTTGTGTTTACTACTCTTGCTGATATCAGTACCAGATATACTTATTTTGAACGGTATCAGGACGCGTGGGATATCATGGTAACCTTAAAAGATACAGAAATATCCGATTTCAGCTTAACAGAAGAACTGCAGGATATTTCCGGCATACAGGACGCCACAGTATACCAAAAAGCAGAAGCAGAGATATTTCTGCCTGAAGAATTACAGAGCAATGAACTAACTGCCCTTGGCGGGCTTGAGACAATTGCGGGAACTCCAAAGACGGAAGGAGGGTTTCAAGTATCTGCCCCGGTCATCATATTGGATGATACAAGCTTTTTAGCCTTCTGTTCACAGATCAACATTTCCCCAAGCCTTGATGGGGCAGTCGTATTAAACCAGATCTGGGACAGCGTAAACAGTAATTTCCGCTACAAAGACTATATTCCTTTTGTAACGGATGACCACCGGACAACCATGCTTTATCAGAATGGCCAAAGCGTGGAAATCCCTGTTTTATCCTATACACAGACACCCCCTATACTGAGGGAAGAGTACAAAAATTATGCTCTTGTACATTTTATTCCGCTTACATTGTGGAAGGAAAAATTAAGGCACACAGGGGACGCTGAAGCCGACAGTTATATCCGCATTTTTTCAAGCGGAAATGCCAGCCTTACAGATTTAAACAGCTTAGAAAAAGAAATCCGGCAGCTTGTTTCACAGCAATATGAAATCCAAAGTGAAAACCGCGTGCAGGAAAGGCTTTCAAATGACAGCTTAATATATGGAATGAAAGTAATCTTTGGAGCTTTCTGTGTATTGCTTGCCCTGATTGGGATCGCAAATGTATTTTCCAATACATTAGGATTCCTCCGTCAGAGAAAGCGGGAATTTGCAAGGTACATGTCAATTGGATTCACTCCACGGGAAATGTGGAAAATGTTTTGCATCGAGGGGTTTGTGATCGCAGGGAAACCTCTTTTCCTTACCTTGCCCCTTACTGTACTTTTTGTGCAGTTTGCCGTAACTGCAAGCTATTTAGATCCAATGGTGTTCTGGTCGGAAGCCCCGGTCCTGCCTATTCTGATCTTTGCGGCTGCTATTGTACTGTTTGTCGCACTTGCCTACTACATTGGAGGAAAGCGTCTTTTACAGTGTGACTTGAATGAGACATTGAAAAACGATGTGTCGGTTTAGCAATAAACGATGAGCTACGCAGGCAATCCGGTTCTCCACACTGATGATATGAGCAGCGAAATCCCGACCCCACTCATTTACAGAAAAGAGGAAAATCCAATGCAGAGGATTTCCCAAAGTATTTTTCTGTCTGGTATAAAATGTTTCGGCCGGATGTGAAGCACACTTTTCCCGGACAGGAAAAAATAATACCAGCTCATCAACATAGAGATACTTTGTGCAAGTACAGTCCCAGCCGCCGCGCCAATCACTCCAAAGTGTAAGACGAAAATGAATACCACATCCAGCCCGATATTTGCCAGCATCGGAATGACCCACAGGAGCATAGCGTATCTGCTGTCTCCTTCCGCCCGGATCAGGCTGGAAAATCCGGTACTGGTAACTGCCCCGATCAGGATGATCCTTGTATAATCTTTCGCATATGGGAGTAACGTCTGCGTAATCCCCATTCCCCCGCAGAAGGGGTTCTAAAAACAAAAGCCCGGCCGCCGTCACCAAAAGGGCGGCCAGATAAAACAGGCCGAATGTATTTGCCGCGGCACGCTCCGCCCTGCCCTGATCCTTTTGGCCTAATGCACGGGATATGACAGATACCGCGCCATTTCCCAATGTAGAAGAGAACGCTGATAAAAACAGGAACAGCGGAAATGAAACCGACACTCCTCCCACTGCGGCCGTACCTGCGCCCTGTGAAATAAATATTGTATCGGATACATGATACAGATTGTATGCCATGATCCCAAATATCGAAGGAACCGACATCTTCCACAATGCATGCCTGACCGGAGCTTCTCCTAGCAAAACCCGGGGTTCCTCCCTCATGATCCAAGCTCCCTTAGACATTTTCGCAGTTCTCTTTTTGCCCAGGCCCCCTGCAGTTTCCCATAGAGCCATCCATACCGGAAGGTCTCGGCGGCCATGATCGTCATGATATACATCCGGTACAACTGATATTTCTTTGGCACCTCCTCCACGCATGAGCCTGTTTCCTTATTGGCATTCACATAGGCGTTCAAAAATACCAGTTCCTTTTTCATATCATCTTTGAAGATAAATGCCGCCGGAAATCCGCAGCCGGATCTCCCCAGAACGCTCTTTCAAAGTCCAGAATCCCTTCAATCCGATATTTCCCACCTGTCTTTTTTACGAAAATATTTCCCTCATGGCAGTCATACTCCACCAATGCCGGAGACTTTAACATTTCCAGAAGTTTTTCATGACGTTTTAAGGCATTCCGGATCCTGTCATACGGCAGGCGCACCTGATGTTCCTTTCCGTCTTGCAGGACCATTTCAAACATTTGGAAAAACGCTTCTTTCCATGTTCCGTATTGGTATTTTGGGTCTTCCGTAAAATATCCGTAATAGGAGCCCTTGATCTGATGAAGCTGCGCCAGATATCCTGCCAGCTCCACTTTGATCTGGTCAAGATTTGATTTTTCCATCTTCTTTGACACCTGTGACAACAGAGCGCCCTCCATTGCTGTCATAAAGAAATAATTACTTTTTATGTGTTGTTTGCTGAAATCACTGGCCAGGATTTCCGGTACTGGTACATTCGTCTGTTCCCGGATCATCCGATAGCATTCCACCTCTGTTAGCATGACGTCCTGTTCATAGGTCAAAAGCTTTGTCCCTGGGACTACGCCGACCTTCAGCACGATCCAGTCCTGTTCTGGCTGCCTCAACTTTACTCTATCATATCCATATTCATAATGCAGTTTCCCAAACGGACATCTTTTTCTACTGGCAGGACATATTTTACGATCCACGGCATTTCAGCAGTACCTTCTGTTCCTCTTTCTATATTCGTTCGGCGTCATATGGAATACCGTCCGGAATCTTTTATAAATCCCGGAGATACTCTGATACCCTGTCCGCTCTGCAATCTGTTCCACCGTCAAATCCGTTTCACGAAGTAAGACCGCCGCTTCCTCCAACCGGACCCTCTGCAGGATATCAGAAAATGTCCCTCCTGTTTTTCCTGGATCCTGCGGCTTAAATGCCGTGTACTGTATCCCATAAGCCCTGCCAGTTCCTGAAGGGATGCCGAACGCAGATCCTGCCGGATATAAGATGTGATCTTCTGCAGCAGGTCCGGTTTTGTCTCTTCCAGCCCGTGACGTGCCAGATATATCAGCAATAAGCTCATCAGATCCTGGAGCACGATGTCTCCAATGCTGCCTGTTATATTCCAAAAACTGCTCCCACTGTTTCTCCTGATCAATATCTGCATACTTCTGAAGCCTTTCGATGACAGTTTCTGAATTTGAAAATTCGCGGATAATCTCTGTTTTCACTTCTCTGACAAGACGGTTCCAATCTTCCTGTTCCTGCCGGGCAAAAAGTTCATTCAGTCTGTTTGGGTAGAGTATTTGACTATTTTCCATATGCATGGCAGTTAACCTTTTCATCATTGAATTTGAGAATCAACGCAGTCTCATTACGGTTTCAATCTTAGCATAAAGCCGTTTGATTGACTAGGCGGAGCGTTCCATGCGGCAATAGATTTTTTTGAATTTCAACTCCAAAATGCTTGCATTCTTTCATCTTTCTGTATATAATATGTCTGAACAAAAAAGAAAGGGCACAGATGTGCATGGTGAGGAAATGATTAACAGATAATTTGATTTGGGCAGCGCAATGTAACGAATGGAATTCCTGTTGATAAGCCTGGATAGATTCTTAGGCTTATAAGGCAGGTCTGTATGCGTATACCGAATTAGATTATCCCGCTTTCACGAATCCTCTTTGTATATCTGTTTTCAGAATATATACAAGGTTTCTTTGCGTGAGTCTGTTTTCGGATACGAAAACGGGCTTTTTCTTTTGTGTAAAAAGTCCGGCTGATGAAAGGAGGCTTATATGCTGCAGATTAAGAATTTAAATATGATACACAAAAAAGATCTCCGCGTCATTCTGGAAAATTTCAACTGTGTGCTGAATGACGGAGATAAAGCAGTCATCATCGGGGAAGAAGGAAATGGAAAATCCACCCTGCTGCAGTGGATTTTTTGTCCTGATATGGTTTTCGGTTATTGCGAAGCTGCAGGGGAACGGATCATCCAGGGGCAAAGGCTTGGATATCTGCCGCAGGAGCTGCCGGCGCAGGATTGCAGGAAAAGCATTTATGAATACTTTTTGGAGGAACCCATGTTTTTAGAGCAGACTCCAAAGGAGCTGAACCGGATGGCAAAGGAATTCGGCCTGCCTGTTGATTTTTTCTATAGAGAACAACATATGGAGACTCTGTCCGGCGGCGAAAAGGTAAAAGCACAGATACTGCGGATCCTGTTATCCAAACCAGATATCCTCTTGCTGGATGAGCCATCAAATGATATTGACCTGGAAACTCTGGGCTGGCTGGAAAAATTCATTCTTGGATGGAAACAGATCGTACTTTTCATTTCCCATGATGAGACATTGATCGAACATACAGCCAATGCCGTAATCCATATAGAACAGATCAAGCGGAAAACACAGTGCCGGTATACAGTGGCCCATATGCCATACCTCCAATACCGGCAGGAAAGGCTGCATCTATTTGAGAAACAGGAGCGCATGGCAGAAAATGACCGGCGCGAAAAGAAAATACGGGATGAAAAATATCAACGGATCTATCAGAGCGTAGAACATGCGCAGAGAAGTATTTCGAGACAAAATCCCGGGAAAGGGAGGCTATTGAAGAAAAAGATGCATGCGGTAAAGTCTATGGGACGCCGATTTGCACGCGAAGAGGAAACTATGACGGAAATGCCGGAAGAAGAGGACGCAATCTTTTTTAAGCTCGGCAATGAAGAATCGAAGATCCCGGCAGGAAAAACTGTCATTGAGTATTCCCTGCACAAACTCTATACTCCCGATCAGGAACGAGTGCTTGCGGAAAATATCTATCTACAGATCCGCGGCCCTGAAAAGATCTGTATCGTGGGAACGAACGGAGCCGGAAAGACAACACTGCTCCATAAGATTGCAGAGGAACTTCTCAGCAGGGAAGACCTCCATGCGGAATATATGCCGCAGAATTATGAGGAACTCCTGGATTCCTCTATGACGCCGATCGACTTTCTGGATGCGTCCGGCGACAAAGAAATACAAACAAGAATCCGCACCTTTCTCGGTGCATTAAAATATACCGCGGATGAAATGAACCATACGGCCGGACAGTTATCCGGCGGACAGAAAGCAAAAATCTTTTTATTAAAAATGAGCCTGTCCGGCGCAAATGTCCTCATCCTGGATGAGCCGACCCGTAATTTTTCACCATTGTCAGGCCCGGTGATCCGGCAGATGCTGAAAGAATTCCCCGGGGCTGTCATCAGTATTTCCCATGACAGGAAGTTTATAGACGAAGTTTGTGATAAAATCTACAGGCTCACAGAAAAAGGACTGGAGGAGCAGTAAATCAGCCCTCATCTGGCACTACAGGAAAAAGACCCAAGAAAGTGTGCGGCCTGCGCGCACACTTTCCTGTCTCATCATCCTCCAAATCCACCTGATACCTCTACAGAACTTCCAATCCCATCCCTGCTCCTGCTCTTCGCCACCACGATTTTCCTATCAATCCGTTCTTTTAATTCTGATACATGAGAAATGATGCCTACCATACGGTTTCCTTCGGCCAAGCCCGCCAGCGCTTTGACTGCCTGATTTAAAGATTCTTCATCCAGAGAGCCGAACCCTTCATCCACAAACATTGCATCCAGCCGGATGCCCCCTGCACAGGACTGGATTTCGTCAGACAATCCCAAGGCCAGGGAAAGGGAAGCCTGAAAAGATTCCCCGCCAGAAAGAGTTTTGACGCTGCGCTCCGTGCCATTATAATGGTCAATGACATTCAGCTCCAATCCGGCCTTCTCTCTTTTATTGTCTCCCTCCTCCTGCCGTTTCAACTCATACTGTCCGCTGCTCATGGTCATCAGGCGCAGGTTGGCCCTGCGCAGTATCCTGTCAAAATAAGTCATTTGAATATAAGTTTCCAGCTCAATCTTCCGTTTTCCGTTCAACATACCATTGGCCGTATCCGATAATGCTTTCACCCAGACATATTCCTGCTCCACAACCACCATAGCCTGCCGGTGCCCGCTTACGGAATCGTAAATATCACGATTCTTTTTGTTTGCCGCATAACACTCTGACCTTCTATGAGTAAGTAATGTTTTTTCCTGTGTCCATTTCTCTTTTCTTTCTGCAATTTCTTCCTCTTTCAGCGGCTCCCCCTTTTCTATCTGGCCTTCCAATGCCTGGACCGCTGCCTGCAAAGCGGTAACCTCTTTCTGGCATTGCCGGAAGTCCTGCTCTGCTTTTTCCCTTTTTTGCTGTAGGGATTCAAGCTCTTTACGATGTTCCAGAGCCTGCTGCATTGTCTCTTCTTTTGTCTGAGCCCCCAGCTTATCCAACAATCCGCCCTTTTGTTCCTCTAGGATCTTCCGCTCGGTATCCAGACGGGCCAGGAGCATCTTTGACTGCGTGACCGCTTCTTCCTGTAAATGCATCTGCTCCTCTAATGCAGGTATCTCCTTTTCAATACGCTTTTTCCTGCTCAATCTGCGCTTGTTTCCGGCAAGCTCCGTTTCCAGCCGTCCCAGTTCTTCACCCAGCATCTGCCCTGCATCTGATGCCGCCTGCAGCAATTCATTTTCTTCCAGACTTGCAGCATTCTGATATGCATCCTTCCACGGCATATCCGGAATGAGAAGGCATTTCACAATCTGCGCACGGTTCTCCGATTGACGGGAATGTAAAATTTCCAGGCGGTTCTTATGACTCTGAATCGTTCCTTGTGATTCTGCCTGCCTGGCTTCCAGTTGTTTTAGTTTTTCCAAAAGACGGGTACGCTCTGCCAGTTCTTTCCTGGCCCGCTGTTCCTGGGATGCGGTTTCCATAATCCGCTCTTCCAGCCAGTTCAATGCAAGCTGCAAAGCAGATACATCTTCTATTCCTGACTCCGTCCAGAGGATAGGCTTCTTTTTTGCCATCATCTGTGTACAGATTTTTTTGAGTTCATCCAGTCTTGCAGAAAGCTGCTGTTTTAGCACTTCAATCCTGCCTGACAGGGCATCTTGTCTTGCCTGGCACTCTTTCATCTCCTGGCCCAGCCCGGCCAGGCGGCTTTCCATTGCTTCTGCCTCACTCTCTCCTGCAAGATACCGTTCCTTTTTCTCTTCGGCCTTCTTCTGCATTGTCTGCAATTCTTCCAGATGCTTTTCGAGTTCCTTGCGCAGTCTTGTCAGATATGCAGAAGTTATCACTTCAGATGTTTTGGTTTCCGCTATCTCCTTTTGATGCTTCTCTTCCTCTGCATCTCCGTAGTTCCCACTTTCTCTGTCTGCCCAATCTTTCACATTTTCCCGAACTTTACAGATCTCCTGTTCTTCTTCCCCAATCTGCTCCGAAAGGTGGGCAATTTCACTGGAAAGCATCTGTACCATAGCTTCTGTCTTTGACAACTGCGTTCTCTTTTCATCCAGTATATCTTTTTCCGGGACTTCCCCTGTCAATGCAGCCGGTAAAGGATGATGAAGAGAACCGCATACCGGGCACTTCTCTCCCTTTTTCAAATGTCTGGCCAAAAGCCCGGCCTGGGCATCCAAAAATTGCTTCTCTAAAGCATAGTATTCCTGACTTAACTGCTCCCATACTTTGGATTCACACTCATAACTCTCCTGGTGCTTTTTCCTCTTTTTCCAATACCCTTTCAGCCTTTTTTCATGCTCTGAAAATGCATCCAGAATCCGCTTCTGCTCCTGTACCTGGTGTCCATACTCTATTTCTTCGCCTTGCGCACTCTTAAGCGTTTTCAATTCCTCCTGAAGCTTTAAAAGTTTCTCTTTCCATCCTTTTTCCTGTACAAACAGTACGTCCGTTTTCTCCCGCTCCTTTTCCTGCTGCCCCTGGGTCTCTTTTAAATCATCCCAATTCTGCTGGAAATCGTCTCTTTGTCTTTCCAGCTTTTCTCGGTTTTCAGACAAACGCAGCAGCAGCACATCCCGGTCCTGCAGGGAGTCAGCCTGCTCCCTGGTTTTTTTCATATCCTCCTCAAGCCGTCCTGCCTGCTGGATTGCCTCCTTTTGCTCTGACTCTGTCTGTTCCTGCTGCTTTTTTTGATCTTTCCTGTCCTGGAACAGCCGATGCAGTTCTGATCTCCGGCTTTCCAGCCCCTCCTGTCGATGCAGCAGACGTTCCCGCTCTTCTCCTGCTGTTTTCAGTGTCTCCTGTTCCTGCTTTTTTTCTTCAATCTCTTTCTTGAGTTCTGCATATTGCGACACTGCCAACGCTTGTTTCTGCTGCTCCTTCAAAATCAGCCCTTCCTGTTTCTCCATCTGCTCCTGCAAGTTTTCAAGGGCATGATACTTTTCCAGTTTTTCCTCTTCCTGCTGCAGCAAAGACGAAAGATGTTCTTCCTCCTCTGTGGACTTCAAAGCCGTTTCGCGGATTTCACCGGCTTTTTTCAAATCTTCCTGTTTCTTTGCGAAGGCTTCCTGCTTTTCCACCAAAAGTTTCGCTGTCTGCCTGTTCTGCTCTATTTTCCCGAGAAGCCTGTCCTCCTGCTGGATTTTCTCATCCAGTCCATTCAGCTGCCCGTCCATCTGCTCCAGCGTCAGTGCGTCTTTCTGCAGCAATTCCTGCAAAAGCTCCAGGCCTCTTTCTACCTTACCTTCGAATTTTACCTTCCGCAGGTTTTCCAGTTCCAGGCTGATCTCCAGATTCTCCCCACAGACTGCCCCGGCCATATACTGGTTGATGCTTCTTCGGATTTCATCATATTCTTTCCACCGCTCTTTCGCGGCATCCCGTAATCGGTTCTGTACCTCCTGATACAGCCCTGTATGAAAAATCCGCCGAAAAATCTCACCCCTCTCCTGAGTTCCTGACAGCAAAAGCTTCTGGAAATCCCCCTGTGCGATCATGGCAATCTGTGTAAACTGCTGATAATCCAGGCCAATCAATTCTTCCACTGCCCGAGTTACCTCCCGCATCCTGGTGATCGGCTGCCTTCCATCAGAAAAAGTAAGCTGTGCATCTGCCTTCTGCTGCGTATATCCGGTTCCTCTTCCTTTCGGCCGGAGATATTCCGGGTTCCTTTTAATCTGATATTCCTTTCCCTGATAAAGAAACTCCAATTCTACAAAAGTCGGGACATCCTCTTTTGCATATTTACTGCGGAACATCCCCGCTTCTCTTACATTTCCGCTGGCCTCCCCATATAAGGCAAAAGTGATGGCATCAAAAATCGTAGTTTTTCCTGCCCCCGTATCCCCGGTGATCAAAAAGAGCCCTCTGTCTTTGAACCGTGTAAAATCAATCTCTGTTTTCCCCGCATAGGGGCCAAAGGCGCTTATCGTGAGTTTTTCCGGCCTCATATTTTTCCTCTTTCCTGTATATTTTTTATCAAACCACGGACGAATACCTCCTGTTGTCCGCTCATAGGCTGATTATTCTGTAGTTCATAGAACTCTTTGAATAACTCCAGCTCCGACTTCTGCTCCACTTCACAAGCCCCGGTTATATTTTCATGATTTCTTGTCCGCTTATTATCGTATTCCAGCCGCATCAGATTCGGATAGATCACCCTTAGCTTCTGCAGGCCGTCAGGCACATCCTCCTCGTCTGTCAGGATCACCTGTACATAGTCTTCCGTATTCGTATCCTGATAAAAGGAGCGGGCCGTCACCTCCAGATAGCTCCCCCGAATCCGGCGCATATCACGCAATGGCTTTAAAGGCAGCTTTTGGATCTCGACTTGTCCTTTCTCTTTTAATTCTACCACAGTCACCGACTTTTCCTGCTCCGCCTCTGAAAAGGAATATTTTAAGGGCGTGCCGCAATAGCGGATCGTCTCTCTCCCCACATGCTGGGGACTGTGGATATGACCCAGCGCCACATAGTCAAAGGGTTCAAATACTGAACTATCTACATTGTCCAGGCCTCCCACCAAAACTTCTTCCGATTCACACCGCGCCGCCCCGGCCACAAACTGATGAGCCACCAAAATATTACGCACTCCACGGTCAATCTCCATATGTGACACCGCTGCATGCACGGCATCCTGATAGCTGTTGATCTCTTCCTCTTCAAATACATGGCGCACCACCGCCGGTTTTATAAAAGGCAGAAGATGTACCACGACTTCCCCATAGGCATCCGTCATGGAAATCTTCTCCACGGTCCCGTCATATACAGGGGACAGATAGACACCCCTGCTGCTTAGAAGACGTGAGCCAAAAGATATCCTTTCCGCCGAATCATGGTTGCCGCTGACTGCAAATACCGGCACATCCAGCCGGGCAAGCCGAGTGAGGAAGGAATCTAACAGCTGTACGGCTTCCGCTGGCGGAACCGGCTTGTCATAGAGATCCCCTGCAAGGAATACACCATCTACATGTTCTTCCTCCGCCAATGATAAAATCTGAGCCAATATGTACTTCTGATCCTCCAACATGGAAAATTCATTGACCCGCTTTCCAATATGGAGATCTGATAAATGTATGAATTTCATAGCCGCGCATCTCCTTCGTTTCATAGTCCATCCCAGACAATACACGGAATGATGACCTATTATTTTCCATAGTATACTATAAATTTGAAACTTTTACGATATATTTACATCATTCAAATTGAAAATTCCGCGCAATTGTTATAAAATAAGTCCCGGAACATAAATAGAAGAGATAATAATAAAGAGTTCCCCTCAGTTTCAGCGTAAATACCCATGGTATCTGCGCGGCAAAACTTTTTTTTAATTCAAATAAGCTTTTACAAGGAGAACATTACAAAATGGAAACAACAGATCACACATTTATGGAGCATCTGCAAAAGGCTGCAATCAATGCAAACGAGCCCGAAAAGCAGCCTTTAGGTTCAAATAATCCTGCGTCTGCAGGGCAATCCATGGATTCAACGGGCAGTACCATGGAAAATACATTTTCTGAACCGACAGACAGCACACTGGAAAATGCCGCATCTGAACAGTCGGACGCCACACCGGAAAACGCCGCATCTGAACAGTCGGACGCCACACCGGAAAACGCCGCATCTGAACAGTCGG
>CAJUTU010000042.1:15390-28178 GCA_910589385.1 uncultured Lachnospiraceae bacterium
ACGCCACACCGGAAAACGCTTCGCCAGAACAGCCTGCTGAAGATTCAGACACGGCCTCTGCAGATAAAAAGAGAATACCGATCAAAAAACTTGCCAAATACATTGGAGCCGGCGCTGCCGCTGTATTACTGCTTACATATCTGGGAGTCTCGTTTTTCTTCCAGGATCATTTTCTTTTTCATACTGTCATCAACGGGCAGGATTTTTCCTGCAAGACAACAGAAGATGCACATGCATTCTTCGCTGAACAGGCAGCTGCCTATACATTAGAAATCCTAGAAAGCGGCGGAAAGACGGAACGCATCCAGGGAAAAGAGATTTCCATGGACTGGGATGACAATCTAAAGCTGGATTATATCCTAGATAAGCAAAATGCATTTGCATGGCCTTTGGAATTTTTTAAGGAAAAATCAGAAGAGGTTGTTTTTAGGGTATCCTGTGATGAAGCTGCCCTGTCAAAAAAGGTGGATACTTTGGATGCAGTAACGAAAGAACCCATTCCGCCTCAGTCTGCATATCCAAAATTTGATGGAAATGCATTTGTCATTGAGCCTGAAATCTACGGGACCGCTTTGGACGCGGAAAAGCTGAAGGAAAAAGTCCTGCAGTTTACACTGGATCTGAAGGAAACCATGGATCTGCAGGAAGAAGGCTTTTATGAAAAACCTAAATATACCACAGAATCGGAAGAAATGTTACAAATCTGTAAAAAGCTGAATGATTACTGCCGGGCAAGTATCACTTATGAGATGGATACGCCTGTGGTCGTGGATAAAGCGTTGATTTCTACCTGGCTGTCCGTGGATGACAATCTCAATGTCACTCTGGATGAAGAGGCTGTGCGCAGCTGGATCCTGGAATTCGACGCCCGGTATGATACCCTTGGCGCCACCAGGCCTCTGACTACGCCTGCTGGTAAAGCAACCGAGGTATCCGGCGGAACCTACGGCTGGTCTATCAATGAGGATGAGGAATACGCTGCCCTTTTGAACAGTATCAGAAACGGAGAGGTTTTGACCAGAGCAGTTTCCTATGGACAGACCGCAGCATCCCACGCACCACAGGACTGGGGCAATACTTTCCTGGAGGTAGACCTGACCACCCAGCATATGTGGTACTTAAGAGACGGCGCCGTTGTCTTTGAAAGTGATGTCGTGACAGGAAGCACGCCCGGCGGCATGGGCACTCCTGCCGGGGTATATACGATTTTGGAAAAGCTGTCTCCCACGATTCTTGTCGGAAACATTGTTCCCGAAACCGGAAAACCAGAATACCGGACTCCTGTTGATTTCTGGATGCGTGTGACTTATAGCGGCATCGGCTTCCATGACGCGACCTGGCAGCCGGCATTCGGCGGAGACGTCTACCTCTGGAACGGCTCCCATGGCTGCATCAATATGCCATACTACAATGCGCAGGAGCTTTATTCTATTATTGATATCGGACTTCCAGTGGTCATACATTACTAAAAATCTGACATAGAAATACCTAAATCAGTATTCTGCCATTCTAAGCAAAAAATTGTTATTAAGGATTTAAATCAAAAACTGCCATGTAAACGATTTTCTTCATTAAAAGCAAAATCATTTACATGGCAGTCATCTCACAAACCATCTATGGCAATATATCCCTTATACCTAAATGCCGCATGGTCAGGCGGCCGCCATTTGTCTATGCTTCTTTAAACCCTTCGCCCACAACTTCATTAGATTCCATAATGACAATGAAACATTTGGGGTCTAATTCTTTCACCATTTTCCGGATAGAATACATCTGCTTATTATTGCAGGCACACATCACAATCTCTTTTTTAGCTCCGGTGTAGCTGCCCCTCCCCGTCAGGATCGTAGCACCGCGGCCGATATATTCATCAATTTTGGCCGCCACCTCCTGCCCTTTATCTGTCACGATAAATGTCATCTTTCCAGAATCAATGCCATACATGATCTTATCGATCACGACAGTCAACAGATAGGAAATGATCAGTCCATAAATGGTCGCGTCGATATCCTGGAAGATCACGCCGCCCAGCAGGACAATCGCACAATCCAGCACAAATACGATCCTTCCAAGAGAAATATGGGGCTTCTTTGCGCGGATGGACATGGATACAAAATCCATCCCTCCGGTAGAAGAGCTGTTCATAAAGATCAATGCGTAACCCAAGCCGGAAAAAATCCCTGTGCAGATTGCCGCCAGCATCCTGTCCCCGGAATACACCGGAAACATTGGGACAATATAGTCTGTAATCATAGATGTGATCACAACAGAACGGACAGACCGGACGAAAAACTCCCGTCCTAATGTTTTATAGCAGCTCACTGCGATCGGAATATTTAAAAGGATCGTTGCAAAACCAATAGGCACGCCGCAAAGCCTGTATAATATCAGCGCAATACCAGAAACTCCAGCCAACGGAAATTCTGCATTTGCCGCAAAATTGTAAATTCCTGCCCCGATTAAAATTCCGCCCATTATATCAATAAAAAGGTCATACCACAGCCTTTTCCAATTCAGTTTTTTCATATTCTTTTTCCCTCTCGCTCTGTTTTCATAGGTTCTATATTCTATCATTCACAGATCCATTTCTTTTATCCGCATCCAAGCTGTAAACTTTCAATGACCAAAGAACTGTATGAAAATAACTTGACCGGGTTATTTTCATACAGTTCCTAAATTTCTAAATTACTTTTCTTCTTTTCTCAATGTGAGCAATGTGCATCCAGCTTTCCGTCTGTCACATCAATGACAATGGTATCTCCTCTGCCTACATTTCCTGCCAGTATCAATTTCGCCGCCAGCGTCTCTACATTTTTCTGTAGATAACGCTTTAACGGCCTTGCGCCATACATCGGATCATAGCCGCCTTCCACGATAAAGCTCTTGGCCGCGTTTGTCAGATCAATGGACAATTCCTTCTCTGAAAGCCGCTGATTAACATCCGCCACCAGCAGATCAATAATTCCGTCAATGTTGGATTTGGTCAGAGGCTTGAACATAATAATCTCATCCAGACGGTTTAAAAATTCCGGACGGAAATGTGCCCGCAGGTCATTCATGACCATAGACTGGCTTTCCTCTGTCAGAGTTCCGTCCTCCTGGATCCCTTCCAGCAGATAATGTGCTCCGATATTGGAGGTCATGATCAAAATGGTATTCTTAAAGTCCACCGTACGGCCCTGGGAATCGGTAATACGCCCGTCATCCAACACCTGTAAGAGCACATTGAATACATCTGGATGGGCCTTTTCCACTTCATCAAACAGTACCACCGAATAAGGTTTTCTGCGGACTGCCTCGGTAAGCTGGCCGCCCTCATCATACCCCACATATCCCGGAGGCGCTCCGATTAGACGGGATACCGAATATTTCTCCATGTATTCGCTCATATCAATCCGAACCATGTTGTTTTCATCGTCAAACAGACTCTGGGCCAATGCTTTTGCCAGTTCCGTCTTCCCCACCCCGGTAGGTCCGAGGAACAGGAAGGAGCCGATCGGTTTGGACGGATCCTTAATGCCTGCCTTGGAGCGGATGATTGCTTCTGTCACCAGTTCCACGCCTTCATTCTGTCCGATGACCCGCTTATGCAGTTCCTCTCCCAGATGAAGTGTCTTGCTGCGTTCACTTTCATTTAATTTTGCCACCGGGATCCCGGTCCATCTGGAAATGATCCTTGCAATCTCTTCGTCTGTTACTGCCTCATGTACCAGAGCCAGCTCTTTCTCCTTAACACGTTCCTCTTCTGTCTCCAGCATCTTTTTCAGTTGGGGCAGACGTCCGTACTGCAGTTCCGCTGCCTTATTCAGATCATAATCCTGCTGGGCTTTCTGGATTTCCTTGTTGACCTGCTCGATCTCCTCACGGATTTTCTGTACCCTCTCCACAGAAGCCTTTTCATTGTCCCACTGTGCTTTCTTGCCGGAAAATTCTTCCCGCAGCTCTGCCAGTTCTTCCTGAAGATGTACCAGCCGTTCCTGGCTTAATCGGTCGTCTTCTTTTTTCAGCGCTTCCTCTTCAATCTCAAGCTGCATTACCCGGCGGCTCAGTTCATCCAGCTCTGTGGGCATGGAGTCCAGCTCTGTCTTGATCAAGGCGCAGGCTTCATCCACCAGGTCGATCGCCTTATCTGGAAGGAACCTGTCGGAAATGTACCGGTGTGACAGCATGGCTGCCGCCACTAAGGCGCTGTCAGTAATCTTCACGCCATGAAAAACTTCATATCGTTCTTTCAGGCCGCGCAAAATGGAAATCGCGTCTTCCACTGTCGGCTCTTCTACCATCACCGGCTGGAAACGACGCTCTAATGCAGCGTCCTTCTCAATATACTGACGGTATTCGTCCAACGTCGTGGCGCCGATACAATGCAGCTCGCCGCGTGCAAGCATAGGCTTTAACATATTTCCCGCATCCATTGCGCCGTCCGTCTTGCCTGCGCCTACAATGGTATGGAGCTCATCAATAAACAGGATGATCCTGCCGTCGCTGTTCTTCACTTCCTCCAATACGGCTTTTAAGCGTTCCTCAAATTCTCCGCGGTATTTTGCTCCCGCAACCAGAGCGCCCATATCCAGAGAGAAAATCGTCTTTTCTTTCAGTCCTTCCGGTACATCCCCTTTTACGATCCGCTGGGCAAGCCCTTCCACAACCGCAGTCTTACCTACGCCAGGTTCTCCGATCAGCACAGGGTTGTTTTTGGTCTTTCGAGACAGGATGCGGATCACATTCCGGATTTCCTCGTCACGTCCGATGACCGGATCCAGCTTCTGGTCTCTGGCACGTTCCACCAGATCCTGGCCGTATTTGTTCAATGTATCGTAAGTGGCTTCCGGGTTATCGCTGGTCACCCGCTGATTTCCCCGGACAGAGGATAATGCCTGGAGAAAACCTTCCCGGCTGATCCCCATTTCCTGATAAAATGTTTTCATATCACGGCTTGCATATTTCAAAAGGGCAAGAAACAAATGCTCTACAGAAACGTACTCATCTCCCATCTGCCCGGCTTCGTCCTCTGCATGGATCAGTACATTATTCAAATCCTGTCCCACATAAACCTTGCCGCCCTGCACCTTCGGACGTTTGTCAAGCATCTCCTCCACGCGGTTCACCACATAAGATGCCTGGAAACCCATTTTCTCCAGTAATTTTAAGATCAGACTGTCATCCTGGGTGATCAGTGCATAGAGCAAATGTTCCTGCACGATCTCCTGATTGCCGTAATCGTAAGCCAGTTTCTCACAAGACTGCACTGCCTGCAGGGAATTCTGCGTAAATTTATTTATATTCATGCTAAAACCTCCTCTTATACTGAGTATGCCCGGAAATGGATTGCTTCTGTATCCTGGCGCTTAAATTTCCAGAAATACTCTGAATGATGTTTGATTGTTCTATTGACAATATAACAATAGCAGAAGTTGTTAGCACTGTCAATAGTCGAGTGCTAATTTTGTGTAAAACTATTCTTTTTCTGTTCTCTCTGGCCTGTCACTCAGCCATTCCTCCAGCCACCCACCGGTATGGTATTGTCCCGCCAAATAAATCCAATGCACTCCCTATCGTAAAATCAAGCCTTCCGTCGCTGATCCGGCGAAAGTATTCCAAATCTTCTTTACTTCCAATCCCTCCGGCATATGTCATATCTGTTCCTCCCCAATCTGCCAGAAGCCGCACCAGTTCTTCTTCCACTCCGGATGCCTTACCTTCAACATCCACGCCGTGGATCAGAAATTCATCACATTCTCCTGCCAGCAGATCCAATCTTTCTTTGTCCAGTTTTACCTTGGTAAATGTCTGCCAGCGGTCCGTCACTATATAATATTCTCCGTCACGTTTCCTGCAGCTTAAATCCAAAACAATATGTTCCTTCCCTACGGCTGCTTTTAATTTTTCTAAATTTTCTTTCTGGAACAGGCCGTTTTGGAACACGTAGGATGTAACGATCACATGGCTGGCGCCCGCCTCCAGATACCCACCTGCATTTTCCGCCGTGATCCCGCCCCCTATCTGCATACCGCCAGGATACGCTTCGAGGGCTGACAGAGCCTGCTGTCTGTCTGCGTCATAGTAAGAGGAGTCTTTTGCGTTGAGCAGGATAATATGGCCTCCTTTCAGCCCGTCCTGACAATACATCCGTGCGTAATAAGCCGCGTCCAGTTCAGAGGCAAAATTTGTCTCTGCCTGGTCTTTTGTATCACTAAGGCTGCCCCCTATAATCTGTTTCACTTTTCCATTATGTATATCAATACAAGGTCTAAACTTCATCTTCTGCTCCAATCTATAGAAAAATCACATCTCCCATTTAGCATAATAAATCATGATCAAGCGCCTGATAAGATTGTATTTCTTCCTTAAATAAGAATATCAGAAAAAGGAGCCGTTACCAACAATGCGGCTCCTGATCCTGCACAATCTTCCAAAATACTTTCTACGGTTCCTTACCGATTATTTGTATCATCATCCAGCATATCATCAACGCCGTCCCTTACATCGTCCACAGCGTCGTCAATCAGACCGTTTCCATTGTCTTTGTCGTTGATGGTATCATCAGACGCATTGTTATTAGAATCATTGCTCCCTGTTCCTTTGTTGTTGGAACTGTTCGTACCATTTCCAGTGTTCTTATTGGTACTATTATTATTTGTAGTCCCATTATTCTTGCTGTTATTGGTACTGTTGTTTCCGCCTCCGGTCGCATCATTCATGTTTCTATCGGTGCTATTTGTATCCGTCTGCTCTGCGCCATTGTCTGCATCGTTGTTGTTCCCACAGGCGGTCATATTTCCAATAACGCCTGTACACATCATTAATAAAAGAAGCTTCTTATATTTTTTCATAGTTCCTCTCCCTTTCCATAATAATTTTTATACCTGTAATATCTGTAGATTTTCAGATATTATGTATAGAAATATTTTCCAAAAAATTTCAATTACAGTTTTTTCATTTTATGGTAGAAAGAGGTAAGAATATCTGTATAAACCACACTACCGCTTCTCTTTAATATCTCCGCTCCGGTATGCCGCAAGCAATACCTCCAGATCCGCAATCCGCTCCCGAAGCTCTTTGCCTGCGTCTGTGTGTCCCACAAGACGGCGCTCCATCACGCGCTTAATGATCACGCTCTCTGAGTGGATATCGCTTTCCTTTTTGATCGCTGCTTCTGTGGATTCAAAAGGTTCATGTGCTACCAGGCGGAGCCCGTAAGAATTATAGATCAACGTGTATCCAGCAATTCCGGTCTCCTTCTGATATGCTTTGGAGAATCCGCCGTCAATGACCATGACCTTTCCATTACACTTTACAGGGTTCTCCCCGTTTTTCCGCTTCACCGGCACATGCCCGTTAACGATATAAGCCTCATCCGGAGACAGGCCAAATTCTCGCATCACATTGTCGATCACTTCCTCATTCTCCAAAAGCTTATAATACGGATTCTTGTTTTCTCTATGAGTTTCCTTTTCCGCCAGGAAATAACGCTCAAAGGTCGCCATCTTATCCTTGCCAAACAACGGGGAATTTGGCCCCAGCCAAATATACCACATGATATCCTTCCCATTTTCCCGGTCCTGATCATCTATGGCGAAAAAACCTTTCCGCACATAGCGGTCCAGCGCATCATACAAGGAACGTCCTTTGAATTTCTTTCCAAATAAATCTACTTCTTTCAATGTGCCGTCCTCATTCAGCGGAACACATCCATGGTACAGCAGATTATTGTTATGCACTTTGTACAGATTTCCTTTGGTCAGCAGCAGACGCATATGCTCCTGCAGCTTTTCGCACCCCAGAAATGCACGTTCCAGACGGTCCATCACTTCCTCTTCTTCCTCAGATAATGCATACGGGTCTTTCGGATCAATAGTCGGGAAATTCATATCCAGCATCTGATATTCTTTGCCCTCAAGGGTAATGGTGCCTTTTTCATAGTCAATCCGGTGCAGCAGCGCCCGGCTTTCCAATTGAAAACTTTTCTGCCGCTGCGCGATCTGTCCCTCTACTTTAAACTGGATAATGGAAATGGCTTTGTGGATCCGCAGGTTCATCTCCTTCTCTGCCTTACTGATCGTATTATCCTGTCCCTTCAGTGTAAAGCAGGTGCATGGATCGTCTTCATAAACACGCATGGCAAATGTGGCCAGCGGCAGAAGGTTGATCCCATACCCATCCTCCAGAATGTCCAGATTTCCATACCGTGCACAGATACGGATCGCATTGGCGATACACCCTCTCTGTCCGGCGGCTGCGCCCATCCACAGTACGTCATGATTTCCCCACTGGATGTCCAGAGAATGATAGTTCAACAGTTTGTCCATAATAATATGCGGCCCCGGTCCCCGGTCGTAGATATCGCCGACAATATGGAGATGATCCACAACCAGACGTTGGATCAACGTGGAAATCGCCGCAATAAAGCCTTCCGCCCGTCCGATCCGTATGATAGTCATTATAATTTCATTATAATAGGATTCTTTGTCATTGACCTCTGCTTTTTCTGTAATCAGTTCTTCAATGACATAGGCAAAATCTTTCGGCAGGGCCTTACGAACTTTGGAACGGGTATATTTGCTGGCCGCCCGTTTGCTGACCTCGATCAGACGGTACAGGTTTACTTTGTACCAATCCTCCATATTATCCTCTACTTTTTTCACGATCGCCATTTTTTCTTTCGGGTAATAAATGAGCGTGGCCAGCGACCTTTTTTCCTTTGTGCTCAATGTATTGCCGAACACCTCGTCAATCTTGCGGCGCACAGAACCCGAGCCGTTTTTTAACACATGGGAAAACGCCTCGTATTCACCGTGCACATCGGTAATAAAATGTTCCGTCCCTTTCGGCAGATTTAAAATTGCCTGTAAATTAATGATCTCTGTCGAGGCCGCCGCGATCGTCGGATATAAATCTGACAGCCGTTCCAGATACCTTGTCTCTAAATCCTTCATGAAATACCTCTCTTTTTTGTATACTTTACCTGATGAAGCCCGCCCGTCTCAAAAGGTCATGCGTAACAATAAGCCCTTTGGATATATTATGTATGCATTTTCCTGCCCTTAAAACTGGATCACATCCCCCATATCATACATCCCTGCGGGCTTTCCTGCCAGAAACTTTGCTGCCTCCACAGCGCCTTTTCCAAATACACTCCGTGAAAATGCAGTATGCTTGAATTCAATCACTTCATCTACACCTGCAAAGATCACTTCATGTTCTCCTACGATCGTTCCTCCCCGCACTGCGGAAATCCCGATTTCTTTTTTCTCCCGTTTCTGTCTCGCCTGGCTTCTGTCATATACATAATGGTATTCTCCGCCCAACGCATCATTCATAGAGTCGGCCAATGCCAATGCCGTACCGCTGGGCGCATCCAGTTTCTGGTTATGATGCTTTTCTACAAGCTCCATGTCGTACCCTGCCGGAGCCAGCACCTTTGCGGCATCTTTTAAGAGCTTTAAGAGCAGGTTGATTCCCATAGACATGTTTGCAGACTTTAGTATTGCCACTTTTTTAGAAGCATCTGCAATCTTTTGAAGCTGTTCTTCTGAATATCCGGTAGAGCAAAGCACCGCCGGAACCTGTTTTTCCACACAGTAATCCAGCACCCTCTCCAATGCCACTGCCGTGGAAAAATCAATGACTACATCTACTTCCACATCACATTCACCGATGGATGCAAATACCGGATAAGGATTCTGGATTTCCAGATAAGTATCCACACCTGCCGCAATCTCAATCTGAGCATCCTCTTTTACCAATCCGGTGATCACTTGTCCCATCCTTCCGTTACATCCATGCATCAACACTTTTACCATTTTTATCTTCCTCCTAATCCTCAGCCAGTCCATACGGCTCGTCCGATTTTCTAAAATCACTGCTATAAAAATAAGGATATCATATTTGAGGAAATTCCTCAACAAATGATATCCCTTTCACAAACATTTTCATCACCATTTGGCTGCCAGCTTTTACTTTCTATATGCTGAGCGGTGAAAATTTATCAGATTTTCTATAGATTTAATCATCTTCCAGACATTCCAGCTTGCTCACAGACACTTCATATGCAGTCCGCGTCTCGGTCTCGGTCTCCGATATTTTCTTCACATAATCCCTGCTCTGGATCCTGCCAAGGATCTGTACATGCTCCCCGACTTCAAACCCAGAAGCATAACGGGCGTTCCGCCCCCAGCAGATACAAGGGATATAATCTGATTTCCCATATGGACGGTTGACGGCCAGTAGCAGGTCCGCAATCTCCCTGCCCAGCGGAGTCTTCCGGTATATGGGCTTTTTGCAGATGTAGCCTTCCAGAAGGATGTGGTTGGTTTTCGCCCCGTCCAGCTCCTCATCAATAAACTCGACTTCCCTGACAAATACAGAAAGCACCAGGCGGTTTTTCTGCTCTTCATGCCGGTTATACGAGCGGAACTGTCCTGATACCATAATGAACTCCCCTGTATAGTCCTGCGTCACATCGATCAGCCGGTTGGAGATCATCAGCGGAATCCTGTCTTCGGAGTTGCTCAGACGACGCACCAGAACGTCTACCATATAAAATCCCTCTCCAAAGACCTCATGGCTATATGTAAATCCGGACGCCACCTCACCCATGATTGTTACCTGATTGTTTTCAATAATCTTATCTGACATAATTTATAAGTTCTCCCTTCCTCTTTGCGGTATTTTTGAGTCACTACTAATTTTATGTGCCCGTCCATCTATATAGAACAAAATCTCTGGAAAATCCTTCGACAATTTCCCCCTTTTTTTCTATACTGTTTTGTGATAGAATGAGCAAAGGCTGATTACATCCGCTTTTTCGGAAACTTTACTTTCGACAAATCGGATATGCCCAGGATACAGATTTTGATTGAAAGGTTTGGTATAGATCATGAAAGAAAAACGAGAAGATATTCGGAATATTGCTATTATTGCCCATGTTGATCATGGAAAAACCACTTTGGTCGACGAGCTTTTAAAACAGAGCGGAGTATTCCGGGAAAATCAGGAAGTTGCGGAGCGTGTCATGGATTCCAATGATATTGAACGGGAGCGCGGCATCACAATTTTATCGAAAAATACCGCAGTCTTTTATAAAGGAACAAAAATCAATATCATTGATACCCCGGGACATGCTGATTTTGGCGGCGAGGTAGAACGGGTACTGAAGATGGTCAACGGAGTGATCCTGGTGGTGGATGCCTTTGAAGGCGCTATGCCCCAGACAAAGTTTGTCCTTAGAAAGGCTCTGGACTTGAATCTCCCGGTCATCGTATGCATCAATAAGATTGACCGCCCGGAGGCACGGCCTGACGAGGTGATCGACGAAGTGCTGGAATTGTTCATGGATCTGGATGCATCGGATGAACAGCTTGACTGCCCGTTTGTCTATGCCTCTGCCAAAGCAGGGGTTGCGGTCCTGGATCTAACGGATGAAGAGAAAAACATGGTGCCTTTGTTCGAGACCATTTTGAAATATATCCCGGCTCCGGAAGGAGACCCGGAGGCCCCGACCCAGGTTTTGATCAGCACCATTGATTATAATGAATATGTAGGCCGAATCGGAGTAGGCAAGGTAGATAACGGCACGATCTCAGTTAATCAGGAGATGATCGTTGTCAACCACCATGACCCGGACAAGCAGAAAAAAGTGAAGATCAGCAAGCTGTATGAATTTGACGGACTGAATAAGATCGACGTAAAGGAAGCTTCCATCGGCTCTATTGTCGCGATTTCCGGGATCTCTGATATTGCCATCGGAGATACGCTTTGTTCCCCGGAAAATCCGGAGCCAATCCCCTTCCAGAAGATTTCCGAGCCTACGATCTCCATGCAGTTTATTGTCAACGACAGCCCCTTTGCCGGACAAGAAGGAAAATATGTAACGTCAAGGCATATCCGTGACCGCCTGTTCCGGGAATTGAATACGGATGTCAGCCTCCGGGTAGAAGAAACGGAAAACGCGGACAATTACAAGGTTTCCGGACGCGGAGAATTACATCTCTCTGTGTTAATCGAAAATATGCGGCGGGAAGGATATGAATTTGCCGTCAGCAAGGCGGAGGTTTTGTATAAAACCGATGAAAAAGGCACAAAGCTGGAACCAATGGAAACCGCCTATGTAGACGTACCGGATGAATTTACCGGAACGGTCATCGACAAACTCAGCCAGCGCAAAGGGGAACTGCAGAGCATGGGAAGTATCGGCAGTGGATATACCCGGCTGGAGTTCGCGATCCCGGCCCGTGGGCTCATCGGATACCGTGGGGAATTTCTGACGGATACAAAGGGGAACGGGATTCTGAACACCAGCTTTGACGGTTATGCCCCCTATAAAGGCGATATCCAGTACCGGAAACAGGGGTCGCTCATCGCGTTTGAAACCGGAGAGTCTGTTACCTACGGACTGTTCAGCGCTCAGGAAAGAGGGACTTTGTTCATTGGCCCCGGTGAAAAAGTATACTCCGGCATGGTCGTAGGACAGAATGGAAAAGCCGAAGATATTGAATTGAACGTCTGCAAGACCAAGCATCTGACCAATACCCGCTCTTCCAGCGCGGACGAAGCGCTCCGGCTGACCCCGCCCCATATATTGAGCCTGGAGGAAGCGCTGGATTTTATTGACACGGACGAGTTGTTGGAAGTAACGCCGAAATCTTTACGAATCCGCAAAAAAATCCTGGATTCGAGGATGCGCAAGCGCAGCAACCAGAAATAGATTACATTGCTTTGCGGTTCTTTTTTTTAGGTAATTGCGAAACTCAAAACAAATTAACTGAAAATTAGAAGAAAGGGCAGAA
>CAJUTU010000043.1 GCA_910589385.1 uncultured Lachnospiraceae bacterium
AACTGGCAAGACTGTATCCGGTTATACTTTAAAAACTAACCGGATACAGTACTAGTATATTTTTTCCCTTTTTGAAATGGGAGTCTTAGTCCTTTTTGTGCATCATAAATGCTCAGCTTTCTTACGCTTTTCCCATTGATTTCAGCTTCCATATCCAATCTGGAAACCAAATGGACCATATCTGACAATTCTGTTTCCTGCTCTTCTGAGATGGAAACGACTCCCGCCATATCCATATATTCTTTGTCGTTTATCTCTTCCTCTACAACATTAGCAAATACCGATACCTCCGTGATATCGCTGTCTTCCACGATCACATATCTCAAATATTTTTCTTCCAGATTTATGCCAAACAGATTATAGAACCCTTCATAATAGGAAACACCTGCACGCAGAGCAGTTCTGACATCTTTTCTGATCAATGAACGCCACCTGCGAAAGTCATCTGGCTGTCCAAAACTATCAAGTATTTCTAAAATACTCGTTTTTCCGCAGTTATTATTTCCCGTCAAAATATTTACCTGAGATAAATTTTCCAGTTTAAACGATTTTATTCCACGAAAAGAATCTACTTCTATACTCGAAATCACCTTTCATACACGTCCTCTCTATTTCATTTTCCCTATCAATACTTCTTTCCCCCGAAAGCAAACCCATATTTTCGTATACGCCCTACAGGAATCCCTCTCGCTATGAGAGCCGCCTCATAATTCATATCTTCAATTTGTTTCAATGCCGTATTTACCGTATCTGAAAGATCTTTTTTCTTTTTCAGCTGAAATACTTTATCATCTGCCTCCCACCATTCTTTGATAAAATGCGTTTTGTCCACATAAAAATTATTTTTAATCCTTATCTTTTCAAAATCCTGGCGTCCGATTCCAACTGTTCTCGCCATAATATCCCCTTTCCAAATTGTCACATTGGCTCTTTATACTCCCTCACTTTCTCCTACCAGTTCCTGAATAACGTTATAATCTTATCCTGCAGCCAGGACTCCATATCCTCGTCAGTCACTTCCATAGACAAAATTTCTTTCTGCATCCAGGAAACCTTTTGCTCCATTTCATCTGCATATCTTTCATAAATCATCTCTTCCTGGCCGTTCCATTCCTCAGACTTTAAAGCAGCCAATATAGACGAATGATACCTCAGAACAGTATCCATGATCAAATTTTGCCGTTCAATGATCGTCTCTAACCGCTCCTGTGATAGTTTCCGATCCTTGTCTGTCAATTTCTTTTCATCCGTGTCCTGTAACCTGGACACTGCCAAAACGAACGCATCCGCATCATCACACAATGTATTTCTCATCGTATTCAGCGTTTCCAACGACCATGATATTTCAGAAGGTGCCACAAGCAGTCCGTCTATATCCGTTTCGATGACTTTATCAACCTTTCCTTCCTTTATCTTGCCGCCAGCCTGTGCGGAATCTGCCAAATCCTGATCATTTACGATCATGCCAGCCTGTGTTGCATGGTCGACCGTGTCTGATGCCCTGTCTACTTTTCTTTCCTTGTCCCATTCATTATAGACTAACAGCAAACAACACAGACAGATGAGCAGAAGAGTCATTCCTGCAACCTGCAATCCACGTAATAACCTTTCTTTCAATTGCCCACCCCTCCTCTCTCAGTTATATCCACAGATGTCCTTTTCACTTGCATTTCATTTATTATACCTTATCCATTTTTGAAGTACAATCCTTACTTTGCGCCAAAAAGACAGAAAGAACGCAGCACTTCTCATGCATTCTTTCTGTCTATGTTTTATCTATGATCCACTCTCCGTGCCCGCCCTGGCCCTCGTAATGGATTTTCCCTTGTTTTTTTAGTTTCCGTATCCGGGCATTTGCCGCGGAAAGACTGATTCCCTCCATTCCGGCAATCTGTTTTGCCGTAACCTTTGGATTATGCCGGATATATTCTATGATTCGTCTGACTTCCGCCTCTTTTCTTGCAGCATATAAGAAATCATCACCCAATGGCACTTCCCATGTTAAATTCTTTTCAAGATCACCAGAAATATTTTTTTTATGCTCTAGAGAAGGCATATCCATCCCCGGTACTTTTTCTGCCTGAAATGATAATTCCAGTTTCTCTGGATAGACTGTGATCGTATCAATACTGTCTATCATATCCGACAAAGCTGCCTGTCTTACCGTATCTTCTTCCAGCCGTTTTCGTATGGTCTTTAAACGCTGCTCTGTTACACTTCTGGAGTGTTCTGTGTCCTGCAGCTTTTCCAGCTCTCTTTTTAATCCTTCCGCCTTTGCTGTAATTTCTTCTTTTTTGATCTTATAATCCTGATCTGATATCACATCTGCCAGCAATTTATCCAGCAGTTTCTTTTCCTGTGTCTCATATTTTTCCAATTCCCTGCATACACGTTTTTGCTGAGATGAAGTATCATTTTTCTGCAGCACATCATTTAGGATCCCTATGGCTTTATCAATCATTTCCGAATCGTCCAATCCTGCCCCCTGACCGTAGTGCGCACAGACCTTTTCCAGCAGCAGATTTAATCTTTCTTCATCCAGATGGATATTGTCACAGCCTCTGCCTGGCGTTCTTTTCACCTTTCGCTGGCCGCTTTGCATCTTTTTCTGGCTGTTGCGTCCGTTTTGGAGGTATTTCCGGCATTTCCATTCCACGATCAGTTTTTCATCCTTATATCGTTTTCGATATGTCCTGTAAAATGGACTGCCGCACTCTCCGCATCTGATTTTTCCAGATAACCGATATTTTCCCGGATTCTTTCCCCCTGGATGATATTCTTTCACATTGCGCTTTTGTGCCCTGGCATCCATAGCCTCGTTTGCTTCTTTCCATTCCTCTTCGGAAACAGCGGCCGGAAGTACATTTCTATGGATAACCCACTGTTCCTTCGGCACTTTTATTGTCCTCTTTAGCTGAAAGTCAAAATGGACTTTATTCTGGATCACGGTCCCACATCGGACAGGGTTTCTGATAATCCTTCTGATTGCTTCTTCTTTAAAGGGTTTTCCGTTCCTGTCACGGATTCCTTCTTCTTCCAGATAATGTTCAATGGAGCCGCACCCCATTGTCTTACAGAGATGGAACATGATACGGATTGCTGATACCTCTTCCTCTACCAGCACGGTCTCTCCATTTTCCAAACGCTGCAGGCCAAATGTATTGGGCGGCAGGATAAATTTCCTGCCCTCCTCCTGTCTGTGGTAATGTGCATTGTTGATTTTTTTGGATAATTCTTTACTGTATTCCTCCGCCAGAATCGCCTTGATGCCCGTAATCAAGGCATCATCCGCAGAATAAAACTTCCGTTCCAGATACATATAAAGTCTTTTGCCGTTGGATACCAGACGGTCAATAAACAGATACCAGTCACGGGTATTCCTCATCAGCCGGTCCTGGGTCTTGATCTGGACAATATCAAATTTATCTGTCTGTAGTTCTTCAAAAAGCCTGTTATATTCCTTACGCTTTGCCGTCGTTGTACCGCTTTTGGCTTCAATATATTCATCCACCAGAAGCCAGCCCTGCTGCTGGACGCTCTTACGGGACTCCTGCACCTGCTGGATCAGAGCGTCCTGCTGGCTTTCCTCTTCGGTACTGCAGCGGCAATAAATAACTGCGCGCAGCATGGGAATCACGCTTTCTGCAGTATCTGGTTGAATGCAATCTCTTCCTCTGCCGTTAATAAATGTTCCTGGAGCAATATTTCAGCGATTTTTCTTAAAAGTTCTTTTTCTATTAACTTTTCTCCTTTGTTTTGTATACCTCTGCTTTGATTCATGGATGAATAGAACCTGTTTTTTTATTTCATTTTATGCAGCTGGTTTCCATAAATAGCACTGATGCAAGGAATTTCATTCATCTGTAAATCTGTGTCTGTCACATCCTGTCAGAATACCCTCACAGATATTTAAAATGGATTGGCTCCTGATGTCCATTGTCCTCCTCTGCATCATGGCAATGTTCTTATACGCCCTGATCAATATACTGGAAAATATCTATACAAAGCGTCTTTCATAAAACCCCCCGCATAAACAAAATGCATTGCATCCGGCTGCACTGTCTTGGGCCACCGCGTCAGCCCTTAGATGTACATGAAAACATGCCCGTCTGGCCCGTTGTTTTGCGGAAATGACCAATGTCCGAAATTGTGCCGTATATGACACCATTTCGGACATTATCCTAAGTCTCCAATATACAATTCTGCCAATAGGACTCCTAAACTACTCCGCCGCCTTACCTGCAAAAACGGAATAGTTCATCTCCAAATCCCGTTTTATACTATCCCCCATCAGATCTTCAACATAATTAAAATACCCGTCGTTTCCCCTTGCCTTGCTCCACGTTTCAATGGATTTTTCCAGCCTGAGCAGGCACTTCACCGGTTCCTGGAAATAACTTTCCAAATCCTCTTTCGAATCCAGGTCATAGTTCTCTCCCAAGACCTCCCTGACCTCTTCATTTGTAAAGGGGTCGAAACTCATCAGAAGTCCTTTTGCCAAAGCTTCATTTTCCTCTGACAGAAGAGTACCGAGATCATACTCTGTATCTGTCAGATACCCGTCAATAGCTAACAGGCAGATATGGATTGCCTCAATTGCCCGCCTGCTGTCTCTTTTTTCATTTTCACGATGAAGCTTCAGCATATTGGATTCCATTGGAAACAATAACAGGGCATGGTCTTCCTCATCTCCTTTTTTAATGGTTCCAAATTTCTGTGACATCCTGCTGCTGATCCTGTCAAAGTTATACCGATTAATTTTTTTCTTCATTTTCATCCGCTCCTTTTATCTCTGCCCAAAACAATATCAGTTTACCATGTTCCTCACGCTCAGGCAAGTGTTTCCAACAGGCTTTACACCAAATTCCTTTTTTGGTATAATGCAACGAAGCAAATCAGATACAAACAGGAGAATACACTTATGAAATTAACAGTTGATCTAAAAGAAAACAGTTATCCCATCTATATTGAAAACGGCATCTTGAAAAATGCCGCCGGCTATATTTCCCAGATTTTCCAGGGCCGGCGGATCATGATCATCTCAGATGACCATGTATATCCTCTGTATGGAAATAGACTGGCAGACTCCTTATCTTCCTATGAATGCCATACCCTCATCCTCCCCCACGGAGAACAGACCAAAAGTTTCCAGACGCTGCCCCAGATTTATGCTGCCATGCTGGATGCCAAAATCTCCCGCAGCGATCTGGTCATTGCCCTGGGCGGAGGGGTCATCGGCGATCTTGCCGGATTTGCGGCGGCCAGCTACCTGCGCGGAGTAAAACTGGTGCAGATCCCCACTTCCCTCTTAGCCCAGGTAGATTCCTCCGTAGGCGGTAAAACCGCGGTAGACCTTCCCCAGGGCAAGAATCTTGTAGGCGCGTTCTACCACCCTAAGCTGGTCCTCATTGACCCAGATGTGCTGAACACACTGCCAGAACGTTTTATCCATGACGGAATGGGAGAAGTGATCAAGTATGGCTGTATCAAGGATGCCTCCCTGTTCCATACTTTGCAAAAGCATACTTCCTTTGAAGATTTAAAAGACTCTCTTGCTTCGGTCATCTGCCGCTGTGTTGACATCAAGCGGATTGTTGTGGAGAAAGACCAGTTCGATACCGGGGAACGGATGCTTTTGAATTTCGGACACACTCTCGCCCATACGATCGAACAATATTACCACTATGAGCGGGAAAGCCACGGAGAAGCCGTTGCTATCGGCATGTACCAGATTACCCGTATCGCGGAAGAAAAAGCGTTAACGACCGCCGGCTCTGCCGAAACGATCAAACAGGTTCTTACCACCTATGGCCTCCCCTTTGAATGCGGCCTCCTGCTTTCTAACTTAATGGATGCCATCACATTAGATAAGAAGAACCTGAATAACCGTTTAAACGTAGTTCTCCTTCATAAGATCGGAGACAGCTATGTACATCCAACGGATGTAGAATTCTTTCCAGGAGAACGTCTTGTTTAAAATCTGAATCTCCCTCAAAAGAGAGCTTTCTATGGCAGAAAAACTGGAAATGCCTATTTGTTTCCACGTTTTTCTGCCATTTTCATTATGTTTTACTGCAATCTGCATGCAATTCTTTAGAATCCTCTTGTAAAATCTATAGCTTTTTTTAAGAATATCTGTATTGACAAAATATATTATACAGAATATAATATATTTATGTTAAATATATGTATTAGCAGAATATATATATTAAAATAAAACATAGAAAGGACTGATATCATGGCTTTTCCGTTGAACGCACCTATGTTTGACCTGCTCGTCCTGTCCGTAATCGCAGAATCCGATACTTACGGCTACCAGATCAGCCAGATCATCAAGCGTGCCGCTAACACAAAGGATTCCACACTCTACCCTGTGCTGCGCCGTCTTCAGGAACAACATTTTCTGGAAACCTATGACCAGCAGTATCAGGGCAGAAACCGGAAATATTACACCATCACAGATTCCGGCAAGTGTTACCAGCAGGAGCTTTCCAGAGAATGGAACCGCTATAAGACGATCATTGACGATATTGTGAAGGGAGGAACCACAAAATGACAAGAGCAGATTACATGAAAACACTGGCCTACAATCTGCGGCATCTTCCAAAAGAAGATTATGACAGAGCCATTGAATATTTTGAAGAATACTTCAACGAAGCCGGCCCGGAGCATGAGCAGACAGCAATCGAGGATCTGGGCACGCCGGAAGAAGCTTCCAGAGAACTTATCATGGATCTGGCAGAAAAAAATATCCAGGAGCCGCCAAAGACCGTAAAGCGCGGCCTCCATGCAGTCTGGATCGGAATCCTGGGAGTCTGCGCCGCACCGATCGCGCTTCCTATGCTGCTGATTTTCTTCTGCCTCATATTCATGCTGGTCATCGTATTATTCGCCTTATTACTGTCAGTATTTGCGGCGGCGGTCTGCACTGCTGCAGGCGGAGTCATGGGAATCGTCGGCGGAGCTGCACTGACATTTCGGACATTTGCAGACGGCATTGCCACAGTGGGCCTTGGACTCGTCATATTTGGACTAGGAATTCTTTTCGTATACGGCTCCTTCCATCTGTGCCGGTGCGTTTTGGTAAAGATGTCGCAGTCATTAGGAAATATCACAAAAGGAGGACGCAGGCATGAAAATAGACTCTAAAAAACTAATGCGGGCCTGCTTATGCATCATCATTGCAGGAGCAGTCCTGACCGGGATCGGGATTTTACTGGGCGGATGGCCGGGTGTCGTCTTTTCCGCAACTGGGATCCAGTCCCCTTATACAGAAAATGGCGCTTATACTATAGAAAAAACAAAGATCAACCCATTCACAAATACAGAACTGAAAGTCGGTTCCTATGCGGATATCCGTATCCAGCCCTCTGATGACGACCAGTTTTATCTGGAATATAAACTGGACGGAGACTATGGAGAACCTCAGTATGCCGTCAAGCAAGACACCTTGACATTCACACATATGAGCAAACCACAGCATAATTTTTATTTTTTCAGGATTGGATTTTCAGACGACAGTATAATCAATGATGCGTATATTACCCTTTATATCCCAAAAGGTCAGGATATGGGGCATCTGTCCATATTCAACGATTGCGGAGATGTCTCTGTGGAGGACGTGATATTTGGCAGCACAAAGATGGACGTAGATTATGGAAATGTGAATCTCCAGAATACGGTTTTCGATGATCTGGAACTGAATACAGAATCCGGAGACATCAAGGCTGATTCATTGACCGCAAAGAGTATCCTCCTGGAAAATGAATATGGTGATGTCAACCTAAAGAATGTATCTGCCGAAGAAGCCGGCCTGACTATGGAATCCGGCAATCTGGAAGCAAAAGCCCTTGACATAGAGAGCCTGACCGCAAAGAATGAATACGGCCATATTAACCTGGATGATCTGTCTGCAGAAACTGTTGAGATTGAGATGGAGTCTGGAAATGTTTTCCTGGGCATTAAAGCACTGGCCTGCCTGGCCTGCAAAAATGCATACGGCAACGTAGAAATAGAACTCCCAAAGAATTTTGCGGATTATGCAGTTGATGCACGCTGTGAATACGGCAGCATCAAACTTCCTCCAGACATTTCGCAGGGTTATCACATTTCTTCCGATGATGAAGCCGTTTACAGAACAGACGGGAAATCAGACGGCACGATCAAGGTGGAGGCAGAATCGGGAGACATTATATTCAGTCAGTCGATAGCTGCTCCCTCTGAACCGTCAGACGGGAAAAAACAATAGAATCCTCAAAGCCACCAGCCATGTTGACTGGTGGTTGTTATTTTTTCTCATCCGCTTGATATTATTATTTAAAACAGCTATACTGTTTAGAGACATCATACAAAAGGAGACTTCCAATGAAATACGACTGTTTGATCATAGACGATGAAGAACTGCTCGCGGACAGCACAGCAGAATATTTTAATCTGTTCGGAGTAAAGACAGCAGTTGTGTACAGCGCCTGCGGATGCCGTGGATTTCTCAGGGAACATACCCCGCAGCTGCTTCTTCTCGACATCAATCTTGGAGACAGCAGCGGATTCGCCCTTTGCAAGGAACTCCGCGAAAAAACAGAGATCCCCATTCTGTTCATATCCGCCAGGACAAGCGACGATGATCAGATCGCGGCGCTCAATATCGGAGGAGACGATTATATCCAAAAGCCCTATTCCCTCGGCGTCCTGCTTGCAAAAGTAAAAGCCGTCCTAAAACGTTATGGCCAGCACATGGACACTGGATATTTTGACGGTTACCTGACAATTGACCTTAACGCCAGACAGGTGCTTGTTGAGGGAAAGCCTGTGAAAATGACCTCTCTCGAATTCAAATTACTATCCTATCTTGCCAGACATAAAAATAAAGTCATTTCCAAGCAGGAACTGTTCGAAGAAGTCTGGGAGGATAAGTTTACAAGCGACGGGACACTGAACGTACATATCCGTAAGATACGGGAAGCAATCGAGCGGGAGCCTGGCAGGCCCGAATATATCATCACTGTCTGGGGCGACGGCTATAAGTTTATGGGAGGGACACAATGAAAAAACATCACTTTCTAACCGCTCTTCTGTTGATTTCCGCACTGGAGACGGCGGCTCTCTTCTTTTTCGCATTTCATGATACAAATGATACGCAGGACTCTGTTCTGGTAAATGAAGCCGTCCAGGCTGTCCAGGCCGACTGGGAAAACATGAAAAGCCACCAAAATCCGACTGCCCTTGACTATACTGTGCTTGGCTTGGACGGCTCTGTCCTGTTCAAAACAACATCCGGTTTAAGTGAAAGTATCAACAGCGCCGTCATCCACAGAGATACCATACTGGATATCCGGGCCGATGGTGCTGTTGCCGGAAAAATCATCATCAATAACGACAGTTCACAGTCTTTTCAATCTAAGAAACAAAATATCTGCCTCCTCCTGTCTGCTGCCCTCTTCCTGCAGTGCGGCATCTGCATCATATACACAGCCCATCTAGACCGAACCATAGTCAAACCTTTTGAGAAATTGAAAGGCTTTGCAGAGCGCATCGCAGAAGGAAACTTTGATATTCCTCTGGAAATGGACCGGAAGAATCTCTTTGGCGCATTTACCGAAAGTTTTGACATCATGCGCTCGGAACTGAAAAAGGCACGTATGGCAGAAGCACAGGCGAACGCAAGCAAAAATGAACTGGTCGCCAGGCTTTCCCATGACATCAAAACCCCTGTCGCCAGCATCAAAGCCGCCTCCGAAGTAGGCGCAGCCCTTGCAGACAATGAAAAAACAAAGAATAACTATCTCCAAATCATCCTCAAAGCCGACCAGATCAATACCCTTATCACCAACCTGTTCTCGGCAGCGTTAGAGGAACTCCAGCAGCTTTCTGCCGCCCCGGAAGATGTGGACAGCAAAGAGCTGGTGACAATCCTTGAAAATTCCAACTATCTCCACCTCGCCAAAATCCCCGATATCCCGGACTGCATTTTATATACGGATAAACTCCGCCTGCAGCAGGTATTCGACAATCTCTTTACCAACTCCCATAAATATGCCGGCACCGAAATCAACGTCTCCATTTCCCAGGACAGCCGTTTCCTCACAGCCAGCATCCAGGACCACGGCGGAGGTGTGAGCCAGGAAGACCTGCCTCGTTTGAAAGAAAGATTCTGGCGGGGAAGCAACACAAAAAATGTGGAAGGTGCAGGACTCGGCCTCTATATTTCTGATTATCTTATGAAAGAAATGAAAGGCGGGCTTACAATGGAAAACGGGAAAAATGGATTGAAAGCCACTGTAAAAATTCCATTGAGCGGCACGATTTAAGGGATTTTTAAGGTTTGGCTAAAGACATTTAAGATTTAAAAAAATAGAATAAAACGTGCAAAGGAGGTTTGACATGAAAAAAATACTATTAAAAGCTGACCACTTAAGCAAATCCTTTTCCAACGGCGGGATGATGCAGCACGTTTTAAAAAATATCGACCTGGAACTCTATCAAGGCGATTTTACCGTGATCATGGGCGCAAGCGGCGCCGGAAAGTCCACCCTGCTCTATGCCCTTTCCGGGATGGATACCCCTTCCCTCGGCACGATCACCTTCGGGGACACCGTGATCTCCGGCCTAAACCAGGACGAACTCGCCGTATTCAGGCGGGATCATTGCGGATTCGTCTTCCAGCAGATCTATCTGATCGACGGAATGTCCGTGATGGACAACATTCTGGCGGCGGGCCTGCTTGTAAACAACAATAAAAAAGCGCTCCTAGACAGGGCCCGGGAATTATTTACAGCGGTAGATATCCCGGAAGAAACACAGAAAAAATTTCCCACACAGATTTCCGGCGGAGAAGCCCAGCGTGCCGGTATTGTCCGCGGGCTGATCAACAGCCCGGAAATCCTGTTTGCCGACGAACCTACAGGCGCCCTCAATTCCAAAACCGGGCTTGACGTACTGGACACACTTACCAGATTCAACGAGCAGGGGCAAAGTGTCGTCATGGTCACACACGATATGCGCTCCGCACGGCGTGGAAACCGCATTTTATACTTAAAAGACGGCGCTATTTTAGGCGAGTGCAATCTGGGCAGGTATGAGCACGGCAATCGGGAACGGCACGAAAAGCTTTCCGCTTTCCTTTCGGAAATGGGGTGGTAATATGAAAAAAAGTTTTCTTCTTGCACGCGCGAATCTGCGCAAAGCCAAAGGACAGATGACGGCAATCGTTGTCCTCCTGCTGCTTGCGGCATTTATGCTGAACCTATGGCTCATGCTGTCCATGGACTACCGGCAGAATTTTGAGCGCAGCCACGAGAGACTGAATGAAGGTCATGTAACAATTGCGGTAGACGGCGACAGTATCGAAATGAAAGATTATCTAACACAGACTTTCGAAAACGATGCGCGCACTACAGAATTTTCCCTCGCCGACTGCATGCACATGGTCGGTTCATTTACCTATAACGGCGGTGATGTTAATTCCGAACTGGTCATCCTCGAAAAGCAGGCCGCCCTTTCCCGTCTGGTCGGAAAAGTGGAAATCGTCGAAGACAGCCTGTTTCAAAGCGGCGTCTATATGCCTATACTATACAAATCCGACGATGTTGCAATCGGGAAAACGATAGAAGTCTCTATCGGAAGCAATAAGATTTCCTATACCGTATGCGGCTTTTTCAACAGTATCATGGCTGGTTCCCACAATTGTACCATGTGCAGTCTTCTCCTGACCAAAGACAAATATGAAGAGCTGAAAGAATCAGGCTATGCGCCCCAGTCCACGCTGTGTTCTATCCGGATAAAGGATACATCCGAAAGTGAGGATTATGAAGCTGCGCTAAAAAATGCTGTATCTTCCCAATATCCGTCCATCCGGGCTGTAAGCAACTCCTACTCGCTTGTTTCTCAGTCACGGTATATATCGCAGATGATCTGCTCGGGCGTTATGAGTGCAATGGCCTTTTTCATACTTCTGATCGCGCTCGTCGTCATATCGTCAAATATCATCAACTACATCCAGGAGAACATGCAAAATCTCGGCGCGCTCAAAGCCGTCGGTTATACGAGCCGTCAGCTGACAGGTTCACTCCAGCTCCAGTTTCTGGGACTTTCCATGATTTTTGCCACAGCAGGCATCGGACTTTCATACAGTGTGTTCCCGTTTGTCAATACCATGATGAGCTCCCAGACAGGGATTCCCTATACCGTACATTTTCTGCCGCTGCCGTTGCTCTTTACATTGCTGATCTTATGCGGAGCGGTCGCGTTCGTCGTGTGGCTGTCTTCCCGCAGGATCAAAAAAGTAGAGCCGATCGTCGCACTCCGCCAGGGAGTCCGGACACATAATTTCAAACGCAATCCGATTCCGCTTGAATACACAAAAGCGCCTCTTCCTGCCGCGCTTGCGCTGAAAACCACATTTTCCAGTATGAAACATAACATCACAGTCTGTATTACCATGCTGGTACTCTCTCTGGTCTTAGTATTCTCAGGTTTGATGACGGAAAATGTCATTGTAGATATGACCCCTTTTCTCAACCTGATCGCAGGTGAAATGTCGGATAGCTGTATCAACGTAAACGCAGAAAGCGAAGAAAAATTTCTGCAGGAAATGAATGGTGACCCACGTGTAGAAAAAGTTTATCTGTATCATTCCATTGAAGTACGCCACGTCGATGGTCTCGGACTGACCGCAACAATCTGTGATGATTTCTCAAAGACAGACAACCAAAATGTTGTATTTGAAGGAAGATTCCCAAAATACGATAATGAGATTGCTCTGGCCGCAAAATACGCAAGAGAAAAAAATCTTAGGATCGGAGACGAGATCACCATAACGATAGATGGTATAGAAGCCGCGTATCTGATATCTGGTTTTACACAGATCAGCAATAACCTCGGCAAAGACTGCCTGCTTACAAGAGCCGGCTATGAACGACTGAGCAGCTTGCAGAACACAAGCTATTATCTGCACCTTGCAGAGGGTATTGATATTGATGCTTTCCATTCAGACGTAAAAGAACAATTTGGAAATGAAATAAACGCTACAATTAATGTGGCCGCCACAATCGAAGGAGCTGCTCCCGTATACGTTTCACTCATGACAGTCATCGTGATCGCTATACTCATATTGAGCGCTATTGTGATCACATTCGTGCTGTATCTGCTCGTACGCACCATGCTCGGCAATAAAAGACGGGATTACGGAATTTTAAAAGCCCTTGGCTTTACCACACGGCAGCTCATCTGGCAGACCGCCCTGGCCTTCATGCCGGCCATGATCCTCTCAACAATTGCTGGTGTGACCATATGCTGTTTTATCATCAATCCACTGACCGCATTATTTCTATACAATATCGGCATTGTAAAATGTACCTTTACCGTTCCTGTCGGTTTCATCGCGGTTATGGCAATCGGACTGATCTTGTTCGCCTTTTCGATCATATGCCTGCTGTCCCTGAGGATCAAAAAGATCGCCCCACGGGCGCTGCTGGCAGGGGAGTGAAACACACAGACTACTTACGGATACGGATTTCACTACATAAATCCTGATTATAAAAGAGAGATGTGCAAAGGGGCTGTCGGGAAATAGCAGTATTTATACAACATATAGCGCCATTCACAAATCACCGCATCTATATGTTGTGTTCATATTGCATTTCCCGGCAGCCCCATCCTATATGGTTAAATCCTCTTCATGCCGCCCAGACTCTCTCACTGCACCGACAGATTCGTATACCCCATCAGACTTAAGTCCACCTGCCGCGCCGCTTCTCTTCCTTCCCGGATGGCCCACACTACAAGAGACTGCCCCCGGTGCATATCTCCCGCCGTAAATACATTTTCCACATTGGTCTGATATTCCCCGGCCGCCGTCTTTACATTTGTCCTTTCATTGAGTTCCACCCCAAATGCCTTGGAGACATAAGATTCGCTTCCAAGAAACCCTGCCGCAATGAGCACCAGGTCCACATCCACTGTATACTCGCTCCCGGCAATCTCCGCCATCACCATGCGCCCGGTCTTTTCATCCTTCTTAGACTCCAGCTTCACCAGTACCGCCTTGCAGAGGGCACCCTTTTTATCCTTGACAAACTCCTTCACCGTGGTCGTATACACTCGTGGGTCATGTCCAAACAGGGCAATGGCCTCCTGCTGCCCATAATCCGTCTTACAGATCTTAGGCCACTCCGGCCAGGGGTTATTCTCCGCCCGCTGGTCCGGCGCCTTTGGCATCATCTCCAACTGCAGCACCGACTTCGCGCCATGCCGGATGGCGGTTCCCACACAGTCATTTCCTGTATCGCCGCCGCCGATGACCATAACCCGCTTTCCCTTTGCGGAAATATACTCTCCCTCTTTCAGCTTCATCGCATTTGCCCAGAGTGCTTTGGTAGTAGATTTCAGAAAATCCACTGCAAAATGAATCCCTGACGCGTCCCTTCCCGGCGCCTTGATATCTCTTGGATTCGATGCCCCGCAGGCCAGGATGATTCGGTCATATTCTTTCAGAAGAGAGGCGGCCTTTATATCCTTTCCCACATTGCATCCTGTCCGGAATACCACGCCTTCTTCTTCCATGATCGCAATCTTCCGGTCAATGATCTGCTTCTCCAGCTTCATATTCGGAATCCCGTACCGAAGCAGCCCTCCGGCTTTATCCTCCCGCTCATAGACCGTTACCAGATGTCCCCTGCGGTTTAACTGATCCGCAGCCGCAAGCCCGGAAGGCCCGGAACCGATCACCGCCACCTTCTTTCCCGTACGCACCTTGGGCGGCCGGGCATGAGCATACCCTTTTTCATAAGCATTCTCAATAATGCCATATTCATTTGCCTTGGTAGATACCGGATCCTCATGCAGGCCGCAGGTACAGGCATTCTCACACAATGCCGGACACACCCGTGACGTAAATTCCGGGAAATTATTGGTCTTTGCCAACCGGTAATAGGCCTCCTCCCAGTTGCCGTTATAGATCAGATCATTCCACTCCGGCACCAGGTTATGCAGCGGACATCCGCTGGCCATGCCATTTAACATCTGCCCGGATTGGCAGAAGGGAACTCCGCAGGCCATACATCTGGCCCCCTGGATCTCCTGTTCCTCCCTGGAAAGAGGCGTGTGGAATTCCTGGAAATGCCGAATCCTGCTCTCTGGCGCTTCTGCTATTTTATCTTGTCTTTTATATTCCATAAATCCTGTTGGTTTTCCCACTTTTCCCACCCCCTATCTTCCATTCTTGATCTGATTGAACGCTTCAATCTTCGCCTGTTCCGCACTTAAGCCCTTCTCTTCCATCTGAAGGATCGCAGACATCATCTTCTCATAATCTTCCGGGATGACCTTCTTGAATCTGGGCAGATAATCCTTAAAATGATCCAGGATTTCTTTTCCGATCTCCGAATTTGTGTACGCCACATGCTCCTTGATCATGCTTTTCAGCTCCTGTACATCATATTTGTCCGCCACACGTTCCATCTTGACCATGGATTTATTGACCTTCTTATATAGATCATTATCCTTATCAAGTACGTAAGCAATCCCGCCGCTCATACCGGCCGCAAAGTTTTTGCCGGTCTGCCCCAGGATCACCACACGGCCTCCTGTCATATATTCACAGCCATGGTCTCCCACGCCTTCCACCACCGCGACAGCGCCGGAATTCCGCACACAGAAACGTTCCCCTGCCACTCCGTTGATAAAAGCCTTTCCGCTGGTGGCGCCGTAAAACGCCACATTTCCGATGATGATATTTTCGTTTGCCTTAAACTTGATTCCCTGGGGCGGGCACACGATCAGCTTTCCGCCGGAAAGCCCTTTCCCAAAATAATCGTTGCTGTCCCCGGTCAGCTCCAGCGTCAGCCCCTGTGGGATAAACGCGCCAAAGCTCTGTCCGCCTGCCCCCTTGCATTTGATCACATAAGTATCCTCCGGCAGCCCTTCCGGGTATCTCCGTGTGATCTCTGAACCAAAGATCGTTCCAAACGTCCGGTTGATATTGGTCACATCCAGTTCCATACTCTTCTTCTGCTTCTTTTCCAGAGCCGGAAGAAGCTGTTTTACAAGCACCTTCTCATCCAGAGTCTTTTCCAGTTCAAAATCAAAAACCTTCTTGGGATTAAAGATCAGCCCTTTCTTTTTTCCTGCGTATGGATTGTACAGTATATTCCTCAGATCCAGCGTTGCCGCACGGTCGGATACGGGAATATCCTTCACCTTCAAAAGGTCTGTCCTTCCTACCAGCTCATCCACTGTCCGCACACCAAGCTTCGCCATATACTCCCGCAGTTCCTGGGCAATAAATTTCATGAAATTCACTACATATTCCGGTTTTCCCGAGAACCGTTTCCGAAGCTCCGGGTTCTGGGTGGCCACCCCGACCGGGCAGGTATCCAGGTTGCACACCCGCATCATGACACAGCCCATGGTTACCAGCGGAGCCGTCGCGAATCCGAATTCCTCTGCGCCTAAGATGGCCGCGATGGCGACGTCACGTCCGCTCATCAGCTTTCCGTCCGTCTCAATGCGCACCCGTTCCCGCAGTCCGTTCAGGATCAGCGTCTGGTGTGTCTCTGCCAGCCCAAGTTCCCAGGGAAGGCCTGCGTTCTGGATGGAACTTCTCGGCGCCGCCCCGGTGCCTCCGTCATATCCCGAAATCAGGATGACACCTGCCCCGGCCTTTGCCACGCCTGCCGCCACAGTGCCTACCCCGGCCTCGGAAACCAGCTTCACAGAAATCCGCGCGTCTTTATTCGCATTTTTACAGTCATAGATCAACTGCGCCAAATCCTCGATCGAATAAATATCATGGTGAGGCGGCGGTGAGATCAGGCTCACGCCTGGAGTCGAGTGGCGGGTCTTTGCAATCCACGGATATACCTTTCCGCCCGGCAGGTGTCCGCCTTCACCCGGCTTCGCCCCCTGGGCCATCTTAATCTGGATCTCCCGAGCGCTGACCAGATACCGGGATGTCACACCAAACCGCCCGGAGGCCACCTGCTTGATCGCCGAGCAACGGCTCGTGTCCAGACGCTCTATATCCTCGCCGCCCTCGCCGCTGTTGGATTTCCCATGAATCTGGTTCATAGCGATCGCCAGCGTCTCATGGGCCTCCTGGGAAATGGATCCGTAAGACATAGCGCCTGTCTTAAACCGGGTCACGATTTTCTCTACAGGCTCTACCTCTTCGATCGGGATTCCTTTATCCGGCCATTCAAATTCCAGCTGTCCCCGTAAATTGATCTTTTCTCCTTCCGCGTCTGCCATCCGGGTATACTGCTTAAACATCTCATAGCTCCCCCGTCTTGTTGACTGCTGCAGCATATGGATCGTTTGAGGATTATAGAGATGCTCCTCGCCCCCACTCTTGGATTTATGTTTGCCTACACTGTCCAATGTCATATCCACTTCCAGTCCCAGCGGATCAAACGCCTGGGAATGGAACGCAATATAATCTTTGGCAATTTCCTCAATGCCAATACCGCCCACACGGCTCACCGTATCCGTAAAATAGTGATCAATAAATTCTGTCCTCAGCCCGATTGCCTCAAAAATCTTCGCTCCCTGGTAAGACTGGATCGTAGAGATCCCCATCTTAGAAGCAATCTTAATGATCCCATGGATGGCCGCGTTATTATAATCATTGACCGCAGCATAATAATCTTTATGCAAAAGCCTGGAATCGATCAGCTGCCGGATCGACTCATGTGCCAGATACGGATTGATCGCACATGCCCCATACCCCAGCAGGGTCGCAAAATGATGCACTTCCCTTGGCTCCCCGGATTCCAGGATCATAGCCACCGAAGTTCTTTTTTTCGTGCGGACCAGATGCTGCTGCAGGCCGGAGATTGCCAGCAGGGACGGGATTGCCACATGGTACTCATCCACTTCCCTGTCAGAGAGGATCAAAATATTGGCTCCCTCCCGGATCGCCCTGTCGACTTCAATAAACAGATATTCCATAGACTTTTCCAGACTGGCATTCTTATAATAGGTAATCGGAATCTCTGCCACCTTAAAACCTTCCACCTTCATATTCTTGATCTTCAAAATATCCGTATTGGTCAGGATGGGGTTATGCACCTCCAGCATCTTACAATTTTCTTCTTTCTTCTCCAGAAGGTTTCCGTCTTTCCCTACATAAATCGTTGTAGATGTCACTACTTCCTCACGGATCGCATCAATCGGCGGGTTCGTCACCTGGGCAAACCGTTGTTTAAAATAGCTGAACAATGGCTGGTTTTTCTGGGAAAGCACTGCCAGCGGCATATCAATTCCCATAGCAGAAATCCCTTCAGCTCCATTTTTCGCCATATTTAAAATCGAGGTCTTCACATCCTCATAAGTATAACCAAATGCTTTTTGAAGCCTGGTACATTCGTCTTTTGTATAAATCGGAACTTCCTGGTTCGGAATCTTTAAATCCTTCAGATTGATCAGATTGCTGTCCAGCCATTCTCCGTAAGGCTCCTCATTTGCATACCGTGCTTTCAGCTCCTCGTCGTCAATGACTTTCCCTTGGATCGTATCCACCAGCAGCATCTTGCCCGGATGGATCCGTTCCTTCACCACGATCCTGGTCGGGTCAATATCCAGCACACCGACCTCGGAAGACAAGATCAACTGGTCGTCATCTGTAATATAATACCTGGACGGGCGAAGCCCGTTACGATCCAACACGGCTCCCATACAATCCCCGTCTGAAAACAGGATGGAGGCCGGGCCGTCCCATGGCTCCATCATGGTAGAATAATAATGGTAAAAATCCTTCTTGTCCTGGCTCATGCTGCGGTTATTCTCCCATGGCTCCGGAATGGAGATCATCACGGCAAGAGGCAGCTCCATCCCGCTCATTACCATAAATTCCAATGCATTGTCCAGCATGGCCGAGTCCGAGCCGGATGTATTGATGGCCGGAAGGACTTTGTGCAGTTCTCCTTTTAAATATTCCGAAGACATCGTCTCTTCCCTGGCACGCATCTTGTCTGCGTTTCCCAGGATGGTATTGATCTCCCCGTTATGTACCATAAAACGGTTCGGATGCGCCCTCTCCCAGCTTGGATTCGTATTGGTGCTGAACCGGGAATGTACCATGGCAATGGCGGACTCATAATCCTTGTCCTGCAGATCTGTAAAAAACAGCCGGAGCTGCCCTACCAGAAACATTCCTTTATAAACAAGAGTCCGGCTGGAAAGAGATACTACATAGGTATTGTCACTGCTCTGCTCAAAAATCCTTCTTGCCACGTAAAGGCGGCGGTCAAAAGGCAATCCCTTCTCCACCTTCGACGGGCGTTCGATAAACGCCTGCATGATACATGGCATACACTCCACTGCCTTTTTTCCCAGCACTTCCGGACAGATCGGAACCTCCCGCCATCCCAGGAACTTTAAGCCTTCCTTCGCCACAATGACCTCAAAGATTTTCTTCGCCTGATTTCTTTTCAGCTCATCCTGTGGGAAAAAGAACATTCCCACTCCATAATCCCGTTCTTTGGGCAAAGAAAAACCGAGGGGTCTACAGACTTTGGAGAAAAACTTATGTGAAACCTGTAACAAGATTCCAACTCCGTCTCCTGTCTTACCCTCGGCGTCCTTGCCTGCTCTATGTTCAAGATTCTCTACGATCTTCAAGGCGTTAGCCACTGTCTCATGGCTCTTCACACCCTTGATATTCACCACCGCACCGATCCCGCAGTTATCATGCTCGAACTCCGGACGGTACAGCCCGGCCTGGCGGCCCGCTGATTCCTTCTTCATAACAGATGTCCTTTCTTTACATTCTAATTGCTTTTCCTACTATACAACATTTTTTTCAGTTTGTAAACAATAAATTTTTACAAAATTGTCAGATAGTTTGTGAATTTATCAATTCTATTTTTATTTTCAGACTATATTTGTTTTCAACTTCCTTTATGTATATCTGTTTTAACATGATTCATCTCTCTATAATCCCACGGACCGCCGGGATGGATGGATTTTCATATCCTTGAAATCTTCCCGTCTGTAGAACTGTAACCGCACAGCTTGAAAGATTTTTTTGCCACACCCTTCCCCAAAATCGACATATATTATATCAAGACTCATTCATAAAAGGAATCATACTTATGTATATTGCATTTCCAATCATTTTATTTATATTCATTCTTTTTCTGATTCTGAACTACTATAGAAAAAAACGGATCATCTGCCGTGTCTCCCATATGTCCAGGTGTGATAAATCCCAACTGCTGTGTGAGCTTTCCGAACCTTTCGGCTTCTATTACAATGCCAGGCAGGATGTCTTCTCCACCCGGACCGATGCATGGCAGAAAACCTTTGGCTATGGCAGGCTTTACGATCAGGCCGCACCATCCATGAACATGATCTTCGACACAGAACCCGTTTATTTTAACTATCACAAAAAGACCTGGCTGATCCAGTTCTGGAAAGGACAATATGGGATTACCACCGGCGCGGAGGTCGGAATCTATCACGCCGATTCTGTGATTCCGCCATTGCTCCGCGGCCAGACGATATTCCATGCGGCTTCGGAGGATGAAATGCTCCCCTTGCGCCTCAGGCTCTCTTCTCACGGACAGCCGTTATTCTGTTTTGCGCAGAAACATTGGTGGCTCACTGGTTTTGATATCGGGAAATGGAACTCCCCTTCCAACCTGGAAGCAGAATACATGATCACCTTCCCTGATATAGAAATGTGTGATTCTTTCCTTGCCAGCCTGATTACACTGGGATACACCTGGAACGAACTGCAGGTGGAGGGAACCACTGTATGCTTCACTTTCTTCACGCCAAGAACACCTGATTCTTGCACCTCTCCTGGATGGTGGAGGAAATATGTACTCTGGAAAGACCGGCTGTTCTGCAGGATTTATCAGAAACTCACCAGCCCCTTCTCCTGTACCGCAGACAAATTATTATATCTATATTACTATCTGCCTTACGCATTCCGCAGGACCATCTGTCCACGCTCGTTTAAAAAACACATGCGGAAAAAATCCAAAGGCAGAATGTATGCTCACCACCGGGGGGAACATTAATGGGATGGTATCAGAGGATCTCAAATGCATTCCGTGACGCCCCGGTACTTCCCTTAGACTGCAGCTCCCGCTTTGCCATTCTCAGCGACTGCCACCGGGGCGTTGGAAATTCCAACGACAATTTCCTAAAGAACCAACACCTCTATCTGGCGGCGCTGAAACATTACTTTCAAAACGGATACACCTACCTGGAATTAGGAGACGGCGATGAACTATGGGAAAACCGTTCCCTCTCCCGCATCATAGACATCCACAGTGACGTCTTCCGCCTTCTGAAACAATTCCACTATCAGAACCGGCTTTATATGCTTTACGGAAACCACGACCACTGCAAAAAGAGTTTCCGCTACTGCCGCAAACACTGCAGTGCATGCCATTGCCAGAACCTTTCTGAAGAAATGCCCTGCTGGAATATCTCCATGCCCCCCGGAGATGAGGCAGCAGAGCTCTTTCCTGATTTCCGTTTTCTGTCCGGGCTCATCCTGCATGATACTGTTTCCGGCAAAGAACTTTATCTGACCCACGGGCATCAGGCAGACTTTCTAAACAGCACCCTTGCGCCGCTGTCCGGCTTTCTGGTGCGGTACTTCTGGAAACCCTTAGAAGCCATCGGCGTATCAGACCCCACCAGTGCCGCCCGTAATTATACCAAAAAACAGAAGACTGAAATGCGCCTCGCCGCATGGGCATCTCAGGAGCAAAAACTGCTTATCACAGGACATACCCACCGCCCCATGGCTGGAAATCCTGAGTCTCCTTATTTCAATACCGGAAGCTGCGTCCATCCAAGCTGTATCACCTGCATTGAAATCCAGAACCGCCGCATCACCCTGGTGAAATGGCTCCTGCAGACAAAAACAAATCTTTCTCTGTACGTTACACGGGAGGAGCTGTATGAACCGATATGTATTGAAGAATTCAGGGCGTAACACTTTTATGTTACGCCCCAAAACCAACAGCCTCTTTAACTTCTTTTAATGTATCTCGCTCACAAGGCGGGCTTGTTTATCTCCGCCTGTTGACAATCCCGCACAATATCCCCTATACGGCAAGCTTACCGGATTGCTTTCACCGGGCATGCCTTTTTACATGCCCCACACCGGATGCATTCCGGATGGTTCGCATTCTTCACCGGGTTCACCTGCATTTTGCACACATTCGCACAGGCTCCGCAGTCTATACATTTCTCTTTCTCTATCCGATACCGGAACACTGATATCGGATTAAATACAGAATAAACAGCTCCCAGCGGACATATGTATTTACAAAATGGCCGATAGATTAAAATGGAGAAAAGAATCGTCACAGCCAGCAGCACGTTTTTCCATGCATACAGCCAGCCCAGCGCGCCACGTATAGACTTGTTCGCTAAAACAAGCGGAATTCCGCCCTCCAATGTGCCCGCGGGACAGATCAGCTTACAAAAATAAGGCGCTCCCTGCCCAGCAATATCTACTAAAAACATCGGAAAAAGTATCACAAATATTACTAAAATAACATACTTCAGTTTTCTCAGTATGCAATCTCCCCGGAAGGATCTGATTTTCTTTGGAAACGGAATCTTATGAAGCAGATCCTGGATCAGACCGAATGGGCACAACCATCCACAGACAAATCTTCCGATCAATGCACCTGTAAATATAAGGAACCCTGACACATAAAATGCAAATTTAAAATTCCAGTTTCCAATCACCGCCTGCATAGCCCCGATTGGGCAGGCTCCCAAAGCCCCGGGACAGGAATAGCAGTTTAAACCAGGAACACAGAGTTTTTTCAACTTCCCTTTATAAATCTTTCCCTGGACAAAGCCTAATAGATAACTATTCGTAAACAATGCCCACAGCGCCTGCATCCCATGACGTTTCCATTCATTTTTCCCAAAAGGACATCCTTTGATTCTTCTCTTATCCAATCCCAATACACTCCATACAGATATGAATTGCTTTTTCCAATACGACTTCCATTTCCCCCCGGTAAATTCCTAACCCCATCATAATAAGCCCGACGGCTGCAAAAAAGATTCCTCTCCAGGGAGAGCTAAACAAACGTCTCATTGTACCGCCTCCTTCATGAACGTTTCCACAATTATATTTATCTATATTTATAATTTCCATTCATTTTCTACTTTGCACCTTTTTAAATTTATTCTTTTCAATTAGAATAAAAAACCTGCAGACAACCATGCCTGCAGGCTCTTATCAGCCTCCCCGAGTTGGGCTCGCCCCCCGGCAGCAGCCGAGTGCTCTACCATTGACACGGTCGCACACCAAAGAACTACACACTCTCTTATGCTCTTTTTCTCATTCTCCCTTTCGTCGGGTTTACATGTCTGAATTTCAAGGCTCTTTCCTGAGGTGTCTCTGAACAATCTTTTTCGTTAATATTTTGCGTTGTCTGTGTACTCTCCGAAAGTATCCTTACCTGTACCAGATGTACTGTTACTGTTGTGTTTCACACCAGAATTTCTATAAGTGGGTACACCTGCAGAGCCGCTGTTATCCAGATGAAACCGACTGATCAGCCCCTTGAGCACATTAGCCTGTCCTGAGAGCTCCTCACTTGCGGCGGCAGACTCTTCAGCGGTAGCAGAATTCGTCTGCACTACACTGGAAATCTGATCCACAGCCGAAGAAATTTGTGAGAGAGAATTAGCCTCATCTCCGGTGGCGCTGGAGATCAGGTTAACAGCATCCAACACCTTCTGGGAACTTTCCACCACGGCCTGCAGCGCCTGACTCGTCTCTTGGGACAGGTCAAGCCCCTCCTTAACCGCTGAAACGGTGTCTTCAATAAGCGCAGCAGTACTCTTGGCCGCCTTGGCAGACTTGCTGGCCAAGTTACGAACCTCGTCCGCAACCACAGCAAATCCCTTACCTGCAACACCGGCGCGCGCAGCCTCAACAGCGGCATTCAAGGCCAAAATGTTAGTCTGGAACGCAATATCTTCAATGGTGTTAATGACCTTGCTGATCTCATTAGAATGGGACTCAATCTTACTCATAGCATCCATCAGAGCGTCCATGTCTCCAGAACAAATGCCAATCTGCTGATGGGTATGATCATTCTCAGATTTGGCAGTTCTGGCATGGGAGGCAGTGGACTCCACCTGCTCGCTCACATCCTGGATAGTAGCAGCCAGTTCCTGCACGGAGGAAGCCTGCTCCGTAGCGCCCTGCGCCAACGCCTGCGAACCGCTGGATACCTGGTCTCCGCCCGCATTAACTTGATCTGCAGCAATCTCGATCTGACTTAGTGTATCGCTCATAGATACTTTCATGATGCGCATGGCCTTCAGAATACCTGCGTAATCGCCAACGTACGCTTCCTGCTGTTTACTGACCACCGTAAAGTTGCCCTGTGCCAGCTCATTCATGCAATAATCGACGTCTCTGATAATATCTCTCACGATTCCAGTTAATTTCCGCATATGTTCCGCCATTTCGCCAAGCTCATCAGCAGAATGATAGGTAATATCCATATCCATCTGACCCATGGCCATATTTGCGGCCACCTGGCGAATTTCTTCCACCGGTTTACGAATACTATTACTCATAGCCAAGGCCAATATCACACTAACCGCCACCGCAAGACAAATTATCACAATCACAATGATATTGGAAATTCCAGCCATTCTAGCGCCATCTTCTACTTTATGCAAAGCGTTCTCCTGAGCAGTCTCGCCTACACTGACCAAAATATCCCGCGTCTCGTCCATGTACGGCTTGTAATTGCTCTTATAAAGAGCCAGCGCTTCATCGTCCTGCTGTCGTTTTGCTAAATCTGTCACCTGAGACAGGCTGGGCTCTGCACTGTTCAAATTCTGCTCTATCTGGGTGAGCTGAGACATATCTCCCTGATATGTACTTTTAAGTTCATCCAGCAGGGTGTAGAGACTCTGAAAATCACTTTTTGCAGAGTCGACGGTATCGTCGCTGTATTCTACAATACAAGATAGGATATTGCCCCGAACAGAAAAAACTGTACGCCGCATATCCAATGCATTTTCCACCGTTTGAAACTGTTGGTCATAGAATGCCTGCAATCTGCTGCTCTCCTGTTGAAGCATGACAATCGAAACAATACCAACAATCAGCAACAGGGCCGTAATGAGCATATAGGATAGCAACATTCTGCTCCGGATCTTCATATTTTTTAACATTTGACATTTCTCCTTTTTTGTTCCATCGAAATACTTTTTCATCTTTTTTGTCTTTTTTGTCTTTTTTAATAATCATCTGATAGTTCTCTTTCTACTACCCTCCTTTCTCATAACGCTCAATAGTTATTTTTTATTCCTTCAATCAATGCCTTTCGTAATACCTCTCCCCCTTCCTCTATTGCAACGTCCCTGCCACTTTGAACCCCAAATGTTATTTTCCGACTTCTAATAGATTACTGTACATCATGCGATTTCTTTCTGGTTGCTTTTATTATACTAAACTCTAAACTGAACTTCAACAAAATACAAAAAAAACCTGTAAACATTCCGTCTACAGGCTCTTATCAGCCTCCCCGAGTTGGGCTCGAACCAACAACCCCTCGGTTAACAACCGAGTGCTCTACCATTGATACGGTTACATACCGTAAAATCTCTTTGATAGAGTGTTATGTCCAAATTACAATCAAGGGTATTTTATTCACATCGTATGGCTACCATCTAACTGGTGACCTAACGAATAGTATATTAATATAACTTCTCTCATTTGGCAAGAGGTAAATTTATGTTTTTGAAATTTTTTTATACTTTTTACTCTTTTATAACGCTGTACATAAGTAACCGTAATGAAACATGATCCGTCTTTTTCAATGATAGGGCACATCAGCCGGCCATCTTTTATCAGATGGCCTCTGTGACCAAAACGCTGCCGTCGCCCCATTCGGAGCAGAACTGCTGGTATGACATGTTGAGCTCAACAGAGATTTTGTAATCCCTCCCAACCTCGATACGCTTGAACAAGTGGCAGGCAATCATTTTCTTCTGTTCCAGTGTGGCCGTATCAAATTCCCTGCCCAGGACTTGAACTGGTTGTAGGTCGGTGTGATCAAGTCGAGCCCCTGCTTTTTCTGTGTTTCTTCCTCCCTAAGTACCATGAGTTTTGTTTCCGCCTCGGTGATACGGGACTTGATGGTCTGGATTGCCTGCGTCAAATCCTCCGGGGAATAAATGCTGTCGCCTGTCAGCGTCTTTCCGATTTCAAGCTGCAGCTTCGTAAGCTGTTCCTTATTTTTGGTGAGCTCCAGGTCCAGCTTCTTCTGCGCGGCCCTGTTCCCGGCCATCTGCCGCTTGAACATTGCCTGCAGCTTTTCTTCCTCTGGCGCCCCGTCCATGCAGCTGAATATCTTTCGGATGATTTGCCGAATGGTCTCGTCCACCCTGTCCGCCTGCGCCCCGGTGCCTTACCCCAGCTTGTCCTGCCGGAAATGCCCTTCTTACTATTCCGTACATTTTCAGGGTGATTTCGCCGTCTGATTCAGAAATTTTTTCGTAAAAATTTTTCCAGGTTCCGCAGACCGTGTTCAATGGACTGCCTCACATTGCTCTCATTGATCTTCTCCGCCCTGGCAATGGCACTCTTGCTCATACCGAGAAAATAATGCGCATATATCCGGTTACGCTGTTTCTCTGGCAGAGAAGCAAGACCTTTGTAAAGCTGCTCCGTATCATAGCTTTCCTCCAAAATGTCATAAGGAGATTTCTGGTCTAAGGCTGCAAGGTCACGCTCAATTCCTCCTGTATAGTCCAGAGAATAGAATGCCCTGTAGCGATATGTACGGATTCGGTTCGCTTCTTCCAAAAGTTCAAACTCTCTAAGCAGCAGGGCGACTTCCTCCGGCACCTCAACAACAGTATCTTTAGAATAAAATGGGTAATAATCCCGCAGATTGATCTTCTTCATGGGTAATCCTCCGATTTCGATTTTTTAGTTAGCTGGCAAAATCAAAATCAGAGGGCGGGGAGCGGCAACGAAAAACAGTACCGCTCCCCTCATGTTTCAAAAGGATAATGCACACCCGAAAAAATTCAGGTACGCAAAATAACAGTTCTCCTGTATTGTTTGAAAAATGATGTTGAACAATCGTGAAGTATGTCGAAAATAAAGCGCCGCAATCCTTTTTTCATGGATTACGGCGCATAGAGGCTTATATATATAGTTAAATTGGTATTGCTCTGTATCTTTCGGAAACATCCCCTAATCCTCCAAACCAAAAGAGGAACGGATGGCTATTATGCGGTCAGTCTCCCTTTACGAAGAATTATACTTGGAATATTTCTTTTATTTTTCCCGAAAGATTCTGTTTTCAGATAAGATTATTTCTACTTTTATAAAACTCTATTTTAGTAATAATTTATTTGTATTTCTATATTTATACGTCAAACTTATACCCGACACTGTGTCTTTTTATATAATTCGGTATGTCTGGTGTAACTTTCAATTTTTTTCTTAAATTACTAATGTGGTTATTTATTGCCTTTCGAGAATATTCATTATATTCTTCTTTCCAGACAATATCTTCTATCATTTCATATGTGAATACACGGCGAGGATTCAAGATAAGCAATGCCAGAATGTCAAACTCTTTTGCCGTTAACTGTATTTCTTGTCCATATACTTCAACAGAACGATATTCAAGGCAAAAATGCAATGAATCTACATCAACAACCGTTAAAGGAGCGTTATTGAGCCAGTTTTCCTCCGATTTATATTCACTCATGTATTCACCTCCTACACTATATTAAAAGGTCTATCTACACAAGGCAGATTGACCATCAGGGAAAGATATGCTTACCTCGTATATCTAAATCCATATAATCATGCAACAACTTTCATATATCACACATGGAATACTTTATCCAGTTAAGCAACCTTGACAACACTTCGTTAATATCTCTGTCGATACAAATAGCCTGCTCTTGAATTTCGTCCGGGCAGACAGCGTATTCGTTCCTATTTCTCAAAAACTACAAAACCACATTCGTAAGGATGGTCGCA
>CAJUTU010000044.1 GCA_910589385.1 uncultured Lachnospiraceae bacterium
ACGATATCACAGGCAGCGCTCCTTTTATAGACGCCGATTATTTGCCGCTTACCTTATACTTATAGATATTATACCTCTACAACAGCAAAAAGTCGAGAGTAAGAGCTACTCTGTATAGTAGCTTTTACCCTCGATAAATTCTATACTCTGCCACTTATTTATTTTTCTTCATGAAACAACCCTAAAATTTTTTAAATAAAGCCCGTCTGTATACGTATCTTTTGGAAAAGATACCCTAATCCAGAAGCCTCTCCGCCTGCTGCCGCACAAGTTCACCCAGGAAACAAAGCCTTGCCTGCGGCAGGTTATATTTTTCATGAGGCGTAAACTCAAAGTTTCTCATGCTCTCTAAATCTACAGTTATTTTCTCAGTCATCATGCTGCGTCCCACTGGCAGGAAATCCCCGCCCTGCTTATGTCCAGGATTTAATTCTTTCAAATATTGTCCAAACCCATCCCACAAATCCCCTTCCATTGCCCTGGACAGCAGTGACATATTATGGTCAAATGCTGGAACAAACTTTAATATTTTCTGGGTATCATTATCAACTATAAATCCAAAATTCCCCAAATGCCTGTCCTGATTCCATATGATGCTGTCTAAAAGAATCATATTTTTAAAATCATCTGCACAATGATATTTTTCACAAAATTCTATAATTTCCCGGTATCTGACACGGTTCTTTCCTGATACATATCTGTAAAAGGGAACGAATCCCTCTTTTTCTGATGTAAACATTTTACATTTTGAGACAAGCGCCCCTTTATATTTCACAAGGTCATAGGACACGCTTTCCCTGCATATGATTTTCGCAATCTGTGACGCATAATATTCAGAGTAAGGCTCCAGGCCGGAATTAGCAAACCCGCTGCTTCCTTTTTTATACAGATAGATTCCATCTTCTTCCCTAATCCAGCATTTCTCAAAACTTCCCTCCGAAGTAAATTCCGGTGAGGTGGAAGAAAGCTTCAATCCATGCAGCCCTGTCTCAAATGCAGTCTGGGACACAATGTCGCTGAAATGATTTACATATAAATTCATTTCGTCCCAATGCAGCCCTGAGCCCTCCGTCCGAATCCAAAAAGTGTCGTTCAGCGACAATCCGTGTGTAATCTGAATAAAGCCCTCCAACTCATCGAGCTGCCATTCCTTTATCCACTTTCGGAGATGTTCCTTGTGTTTTGCAAAATTCCGCAGTTCAAGCCAGCTTTGGATATCTGAGAATCCAACCGGGAGAAATGAAGGCTGCACAAAACATTCATCCTGATATGCCATTTTCTCTCCGTACTCTTCTGTGATATAAAATGACAATATAGGCTGTTCCTTGTTCATCAGATCATAGACATTCATTTTCTCCATCCTTATATTATAAAGTAGTTTCATTTTATCAGAAACCGCTTTATAATGTAACCCCTTGAAATACGAAAGTCCATTTTACTTTGTTCTCTGGTTACAGTCCGCGGCCGGTTAGGCCGCGAACTGTAACATTCTCTGATTTTTTCGGATATCTGCCATATTGTCCAGCTGCTTTTCTGCTGCCGGCGCCGCTATTTTAATAGCCATTCCAGTACATTCATCTGCTTGATGCCATTATAGGATGTCAGAGGCAGGAAATCCATTGTCAGAAGATATTTCGGATTGTGGTCATGGATGGATTCCAGCGGCGCCAGCTCTCTCTTCAAGGAACTTTCATCCATCACAGTCTGGGATACCTGATAGTATTCCTCTCCCTCCTCATTGACTGCAACGAAATCAACCTCTGCATCTCCAACCTTGCCGACATACACTTCATATCCTCTGCGCAGCAGTTCCAGATATACGATATTTTCTAAAATATGCCCCATGTCCGTCTGTTTTGTCCCCAGCAGAAAATAACGGAGCCCGATATCCGCCACATAATACTTTGCCCCGGTAGACAAATATTGCTTTCCCTTTACATCATATCGATGGGCTTTATATATGATAAAGCTGTCCCGCAAAGCACCAAGATAGCTTTCCACCGTCGGAACACTGATTTTTTTCCCTGCGGATGTCATAGAATTTGCAATCTTAGTCGTGGAACACAGATTCCCAATATTGTCAAACAGGAACTCTATGACACATTCCAGCATTGCCGGGTCAGAAATCTTTTTTCTGGTCACGATATCTTTCATCAAAATCGTATTATAAATCCCTTCCAGATATGCCCGGATGTCCTTCTTTCTGGTCAGCTCCAAAGTTCCCGGAAAGGAACTGTTCAACAGGTAGTTCATATAGAGCATTGATGTATTCTGGTTATCCGGAAATGCGGAAACATATTCCTTGAACGACAGCGGCAGCATCTTGATCTCGACATATCTGCCGGACAGCAGCGTTGCCAGTTCCCCGGATAATAAAAATGCATTTGACCCTGTAATGTATAAATCTACATTTTTCTTTACATACAGCCAGTCTACTGCTTTTTGAAAATCCGGTATCTGCTGCACCTCATCAAGAAACACATAATTCATAACATCCGCAGACAGCTTTTCGCACACATGCTCATACAATTGCTCCGGCTCCCTCAATTTACGGAACTCTCCATCTTCCAAATTGATAGCCGTAACCTGGCCTTCACGGATCCCCTGTTTCTTCAGTTCCTGCTGATACAGTTCAAATAATGTTGATTTTCCACAGCGCCGGATACCTGCCACAACTTTGATAATACTTTTATCTTTAAAATGCATTAAATCCTCTAAATATTCCCTTCGTTCAATCATATCTGCGCCCTCCACATTTTTGTAAAATTATTTTATCATCAATTATTAAAATATTCAAGTTTATAAAATCCATTTTACAAACTTTATATATTTCAAAAAATTACAAATTGTATTTTATATATTTATCGTTAATAAGCAGTTTTACAAGTATATATTTATTAGGATATCCTCTTCTATTGTGTGCAGATTATGCCCCAAATAACATCCTGTTCTTTCTATAAAATATTTATCTTCATGAATCATCATAACTGTATATCGAAAATTTTGTAGAAGATTTGCAACATTTTCAAGAAGATAACACAAGAAATCGTTTTTCATCTATGCTATGCTGTAGCCAGTTCTGATTGATAAGATGTATGAGAAAGGAAGGATTTACCATGGAATTAAGGACAGCAGCGTCCCCGAAGGACGTAAAACATTACACGACGCAAAGGCTGAGAGAAGAATTTTTGATTCCTCGGCTTTTCTTTGCCGATGAGGCCAAGCTGGTATACAGCCATATCGACCGGATCATCACAGGCGGAGTGATGCCGGTAAAAGAAACAATCGCACTGACAGCAGGGGATGAATTACGGGCAGAATATTTTCTGGAGCGCCGTGAGATGGGTGTCATCAATATCGGCGGCAAGGGATCTATCATTGCAGATGGCAGGGAATATGCCGTCGGCCAGAAAGAAGGAATGTATTTGGGCATGGGAGTAAAAGAAATTGCATTTGCCAGCGCCGACCCGGCCAGCCCGGCAAAATTCTATCTGAACAGCGCTCCCGCACACAAAAGCTATCCTACTGTACTGATCAGGCCGGAAGGCCAGGCAGAGGACGGCGTGGTAATCGTAAAAAATGAAAATAAGGTAGAGCTTGGCTCTCTGGAGGATTCGAACCACCGTACGATCTGTAAATATATCCTTCCGGGGCAGGTGGAAAGCTGCCAGTTAGTCATGGGCATGACACATCTGGAACCTGGCAGTGTATGGAACACCATGCCGAGCCACACCCATGACCGCAGGATGGAAGTATATCTGTATTTTGAAATGCCGGAGGATGCATTTGTCATGCACTATATGGGGGAGCCTACGGAGACAAGGCATATCGTAGTCCGCAATGAGCAGGCTGTCATTTCTCCGAGCTGGTCCATCCATTCTGGAAGCGGATCCCGGAATTATACCTTTATCTGGGGTATGGTAGGAGAAAACCAGGCTTTTGATGATATGGACGGCGTAGCAAACCAGAAACTTCTATAAATATCGCAAGAAACTGTAGGAGACAAAAACCGGGCTGTTCACGGAACAGCCCGGTTTTTGTAAATACCCACATGAACAGTAAAAAGGAGAATGGAATGAAAATAGGTGTGCGTGCCCATGACTATGGGCGTATGGAAATTGAAAAGCTGGCAGAAGTCCTGCATGAAGAAGGCTATGAAGCGGCACAGCTTGCCCTGCCAAAAGCCTTTGCAGGAATCCAGCGGTATGAGGATATCACCCTTAAACATCTGGAGCGGATCCGGCGTGCTTTTGAGGAATATCATATTGAAATCCCGATATTTGGATGCTATATGGATCTGGGCAATCCCGACCCGGTCATCCGTGACCATGCCGTCAAAACTTTGAAGAAATGCCTTGCCTACAGTAAGGAAGTCGGAGCCAAAGTTGTGGGGACAGAGACTGCCTATCCCCATTTGAACCAGCAGGAAAAAAAACAGTGGTATCCTTATATGGTGGACAGTGTAAAAGCTGTTGTGGAGGAAGCCGCACGTCTTGATGTAAAGCTGGCCATTGAGCCGGTCTACTGGCATCCGCTGGAAAACCTAGAGGCAGTACTGGATATCATGGACAAGACAGGAGACCCAGAGCATCTCCGGATGATCTTTGACGCATCGAACCTGCTGCAATTTCCTGATACAACGGACCAAAGGGCATATTGGGAAGAATGGCTGAAATATACAGGAAAATACATCGAAGCAATGCATATTAAGGATTTTTATTTTGATAAAAACGGCGGATATTGCCCTACATTGCTGGGCGAGGGAGTCATCCAATATGAGGCGGTCTCGCAATGGCTGCATAAAAACCGTCCGGATATGTATCTTTTACGTGAAGAAATGAACCCGGAAACAGCGCAGGCAGATATAAAATTCATGAAAAAATTGTAGTATTTTATTCTGATTTTGTTGCTTTTTACCTGCAAAAAAAGCGTATCTAAATAAAAAGCAGGCAAAATTAAATAGTCTCGAGGGCAATATAGTTTGAAAACCCGGAAATCACAACAATATGCTTGAAAAAATCCCGATTTTTTTATGCTAGAATAGCACCATAAAGTGCACGAGATACAAATTAACCAAAGAAAAAACACGATACACCTAGATTTCGAGCGGCCGTAGAAATCAAAGACAAAGGTTTTTTCGCAAGAAAAAGGAGAATAAAGAAATGGGAAGCATGAAGAAAAAGATTGGGATTGCGGTCTCCGCAGCCGGTCTGCTGGCAGTTGCTGTTACCTTTGTTTCTGTGGTCAGCGCTAACAGTTCCGGCAAAGTTGAAATTCGCCTGGCGCACAACCAGTCCTCCGGATCGGAAATTGCTGATTCAATTGCAATGTTTGCAGAATATGCGGCCGAGGATGAGTCCAAAGACTTGAATGTCAACATTTATGCAAGCGGAGTGCTGGGGACAGAAAAAGAAGAGATTGAAATGGTTCAGGCAGGAATCCTGGATATGGCAAAGGTGAGTTCCAATACCCTGGGACAGTTTGCCGATGAATATGCCATATTTGCAGTACCTTATTTGTTCGTAGACCAGGAGCATTATTATACCGCAATGGAAAAAAGCGATAAGGTGCAGGAATTGTTCCGTTCCACGGTGGATGATGGATTTATTGCCATCGGGTATTACGCCAACGGTTCCCGTAACTTTTATCTGAAAGAAGATGTTGCCTGTACAGACCCTTCCGTACTCAAGGGCAAGAAGATCCGTTCCATGCCAAGTTCTACATCTATGGATATGATCTCCCGTATGGGAGGTTCACCGGTGCCGATGGCAGCGAGCGAGACTTATACTTCGCTGCAGCAGGGGATTGTGGACGGTGCGGAAAATACAGAACTGGCGCTGACAGTAGACGGTCATCAGGACCTGGTAAAATCCTATACCTATACGGAACATCAGTATTCACCTGACATTTATATCATCAGTACCAAGACATGGGAAAAACTGACCACAGAACAGCAGGACTATCTGGTGGAATGCCTGGAAAAGACAAATGATAATTTCAAGAAGCTTTACAACGGCATGATGGAAGAAGCGATGGAAGAAGCCGAGTCCCACGGCGTTACGGTTTACAGGGATATTGACAAGTCCAAATTTATCGAAGCGGTCTCGCCCATTCATGATGAATTCTGTGAGAGAGGGGACAGCTACCGGGAACTTTATGAAGATATCCAGAAATACGCAGAATAGGGGGGACGAAGGATGAAGCTTTTAAATAAAATCATTGAGTATATACTGGCATTTCTCGTGATCGTCATGGTCGCAGGATGCTTCTGGCAGATTTTTACCCGGTTCATTTTGAATGACCCAAGCCAGTGGACGGAAGAACTGCTGCGGTATGCCCTGATCTGGCTGACCATGCTCGGAGTTCCATACGCATACGGAAGAGGGCAGCACATATCCATCGGATTTATTACAAGCACATTTACGAAAAAGGGAACCTTAAAGGATCAGATTTTTATTGAAATCCTGGTATTATTCCTAAGCGTATTTGTAATGATCGCAGGCGGGTCCATGGTATCCATGAACGCGGCAGGGCAGGTCTCCCCTGCAATGCAGATCCCGATGCAGTTCTATTATATCGGCGTGCCAATCTGTGGTGTGTTGATGGTGGTTTATTCTGTCGAGCGGCTGATCAGATTTGTTAAAGAATATTCGGAACTGAAAAAGGAGGGGAAATAAATGCAGTTACAAGCGGCTTTGGTATTGATCATATTATTCTTTTTCCTGCTGGCAATGAGCGTACCTGTGTCATTTAGTATCATAACGTCAGCATTGATCACCATTATTATGTTTTTGACGCCTCAATTCGGAATGTTTATTTCCGCTCAGAAGCTGGTCAGCGGTATCGACAGTTTTACGCTTCTGGCTGTTCCGTTTTTCATATTGGCAGGGCAGCTCATGAGCAGCGGCGGCATTGCCAGAAGGCTGATCAACCTGGCTATGCTGTTCCTTGGAAAAGTGCCTGGCTCCCTTGCATTGACAAATATTGCCGGAAATGCCATGTTTGGTTCTCTGTCCGGATCCGGTATCGCTGCCGCAACAGCAATCGGCGGTGTAATGAATCCCCTGGAAAAGGAGCAGGGATATGATGAAGGATTCTCGGCGGCCACCAATATTGCCACTGCACCGGTAGGACAGTTAATCCCTCCTACTAACGCCTTTATCGTATACTCCGCGGCAAGCGGCGGCGCTTCTGTTGCAACGCTGTTCATGGCAGGATGGATCCCTGGACTTTTGTGGGCCTTCCTTTGTATGCTGGTTGCATTTTTGTACGCTAAGAGGCAGGGATATGTAGTGAAACGTGAAAAACTGACCGGAGCGGAAGCGGCAAAGGTCATCTGGGACGCCATCCCCAGCCTGCTGCTGATCGTCATCATCATCGGCGGAATCCTGTCCGGTTACTTTACTCCTACAGAGGCTTCCGGGGTTGCGGTTATTTACGCATTTATCCTGTCCGCATTTGTATATAAGAGTATTAAACTGAAAGACTTAAAAGACATCCTGGTAGACGCAGCAGTCATGACCACCATTGTAATGCTGATCATCGGAGCTTCTTCCGTATTGTCTTTCGTACTGTCTTTCACCGGGCTTCCACAGGCAATCAGCAGCCTGATGCTTGGTGTATCGGATAACAAGATTGTGATCCTTCTGCTGATCAACGTAATCCTGTTAATTGTAGGGACATTCATGGACATGGCACCCGCGCTGTTAATTTTCACCCCGATCTTCCTGCCGGTCATCACCAATATCGGTATGGATCCGATCCAGTTTGGTGTAATGATGGTCATGAACCTGTCCATCGGAACTGTGACACCTCCTGTAGGAAGCGTCCTGTTCGTAGGGTGCAGCGTGGCAAAACTAAAAGTAGAAAATGTAGTTTCCAAACTGATTCCTTATTTCGCGGCCATTGTCGTTGCATTGCTGTTCGTAACGTTCGTCCCGGCATTCAGTACCTGGCTGCCGACAGTGCTGGGATTGATGTAAAATAAATATCAGATCCTGTTCCAGGCAGCTGCGTACAGATTGCTCTATGGATTTGTAGGCAGGTTGGTGTGAGTCACAATATTCAAAGTTTTACGATATTTTAACGGTGGTACGGTCATGTATGTCTTGAATGTTTTTTCAAAATGAGTCATCGTGCCGTACCCCACCAGATCAGCAATCTCAGCCACGCTCATGTCGGTTTCTTCCAGATACCGTTTGGCTTTCTGGATCCGGTGGATGTTGGTATATTCGCTGATCGTATAGCCGGTAACCTCTTTAAATACCCGGCAGGTATAATATTTACTGAGAAAAAATTTCGCTGCAAGCTCATCCAGAGAAAGCGTCTCTTCGCAGTGTTCAGACAGGTAATCGGCTATTTCATACACATGCCGGTATTTGCCGTCGTCAGGGTTGAGCGGGCTTTCCTGTGAATGATAGTCCAGTTCCCTGGTCAGGCGGAGAAAATAGGCGGTCACGGCAAGCTCCACCGCCTGCTTATAGTTGTGCTTTTTTTCCTTGCATTCCCGCTTGAAAAAATAGTACAGATCCATGAACTGCTCCTGCTGCCGCGGTGTCAAATGATAGATGCCATAGTGCTGATGGAAAAACCGGATCAGCTGCAGGGTTGGATATTTCCTATCCAGTTCCTGCATGCAGTCACTGCTTACATAAAGGATAATGCGGTTATGCCCGGTGTCATCCTCAGAAACGGATTTGGTCATGTGTATCAGGTTTGTATCTACAAGGATCAGATCACCTTTGGAAGCAATAAAATTACGGTTATTAAAAAAGAAGAGGCGTTCTCCCTCCAGAATATAAAAAATTTCATATTCATTGTGGAAATGCTTCACGCGCATATCGAATTTCCCATAACGTACCATGTGTTCCAGTGAAATACCATCGATGTTGGCGTAGTAGGTTACTTTTTCCAAAATATCACCTGCTTTCTTTTATTCATTTGTACCTTATCTATAAAAATTATATAATATAAGCAAAAAGTTTGCAAAACAATTCCATAATAAATTCGTCTGCCAATGTAATTGAAATAGGCAGCAATCAATTTGCTGATGTATTTTAGCCATATAGCAGTCAATTTACCAAAGAAATTGGTTACATATTTACGAAAGGAGAAGAAATGAAAATTAATGAAACGGAACTCAGAAGGAAACTGAATCTGGTGATCGAGAAGCTTTTAAACTTAGGCGGACCGGAAAATGAGAAGGAACTGGAAGAAACCGGAGGGGAAGCGATCGGATTTTTTAAGCGTGATTTCGGCATCCGGGAATGGGACTGGCCGCAGGGAGTAGGCCTTTATGGGCTGCTTCGCATCATGCAGTATGACAAGAACGAAAAATACAAAGAATTCCTCCATAACTGGTTCGTGGGAAACATGGAACTTGGGCTTCCTTCCCGGAATATCAACACTACAACTCCCCTTCTGACTCTGGCGGAACTGAATGAATATTATCATGACCCGAAATTCGAAGAACTTTGCCTGGACTGGGCGGACTGGCTGATGAACTGTATCCCCAGGACAAAGGAAGGAGGGTTCCAGCATGTGACCAGCGCCAATGGCGACCGCCAGGGTGTAAGGCTGAATGAAAATGAGATGTGGATCGACACGTTATTTATGACCGTATTATTCTTAAATAAGATGGGACAGAAATACGGCCGGGAAGAATGGGTCAATGAAGGCATCCATCAGATGCTCATGCATATCAAGTATCTGTATGATAAAAAAACCGGATTTTTCTATCATGGATGGACTTTTAACGGGAATCATAATTTCGGAGGTGTTTTCTGGTGCCGTGGGAACAGTTGGTTTACATTAGGAAGCATGGAATATATCGAGATGTCCAGAGGCGGACTGAATCCCGGGGTCAAGACGCTGATTGTTGACACCTACAAGGCACAGGCCGCTGCACTGAAAAAGCTGCAGGGAAGAAACGGCCTCTGGCATACGGTACTGACTGACCCTGACAGCTATGAAGAAGTATCCGGTTCGGCTGCCATTGCCGCAGGAATCTTGAAAGGGGTACGGTTCGGCATCCTGGATGATTCCTATCTGGAATGTGCGGAAAAAGCCATCCAGGGAATTCTGGATAATATCGATGAGGACGGGACAGTGCTGAAGGTATCCGGCGGAACCGGGATGGGAATGGATGCAGAGCATTATAAGAACATCCTGATCGCTCCCATGGCTTATGGACAGGCACTTGTTATCCTGGCACTGGCAGAAGCGCTTCTGCATTAAAAACGAATTACAGCCAAAAGGAAAGGAGAACATCAAATGAGCATTTTAAACAGTTTTTCACTGGAAGGAAAAGTCGCTCTGATAACGGGCGGCGCTTACGGTATCGGCTTTGCCATTGCGGAAGCTTATGCAAAAGCAGGCGCAAAGATTGCATTTAACTGCCGCGGGCAGGAGCATCTGGACAAGGCACTTGCCGATTATCAGGCAAAAGGAATTGATGCAAAGGGTTATCTCTGTGATGTGACAGACGAAACTCAGGTGCAGGAGATGGTTACAAATATTAAAAAGGAACTCGGAATCATTGATATCCTGGTAAACAATGCGGGCATCATTAAAAGGATCCCTATGACTGAAATGAGCGCGGCTGAGTTCCGGCAGGTCGTTGACATTGATCTGAACGCACCGTTTATCATGTCCAAAGCCGTACTGCCAGATATGATCAAAAAAGGGCATGGAAAGATCATCAATATCTGTTCCATGATGAGCGAACTGGGACGTGAGACAGTCTCTGCCTATGCAGCGGCAAAAGGCGGATTGAAAATGCTGACCAAAAATATCTGTTCCGAATATGGAGAATATAATATCCAGTGTAATGGGATCGGCCCCGGATATATTGCCACCCCACAGACGGCTCCGCTCCGCGAGACCCAGGCCGACGGAAGCAGACATCCTTTTGACCAGTTTATCATTTCCAAGACACCTGCCGCACGATGGGGTAATCCAGAAGACCTGATGGGTCCTGCAATATTTTTAGCATCTGATGCATCCGATTTTGTAAACGGGCAGATCCTGTATGTGGACGGCGGAATCCTGGCTTATATCGGAAAGCAGCCGTAAAATCTATTGAGTATCCAAAAAGACTGCCGCACCCATGATTTTTAATCATCCGTGCGGCAGCCCTTTTATTCTGAGACTACTCTACTGTTCATACATCGCATATTTCTTCGGTGAAATCCCTACCGCTTTTGTAAATGCTTTCAAAAAATTACTATAATCTTGAAATCCACACATAGCGTATGTTTCCATAACAGAATACCCCTCTGCCAGCAGTGCTTTTGCCCGTGAGATCCGCTTGGCAGTAATATATCGGTTGATTGTCGTTCCGGTCTCATCCTTAAAAATTTTGCAGAGATAGGAACTGCTCAGATAAAAATGAGCCGATAATTTCTGAATAGTCAATTCTTCTGTAAGATTCTGGTTTACATAGGATAAAATGGCATCAATCTGCCCTGAATGTGCCCCACCCGTTTTTTCTTCCCTGGATATCTCAAGTGCCTGGTCTTCTTCACACCTCACCAGAAATATCCGATTCAGAAATGTCATCAATTCCAAAAATGCCGCCTGATCCAATATATCCTGTCCAAATTCTTTCTTTTCCGAAAGTTTATGCATATAATATAAAAACCGCTTCCGTTCTTCAGAGGATAGGCTTAGTTTATGCCCGAATGCGGTATCCCTGTAGGTAAAACAGTAGTTTAGATCCGTCTGTTCTGTAGAAAACCGCTTCAGATAATCCGGATAAATAGACAGCACGATCCGTTCATGTGTCACATAGTCAATCTGGGAAAGATAGTGGCTTTCATATTGGTTGATGAAAAAAATATCTCCCGGCCGGAAATCGTAGAAACGGTTGTCAATCAAAAACTGCTTCCCTCCGGAAATAGAATAGTAGATTTCATAGCAGTCATGGATATGGATGCTCATGGTCTTTTCGTCATTATATAAATGCGCTGCCGCAAAGGTCCTGGTATCCAGGCAGGACTGGATGGCAGACTTACATGAATTATGGATATTCATGATACTTCTCCCTTCCATGCCCCCGCCAGTATCTGCTCTGCTTCGTCCTGTGTAATGATCCGGTGATTTACCATACTTTGAAGCACCTGCGCCACACGCTGGTTCGCCAGTTCAAGATTCACATATGGAGAATATGCCGACGGGGCATTGGGTATCCCCGCCAGCATAGCCGACTCATATTTTGTCAATTCAGCCGGAAATTTCCCAAAATATCCTATGGCGGCATCAAAAAAACCATCATAACCACTGCCAAAACAATTCATATTCACATATAATTCAAATATCTCCTCCTTGCCGTACTTTTTTTCCAGGTCAAAAGCAGCAAAGACTTCCGCCGCTTTTCGCTCAATTTTTTTATCCTGTGTAAAAAGCAGGTTTTTCGCAAGCTGCTGTGTGATCGTACTTCCGCCTTCTATAAAGGCCCTTTCCCGTATATCCGTCAATGCTGCACGCAATATTGCAATCGGATCAATCCCGGGATGATACATAAAACGGTGATCCTCCACGGATATGACAGCATCTATATAGAATTTCGGCATCTGAGAATATTCTACAAAATCTGTTTCTGCCCGGATCGACTCGACCCGTTCTTCAATCGTCGTCTGAGATATAGCATTCTGGTACAATCTGTATCCTTTAACCCCAAAATAGATGCTGACTGCCGCTGCCGCTCCCAGCATAAGCAGGAACAGGATAAGTATAAAATTTCGAACAGGGTGTCTCCTTCTCTCTCTCTTCACTATCCAGTCAGCTCCTTTCCGTACTTTTGGTCAAGTCATCTCATCCCGTAATGCATCAATAATATTTTCTTTCCTGATCTTACTTACAGCATACATCATTGTGACAAATATTACAAGGAATACACACAATATACTGATTCCGACGCTTGGCCAGGGCAGGATAATCTTCACGTCGTCTGTTGCCATAACCTTCATCCCCAGCACAGAAACAACCAGCGACAGCGGAATCCCTATCACAAGAGCCTTTATACCATAAAATGCACATTCGAAGCGCATCATTTTATTGAAATCCCGATCCGACATTCCCACAGAGCGCAGCATAGCCAGTTCCCGCCTTCTAAGCCTGATATTCGTAGAAATCGTATTAAATACATTTGCGGCCGCGATCAGTGAAATAAGTGCAATAAACACATAAGCGAACACATTCGCAATAAAGATATAATTGCGAAACTGTTCAAACGCCTCGGTAGAATTAAACAGGATATAGGAAGATGCCAAACCTTCATCCACAACAATCCGCCGCATCTCTTCCGTACTCCTGGACGGATTATCCGACTCGAAGCACAGCCCCTTTACTTTCACATCCACAGCAAGATCAGAGGGAGCGAGCCTTTCCTTCATTGACCAGGGCGCAAGTATCTCGAAAGTGTACGGCAGGTCCTCCGACTTATAAGAACCGTCCATCGGCGGAATATCCGGCGGTGTAATTTCCATAACCGTCATATTCACATCCTGTCCCTGCCCGATTTCTGGCCCATCAGCCATTTTAGGGGCAATTACAACGTCCATAGAAGTCTCCTTGAACATGTCTGCAAGATCCTGGGGGCCTTCCACCTCATCACTGTCATCGTTTATTTTTGCAACGGCAACCGTCTTCCCGTTTTCCCCGGCATACTCTTGCACCGGCAATCCAAGCTTTTGTACCATCTCCTGATAAAAATCATCATCAAAAAAGTGTACCTCCATGGATAGATCCACTGTCTCATCCGCAGGATGTACGTCCACTGCATCCTGGCAGGCATCTGAAAGCATGTCAGACGGAACTGTACAAATATAAGGAATCGCAGCCCGGTAAGAACTTACCTGGACTCCCTCTACCTTTTTTAATTTATCGAAAAGGCGGAGCAAATCAGCGTCATCCATGTCCTGTGTTCCAAATCCAATGTCGAAATCAGAAACGATCTGAAACCGTCCCGATGTCTGCTGCATGGAATTGATGACCGCATTCGTCGCTACAAACAATACGATACTCAACACAAGCGAAAGTACAATACTTCGGTAGCGCTTTCGGTTCCTTTTAAAATTCTTCAATGCAAGGGTTCCTTCCAGGCCGTACATGCGCTGCTGCCTCTGTGATATTTCCATTGCGCCTGCCTCCACTTTAATCTCATTCGTCTGGCGGATGCATTCCATAACCGGCATATTGACCGCTTTTTTTGCCGGAAGCCAGGCTGAGATCAAAATGGTAACAATACTGACGACTGCCGCGCCGCCAACCGCCAGGGCGGATACCTCCATATCCAGAGTGACCCCACTGAAGAGGATCGTCCCAAAATTGCTGGAAACAGCACGAAGAATCAGGTGGATTGCTCCAAGCCCGGCCAGAATACCAATCGGAATCCCAACAGCTCCGATACATAATCCTTCAAAAAGGACGGAATTGCGCAGCTGCTTTGCCGTAGCCCCTACAGAAGCAAGCACCCCGATTTCCCGGATCCGCTCATTCAGCGAAATACTGAATGAATTATAGATCAGGAAAATAGAGCCAATTATGATAATGGCAAGCACAATCCCTCCGAAAGAGTATAGAAAAGCAAGGAATACCTTATCCGCAGGACGGTCCGAGATTCCCATGATACGCAGCACATCATAATTTAAAATACAGGCATGCGTGCCTTTCACCCTGTCTACATAAGAATAGACCTTCTGTGGGATCTTCAGCGAAACAAACAGACTAAGTGAATCGGAACTTTCTACCATATCGCTCCTTGTGATCAAAGTATACCCCGGCGACCCTTCTGTCTCGAACACTGGGGTTCCACAGATACCGACTATTGTATAAGTTCTTTCCCCACGCGGTACAAAAGTTTCCTCCCCTGGCATATAAGGTGCAGCCTGAGACAATTCCTGATCCCCTTTCATCCGGCTTCCCACAGAAAGGGTAACCGTATCGCCCAATTCATAGGAAATGCCACTCTCTGCCGCAATTTTTGAGGAAACTACAGCCTCTTTGTCATTTTTCGGAAGCCTCCCTGAAATCAGCGTCGTAGGAAGCACATCAAAAGTGTCCTGGCAAAATCCGGCAATGAAAAGATACGGTTTGTCCGGATTCTGTCCGCCCTCCAGCGCTGCATAACCAATATTTTCAAAGAACACCGTGCCGCCTACCTCTTCATCCTGCATCTGCCCCTGCGCAAAAGAGACATCCGCATCCAAAAACGCTGCATACCAATCCCCATATTTCTGCCGGGCGCCATCTGCCATATAATCCATCAGCGAAACCCCAAAAGTCGTAACCCCTGTGATCATAAGAGAAGACAGGATCACTCCGATGATTGTCACGATGGTACGGGTACGGTTCTTGATCAATCCCTGCAGGGCAATCTTGTGAAAAATATTCATGGCCGTTCCCCCTTTCTCCCAGCCTGTATATCCTTTCCTTCCGATATCCGGGAAACCTGGCCGTTCTGCCTTTCATCCTGCGTCACTTTGCCGTCTGCGATCCGGATAATACGGTCTGCCTGCAGCGCAATATTTTTATCATGAGTAACAAGAATCAACGTCTGCCCATATTCCCGGTTACTTTTTTTCAGCAGCTTGATGATCTCGTGCCCGTTCCGGCTGTCCAGGCTCCCGGTAGGTTCGTCTGCCAGCATCACCTGGGGCGCGTTCATCAGAGCACGCCCGATCGCCACACGCTGCTGCTGGCCGCCGGAAAGCTGGTTGGGCAGATGGTTTTGCCGTTCTTCCAACCCTAGAAGCTCCAGCAGGTCATTCAGCCGTTTTTTATTTACCTTCCGTTTATCCATCAAAACCGGAAGCGTAATGTTTTCCACCACATTGAGTGTGGGGATCAGATTATGGAACTGATAGATCAGTCCCACCTGCCGCCTGCGGAAAATAGCCAATTTTTCATTACTCTGATCATAAACGTCCTGTCCGTTCAGATAAATCTTTCCGCTGGTAGGCACATCCACTCCTGCAATCGAATGGAGCAGCGTAGATTTCCCGGATCCAGAGGAACCGATAACTGCGGTAAATTCCCCTCTTTCAATAGTGAGGGACACTCCGTCCAATGCAGTAACCTGATTTTCATCCTTTCCATAGATTTTGTACAAATTTTCAATTTTCAAAAACTCCATGATATGAGCCTCCTTTTCCTTAAGACTTACCCATATGATAGAGCTTCCGCCTTACATTTTCGTGACTTTTTTGTGAGAAATCCGTCACTTTGGAAAACATATAATAAATAATGCGCCCCCCTGTGGGTGATTCTCAGCATTGACCGTCCCCCCCTGCCGGGAAATGATTGTTTTACAGAGCGCCAAACCAATCCCATATCCTGCAGCTCTGGAATTATTTCCACGGTAAAACCGCTCAAACAAGCGCGATAATTCATTTTCTTTAAAACCTGCACCACTGTCATGGATCCTGATCTTTGTAAACAAAGCAGTATCCTCGCAGGCAATCTCAATCTTTCCCTGATCGCCGGCACTTTCCATACAATTTTTCAGAATATTCTGAAGGGCTTCAGAAAGCCAGTCCAAATCTCCCCGAATCTCAATCCCTTCCGGTATCATAATCCGCAGCTCAATACTATGCAGCTCCATGGGAATCAAAAGCGGCCGAAGCGCAGTATGGATCAGGTTTCCCACATCCACCGCCCTATTCTGGAACACCACGATCCCTGCATCCAGACGGGACAGTTTCAATAAGGATGTGATCAGCCATTCCATCCTCACGAGCAATTCCTCTGTTTCACACAGTAGTTCTTTCCGCTCCTTTTCCTCCGGGTTATTTTCCAGCAAGGACAGGATCAGGTTTATAGATGTAAGGGGAGTGCGGAGCTGATGCGCAATATCCGCCAAAGAATCTGCAAGATTCTCTTTTTCTTTTTTCAAAGCTGCATTTTGTTCCCGGATACGCAGGGTCATCTTGGTAACCTCACTTTGCAGGATGGAAAGCTCCCCTTCTTCTGACTCACTGATGAACAGATAGTCCGCATCATGGAGCACCATATCTATCTGCTCCGAAATCTTTGCAATGCTCTGGTATCTGTTTCTGGTAAATCCATAACAGATAGTCCAAAAGGCCGCTGCGGAAGCCAGAGACAGTACTCCCGCCGCCGTATTGGCAGCAAATCCCAATACCACAGCGGCCACTGCTGCTAAAGCGAACCAGGCAGCAAATTGACGGAACTCTTTATTCCGAAGCATATCTATCCCCCAATCGATATCCCATTCCGTGAACTGTCAAAATAATTTCCGGTTTTGCCGGATCACTCTCAATCTTTTCCCGAAGGCGTTTGATATATACGGTCAATGTATTGTTGGTCACAAATTCCCCTGCTGCATCCCAGAGTTCGTGAAGCAGCCTGTCTCTCGTAATGATGATATTCGGATTGCTGATAAACATCAGCAGCAGACGGTATTCCAACGCGGAAAGAAATACCTCGCTGCCATTCTTTTTCACGACCCCGCTTGCCGTATCCACATATAGCCCGCCGACTTCAAAGACCGTAGATACACGTCCGTATTTACGCAAGGCCGTCTTAATCCTTGCGACCAGTTCCCGAGGCCTGAAAGGTTTGGTGATATAGTCATCCCCTCCCATATTCAATCCTGTGACAACACTGGCTTCATCTCCAGAAGCCGTCAGGAAGATCACCGGAATCTCCTGGGCTTCTTTAATCTCCGTGTAAACGGCAAATCCATTTCCGTCGGGCAGGGAAATATCCACCAGGCTCAGATCAAACCTCTGTTCTGCAAGCATGGCGGAAGCTTCCTGTCTGCCTGCGGCATGCACCACGGTAAAACCTTCTGAACAAAGAAGCCGTGTCAGATTTTTTGCGATCGCCATATCATCTTCCACTAAAAATATTCGTTTCATTTCTTTTTCTCCCATCTCACTTCCGCATTTTTCCCAAAATGTGCCAGCCCAATATAATATACCGTCCCTTTCATTTCCGCATCATATTTTTTATCTTTTATCTGAGTAACCGCCTCCTGTGCCAATTCCTCCAGATCCTGCGCTTCATCCTTCGTATATTTGAATTCCAGAACCATGTGAGGCAGTTCGGGTTTCTTTGCATAGAGAAGGATATCACTTCTTCCTGCGCCGCTTTCCCGATTACTTTTCACTTCATAATATGGATACATAAAAGCGCACATCCCCAGCATCATCATATGATAGCTGTTTTCACTTTTCACGTCATGATAGGAGGGCAGCCGCAATAAAATCCACTGGTATTGCTCAATAAATTTCTCCATGTCCTCTGTCCGCAGATATCTCAGCATCTGCGATATGTGCCCTTCCTCCAGCTTCAGGCAGAAGGCTGTCAGTTCCCGAAATGCTTCCCTCACTTCATAATTGGGTATCCGGAGTTTATAGATCCCCTCATCCATCTTTTCCTGAATAGCCACCATACCGGCATCAAGCAAACGCCCCCAGAGAGAAGCGTCATCCGGCTCTTCATAATAAGAGACCGACAGTTCAACCTTTGTATCCACAGTCCCATTTTCTATCAATTCATTATATTTCCGGAGAAACAACTCACCTCTCTGCTCAAAAGCATTTTTGATGATACTGTTCTCACTTGTATTGACCCAGTAAGGCTCCAGTTTTTTTCTCGCCGCATAACAGGAAATAGACCAAGGGTTATAAACTTCTGTTGTTCCAAACAAATAGCCATCATACATGATCCTGACATCATCTGTAAATTCCACTCCGCAGTACTCCAAAAGCGCCTCTGTCTCTTCTTCAGTAAATCCAAAGCAGTCCGAATATTCTGGATCTTTTACCGTACAGACACTCAGATTATTAATACCGGAAAAAATATTCTCCTTTGCCACCCGTTGGATCCCTGTCAAAACAGCTCTTTCCAGGGCCGGATTTCCCTTTAAAGATGAAGTCAGCATCTCTGTCAGAATCCCACGGACCTCACTATAATATCCTTGAGCATTTGCAGAAATAAACGGAGTATCATACTCATCCAACAGAAAATATACTTTTTTTCCAAAATACGCTTCCAGAATCCTGCAAAGAATGACAATCGCATTCACAATACAGCCCTCTGTCTCTTTTCTGTCCTTTATCGGCCACAAGCATTCATAAATATGGTTGAACTCATCACGTTGTGTATCAGGCAGAGTCCCATCATTTATAATCTCATAATATCTTCTGTACACCCCTTTTAAAGCCACTCCCAGCTGATCCAGCATCCGCTCCGCACAATCTCCCCTCAGATTGAGAAATGAGAGAAAGATTACCGGATGCTCATTCATCTCCTGCATCACATAGCTGCCGCTTATCTTTGTGCCTGCAAACAAAGCGCCGGACTCCTTCGTACAATCCAGGAACTCCGCCAGCATAGACATATTCAGCGTCTTCCCAAAACGCCTCGGCCTAGTAATCAGCGTCACATCATACCAGGATTCCAAAAGTTCCTCGATCATCAATGTCTTGTCCACATAATACGCTTTTCTTTCACGCAGTTTGCGGAAATCCTGAGTGCCGATCGACAATCTCCTGTCTTTTCCTTTCTGCGGTATTTTTATATTTGCGCCATATGGCGTAGATGGATCGCATAACATAGCTGGAACCTTCATCGGCACCTTTCCAAACAGTTCGTCCAAAGAACAATCCAAAATCTCACTGATACGCTCCAGCCCCTCCAGATCAGGCGAACGGTTCCCCGTCTCATAATTCGTATAGGAAGAGCGCGAAATCTCCAGCTTCTCAGCCATCTGAGCCTGCGTATACCCTTTCTGCTTGCGAAACATTGTCAGATATTTATGGAATTTTGTTTTCATTTCCGCACCTTCTCCCTCTTTTTTTCTATATTATAACGCAAAAAGTTTCAAAAAGCAACCACATGTTCTGTTTCCTTTTGAAACTTTTTGATCATGATTCTATTCATAGACTCTACAATTTATCCCTATTTTTGTGTATAATACACTAAAAAAAGCAGACACCATATGTCCAGCCAAGAAAAACCCGACATTTCTCACTTTATGTCGTGTTTTTTTCCTCGGCAGATTGATACGATGTCTGTGAAAGGAGGACATACAATGGATCAGAAAAAGGTAGGGGCATTTATGAAAGGGCTCCGCAAAGAAAAAGGGATTACACAAGAAACCTTTGCCGAAATCCTCGGTGTTACAAGCCGGACGATTTCACGTTGGGAAACCGGCTCCAATATGCCTGACCTGGATATCTTAATCCAGATTGCAGATTATTATGATGTAGAAATCAGAGAAATCCTAGATGGAGAAAGGAAAAGTGAGAACATGAACAAAGAGTTAGAAGAAACTGTATTAAAGGTCGCCGATTATAGCAATGAAGAAAAAATGAAACTGATGAAAAAACTACATATCTTTTCATGGATAGGCGTGATATCATTTGTGATATTCATGATATTAGAAGCTATGGGGCTGGCAGACAGCGGGTATACGGAAGCAATCGCAGACTTTTGCGCGGGTCTGTCTTTCGGCATCCTGATGGTCGCCGTCGTATATACAAGCAAGTATATTTCCAAATTCCAGGCATTTAAAAAGAGGCTGCTGAAGCGCCAATAAATTCTACCATTGTCCGATCCGTGAGCATAGCCCATACATTCTCTCTTAACACACAAGGCCGCTTTCCTGCAGCGAGGAATACGGCCTGTGTTTCACTTACAAAGAAATTCCATACTAAAAAACTATAATCCTAAGCCCCTTTCTGGAAAAAAACATCAATATATGATATGATAGGTATATTAATTTTCTAAGTCCGGAGAGTTCCACATGAAAGATGTTTTTCTCTTATATGATACATGCTGTTTTTTCGAGATTGTAATTTTAAACTATTTTATGAGCCAGACAGGATGTGACATGATCTTCTGCTCTTTAAATGGAAAACCTGTCAAAACAACAGAGGGTTATTCCGTAAATGTGGATATATCCCTAAAAGATATTGATATGGAACAGGTACGGAGTTTCATTGTCCCCGGCGGAGATATCTCCCTCATTGATACTGACAAAGTGTGGGCATATCTACAAGAATTAAGGCACAGACAAACTCTGACCGGCGGTATCTGCGCCGGTGTGGACCTGCTGGAACATGCTGGAATACTGGATGGCATAAAATCAACACATTCAATAGATTTAGACATTGTAAATGACCAACATGTAATCACTGCGCAGGCAAATGCATATGTCGATTTTGCGATTGAAATAGCAAAGGACTTGGAACTCTTTGAGGATGAAGCTGATCTGCAGGAAACCGTCGATTTCTGGAAATATCATAAGAGAGCACAATAAACAGTGCTTAACAGCACTTGTTGCTGCCCCATCATCCCTTTTTTACAGTTCCTCAATAAACTGTACCCCTTTCTCATGTGCCAGTACTTCAATAATCTCCGCATGGGTGCGGTGCGTCTGGCTGGAAACTGTCACCGTATAGCTGAGCGTCCCTGGTTTTCCATTTTGCTCATACCAGAAAAATCCCTTATTGACCCGAATGTTACCCACCTCCAGCTGATGATCTTTGGCATATTGTAAGAATCCGCCGAAAGCGCCTTTCTCAACATTATATTCAATGTACAGTTCCAGAAACCGGGACTTTTTCCGGATCCAGATATCGAACTTTAAAAGCCCGGATACGGTGAATGCGATCGCCAGCCCACCCAGGACCGCGCCCTCATAAAACCCGATCCCAATTGCCAGGCCGCAGCACGCCGCCGCCCAAAGACCTGCCGCGGTAGTAATCCCCATGATTTTATTTCTTCCAGTCAATACAATTGTCCCTGCGCCCAGAAAACCAACCCCGCTGATGACCTGTGCCCCAAGGCGCACCGGATCTCCAGTCTCATATGTGATATATACATACTGGTTTGTCATCATCACCAAAGCCGAACCCAGGCATACAAGAATGTACGTCCGAAGCCCCGCGGGGCGGTTCTTTGTCCCACGCTCTATGCCAAGGACTCCCCCAATAAGAACGGACAGGATGATCCGAAGTAACATTGATATAAAATTCAGTTCCCGAAGATATTCCATCATGCCTCCCAAGTTTTCCATCCTCCCATACCGTCCTTATTTGTTTAAAGCCTCCTCCTGAAGTTTATCGAATGCCGCCATACATTCATCCACTGTCGCGCCGTTTAGAAGTTCGCGCACGATCAGACATGTATTCCCCCACTGTTCTACATTCATGCCAGCGTTAGAGCCGAGTACATATACATTATCATTTATCTTATCGTTCAGCGGTTTTAGCGCATCAATACACTCTACCTCTACATTCTTTGACGGGGAGATAACCTTATTGGTCTCTGCATATAATTGGAGCGCCTCGTCAGAAAGAATGGTATCCAAAACATCTAATGTATCATCTAGATGTTCAGCATCTGCACAGATTGCATATCCGGTCATGGATACAACCGGCATCTGTCCCAACTTGCTGGGGAAACCGATGACTTGAAGATTAAAATCCGGTTTGCCGTAAGCAGTTTCTGAATTTGCAGCAGCCCAGTATGCCATGACTATAGGAGTCTTCTGAGCCAGAAAATCAGCGCCTTCCCCCTCTATCGCTTCATAGGTATAGGCAGTTTGGGCATCTATATATCCTTTATCAATCAGCTCCTTCAGATATTCAAAACCTGGGCGCATGTAATCGCTGTATTTGGCCTCTCCTTTATTGAGTTCTTCTATCAGGGCGGCCGTATTGCCTCCATTATACAACTCCGCATAGGCCTGCGCAAAGACAAAGTTTTCCAGCCACCAGCGGTTTGCACCGACCGGAGTCTCAATGCCGTTCTCTTTAAACACTTTGCAGCACTCCATAAATTCTTCGGGTGTATTTGGAAGTTCAAGATGGTATTTGTCGAACATATCCTTGTTTAAAAACAGGCCGTGGGCAACAACCTCCTGCGGTATTGCCACCAGCTTGCCGTTAACTGTATTTGCGGTCTTTACAACATCCCGCAGATTTTTTGCACTGTTAAGCACAGACAGATCTAAAAGCTGGTTTTCTGAGCCTAATATTTGGATGGTATCCGGATTCAGAAGATATAGATCATCCATATGGCTGCGCACCCGGTCAAGCGTTACATCATCATAAGTCTTTTCCTGATAATCTTCTGCGGTGTAGGTTTTGTACCGGACAGTCAGGCCATACTCCTCTTCTGCCATTTCAACAGTTAAATCAAACGCAGTTCTTGCAATATTGTTCACATTTGGCTTTGATTTTTCCATAGGCCCGAACAGGTTGATAGTCTTTTTATCGCCGTCATCATTAGAAACAAGATTTTCGCCTATATCCGTTTCACTGCTACAGGCAGCCAATGCCAGCGTCATGATTCCAATCATGCAGGCTGCTGCTAATCTGTTGGATTTTTCCTTCATTTTCCTTTTCATGTTATTCTCCCTCCTTCATGTTTTAAAGAGTGTTTAAGGTATATACTGATAAATGGTTTTCTTTAATATATCCATATCAATCGGTTTTGCTACGTGTGCGTTCATGCCAGCGTTTAAAGCATCTTTTACATCTTCTGCAAAAGCATTTGCTGTCATGGCTATGATCGGTATGCTCTTTGCATCAGGACGCTGAAGCAGGCGGATTTTTTCGGATGCTTCATAACCGTTCATAACCGGCATCTGGACATCCATCAAAATGGCGTCAAATTCCCCTACACCAGCCCGCTCAAACCGCTCTAATGCCAATTGCCCGTTCTCGACTATTTCACAGGCTGCACCTTCGATATCTAAAAGTTCTGACAGAATTTCCGCATTGATTTCGTTGTCCTCAGCAGCAAGGAAATGCAGTCCGTTAAGCACATCGTGCCCTTCGGCCTCTGATTCCGGTTTATCGTCTCCCTGCGTCAGCTGCATGCCAAGAAGTGCCTCCTTGAATGCAGATACAAAGAATGGTTTTGTCAGGAGTCCAACATTTTTCATGATAGAATACTTGGCATGCATATCATCGCCATCGCAGGCTGTAAGGAACAGAATCGGAATCGAGTCTGAAATGATCTCCCGAAGCTTTCCGACTGCCTCAGCCCCATCCATATCTGTCATCGCAGAGTCCAGTAAGACTGCCTGATAACACGCACCGCCATCATGGGCATGCCAAGCCATTTGCAGTGCTTCCTTCCCACTGGATGCGGTATCCACAGATATGCCGGTATCTTTCATAAGCGTCCGAATGCACTTACAGGCCTCAGCGCTGTGATCCACCGCCAGGATCCGGGTGATTCCGCTCTCCTTCCAAAACTGTCCGTCTGACTGTTCGCTGGGTACGCGAAGCTCTAAATCAACCCTAAAAAGGCTCCCCTTATCCACTTCACTGGACACATCAATTGTCCCGCCCATAAGCTCTACAATATTTTTTGTGATCGCCATGCCCAGTCCGGTACCCTGAACCTTGTTCGTCGTGCTATTCTCCGCTCTTGTAAATGCATCGAAGATAGTCTCTAGAAATTCCGGCGTCATGCCGTATCCATCATCCTCGACCTCGATCCGGATATGCTCATACTGGGCGGAGCGCTGCTTCTGGCCAATAATGCGGAACCAGATATTACCATTCACAGGTGTATATTTCACTGAATTTGAGAGAAGGTTGATCAAAATCTGATTAATTCTGGTCTCGTCTCCTATCAGATATTCGTGATTGATATCTGTCACTGTAACATGAAAATTCTGCGCCTTTTCTTTCGCCATCGGACGGATAATAGCATCCACAGAGGATACCAGATCATTCAGAGTAAATTCACCGACGTTAAGCACCATTTTTCCACTCTCTATCTTAGAGACGTCCAAGACATCATTGATCAGGCTGAGAAGATGCTGCCCGGATGAAGTGATCTTTTTCGTATATTCTCTTACCTTGACTGGATCATCTGCATCCTTGGAGAGCAAAGTGGTAAATCCAAGAATCGCATTCATAGGCGTGCGGATATCGTGGGACATATTTGAGAGGAAGGTCGTCTTAGAATTACTTGCAATCTGTGCCGCCTGCAGCGCTTCTGCTAATTGTTTATTATGGATCTCCCTCTCCGTCTCCCGTTCCTTCCGTATCGTTTCCTGTTGTTTCTGGCTAATATAGTACAGGATACAACACAGGAAGAAGGCGATGAGCATGACAAGCACAACGGTAAGGATATTCTGGTTTACAGAACGCCCTTCCTGCTGTATGGCTTCAATCGGCACATATCCGATCAAGTAATATGCTCCGTCATTTACCGCCCACATATAAATCAGAGCGTTTTTATTCCGGATGTCATGATAGAACATAATATTATCTCCGGCACGGATGGTTTCAGCAACCTTTGTCTGAATGGAATCTTCCATAATATTATTGGCACGGTAAAAATCCGCTAAGTTCAGATGTCCGGCATCTCGCTCGCCCATCCCTGTAGGCTTTAATACAAGCCGCTCACTCTTACTGTCCATAATATACAGCATAGCCCTTCCGTCATAAAGATTCTCTGGAAATGTCCTTTCAAAAGAATCAAAGGTATACTCAATATAAAGAGCGGCTATCTCTTTATCGTTTTTCATCACAGGGCATTTCATCGTGTATGCCCATGTCCCCATGTCGTTCAAATAAGATTGGGAAAGCGGCAGGGCGCCTACCTTTTTCCCCGTGGAGAAGTCCAGAGCGCTTTCCGAAAATACTTCTCCCATGCTGGAAATCCCCTCTGTTTCACCCTCCAGTATCAAAGATACCTTGGCTATCGTCTGGTTTGCTTTATAAGAACGCACAATTTCATAGGGATCTTTGGATATGGCAATTTCCTGTGCAATAAATTCTTGAAATTCTGCTTCTTTCACTAAAATAGCCTCTACTGTACCTTTCACTAAAACAAGGCTGTCGCTTAGATTGTTGATTGCTGAGGCGGACATCTCTGCGGATGTCTTCCTTGCGACAGAAAATACAACTGCTCCTAAAATCCCAAAAACTAATATAATAGAAATAAGCAAAGAGCCTTTTTTGCTTATTTTCAGCCTTTTTTTCATTGTAAACTCCGATCTTGATGCCCTGGTTAAAGATTTCACCATTTTTTATTTTCATATTTTAATATATTGTATCAAAATTTACTTTGCCAGGCTACATATTTTTATATTATATTACTTGAGAGTAAAAAGTTTGTATCCTTGGCCTGGATAAACCGAAGCCAAAATTTTGCCGCTTTCCACAGAAAATTGTCATTACATGCCTAGAAATAATAACTTTTGCAATTGTCAGCAGCTGATTTTCCGCATACAAAGGTATCAAAAAGGGGGCTGTCGGTTAATACCGATTTTAGCCCCTGATTTCTAAGAAAAAGAGAATTACAGCATAAACTCTTTATATACTTTTTTAGAAGTCCGGTAATTGAAACGTCGGAACCCCTCGTTTTCTTTGATTAACCCGAATTAGCTTTTCTCTATGTTATAATTCCAATGGGCAGAAACATGTAAACTGCTGTTATGTTATACTTGTCAATGTCTTACTAATGGCACAAACTTTTACCGGATCCATTAAAGCTCCAGCTGCCTCAGCTCTTGATTCGCTGTTTCGTACAAATAGACCTTGTTCGACAAGATTTCTGACGGATTGAAGGCTTTGTTCATCTGCTTGATCCGCATAAGTATATTTCGTGGTTGTATCGTGCCTTTTTTATGAAGTCTGGCTTCGCTGGTGCCCGTGAAAGCTATATAATAATCGTCCCCGAAAAGCTCTGCTATGCGCTTCATTACTCCGGGATAAAACATGGCAATTGCGCCGTTTATCTGCGCTGTCGTTGTCACAGTCGGCACTGCAAGCGGTGAAAGTGACGTTATATCACTGTTCAACGCCATAAACGCACCTCTGTGATAAGGTGGATCTACTATGTCCATCGGCTTTAAGTATATACGCGGCGGAGCCATGATATATGTATTGCTCATCGCATTCTCCCACACTTCTTCTTCATCTATCCCCCATTCCTGCATTGAGGATTTAGGTACTTTAACAGACAATACGTCATGTCTTTTGCCGTCATTTTCATCGCTTGCAAGAATATAGAGCACCAGCACCATATCGCCGATGCGCCTGTAAATATGGTTTTTCAGTTCATATCGATTGTCCTTGAAATTCAGCGGACGGATGAAAAGCTTGTCTTTTAACAGGCCATATTCGTTTTTTTCGATCAGATCTATAATTCCCAGTTCCATGAATTTTCTGCTGGCGTCGATCGAAGAAAGAATCTGTTCCCACACAGCCGCCCAACTGCCTTCTTCATACTTCCGGTACAACTGCCCACAATCAAATCTGCATATTTGTTCTCTCTTGCCTTTATATTGGTACAGGATGATATAATCGCCAATCAGCACATCCGACTCCGTTTTGTGATACTTGATATTTGTTTCACGTATAATAGAAAGCTCTTTCGCATCAGTCGATGTGGCTCCATCCTCAAAGACGGCCATTTTGTTATAACCCAGTTCCTGTTTCTTTTCCTCAAGCTTTTTTTGCAGTCCGCTGATAAACTCCTTATATGTCATTTCCATACCTCCGTTTATTATTTATTCTACCATTTCCATTCCAATCAATATCCAAAATCAACCTATCCTAATACTCGTTTAACTGGAAAACTTCCACACTGACTGTCAGCATTCCACTCATCTATCGAAAGAACATCTACCCGATCTATCAATCTTTTCCCATTTCCAATATTCTTCTGAAGAGAAAAGGGCAGTTCCATTTTTAATCTGTTTCGCAGTCTTTTTCTGGTAGTTACATCTCCATTTGGATATTCAAGTATATATATGTACCAAACCGGTTTGTTTTTATCCAATAGCCTGAATTATTCACGGCGGTATAAGCTCGCATAAAATTCGCCGCAGTTATCG
>CAJUTU010000045.1 GCA_910589385.1 uncultured Lachnospiraceae bacterium
CCTTGAAAATATAAGGTTTGTAACAAAAAAATAGGTAGTAAATTTGACACTACCGCATACCGCAGGGAAGGGAATCAATGGAATATACTTGTTGGCGATAAGGAAATGGCAAAAAACAAATATAAAAATGTTGTAGTAGATACAATAACGATAGAGGATATGCTTTTGATGTATGTAAAGGGGGATAAGCCAAATGAAGAGCCTTATATTAAAGGATTTGTATAATATTGGTCACAATGCAAAGTCCATGCTGCTGATTTTACTGGTGTTTGCTGTTGGTTTGATTATGTCGTCGGGAGTGGAGAGTTATATTATTTCAGCTGGAGTTTTATGCAGTATGATGATCGTGACGACATTTACGTTTGATGATAATTGCAAATGGTCTAAATATGCCTTGATTATGCCAGTATGCAAAAAAGATATAGTTAAAGCAAAATTTATTGTTCTTGTTATTTTCTGTACAGTCGGCGTTTGCGTGGGAACCATCTTTGGCGTGTCAGGGGGATTGGTCATGCGTAAGCTGGTGATGAGTATGGAAAGTATAGTAACAATGCTTTTTATGGCATTTGTTGGGCTAATAGTTTCGGTTATTTTTGGAAGTATGTCTATTCCGTTAGTTTATAAGTTTGGTGCAGAGAAAGGGCGTATGTTATTATTGGTTTCCTTTGCTGTTCCTTTAGCAATATGTTTTATTGTGTATGAAATACTAATGTTATTCGGTGTAGAAATTACAGATCAGCTTGTCTTTGCAATTTTATGCGTATCTCCTTTGATTGCACTAATTTGGGTCTATATAATGTATAGAATTAGCTGCAGTATATTTTCTAAGCAGGAAGTAATCGGGTAATGAAAAGAGATTTTGAATGGCTAGTTGCTTATTATTCGATGCAGCACTAGCCATTTAATTATGGATTCAAATTGGTACAGAATGATCCGGTATGGTATGAGGAATCTGTACGAATCAACGGGATTGCGTGCTATACTTTAATTAGATGCAATATTTTAATCATGGCGGACAGCTTATGCTGGATGCAGTTTTGAACAGAATTAACTTCGCTTTTTGGTGTAGTTTTTTTGTTTTAAGAAAACAGAAGCGATTTGTATTGCATTACATGATTTCAGAGAAAAGGAGGGAAAACATAAAAAGTAGGAAGGAGGTTTACCTGTAACTAGTAAACAATGTTGCGGACAGAGGTTTTACGTGGAAATTCAAATGAGAATTTGAAGAAAATTGATTAGAATAGAGAAAATATTATGGTGAAAAGAAGGGCTCTTGGCCCTTCTTTTGGTTAACATAATAAATGAATGTAATCTATCAGAGGATGCAGCTTTTGGTTCTTGTATAAATGGAGCAGCTTATCAGGACTGACCCATTCAGCGCCGGTTACTTCATTTTCCTGCAAATAGAGATGCTCTACTGGAGTATCGTTATGGAACAGCCAGACATCATAAAAATCCTGCATATGGTCGCGGCGTGTCTGCAAGATTCGTTTTCCCTGGCTGGGATCAAGAAGAATCCCCAGTTCTTCGCTGACTTCACGTACCGCGCCCTCCAGGCTGCTTTCTCCGGCAAGGACAGAGCCGCCTGTACATTCCCAGTACAGGGGGAATGCTTTATCAGGATGCCTTTGAGAAAGAAAGGTATTGTCCCTGTCTGTTCATGAGCCAGATACTGACTGACAGATGGTAGCTTCCGGCAGGTATTTTAGCGCCGCGTTGGATGGTTGCACCAGTCTTCGTTCTCTCTGCATTGTATAAATCCCATAATTTTATTGGAGCTGTATTCGTTTTACATGGAAGAGGTGCAGTTTTGAAATCATGAATGTAGCAGTCGGAGATATGTTCAATCTCTGTACGGTGGTGCGCTGAATATTTATCATATACACCGCATACGAACATGCCGACCTGCTTTGCGCTCCTAAGAGCCGGAAGCACATCATCAAAGACAATGCAGCGCTTTGGGGAAACAGCCAGTTTTCTGGCAGTCAACTCGAATACATCGGGATATTCTTTGCCGCGTCCTGTTTCGTCGGTCGAGCATACTGCTTCAAACAGCTCCCAGACAGAATTGTTTATAAGACAGGGCTTGAACAGTTTTCCAGGCAGGCCTGTGGCGACCGCCAATTTGATATGGCGTTCTTTTAAGCGCAGGAGATAGTCCAGTGTATGGGGTAACAGCTTTACATTGTGGGAGTATTCGTACAGTGCCATCTCATTCCATTCCTGTATAATCTCTTCTGTTTTTTCGGACAGCCCGAATAAGTCAATTGTGTACTGCGCGGCTTCTATGAAACTGCGGGCACATATTTCGGTCACGTAATTTTCAGGAACCGGAAGGTTCCTTTTACGGAGAAAACGGATATCAATCTGTTCCCAGACATCCATTGAATTTAAAAGCGTTCCATCCAGATCGAAAGTAGCTGCGTCAAAGTCCATGATTTTTCTACTCCTTTCATCTGCAGAAGATGTATAGCCTGTTAAGCATCTAATCTGCATCTGTGGTTTCCGTTTCCATATCTGAGCCGTTGGCCAGGCCTTCCAGCCCGAGCAGATCGGCCGGAACATAGCTTACGGCCAGTTGTTCTTCTTCGGTCAGGCGATTGTACCAGGAAAGCCATTCTATGGTTTCAGCGGATAGGTCTTCTTTATTATACCAATGGCTGTGATAGCGGAGCTTTCCGCTGCTCACTTCCATAAGCTGTATGCCATATATTTCGCCCAGTTGTGCGGGATAGGATTCCAAAATTTCACCGTTATACTGGATGCTGATTATATCTCCGGCCTCTGGAGTGGAAGAGTCCGGCATATACTCTATAGGAATTGAAATTCGGTCAGAGGATGATAATTCAGCAGAGCCTTTCACAGGTTCGATCAATAAGGAATGCTTTTCGATTTCTATAATGGTAGCTGAAAAAGAAAACGAATGCCTCTTGTCATCTGCAGAAGTGACAGGATTGCTGCTATCTTCCTTTGACTTTTTGGGAAAAAATATAAATATGGTTACACATATCACGGCTGCTGTGATTATAAGCCCGAATATAGTAGTTTTTTTGCAGTATGACATAATTTAGGTTCTCCTGTCATCATTTTTGTGGGATTTATCCCTTAAATAGTTGAATACAATTCTACTATTCATGTAGGTCCTTTACAATAGCAGGATATCTTTTTGGATTACAATTCCAAATAAAAAGTACTTCCGCCGCCATCTGTATCCTGCACGTCCAGCTTTATCCCCTGGATTTTTGCAAGGGTAATGGCGATGGACAGGCCAAGTCCGAAATGCTCTTTTTTATTCCGTGATTTATCACTTTTATAAAAGCGGTCAAAGATGAATTTTTTTTCCTCGTCAGGGATTCCAGGGCCGTGGTCCACGACATAAATCAGGGTATGGGGATGGCAGTGTTCAGCCTGCAGAAGGATATTCTTTGAAGGATGCGTCAAAGAATATGCGATAGCGTTATCAAGCAGTATCGTCAAGATCTGCCGGCACAGTTCAGGGTCTGCTGATACTTGTGGGAGTGGTTCCTCCGGGAGCCGTAATTGCAGGGTTCCGCTTTTGGAATGGCAGAGCGGCTCATATAGTTCTAAAAGGTCTAGGAGAAGCTCGTCTATTTCAAATTTCCGCTTCCTTACAGCCCATTCCTTCTGTTCGGCAGACGCAAGGAGCAGAAGATTTTTAATTAGGGTACTTCCCCTGCGGCACTCGCTTTTAATAACAGAAAGCAGCCGAGTATCCTCTGCTGACTGGGAGGAGATGGCATCTGCAGTCATTTGGATGACTGCAATAGGTGAACGAAGCTCATGAGAAGCGGCGGCAACAAAGTCCTGTTGCCGTTGGTATGTTTCTTCCAGAGGCCGCAGGGAACGGCGGACGAACCAACGCCCGCTCAGAAAGAGAAGCAGGATTCCGAGCAGGTCTATAAACAGATAGAAATATCCGTTTTCCATAGCTTTCTTCCTACTGTCAGTGATATCCTGCAGCAGGGTAAGCTTTTTATATCCGTTCGGGGTCAGGAGGACAAGGACATTCCCAAGGTAGACATCCCGCCTGTCTCCGCTGATTTGGAATATGGAGGTTTGCAGCATATTTGAGGAAATAGGGTAGGAGTCTGTAAAAATGCCTTCCTTGTTTGCGGCTTTCTCTGCATACGCGAGAAGAGTCTCCCGTTCGGTATCCGGTCTGTATGAACCGGGAAAGAAAAAGGGCGTGCCGTTTTCTTCTATATGAATAATGAGCTGATTTTTCTGCTCCAACTGTGCCAGAAACAAATCCGTAAACCTGGAGTCACTCTGAAGCTGGGATATCAGTGTGAAAAGCTGTTTTTGAAACAGCGATTCCTGGCGGTTTTCCTGTGAGGCAAAGTAGAAAAGAAATGTTATGGACAGGATAAATGTGATGATCAGCCCGATGCTTAAGGTATAAAGCAATACAAATTTTCTCTGTAGCTTAGGAAACATTGCTGTCCTCCAATCGGTATCCCATGCCATGCACTGTAGCAATATTTGCCTGGCTCCCCAAAGAACGCAGATGTTTTCTGATAAAATAAATATATGAGATGATACAAGTGTCAAAAGGTCATGCTCAAAAAGCATGACCTTTTAATATGCAAAACACCGGGAAGTAGCTGCTTTTAGTCTTAAAAATGAGTAAAGGTTGTCTTTTATATGTACAGATGGGAACCTCAAAAAAACCTTAACAAAGGATGAAAAAGTTGTTTTGTTCTTGGAAGTCTTTTTGAGGAAAAATGTGTATAGTGGTAGATAGCATTTATGACCTGCTTGCTTTCTGCAAGGATGGCGTGTAGGTTTTCATATGCTGTGAAACATGTATGAAGGGAGACTTATGTGAATGAAAATGAGAAAGCATGAAAAATACGTAAGGCGTCTGGCGGCACTTTTACTATCTGCCGTACTGGCGGTAGGTTTATTATCCGGCTGTGGCAAGGGAAAAACGGAGGAGCAGAATAAAGAGAATACTTCTGTAAAAGGCCGTTATGTGGAAGCGGATATAGAGCTGCCTATACAGGATGGTGAAAAAATCCTGAATATGGTGAAATCAAAAGACGGAAATCCGGTCTTATTCTCACAGGCGGAAGGGGGGCAGGTATTCCGTTATGAGTATAAGGAAGGGGATTGGGAACTGGCCCAGCTGGACTGGATAACCCAGCTTTATGACGGCCAGAATTTCCATCTGCAGGAGATACAGGAAACAAAGGAAGGGATACAGGTTGCAAGAGGTACAGATGAAGAGATGCTTACGCATATCGCAAGAAGTGAGGACGGACAGACGGGAGCAGAACAGACCATTCCTTATCTTAGCCAGCAGGGCGATATCGGATACCCCGCAGTGACTAATCTTCAGATTGACGGTGCAGGAAATTACTGGCTGAGCGATCTGTACCAGTCAAAGGTGGTAGTGATCGACGCATCTACTATGGAAGTCATGCAGGAGATTAACAGTGTAGAAGGGAATTCCAGTGAACAGAGGATGCTTTTTGCGGCAGAGAATGGGGATATGGCAGCGAATACGGAGGATGGTGTCATTACAATCTATGATTCGGAAGCCGCAGAGAAGGGAACTATGAAGATAGACCAGCAGGAAGGGATCATGATGTGCGGTGATGAAGAAAACTGGCACATCATTTCCGGGGAAGGCATCATGCGGATGGTATTGGGCAATGAGGTTGGGGAAGTAATCCTGGATGGCACAATGGCGTCAATGGGTTCTTCTTTGAACCGTATAACCGGAATCATAAAAGGGCAGGAGGATGATTTTTATGTCCTTTACAGCCAGCCAAAGGCGTCAACATGGAGCCTTATGCATTATACATATGACGCTGAGGCAATGGCAGTCCCTGAGAACACGCTGAGAGTATTCGGCCTTTCAGCAAATGCGACAGTAGAGGATGCGCTTCTCGGATTCCAGAAAACACATCCGGATGTTAAAGTAGAGTTCCTGACTTCGGGAAAAGAGGAAGGGATTACGATGGACGATATCCGTACTCTGAACACAGAGCTGCTTGGAGGAAACGGGGCGGATGTGCTTCTGTTAGACGGACTCTCGGCAGAGTCATATATTGAGAAGGGAATCCTGGCTGACCTGACAGACCTGGCAGACGGGCTGATGGCGCAGGAGTCGTATCTGGAGTCGATACTGAAAAGCACAGCGCAAAAAGATGGGAAGATATATGGGATGCCGGTGAAATTCAGCGTGCCGGTTATATATGGGGATGAAAATACAAAGGGAGCGCTGTCATCCCTTGACAGTCTGAAATCCTACTTGGAAGAACATCCGGAGGCAAGCATTTTTGGAATTGCACAGAGAGATTATATCCGTGATTTCTTATTTCAGATGTATCAGGATGAGATTATCAAAAAGGATGGCAAGGTTGACCAGGAGAAGCTGGCAGACCTGCTGGAGATTGAAGTAAAGATTGCGGCAAATGCACGGGCGGAAGTATTCGACGAGGACGGGTCAGCACAGATGGATATGGGAACAGCAGCAAAGATCTTCCAGCAGGATATGTTCAGCAATGGAGGAAGCGCTGCAATTATCAATCATCCGGATAGTGTCGCCACGAGTAAGATTGCGAGTGTGACGGATATGATGACCCCATATACGCTTATGCGTCAGATGGGCCTTTCACCGGATACATTGGAGGGGCTTTATATACCGAAAGGAATTGTAGGAATTAATAAAGACACAAAACAAAAGGAAATAGCAGAGGAATTCGTGAAGTATTTGTTTTCGCCGGAAGTACAGGGCAAGCCAGTGGGTGACGGGCTGTCAGTATTGGAATCTGGAATGGGGATCCTCAAGGAGGAACTGGCAAGTGAATATGCAACAGGACTTGTGACCATGTCAAGCTGGAAGTTTGAAGGTGAGGAAGAGATTGTGCTGGATGTAAGCTACCCGACAGAGGAGGAGGTCGATGGCCTGATTACCATATGCCGTACATTAGAAAAGCCGGCTACACAGGACTGTGTCATCTGGAATATTTATCAGACAGAGGCAGATGAATGTCTGGGAGGAAGTATTGATGCAAAAACGGCAGCGAAAAACATCGCACAGAAAGTGGATACGTATCTTGCGGAATAAGAAGATGTCTGCAGGATGGGGCAGGGAGGTCAGGAACGGATATCTGTTCCTGCTCCCAAGCCTCCTGGGAACAGGAGGCTTTGTGCTGATTCCGTTTCTGGATGTTGTCAAAAGATCTTTCCAGCAGGCAGTAGGCAGTGGATTTGTCGGCATGGAGAATTACCGGATGGTGATGGAGAATGAAGCATTCCGCCTGGCGGCAGGGAATACGGCAAGATTCATGGCGGTCTGCCTGCCCCTGCTTCTGGTTCTGTCGCTTGGAACGGCGGTTTTAGTGGGCCATGTGACAAAGTTTCAGAGATGGATGAAAACAGGGTTTCTTCTTCCGATGGCGATTCCGGCGGCATCTGTGGTGGTTTTCTTTCAGATGGTATTTGACGAAAAGGGATGGCTCGGGCAGCTTGTAGGAGTATTCGGGATCACAGGGCGTGACTGGCTTGCGTCAGACTCGGCATTCTGGATACTGGTTGCATGTTATATATGGAAAAATCTTGGCTATGACATGATACTCTGGCTTGCGGGTCTTGGTGCAATCCCAGAGGAGCAATATGAGGCGGCAAGGGTGCAGGGGGCGGGAGAATGGGCCTGTTTCTGGTATATTACCCTGCCGCAGCTAAAAGAAACGACATTTGTAACGGGGCTTCTTTCGTTTGTTAATGCATTCCGGGTATTCCGGGAGGCGTATCTGTTGGCGGGAGATTACCCGCATGAAAGTATTTATATGCTGCAGCATCTCTTTAACAACTGGTTTGTGAATCTGGATATCCAGAAGATGACGGCTGCTGCGGTGATGTTAGTCATTCTGACAGGAGGGATACTGGGTGCGGAAGAATGGTGGAAAAATCATACAAATAAAATTGAAGAACGGAGGCTATAAAGTGCTGGCGCAGTGGGCGCTAAGGCTTTTCCTTCTGATTGTCCTTGCGGTTATGGTGTTTCCGCTCTTTATGCTTACTGCAAATTCTTTGATGGGAAGACAGGAGCTTCTGGAGACATGCGGCGCGGTGCTTGCAGACTATGGGGAAAATGCAAAGCTGCGAATTTTTCCCATGTATCCGACTCTGCGCGCTTATGTACGCCTTTTACTGGATTCACCGGAGTATTTTACCGCGTTCTGGAATTCTATGATACAGACTGTTCTGGTGCTGGCAGGTCAGCTCCTTGCGGCGGTACCTGCGGCATGGGCGTTTGCCCAGTTCCGTTTTCCGGGGAAGAAGGTGTTGTGGTTTCTGTATATGCTTCTGATGATCCTGCCGTTTCAGGTAACAATGGTATCGGGGTATCTGGTTCTGAATACGATGGATTTAATGGACACCCGTGCCGCGGTGATCCTGCCGGGGATCTTCTCCACACTGCCGGTATTTATCCTGCAGAAGACATTTGCCGGTATTCCAAGGGAACTGTTGGAGGCGGCAAGGATTGACGGAGCCGGAGACCTGAGGATATTCGTATATATGGGAATACCGCTGGGGATGCCCGGTATTTTCTCTATTCTGATACTGGGATTCCTGGAATATTGGAATGCAATTGAGCAGCCAATGACATACCTTAAGACAGAGGCGTTATGGCCCCTGTCACTGTATCTGCCGCAGATGGTAAATACGGAGATTGCGGCAGCATTTGCAGCATCCATCGTAACATTACTCCCGGCGCTGCTCTTGTTCTTCTATGGCCAGGACAGCCTGGAACAGGGAATCGTGGCATCCGGAGTGAAGGCTTAGCCCTTTTTACAGGGATGCCAATGGGTTCGCTTGTTTAGGATTCCTTATCGATGAAGACAAGACACTAATTATGGAAGGATTGACGAAGTGGACAGGAAAAAAAAATAAATCAAAAATGGATGATACGGATTATCGCCGGATTTCTGGTCATTATGGCGGTCGGCGGAGTGATTTCCAGAGCAGCTGCCTCTATGCTGGTGGCTCAGGTAGGAGTGGAGAAAGTGGGACGCGGAAAGCTGTCCTATTCTTACGATGGGAGCGGTACTGTGGTGACAGTACAGCAGGATCAGATATTTTTATGGCCTGACCAGCAGGTAGAATGGGTAGCAGAGCCGGGCAGTACAGTAAAAGCCGGGGAGCGTCTGGTTCAGTTCCGTAAGGAGTATCTGCAGCAGTCAATTGATAAGAAACAGGCTGAGCTGAACCAGTTGGAGCTGCAGGTATCACAGCAGCAGGTATCTGCGAGGGAACCGGCGAGGGTTCCTGCAACAGCCGGGGCAGGCCAGACGCTTTCCGAGGCGCAGCTTGAGCTTCAGACAGCCCAGCAGAAAGCAGCGGAAGCGGAGGCAGCCTACAACCAGTTTATCAATTCGGCTGTGCCGGACGGGGAAGATGGTGACGCGGATGATATCAGAATGTCGAAGCAGCAGGAACTGGAGACTGCACTTCAGGAGGCAAATGCTGGTGTGCAGGCTGCCCAGCAGGCGGTAAATCAGGCGCAGAATGCCTATGAACTGGCAAGACAGGAGGACGCAGCCCAGAATACAAATGCGGCAAATGCGGCCCAGGCAGCACTTTTGGGAGCGGAAGCAGCGCAGGTACAGGTTGATCAGGCGAGGAAAGAACTGGAACGTCTTCAGTCTTATCAGGCAGCAGAAGGAAAGATCTGCGCAGTTTCGGATTGTATCGTATTGCAGGTGGGTGTGCAGGTTGGAGCAGTTACTACCGGTTCGGAAGTTTTTGTGACTGGCAGCGGAGGATTCCAGCTAAAGGGTATGGTCAGGGAAGAAGATAAAGAAAAATTAAAAACTGGCGCCGAAGTGGGAGTCCAGCTTGCCGCAGGGAAGAAAAAAACTGTAAAGATTGAATCCATAGGAATGGAGACCGGTGAAACAGCCGGGGCAGGCAGCGGGGATAATGCGGCTGGCGGCGATACATCTTCCTCCATGCAGATGTTCTGGCGGGCGCCGCTGCCGGAGAATACGAATGTGGGGGGCGGGGAACAGTTTACCTGGAGCATAGACACATCATCGGAAAAGGAGTATGACCAGATTATTCCGCTTAGCGCACTACGGGAAGATGCAAATGAAGCTTACTGTCTGATTATCTCCGAGGAAGAGCGTATGCTTGGCACGCTGCAGACTGCAAAACGTGTCCCGGTTACTGTGCTAGAGAAAGATGCGAAAAGTGCGGCAATCACCTCCACGCTAACGAACACGGATCAGGTGATTGTGTCTTCTGAGAAGTATGTGGTAGAGGGAGACCGGGTGAGACTGAAAGAGTAAGAATCGATATGCGGCTGATAATTATCTATGAAAGAAATGAGAACGAGATTAATGCATTTTGTATGGAAACAGGCATAGGTGAGAGAATGAAAATTAGATGGCAGAAGATCAGAATTCCGGTATTGCTGTTGGTATTTATTATGGTAAATGTCTGGACGATAAACGGATTCCTGCAGCTAAAGGAACAGGCAGATATGATTTCCTTATCTTATCCGGCAGGCGCTGTGACAGAAACAGCCTATGATCAGTGGAAAAAAAGTGAAGACAGTGAGATATTTTCAGAAGGGGCAGTCTGGAAAGCGTGTGGTGATTTCAAGGCGTTGTCCGAGGACACCGGGCACGACCAGAAAGTGTCCTGCTATCAGATAAAAGGACAGCCGGCCGCCATCTTTGGGAAGGAATTGGCTGCCGGAAGATATTTTACAGAAGGGGAACGGAACGTCTGTCTGCTTGATCAGGATACGGTCCGGCAGTTATTTGGCTCGGATAATGTGCTGGGGCTGGAAGTCAGGATGGATGAAAAGACCTGGCAGATTGTCGGGGTGCTGAAGGGGGATGCTTCCATCTGCGTGATACCGTCAGAGGAAGAGCAGGCATTTGATGGAATTGTAATCCGAAAAAAGGAACCGGAGCAGTCAACGAATCAGGCCGTCAGCATGATAGAAGCGTTCTTAGGAAATACGGACGGTCAGCAGATTGACGGTCAGTTGTATTATGTGTTGGCATGCCTGCTGTATTTTATCATTCTGGCGGTTTCGCTGGCGATAATGGGTTTTGCAGCGGCAAAGAAAATACGAAGAAAGACAAAAAAGAGAGTGCAGCCTCAAAAGGAATTTCGTATAGCGGAGATAGGCAGACAGTGTGTACTGCCATTTTGTCTGGCGGCAGCTGTTATGATTCTGATAGCAGGAGTTAATGCGGCGAATCCGGGCAGTGATTATCTGCCTACTTACTGGTCGGATTTTGAATTTTTCAGCCGGCTTTTTGAAGATAAGGCAGATCAGATCAGGAGTCTTGCCATACATCAGGAGTTTTTTGTCTGGCAGAAGATGTTGGTCCTTTGGCGACGGATCCTTTGGGCTGAGATTGTTGCAGGAGTACTGATGCTGCTGCTCTGTCTGGATGTTCTCTTGCATTTTCCAATGTATGGGAAAAGAAAAAGGCGGAGTCTGGCTGCTCATCTTAGTTATCGGTTCAAACGAGTAAGCAGGCGGGTTCAAAGCCGCTTATAATTTCCTGAAATAAATATCCGGCATAGTGATGTTCCCTGTATTTTGGGAAGGTGCTAATCTTTCCTATCTGGTATACATATTGAACACGGCCCAGGAATGCGCCAAACTGCGCATTCCGTGAGAACATGATTCGGGAGTGAGGTAATTTGGCTGATTTTTTACAGACCCTTCAAAAGTTTTTACTTAAGGATTCCAGCCATGCGCAGCAGATACCGCGCATTTGTGGTGGTGCAGCGTCCGTTCTTTAATTTGTAATCAAAGAGGATCTTGTTTTTTTCATAATTTTCTGTAAAATGATAATTTTTTGCATCTATGTTTAAATCATTTTCCAAATCACACAGCTCAAAGTCATGGGTAGTGATCATTGTGAAGGCATTAGGCTTTGAAAGATTTCGTATGGTTTCTTTGGCGGCAAAGATCCTGTCTTTTGAATTTGTCCCTTTATAGATTTCATCGATTAGGGAAATCATGGGGATTTGTTTCCTGCTGACTTCAATCATTTGCTTGATGCGCAGCAGTTCAGCATAAAACGTGGAGATGCCCTCATTCACGTTATCCTCTGTGCGGATGGAGGTGCATAATTCCATAAGAGAGACATGCAGGCCTGACGCAGTGCAGAATCCACCAGCATATGCAAGGGCTAAATTGATGCCTATGCTGCGCAAAAAGGTTGTTTTCCCGGACATGTTGGAGCCTGTTATGATGCATGTGTGATGGGTCAGGTTAATATCATTTCCCACTGCCGATGGCTCTTTTAATAGTGGATGTCGGATATCAGAAGCCGATAGTATGGGACGTTTGGAATCCTTGATCTCAGGTAAGCAGTGGATCTTTCGGGTATGGGAGATTACGCTTAGGCTTATTAAAGCTTCTACATTCCCCACTGCCTTAAGCCAGGCCTCCAGGATGTCTCTATAGTTATCTTTCCATTTTTCATAGCATTCCACGCAATAATAATCATGCAAAAACAGGCTGTTATAGAGCAGGAAGGCATAGATGTTGTGGCGTGAGCATACAGAGTCTGCAAGTGACTCCAACTCTTTTAAGGCAGCAGAAGCAGTGCCATTTTTCAACAATGTCTTCTGCAAAGTCCTAAGATAGGAACTATCAAAGGATTCCTGTTCCAAAAGCTGAAATAATTTCCGGTAGGGGGTGATTGTTTTGTTCATCTGATAGATAGGGGATAATATCTTATTGTTCCAGTAAAATCCAAGGAAGGCAGACATCAATTGGGCAAATGCCAGGAGGAAAAAAAGGGGCATTGTCAGATGCCTGTGGATTCCCAACAAGGCAAAAAATAAAAGGCTTAGTGTAAGGATGGGGAACAATTTAAGGAGTATCCGGCAAACCATAGGAATATTGTTTCTTGTTTTCAGGGCATGAAAGAAGTTGTCCAGTATTTCTCTGGATTTATCATACTCGATGTTTCTTAGGCGCCTTGCGCCAGTTTCAAGCTCCATGCAGAATTTAGACTTTTGGGACAACTCGGAGGCTGCCTGCTGACGGCTTTGGATCTCATGGGAGATCTGTAAGGCAGAATCCTTTGCAAAACCTTTGTCCGGCAGGCTCAGCCAGAGGGCAAGCTGATCCTGTCCCCAGATTGTGCTTGCCGTACAGATGTATTGATAGAGGGAGCTTTTTCCAAACAGATCCAAGTCTCTGGTTTCTAAAATGTTATCACTTAAATAACGCGTTCCGTCCATAGGGAAGCTTTTCCAACCATCATTAAAGCGCGCTATGTAGTCTTTGAGGACAGACTGGGAATCTTTCAGGCATGCCTGTTCTTCTTCCAGCTTGCCGTGATAGCGGATTAGCATGAGAAAGGCAAATCCGAATCCAAGGGCAGCTATGAGGAGGGCAGTTTTTTTCTGCTGATATCCGAAGAACAGAAGCAGTCCTGCAATGATAAAGGTGATGCCGCGTAAAAACGATACCTTGTCGGATTTCAGTGTCAATTCACTTAATTTTATTTTGCAGGATTCATAGTGTTCCTCATATATAATATGCTTATTAAGTTTGTGATCTTCATCAATAGTTTTGGTGTTATTCATGAGAATCTCCTTAAGTTTATACAATATCTTTTGCGCAAAGAGGGAATGCTTTGTTTTCGTGCATTTTTCGGGATTTAATCATTTATAGTATATGATTTGGGTGGTTTGAGTATGATACAAGCTTTATTACTGATAATAATTCTATCATATATCCACATATAAATCATCTCACTTTTAACTATTTCCTTCATGGCATACTGCTTAAGAGAATATAGCTTTGTCCGGCAAGTATGAGAATGTATAAAGTGTATAGAAAATGCCTTGCAGCAGATATTACCCATAAAAATAACAGCTGCATGTCACTTCTTGAGCATTTCTTGGAATTTATTGGTTATAATGGGTTTATTAAATGTGTGGAGGATAGATGGATGCGGCGGTATACTCTTTTGATTGTAGATGACGAACCTGGAATTACTGATATGATAAAAAGCTATTTTGCGTCAGAATATGATGTGCTTACAGCTTATAGTGGCAGGGAAGCGCTCCAAAAGCTGACAGGGAAGCCGGACTTGATTCTTTTGGATATCAACATGCCGGAGATGGATGGTCTGGAGGTCTGCAAGAAGATTCGGCAGTTTGTTTCGAGTCCGATTCTGTTTCTTACGGCACGCGTTGAATCAGTTGATAAGATCATAGGTTTTCGGGCAGGGGCAGATGATTATATTGTAAAGCCTTTTGACTTAGATGAGCTTGGGGCACGGGTTGCGGCGCACCTGCGGAGGGAACAGCGTTCGATGGAGAATCGGACCGTCCGCTTTTTTGGTGAGCTGGCCATTGACTATGGAAACCGAGCCGTATCAGTAAGTGGACAGCCAGTTTCGCTGACAAAAAGAGAGTTTGACATTTTGGAACTTCTTTCTATGAATGCAGGGCAGGTTTTTGACCGGGAACGGATCTATGAAGCAATATGGGGAATTGACGGTGACGGAAACAGTGGCACGGTGATGGAGCACATCCGAAAGATCCGGGCAAAACTGGCCGGATATACATTTCACAGTTATATTGAAACTGTTTGGGGGTGTGGATATAAATGGAACGCCTGAAAAATATGGATTTAAAAAAAGCATTTTTTGTGTTGTCGGTCTGTTGTATCATGGTTTCTCTGTTGATTCTCTTGCTGCTCCTCGTATTCTGTGGAAATATCCGTGACAGTTATCCTGCCGGAGGAATCGAGATCCGGTCGGATGGAACAACGATAATGCTGGAGGGGCCGACAAAAGACCAGCAAGGGATTTTAAAGATAATAGATGTGCTTCAGCTATTGGCCTGTATCCTGCTCCCGGCCGGAGGATTGGGAGCAGCAGGGGTTTTGTTTTACCACATAAAGCTGAAGATGCCGATCGCTGTTTTACAAAAGGGGACGGAACGTATCCTGAACCATGATCTGGATTTTTCAGTTCCAGAGGTTTCAAAAGATGAACTGGGACAGATCTGCAGAGGTTTTGAGACTATGCGTGCAGAGCTTCTTAAGGCAAATCAGGAGTTATGGGAGCAGGCAGAGGAGAGGAAGCGGTTGAATGCGGCATTTTCCCATGACCTGCGCAATCCGGTTACCGTATTAAAGGGAACCATTAAGCTTATACGGCAAGGCAAAGAGGACGGACAAGCTTTTGAAAGATTGGAGGATTATGTGCTTCGCATTGAGAACTATGTGGAGGCAATGAGTGGAATCCAGAGATTGGAGCAGCTTCCGGTCCAAGAAAGGGAATGTGCATATTCCCAGCTTCATGCAGAATTATTGGATACGGTGAAATTTTTGGCGCCAGCAATGGAAACGTCGGTAATTGTACCGGAGACAGGGCACGTGAAGCTGGATCATGGAATATTTTTAAATGTTGCTGAGAACCTGATCAGAAATGGGGCCCGGTTTGCCCAGAATAACCTGGCTGTTTATCTGGAGACTCGGGAAGGCTGCCTTCTTCTGACGGTAGCAGATGATGGACCTGGCTATCCGGAAAAGCTGCTTCGGGATGGCCCCAGGCCTTTTGGCAAGATGAGTGAGGAGACGGAGCATTTTGGGATGGGATTATACAGCGCCCGGATACTATGCCTGAAACATAGAGGCTCACTGGAATTAAAGAATCCGGCAGGCGGCGGGGCATCTGCAACGGCAATATTTCGGATAAATTGACTTTATTCATTTCATAATCTTGAGCGTTTCTTGAGAATTGTCCATTATACTCATCTTATCATTGATAAGGAGAGTGTTTTTATGGTTATTGAAGCAAAAGAACTATCGAAGATTTATGCCAGTGGCGAGAACCGTGTAGTAGCGCTTGATAAGGCAGGACTTAAGATTGGACAGGGAGATTTTATTTCAATAATAGGGCCTTCCGGCAGTGGGAAGAGTACATTGTTACATTTGCTGTCAGGATTGGATCGGCCTACGTCTGGAAGCCTGACTTATGATGGAAAGGATATTTATAGCTTTCATGATAAGGAACTTTCTGCGTTCCGACGCAGACGGATTGGCTTTATTTTTCAGCAGTTTAATCTCTTGCCTGTCCTGACGGCAAGGGAAAATATTATCATGCCGATTCTTCTGGATAAGAAGCAGCCGGAAGAGACCTATCTGGACCAGCTTACGGGACTGCTTGGAATTCAGGAACGCCTGGCTCATCTTCCCCATGAGCTTTCAGGAGGGCAGCAGCAGCGTGTTGCCATTGCCCGCGCCCTGGCGGCGCAGCCTGACATCATTTTTGCAGACGAGCCGACAGGGAATCTTGACAGCAAAAGCGGGAGCGAGGTCATGGAACTCCTTAAGAACGTCCAAAGAAAGATGGATAAGACACTGGTGGTCATTACCCATGATAACCGGATTGCAAAGATGGCTGACAGGCAGTTTGTAATCGTAGATGGTATTCTCTCGGAGGTGGCAGCATGAAATCATATCGTGTTTTGGCGTGGAAAGAACTGCTTGCCCAGAAAGTTACTTCCATATTAATCCTGATTGCTGTGATTCTCTCTACGATCATAACAACTGTAATCGGGCAGTCCATTGGCATTTTAAATGCAATGAAGGAACAACAGGCAATTGCCCTTGCAGGGGAAAAGTACGGTTCCTTTGTGCAGCTCACAGAAGAACAGCTTGCCGCAATAAAATCTGATTCCCGTTTTTCCTATATTGGCGCGGCGATTGACCTGGGGACGATAGAGCTGAGCAGCCAGCTTAGACTTAGCCTTGTAGAATATTTGGATCATAGTTATGAGATGTATCCGGCTTTTACAGAACTCTTGGAAGGACGGCTTCCAGAGCGCCCGATGGAGATTGCGCTGTCAGAGGATGTGCTAAAATTTCTTGGCTTTCAGGGAAAAGTCGGGGATAAGATTTCCCTGACGGCTTCGAAAGCATGGCGGCATGGGATTCTGCCCGCAGTGGATTATACGGAGGAATTTATCCTGACAGGAATTACGAAGAGTAATTATGTGGCGTATACTTACGGCATGCTTCCAGGGATAGTAGGAGAGGGGACGGCAGAAAGATTGTTCCCGTCCGGGCAGGTGTATTATGTAGTGGATTTTCGGACGGCAGATAAAAAAAGTATGCAGAGTACAGTAGAGGATGTGGCGGAAAGATTGCAGATTCCGGATCTGGATGTGACTTATAACATAGTTTATCTGTCTGCTGCAGGAATTCCGTATGATGATACGGAAGAAAACGGGGAGAGTGGAATGGATGTTTCGTTTCTTCAACTGGCCGGTATTATGGTCGGCGGTCTCGTTCTTTTGGCATCGGGCCTTGTGATTTACAATGTGCTGAAGATTTCAGTATCGAAACGTATGAAAGAATACGGGGTGCTGCGGGCCATTGGAGGTGAGAAAGGGCAGCTTTACGGGATTGTTTCCTTACAGATTCTGTTTCTATGCCTGATTGGGATTCCAATCGGGATGCTGATTGGGTTTTTATCGGCAAAAACGATCTTTTCGATGGCGACAGGATTTGTATCTCCAGAGATTTTCATGGTGCAGGATGCGGCAGGATTACAGGAACTGATACAGGAGAACAGTTCTGGAAAACCGTTGTTCCTCGCTGTGGGGGCGCTTTTTACCCTGTTCTTTGCATTTGCCGCGGCTGTTCCGGCTGTCCGGTATGCCGGAAAAGTGGCGCCGACTGTGGCCATGTCCGGAAGGGACACAAAAATCAGGCGCAGGAACCGCAGAACAAAAAAGATTCGAAACTTCGCGGCATATTATGCCCGGCTGAACCTGAAACGCAGCCGTGGCCGGACGGCTATCACCATTTTGTCCCTTGTGATGAGTATTACTGTATTTGTTGCCCTGCGGAGTTTTACGGCCCTTTTAAATGCCGCGGAGTTAATGGAAGAAATGCGGCTGGGGGATTACTCCATTATAAATGAGACGGCAGGCTTTACCAGTGCGGATTTAGAGAACTTACTGGGGAACGAAGCGGTGGATTCGGCAGCAGCCATTCAGTTTTCCCTTTATGATACGGAAGAACTGATTTCCGGCATGTCGCCGGGATTTGAATTAAAGCCGGGGGAAACTCTCCAGGTTGTCGGCCTCAATGAAGCATATATGGATTATTATACCCAGGGGAGAATTTCAAAAGAAGATATGAAGAGCCTTAACGCAGGAGAAGGCTGCATTATAAAGAATCCGTTCCCCATTGTTTATGAAGGGAAAGAGTTAGAGCATTCGGAATTCCGGGCAGGCGAAACGGTTTCTATAAAGGGAATAGAGCTGCCGGTGATAGAGGCATTTGACGGGACAGACGGATTTGCCAGTGTGGGGAATCAGGGGTTCACGAACGGAATCCAGGTAATTGTGTCTGACCGGCTTTACCCGGAACTAACAGGGAGAAAAGAATATCAGGAGATATGTCCTGTTTTGAAAAGGGAGGCGGACAGGGAGCAGTTTGACATGGCGGTAGAAGCGCTTTGCCGGGAAATTCCGGGTACCACATATCTTTCCTATGAAGATACGGACCGTCAGCTGGCGGAAAGCTATGAACAGATACGGATGCTGGCATGGGGATTGATCCTTTTTGTCGGGTTGATCGGCCTTTTGAATATTGTGAATACGGTCTATACGAATATCCATACACGGGTAACGGAGATTGGGATGCAGAGGGCGATCGGTATGAGTCATGAGGTGCTTTATCAGACCTTCCTGTGGGAAGGGGCATATTATGGAATCATTGCTGCCGTTATCGGATGTGTGACGGGTTATATCTGTACTATTTTTGTGGAAGCCGCGCGTACGGATACCATCCAGCTTGTTTCAATTCCTGCAGTTTCCATGGCAGAGGCTGCCGTAATGTCTGTGCTTGCCTGCCTGATTGCAACGTGTATACCATTGAGGCGGATTGCGAAAATGAGTATCGTGGATTCTATTGAGACAATAGAATAAGGAAAGTCAGTGCGTATCTGCCAGACAACAGGGGTACAAATGTTGTCTGGCAGAAATAATTTGTCTCTATATGCGGAATGTAGACTTATGAAAAAAAGACACTGTCTTCCCACAGTTTCTTTTCTAACAAATCATATACCTCAAAATAAGTATAGGATTTTATTGTTTGACTGTACTTAAACAAAACGGATGACCTTCTGGATCAAACATAACTGTTGAAGTGTCATAATACTGAATTTCAGATTTCGTTGCCCCACATTCTAAAGCATGTAAAACACCTTTTTCCAAGTCATCAACCAGAAAATCAATGTGTGCCATTTGTTGTTGTTTATCTTTCTGCCATGGCCATACTGGTGCTACATATTCTTCAATTTCCTGAAACGCAAAAATCCAACCTTGAGGAGAGCGTAACCCTGCCCAGCCATTCCCTGAAAGAATTTTTTCCCAACCTAGTACTGTATCCGGTTAGTTTTTAAAGTATAACCGGATACAGTACTAGGAAATACTGCGTTTTGGAAATCTCGTACCATGTTTTCTGCTTCTGTACGGGAACTCACTTGAAAAGTCTCTTTTGTCATAAGTAATTTTGCCATTTTAGGTTCTCCTTTCACTCCCAACAGGTAGTCGGTTGTTACATGAAATAGAGATGCTAACTCCGGCAACATAATAAGGTCAGGATAATTAAGGTTATTTTCCCACCTCGATACTGTTTGCACTGAAACTTTCAGCAATTCTGCCATTTCTTCTTGTGTCATTCTTTTGTACTGACGAAGTTTTTTAATACATTCTCCTATTTCCATACATCCTGCTCCTTTCGTTGGTGTGATTTCATTTTATAAGCAAAAAGAACAGAAAACCACAACATATTATGGAAAACCACTTATCATTTTGTTAATGAAAATTTTTCCAGCTGTGTGGTTGGATGCTCCAAGGAGCATCCAACCCACTTATCCATTCACAAAAATCGTGCTGACGCACTCTTACGTCTGCTAACGCAACCGCACAGCTGGAAATTTTTCAAATTCTTGCGTACTTTCACTCTTTCAATGTGACTGAAAGCATCCTCACGAATCATATTTACTTCATTCTATCAGCTTCAGTTAATTCACGAATCACTCGACAAGGATTCCCTGCCGCCAAACTATGTGGAGGGATACTTCTTGTAACAACACTTCCTGCACCAATTACACTTCCTTCTCCAATAGTTACACCACCGCAGACAATAACATTAGCTGCTAACCAACAGTCATTTCCTATGGTAATCGGTTTAGCATATTCCAGATTATAATAACTTCCATCTTCTCGTTGCCTTACATTTCGTTCTTCTGGTAAAAGCGGATGCATTGGAGTTGCTAAGGTAACATTTGGTCCAATCATCACGTTATCACCAATATGTACCGGGCATACATCCAGACAGGTGAAGTTAAAATTCGTTCCGCAAAACTTACCAAAGTATGTATTGCAACCATAATCAAAATAAACAGGTGCCTGAAGACCTGGCAAATTAGGAGTATTAGGAAGCAACTCCCGAAGAATATCCATACGTTTTTCTGACTCATCTTCATCAATTTGGTTATATTGTCTGGCTAGTTTTCTTGCTTTTATAAGTAATTCCGTCAGCTCTGAATCAGATGGGTCATACAACATTCCAGCAAGCATTTTTTCTTTTTCGGTCATTTCGATAATTCCTCCATCAACTTAACGATTTGTCAATGGCTCCATTATACCGCAATCACTTCCCAGAGGAAATAGATTTTACAAAAAATTCAGTTTGCGGTCGTCCATCCATCCTTCTTTCCGCTGCCTGCGGCACACGATTTCAAATACATACTCTTCCTCTGTTCTGACAGTGAGCAGGCTGTTCCGCTCTGGAACATGGAAAGAACAGGATCCGCATACTGTTGCAGCTACAACAAAGCATTTTTGTGAAAGCACGGAATATTGCACACCAGAGCAGGTTGCACAAGTTGCCCTGTTTCTTGCAAGCGATAATCTATTGCTGTTAACGGTCAGTGCATTGTTGTAGATCATGATGGAAATTTGTAACAAATTATAGAAAACAGAGAGGTGTCAAATGTTTGAAAATCTATTTTCGTCGATAAAAATAAGAGGCTTAACACTTGGAAACCGTATCGTTATGCCGGCAATGGGGACACATTTTGCAGATGAGGACAGTTATATAACACAGCAGCTGATAGATTATCAAATAGCAAGAGCCTTAGGAGGATTTGGATTAAACTTTATGGAATGTACACCCGTATGTCCGGATGCAACACATGCCAGACAGCCAGGAATTTCGGCTGATCGATTTGTTCCGGGGCATAAAAAATTCACAGATGCAATCCATGTGGCAGGAGGAAAGTGTACGATACAACTTTGGGCGTCAGGAGCAGGAGCTGGTTCCGACCCTAAATGCCGTATTTATCTTCCGGATGGATATGATGGAAAAAATAGCGCGATTTTTATTCCGCCTACGGCGAAAAGAGAAAATGATGGGACGATACCTGCTATAACGGCACAGGAACTGGAGATGGTCATTCAATGGTTTGGAGAGGCAGCGGCTCGTTCTGTAAAGGCAGGCTATGATGTGTTGGAGTTTCACTGTGGACATAATTATCTGCCCCATACTATGCTTTTTAAAGCATTTAATCACCGTACAGATAAATACGGCGGGAACTTGAAGTATGAAAAAGGATTGCGCTAACGAACGGCATCAAATAATTCATGTCTTTTTAGAGTATAGGAAAGTGAGGAATGGATATATATCATTCAATCAGACCGGGACAGGTATAGCTGGACACAAATGGAAAGCGTATTCAGGCACACGGCGGTTCTGTTATGTATATTGACGGTGTTTATTATTGGTATAGGGAGAACAAGGAAAAGACTATTGGAGACGGAGCCTGCTGGCATTGGGGTGTGCGCTGCTACGTCTCGACAGATCTGTACAATTGGGAAGATAAAGGATTGATCATTGAGCCAGATCTGGAGGATGAGGAATCCGGACTGCATCCAAAACAAATGATGGACAGGCCGCATATTATTTATAATAAAGATACAAAAAAGTATGTTTGTTGGTTAAAGATCATGAAGCAAGGCGGGCAGCAACGCGGGATAAATAGAAAAGTCATTCATTCTTTAAAAGCAGACACCGTTCACTTTCTACGGAATTCATTGGCTGACATCCCAACCTTACTTTTAAAAAGACGGTAAAAATAATTCTCATCTGTGATCCCAACCATAGCTCCGATCTTATTTGCCGGAAGGGTCGTATTCAACAGTAATTTTTTCGCGCCTTCGATCCGGAGCAGGAGCAGATATTCTTTTGGGGAAAGTCCAAGGTGTTTTTGAAACAGCTTGCAAAGATAATATTTATTAATGCCGGAAAATTCCGCCAGATAATCCAATGTCAGAGGCTGCATATAATGCTGATCCATATAGGACAGAAGATAATGCAGATTTTCCGGGATGTTATAAACTGTGCGCTGATAACTTTCGGAGTGGCACAGGATCATCAGAAGAATGTGCTCCAGTTGGTGGGATATCTGCAATTCTCTGTATGGAAGAAGAGATTCATGCAGCGTAAGCAGCTTCTCCAGTTCTATCTGAAAATTATTTTCAGAAATTTCAAAGCTTACGATCTCATCTTTTAAAAACTGATCATAGATATAAGAAAACGGGGAACCGGAAAAATGAATCTCACAATGATTCCAGGGCCCCCTTTTCAGATGGTACTCATGAGGCCTTCGGCAGTCGATGACATATCCCTGCTGCGGCCCCAGTGTGTATGTCTTTCCCTCATAGAATAACTCTCCCTCTCCCTCATAGGTATATTTTAACTGGTATGAATCCAGATATTTCCGTTTTGTAAAATAGGTCTGGACTTCATAGTATGTAAAACTCTGGATATACAGAAAATGTTCTTTCGCATAGGGTGATAAGGGTTTGTTTATTGCTGACCAGCCGATCCCGTCCAGGTTGTACGATGCATTTTGGATAAAATCGGAAGCGTTGGTAACCTCCATAGAAACTGCGTCCTCCGCATTGCCTGCAAGAACATGTTCCCAGGAATGCTTTGAAAAGTCTGTGATATACAAATGGAAATTTTCAAATCTCATATGTCTCATCCTTCCAGTAATATAAAAAGTGCAAGAAAATGCTTATGCTGTATGAAAAAGTACAGACAAGAAAATGCTTATTATTAACAAGAAAATCTCTGTTTTCCCTGAAATTATTATACTATACTTTTTGTATAAGTTAAAGTAAAACATGCTTATTTTAACAAAAAGAAAAGAAGGGATGAAGTAAAAATGTTAAGAGTCGAACGACTAAAGTGCGAACATCTGGAAACACCCCGGGGGATTGAAACACAGCATCCTGTATTTTCCTGGACGCTGGCCAGTGACCGGAAGAATGTGACACAGACAGCCTGCCGTCTCGAATTGCACAAAGACGGGGAGCTTCTCTGGGACAGCACAAAACAATGCACGGAACAAAGTATTTCACATGTATATGAAGGTCCGGAATTAGAAGCATTGACCACATACCGGTGGAAGGTGACTGTCTGGGACAACCAGGGAGAAACAGCAGACGCAGAATCGGAATTTATGACAGGCAGGCTTCAGCTGCCGTGGCGTGCTTCCTGGGCAGAGCCGGAGCAGGAACCCGCGTTTGGAAAACAAGGCGATTTTAACGACGTGGAAGCAACCATGGGGGTCTCACAGCAGATCCGCGGCCTGGATGAATATGAAGGATTTCAGCCGGTACAGTATCTGCGGATCCCCTTTACAGCGGAAAAGAAGGTAAAACGTGCGCTGGTCTGTGCGACAGCCCACGGGGTATATGAATTGTCCGTAAATGGGGACTCGGTGGATGACCGCCTGTTCGCCCCGGAAATTTCATCTTATCAAAAAATACTGCAGTACCAGATTTACGATGTGACAGATTGTATTCATGAAGGAAAGAATGTCATTTCCGTGAAACTGGGAGACGGCTGGTGGACCGGGCGTGTCGGATGTATGGGGGATGCCTGCCAGTACGGCGATAAAACCGCGTTCCTCATGGAGGGTCAGATCGAATATGAAGACGGAGAGATAGAGTATGTGCTGTCTGACAACGCGGTATCCTCAACAGGCCCCCTTTTGGCGGCAGATCTGTTTGTAGGTGAAAAGTATGACGCCAGAAAAGAGAATGAGGGCTGGGATACCCCGGATTATGACGATTCCCAATGGAAAAAAGTGATCAAAAGAGATTTCCCTGTGGATCATCTTACCGCGCAGTATGGGAAACCGGTGCGGGTGATTAAAAGCTTTACTCCCCAAAAGATTTATACCGATCCCAATGGGGATACGATCATAGACCTGGGTCAGAACATCGCGGGATTTATGTCGTTTACCGTAGAAGCGCCGGCAGACACGGTGATCCGCATGGAGCATGCGGAAGTGGTAGATCAGGCGGGATGCTTTTATAAAAATATCATGGGGAAAAATAAAGACCAGATGGATATTTATATCACCAAAGACGGAAAGCAGACCTACCGGCCGGTCTTTACCTATCACGGTTTCCGGTATGTGCGCCTGAGCGGCTGGCCCGGGACTCCGGCGGCGGCAGATTTTATGGCACATGTGGTATCAACGGATGTGGAAGATATCGGCTCCTTTGAAACGTCAGACCCACAGATCAATCGCCTACAGGAAAATATCTGGTGGAGCCAGGCGGCAAATACGGTTGCGATCCCCACAGATTGCCCGCAAAGGGAAAAAGCAGGATGGACAGGGGATGTGACGGTCTATTCGCCTACGATGTGTTTCCTGAGGGACGAGGAGGAATTTTTGACCAGGTGGCTTAGAAACTGCCGGGCAGAGCAGGAAGAAAACGGCGAAATCCCGACCGTGGTGCCGTTTCTTGACTGCTATAGGAAAATGAATCTGTATTACGGAACGGACACCTCCTGCGGATGGGGGGACGTGATCGTGGCGCTGCCCTGGTATCTCTACAGGGCATACGGAAACAGGGAGGTTCTGGAAGAAAACTATCCTGCCATGAGAAAATGGATGCAGTATGTGCAGCGCTGTGCAGAGACAGAAATGCCGGAGGGATATGAAGCGTTTGACGAAGAGCGGAAGCAGCGTCAGAAATACCTCTGGAACACGGGCTTCCATTACGGTGACTGGCTTGTCCCGAGTATGGTGCTCAATACCACGGATGATATGGCAATGATCAACACGGCTTATGCCACAAAAGATATCGTTGCCCCGGCTTACTATGCGTTCAGTACACGTCTTATGGGTAAAATTGCCGCCGTATTGGACTATCCGGAAGACGTAAGCTTCTATACCGGATTAAACGAAAAGATCCGGAAGGCCTTCGAAGAAGAATATATTGACGAAAACGGCCATATTTCTACAGATATGCAGGGCGCGTATGTGTTGGCACTGGAAAATGACCTGGTCAGCGGTGGGCTGAGGTCAAAGGTGATGGACAGGCTGTTGGAAAAGATCAAAGAAAACGGCGGCTGCCTGGATACCGGATTTTTGTCTGTTCCGTTTCTGCTGGATGTACTGACGGACAATGGACATAGAGAAGAGGCTTATCATCTGCTGTATCAGAAAAAATGTCCTAGCTGGCTGTATGAAGTAGAAAAAGGGGCTACGTCTATATGGGAGTCCTGGGGGGCAACCTCTGAAAATGGAGATATTGGAAAATATTCTTACAACCATTACGCATACGGCTGCGTCGGGGACTGGATGTACCGCAGACTTGCCGGATTGAACGCGGAGGAAGCCGGATACCGCAAGATCCGTATTGCACCTTTGTATGACTGCGGACTGGAGTACGTCAAAGGGTCGCTGATCACACCTTACGGATACGTGGAGTCATCCTGGAAGAAAAGCAAAACCGGGATCTCGCTGAAAGTTACGGTTCCGGCAAATACAGGCGCGGTCATCCATCTGCCGGACGGACAGGCAGTGGAGACCGGCTCGGGAACATGGGAATGGGATTTTTTAGACTAAGGAGGGAATACAATGGAATTAAAGTTAAAAAATAAAATCGGATACAGCCTGGGAACGCTGGCAAAGGATCTGATCTCACCGATCTGGGGAAGCTACCTGATGTTTTTTTACACGGATGTCTTTGGAATCAGCGGAACCGCCGCGGGACTCCTGCTCTTTGTGGCTCGGATATGGGACGCGATCAATGATCCTATGATGGGTGTGATCGTTGACAAGACAAAAACAAAGTGGGGAAGATACCGTCCTTATATCCTGATTGCGCCGATCCCATTATACATATTCGCGATCCTTACATTTACGGTTCCCAATCTGGCGCCGACGGGAAAATTGATATGGGCCTATGTGACCTATATTGGAACAGGTATGGCTTTTACAGCATATGACGTTCCGATGTGGGGACTGCTTTCCACTCTGACAAGGTCAGAAAATGACCGCAACCAGATGATTTCTCTGCTGAGAAATGTAAGCACCGCAGGATATCTGGTTATGGTATATGCTACATTGCCGCTGGTATCTATATTGGGAAATGGAAGCCAGGCAGCCGGGTTCCGCAATCTGATGATCGTGTTATGTGTGATCTCGTATCTGTTTGCCCTGATCTGCTTCTTCAGCACAAAAGAGCAGTATAACACAGAATCAAACGCGGCCTCCTTAAAAGATATGATAAAGTCCCTGATCATCAACCGGCCTTTGATGGTGCTGATCATCTGCATGGCTGTGATGTATATTTTTATGAATATGCCGTCCGCGGTGGGTACCTATTTTATCATGTATAATCTGGGAGCTCCAGAGCTGATCGGAATCGGATTAATGATTCCCACGCTTGCGTCATTTATCGGTATTTTTATCGCTCCCGCGGTAGCGAAAAAGCTGGGCGGAAAAAAGACGATCATTGTTGGATTCGCGGCATATTTTATTCTTGGTGTGCTCGGATTTTTCCTGGCTTCCAGTAATTTTTACGCATATGCGGCTGTCAGCGTCCTGCAGGGGATCTGCTGTGGGCTGCCAAATGTGCTGCTGTCCACGTATATTGTGGATTGTTCAGACTGGGCCGAATGGAAATACGGCGTGCGCTGCGATGGTACGGCCTTCTCCTTACAGAGCTTCGCAATAAAAGCAGGTCAGGCATTGTCAGGAGCCATCGGCGGATTCGTTCTTGGAATGACAGGTTATGTTGCCGGAGAAGCAGTGCAGTCCGCGGCAGTCATTACCGGGCTGAGCGCGGCACGTTATCTGGCGCCTGCGGCTCTGGCAGTGATCACAGCGGGGATTATGATGCTGTATCCGATCACCAGTGAATTAAAGGCGCAGATCACGAAGGAACTTGAAGAACGCCGTGCAAAAGAATAAAGTGTATTCGGATCATGTCTAGTACTGTATCCGGTTAGTTTTTAAAGTATAACCGGATACAGTCTTGCCAGTT
>CAJUTU010000046.1 GCA_910589385.1 uncultured Lachnospiraceae bacterium
GCAATCTTATATTTTGTAATCGCAATATCAGGTTTACCTGGAATTTTATTATAGTTTTTACGGTATCTATATCCTTTTTTCCACAACTCTTTCCGCAGCTTGACCTCTATTGAAGTATCCCTGCTTTTAATATGTGACATATTTTTATGCCGCTGTTCTTTAGTCAAATTATCCGCCATATTAACATTCCTGTAATCCCTCTTTTACCGCCCTTGCCACATACCAAAACATTACAGGCGGAATAGCATTTCCTAATGCCCTGTACTGTGCCGCTTCACTTCCAACAAGTTCGAACTCATCTGGAAATGATTGTATTCGTGCCACTTCCCTTGGAGTAAACCGCCGATAACGGCTGCCCTGCATCAGAACTGGATCTGTACTGTTAAGAGATACTTTTGCCAAATGAGCCCCAACAGTATTGCAAGGTTTATTGATGTCCTGCGCCCGTCCCTTATTCATGCTTTCACGCTTTTTCATCATTCCAGCCACAGCCCTGTCACTAAAATAATATTTTTCATCAACATCATCCTCTATTACTTTCTTCAATGGTACATATCCGTCCTCACTCTCTATTTCTACATCGGGAAATTTGAACAGAATATGCAGGTCTTTTCTGAAACCCACAATAATTACACGTTCCCTTTTCTGTGGTACTCCATAATCAGCGGAATTTAGAACCCTGTACTGCACATCATATCCACTGTCTTCAAATTCTTTTATGATCAGCGGAAATGCACTCCTTTTATTCGCTGTTAATATCCCTTTTACATTTTCTGCAATAAAACATTTCGGCTGCCGTTCCCTCAAAATTCTACACATTTCAAAAAACAATTTTCCCCTTTCGTCCTTCACGCCAAGCCTTTTGGGATTCTGGGCAATGATAGAAAACGACTGGCAGGGAAATCCTCCTGTCAGAATATCAAATTCTGGAAGCTCCTCTGATTTGACTTCTCTTATATCCCTGCTATCTGGCGTAATTTTAAAATTCTCTTTAAAAATATTACAGGCATTATCATCAATATCATTTGCATAAACAATCTCCATGCTGTTAGAATCATAATGCTTTCCTAAAAAATCAAAATTTCCCAGCAAACCTACATCTGTACCTCCACATCCGCAGAATAATGATGCAACTCTTAATTTTTCCATGTCAGCAGCTCCTCAAACTCACCAACTTTTTTCGGGTCAAATGTTATGTCCGCCCCATCAGACGGCACCATTTCAATTTGGTCACTTTTATATAGACCAACAGGGTCTTGCAATAAAAACAACTTTCTTTCTGATTTACTAAGCAGCAGACGATACACATAATACCTATCATGTATACTGCTTGCTGTATTCCATTCATTTTTAGTCAGATGAATCCTGTTAAAATGTAATGGTTTTGAACTAATAGTTGTTTTTACTTCAATATATCTTTTACGCTCGTCAAGCTCCACAGAACTAATGTCATATCCCACTGCAAACTGCGTTGGTATCCTTTTTATTAAATGGATTAAATCTTCCCGTCCTCCAAGTTTTATTCTCATACACTCATGACCATGTACCAGGCTTTCTCCTATATCGCCGATATCTTTCGTAGTAAACATATCATAAGAAGCAGCAATCCGTTTTTCTATTACATTGTCCCTCTGCACAAAATCAGACATTCCTGCCATTTCCGCATTTTGGGCATTTTCCTTTAACATCTCCAATTCGTCCGAATCACCTGCAATATATGCAAGAATATCCGTTGAGAAGTCTGTATCTTCCAAGCGGCGGTTCACATAGGAGAACCACCCGCTGATGCAGTCTTTTACTTCTTTCATACTGCCGCTTCGATTGGCAGTCATTGTATCATATTCGCCAAACCACTCCCCAGATTCGCAGAATTTTACAATAGACTCTTCCTCAAGCGTATTCAGATAATATGTCCGGCTGTCATACGTCTTCAAAAGATTAGCGATTTCCATGTAATCTATAATATCACCTGCATATCGGATTACATCACCTGTTTCATCGTATACCACTCTCTGCCTGCGGTTGTATGCTATTCTGTCCCAAGCCTGTTCGACACTTTCCTGATCTCTGGTAACACGCAGATCATTAAAAATACAGTGACACACTTCTGGTTTTGTAATGCCGATGGAATTGCCTCCTTCTCTATTGGCATATCGGAGTAGTTTCAAAATATACTGCGCAGGTTTAAAATGAACTCCCTGTCTAATCTGTTCCAAAACTTCTTTGGGTTTAATATGCGCTCCCGGATACTGGAAATTATACAAGAAAACTTTGAAACACTCTACCAAATCCTGATTTTCCGCCAGTTCAACCGCCCTTCTCCCCGGCTTGTCCGTTGTATCTGTATGTTCTATAAACCCAAACAAAGCTGAAATTTCTGTCCGCCAGTTATTAATTGTTTTTAACTTTCTATGTGCATTTCCCGGATAACGGAACAATGCCGCATTAACAGCCTCCACAAACTCATTTGTCGTTTTTTCTCCAACTCTTGTTATTTCCTCAGCCACATAAATCAGAACATTTTCAATATCACCTTTAAATCTTGGTCTGATATGGTGCAATCTGAAATAGTACTGTTCCGGTATTTGATATTCAGCCATTTTCTCCATCTCCTAATGCTTTTTTCAACTGCCCGGCAATACACTCTGCCATTAACGGAGGTACCGCATTTCCAACCTGCCTGAACTGTTGGGTTTTATTGCCCAGAAAAATAAAATCATCTGGAAACGACTGTAATCTTGCGCACTCCCTTACAGTAGGAACACGATTATACTTATAATGAAAATGATGCCTGTGGCCAGTATCAATCGTCGGTGCGGGTTTGTCACTTGCAAATCGTGTCCATGCAACATGAAAATTCCTGCTTTTTCTATATTCCTCCGGCAGATCTTTATAGTTTCCACCATCAGGAACCAATGAAATAATCTTTTTTACCTTATCAGAATGATTGGCTGCCACATGATTTTTTACAACATTCGAATTTTGACGCATCAATTTCTGGTATTCATTTTGCGGTTCCATTATGTACTCAGCTTCTTCACAGCCAAGCTCATCTTCTAATGCAGGAAGATCTGACAAAGCCATCTGACAGCTTACTTTATCTTCATTTATCGGCGGATACTCAAAGTTTCCCTCTCTTATTCCTACAAACACTACTCTTTTTCTATTTTGAGGAACTCTATAATCAGAAGCACACAATATTTTATATTGAATATCATATCCCATGTCTGTAAATTTATGAATAATGCTGTCTTTAATCTGTCCGTCAAACAAACCGACCAATCCAGGAACATTTTCTATAACAAATGCTTTCGGCTGGATTTCCTCTACGAGTCTGATATATGATAAATATAATTTATTTCTTGGATCATCAAATCTTCTCGGCCCCGAAAGTGACATTCCCTGACAAGGCGGTCCGCCGATGATCACATCTATCGTTTTTCCATCTATTAGCGGTTTAATATCATTTTTATAGGTTATTTGTGTTATATCGCCACAGATGGAACGTGAATCTTTATGATTCAATTCAAATGTTTCCAAGGCTTTTTCATCATTATCAATACCGAGAAGAACGTGATATCCTGCCTTTTCAAAACCATATGACAGACCACCACATCCACAAAACAAATCTATTACATTCAAACTATTCTTCATTATGCTTTTTTGCCTTTCTGTTATCATCTGGTTTTTCTGCATCTTCCGGTATTGCCCATGCCTCACCCAGCTTGAATGTTCCTTTTATGCGTCCCTCTGAGCATAGAATTTGAACTCTCCTCTGTGAAATATTCCATTTTTTTGCTGCCTGGCTTGCTGTCATATATCCCATATCGATTACCTCTTCTTTCCTAACACATTATATTCCACGGGACGAACAAAAGCAAGGAAAATATATAATTTTCCCTAATTGTGCCAACACAGGACAATATCCGGCAAGCCGATGCCCAGCACTCTCAGCCCGATGCCTTCCACCGTTGTCAAGAGAGTGTTGAGCATGCTGCCGTGCTGTACGTCATTCTTCAACTTTTCCAGTTCCTTTCGTTTCCCTTTGATGTCCACTGCGTTGTTCTGGAGAGCGCTGTTTTTTTACTCCCAAACCGCGTCAACCTCGACGATAATCTTATGCCCCTGTCCAAGTTCTGAAATTAAATACGCCATTGTAGCGTCTTCTAATGGAGTGGCGATATTATCCGGTACAGGTTTTATAGATCCCGTATCTTCTTATCCATATGCTTCTCTCCTTTTTCATCATTTTTTATGAACTATAAAGATGGTAGCACATGGCCATTTTCAATTTTAAAAGTCGTTTCCGCTCTTCGATTAAGGCGGTTTTCCGTTAAGGCAGGTTTTCTCCAAAGACTTATTTTCACAGGACTAAAAAAGCCCGGAAGAATGATTCCACTCTTCCGGGCTTTCCTGTACCGTTCCTGATCCGAACGCCAATCTTCTTTTTTATCATGCTCTTTTTAGCATATCATGGATATAGTTCCTGATGCCTTCCTCTGAATCAATCCCATATACTTCATTTACGCTTTTGAAATATCTCCTGATATCGTCCTTGCATACTATTTCATTTGACGGGATATGATCGCCGTAACCCTGACGTGCATCCTTCCATGGCTTTTCATTATGGGTAATCTTTTCGAGAGCCTTGCCCCCATATATCCCAAAAGTATTTACAACCAGATCAGCCACTTTTTTCTCATCATCCCCTAATTCCTCTGCAATTCCTTCCAGGAGGGCGAAACGTGCATCATCGATTGGATTATACTTAAAATCTCTGAATAGGTTATAAACCTCCGGATAGACTGGCCCATGGATCCATGCCCTGCAGTCTTCCTCAAAAAATGCCTTTCCATACAAAGCGGAGTAGATACCCTGATTGAAGTACAGCAGTTTCTGCAGCATCAGCGGGGTCACTTCTTCCAATTTTTCAAATATATAGGCAATGACTCTGAGTATATTTTCAGATACGGAAAAAAGTTTTTCCAGGCTCACCGCGGCATCCATGGCTTTTTTATATGCGGCATCCGTAAGTTTTTCTCTGTTTTCAGCCAGCTTTTTCTTCATATAGGGTGGGGAGGTAAGCGCGAACCGTATGATATCGGAATACTCTTTGGATGGTATCTGTCCTTCCAGATATCTTGGGATCGTTACTTCCCCAAAGCCAAGGCAAAGCGACAGCGGCGCCTTTCCAATCTTATAAATTTTCATCAAATTCGCAATGTCCTCCACAGAAACAATTCCCTCAGCATGCCTGTACTGTTCATCAATTTCCCGAACATTCTCGTCGATCAGCCCTGGAATACTCATTTCCTCTCCGCATTCAGCACATACTGCCGCTGTTATTGTAAACTGGTATTCCTTATCTCTTACAGTCTTTCTAATGTTTTTCTTCTGCAGGACATATTCCGTTTCCTTCCTGCATTCTATACAGAAATCTTTTCTTCTCTTCTCTGACATGATGGACACCTCCATTATTTACTCACCAGATCATTTAAAATAGTATGTAAGCGGATACTTCTGTTCATGGAATGAAATCACGATAACAAAATTACTTTCCAATTTGTTAAACTTTATATACAGTGAAACCGTTCTTTTTCCTGCCCCACTCCTTTCCAAAAGAGTCACATCCCTGCCAAAAACATAGAGCTGTTCATGCTCATATCCCTTATGTTCATTTTGTAAAATATGTGAAAAGTCAGCAGATGTTAAACTAAGTATTATTTCTCTTGCCTTGGCTTCATTGATCACATATTTCAAAAACAGATCAATATTATCCTGGCGGCTTGAATTTTTGTCAATTCTATATCTATTATTTTTAACTGCCTCTTTCATTTCAGAAAGATACCGTTCAATATCTTTTGCTTCTATCCTCAATATCAATTCCTCCGCAAAAGTAATGATTTGGTTTTTATTTTTTTCTATCATTACTTTACATCAATGATTGAATTTTGTCAATATCCTATCACAAAAAAAATCTGATAACTGTACCGCTGTAGTATGGACGCGAATCTTTGCAGCGGTAATATCCGGTATTTGCATATAAACTCCATAAGCAGCATCCTCCAGCTTGTCTACGGCTCATACCGTTCCGGCATGGAGAGCAGTTTGGGAGCAATAGTTCATTGCTTCGCGAAAATAAAAAGCGCCCTGCCCTATGCCCCGTTATAGAAAGGGAGCACAAAGCAAAAGCGCCTTTTTATTTTTCTCTTATAAATTGTAACCTAATCTATCTTTGATCTTCTATGCAATGTTCATTACAAGACTTCACCAAAACCAAAATATCTCCGTCAGACCCTACAGGATATTTCCTGTGATGCCTGCACAAAGATTTCACCGCTGCTTCTTACTGCAGACGCATCGGATTGATCTTGATGCCAGGTCCCATTGTGGAAGTAATCGTCACACTCTTCAAGAACTGTCCTTTTACTGCTGCCGGTCTTGCTTTAATGATTGCATCAACAAGCGTCTGGAAGTTGTCCGCTAACTGTTCTTCGGTAAAGGAAGCCTTACCGATCGGCACATGGATAATGTTTGTCTTGTCCAATCTGTACTCAATCTTACCGGCTTTGATATCGTTGATCGCCTTTGTCACGTCCATAGTAACTGTACCGGCTTTCGGGTTCGGCATAAGTCCCTTTGGTCCAAGTACACGTCCAAGACGTCCGACAACACCCATCATATCCGGTGTAGCAACTACTACGTCAAAGTCAAGCCAGCCTTCGTTCTGGATCTTCGGAACCAGTTCCTGCCCGCCGACAAAATCAGCGCCTGCTGCCTGAGCTTCGTCTGCCTTTGCATCCTTTGCAAATACAAGGATACGGACTGTCTTACCCGTTCCATGAGGCAGTACGACCGCGCCACGGATCTGCTGGTCAGCATGACGGCCGTCGCATCCGGTCCTGATATGAGCTTCGATTGTCTCATCAAATTTTGCTACTGCTGCCTTTTTTACTAAAGAGATCGCCTCTGCCTTGTCGTAAAGGTTTCCTCTCTCGATTTGTTTTGCAGCTTCGATATATTTCTTTCCTCGTTTCATTCTAAATAACCTCCTTGTGGTATTCGCGGGACTCTAACCCCTCCCACTGCTTTCCTCTTCGTTACTCCTGTCTCAGAATCTGCTTACCCTTCTACGGTAACCCCCATAGAACGGCAGGTTCCTTCTACCATGCTCATCGCTGCCTCCAAAGATGCTGCATTTAAATCTGGCATCTTGGTCTTTGCAATCTCTTCTACCTGGGCTTTCGTGATCTTTGCAACCTTTGTCTTGTTCGGAACGCCGGAACCAGATTTGATGTTGCATGCTTTCTTGATCAGGACTGCTGCCGGAGGAGTCTTCGTAACGAAGCTGAAACTTCTGTCACTGTAAACCGTGATGACAACCGGGATCACCAGGTCACCCTGGTCTGCTGTCCTTGCGTTGAACTGCTTTGTAAATTCAACAATGTTGACACCATGCTGTCCAAGTGCAGGGCCTACCGGTGGTGCCGGAGTTGCCTTGCCGGCCGGAATCTGTAACTTAATATAACCTTCTACTTTTTTTGCCATTTTTCATTACCTCCTTGTGGTATTCGCGGGATCAAATCCCTCCCACTTCTTAATCCATCTTCTTGACTTCTGAAAAGCTCAGTTCAACCGGTGTCTCACGGCCGAACAGTTCTACATTGATCGACAGGCTCTCTTTCTGGTCATTCACGGTCTGTACAACGCCTACCGTACCTTCCCATGCACCGCTTAAGACAACCACTGTATCGCCTTCTGCGTAGTTGACCTTGATCTCCTGGCGGATGCCGAACCTCTCCATCTCATCTTCCTCCAGAGGAACCGGCTTGGAACCCGGGCCGACGAATCCGGTCACGCCTCTTGTGTTGCGGACTACATACCATGTATCGTCATTCATAAACATATGGATCATGACATAGCCCGGAAACAGCTTTTTCATGCTGACCTTCTGAACGCCGTTCTTCTGTTCTACCACTTCTTCCAGAGGAACCCGGACCTCCAGGATCTGGTCTTCCAGATGGCGGTTTTCGATTGTTTTGTCAATGTTTGCTTTTACTTTGTTCTCATACCCGGAATAGGTATGGACTACATACCATCTTGCCTCTGACATAAAATCACCTTTCTGCTGCAGTTTCCTACCTTACCAAAAGATCGATCCCATATTTCATGATCGCGTCGATGATCGTAATGATCACTCCCAGTAAAACAGAAACTGACACGACTGCTGTTGTCTGCCTGACAAGCGCATTCTTATCCGGCCAGACCACCTTCCTGAATTCTGCCTGAAGTCCTTTGAACCAGCTTTTCTTCTGCGTTTTTTCTGATTTTCCGCTCATATCATCCACATCCTCTCAAATGACTATTTCGTCTCTTTGTGCAGTGTGTGTGATCTGCAGAACTTGCAGTACTTCTTGGTCTCCATACGTTCCGGATGAGTTTTTTTGTCTTTGGTCATGTTGTAATTACGGTTCTTGCATTCCGTACATTCCAATGTGATTCTTGTGCGCACAACTTCCACCTCGCTTTTTGTTATAGGCATCCTCGAAATTCCGCCTGCAAAGACAGGTACAGGGGCATTTCCAAAGGACACGCATTTACTTCACTACTTGTTGCTGATGGTTGCGAAGCCATCAATTTTAGGCATAAAAAAAAGACCTTCTTCCATTCGCACGGAAATTGTAACATATGCCGTGTATAGAAGTCAAGTCCTTTTCTTACATGTCCTTTAAGAAAACATAGAAACATATCAATTGATATGTTATAATTTTTATGTTGTCCAACCTACCCCCGGCAACGGGAGGAGGTGTTCAAATGGAAATCATCATTACTTTTCTAGTGACTGTCGCAGCAGGTGTGGTTTGCCACCTCATCAGCAAATGGCTTGACAGACATGATAAGGACGACAGATAGCCTGGTGGGTGCTTTGCCACTATAAAAAGAAAAGAAGAATCCCTCGACTGTACGCCATTACGGTCGGGGGATTCGTTCTTTCGTCCAAATGGACTCATCATTACTTTTTGCCTGATGGCATTATAGCATGTGCTAATTTTAATTGCAAGATACATTTCTTTCTCGCAAAACAAAAATTTTACCGGTGAAGTTTTATCCTTGTCTGGCATTGATCAAATCAGAGTGTGTAACATACATTGGAAACGCCCTCCTTCCTTCTAAAGAAAGAAACAGGAATCATCACCTATTCCTCCACATTCCTCACAAACCCGATATAGGTTGCCGTAAAATAAATGGCATAGATCCCGAAAAACAGCCCGCAGGTGACTCCAAAATAGAGAAATGCAGAAGTCTTGACCCCGGTAGCATCCACAAACTGCACGCTGATATACAGCGCCACGATCCCGCTGATGACCGCCGCAAACAGCGCAGGGCACAAAAAATACATTACTAACTGTTTCCCCACTACGCCGGTGATCTCTCTTTTTTTCATCCCGATCTTCTGTAGCACGCCGTACCGGAATTTATATTTTGCGGAATCACTGAGCTGCTGTACGGACAGCACGGTCAGTGCCACGCACAGGAACACAAGCCCGATATAAAATAGAGGGAATATCAGTGAAGACAGCATATATTTCACCTCTGGGATAAGATTGTCACGGACCAGATACTTTGAATAATAAACTACCATGGTATCTGTTCCGCTGCCCGTCCGGCCGTCCTGTATTTCCGCGTGCCCTGCCATATCCAGCATCTCTTCTTCAGACAGCTCTGCCAGGCCATCCAGAAGTGCGCCCAGATCCTCGGGTGCCTCTCCTTCGATATCAACTGCAAGTTCCGAATAGAACACTTCCATCTCATCTGTCTCGCTGTCCGGGACCACGATCACATAATCCGCTCCATTGTGCCCGTCCAGAGAAAATGCCTCTGTCCGATACCCTGCGCAGCGAAGTTCCCCTTCTCTACCCTGTATGGAGAGTTCTTTGGAAAAATCCCCTGTTTTCCGGTAGATCCTTTCCTTTATATGGATCAGATATTCCCCCTCGTTTAAAGAAACCGTCGCATACCCAAGCATCCCACGCAGATGATTGTACACGGACAGGCCCATATATGTATCATATGTCCCATACCAGTTTCCCTCTCCGCTTGATCCCCTGATCTCATCCAGCGCCGGAGTGCCGTCCGCATTGCGGAACATCTCCCCGAACGCCTGTAAATGGGTGTACATCCACACATTCACCTGGTTTTCCCCATTATGGAAAATGTGATACGGACAGGCTTCTCTGATCTCGGCCTCCTGCCCGATGATTTCCAGCTCTTTTGCAAAATCCTCGTCTTTCTTTTCACTGAATACCTGTACGTCAAAAGGGAACTTATCTTCCAAGATCTGGTTCTGGTAATCATTGAACATGACCGCCGCCGTACATCCCAGGAACGCGATCGTAAAAAGGGCAGTCAGCGTCCCCATGGTAAACTGCATGGTTTTGACCTTGGAAGAAAACTGACGCAAGAGGAACAGGTTTTCGCCTCTGTATACCGCACGGCCTTTTCTCCTTACATAACAGACGATCCAGGAAGAAAGCCCCATAAAAAACAAATAAACGACCAGTACCAATCCCACCAGATAGCATATGATCGTCCCACTGTTCCATTGTTTCCCAAAGAACAGCCAGATTCCAAATGCGCACAAAAATAAGACAGACAGCGGGAGCAGCCATTTTTTCCATTCCTCATGGGATTCTTTGATTTCCTCATTCTGCTGTCCGGCATACATCAATTCCCGGATATTCATTTTCCGGAACTTCCGGGAGCAGCGCAGCAGCGCCAATATATAACATCCGGCATAGCAGGACGCCGTCATCGCGATGCAGCGCTTATCCAGAAACACCTGCAGATGATACTGCTCCTTAAGCATGCTGTAAAGGATTGACAGTAATATTTGCTGCAGAAGGATTCCCAGCACGATCCCGCATAAAAAGGCTCCTGTGCCAAGAACCGCGTTTTCCCTCATATACAAATGGGCGATCGTTTTTTTCCTCATCCCAAGAAGCAGATAGGTGCCGAACTCGCGGCTTCTTTTTTGCAGCATGAACCGCACCATATAATTGATCAGCCAGGCAATAATTATAACAATAAAAACGGTTGCCAGTATAATCAGCATCTGCATCAGATTCACTGCGCCGACCCGCCCCTGCAGATCCTCTGAAAAAATCACCGTGTCAAATGCAAACATCAGCGCTGTCACAAACGTCATTGTCAGGAAATAGACCAGATAATCTTTTGCCGAGCGTTTTACGTTACGAAAGGCCAGTTTACCGTGCATCGGAAAGCTCACCTCCCGTCAAAGACAATACATCCAAGATCTGCCCAAGGAATTCCCGCCTGTCCTTGTCCCCACGGACTAACTCATGGAAAATACGTCCGTCCTTTAAAAACAAAATCCGGGAACAGTAGCTGGCGGAAAACGCATCATGAGTAACCATGAAGATCGTAGCAGAAAGCTCCCGGTTCATTTCTGTAAATGTCTCTAAAAGCGTCTGGGATGATCTGGAATCCAAGGCTCCCGTCGGTTCGTCCGCCAGAAGAAGCTGGGGATGATTGACCAGAGCCCTTGCGCAGGCGCACCGCTGTTTCTGTCCCCCGGATACCTGATAAGGAAACTGGTCCCGGACTTCTGCAATGCCGAGAAGAGCCAGCATTTTCTCACATTCCTCACGGATCTCCTGCCTGCTTTTTTTCTGCAGTGTCATTGCCAGCATGATATTTTCCTCGATAGTCAGTGTATCCAACAGATTGTATTCCTGAAATACAAACCCCAGATTTTCTTTTCGGAAATCAGCCAGCTTTTCTTCCCGCAGCTCCGTGATATCCGTGCTGCCATAATAGATGTGCCCGGCGGTCACGCTGTCAATCGTAGACAGCAGGTTCAGAAGCGTTGTTTTCCCGGAACCAGAAGCCCCCATGACGCCCACGAATTCCCCCTGATTCACATTAAAGCTGACTCGGTCCACCGCTTTTGTCACATTAGCGCCGTTTCCGTAATATTTTTCCACATCACAGATCCGAATGTAATCTTTCATAATTTCTGTCACTCTCCTTCTATAACCTGTATGCAGGCAAAAAAGTTTGCCGACATCCGTCTTTCATTACAGATCCTATCGTAACAGATTTTTCGGATTGTTTGTATCTGGAGTCCTTACAATATTCTTACATTTTTGTAATCCTCTCCTTTCTTCCCAAGAAAAAAGCTATGTTACCCTATTCCAGCATCCTGACGGATTCTCCTTCCTGCATCTTCGTCCCAAAGCACATTTTTATCGGCGATTCGTCTCCCTTTTTCTCGATTCGATTCAGCAATAATTCCACTGCTTTTTTGCACATTTTCTCCATCGGCTGTACCACCATATACCAGCTCGGCCGCACTACTCCGGTGATCATCAAAGCATCAAATCCGATCAAAGAAATATCCTCCGGACAGGAAAGTTCTGACTCATTGACTGCAAGCACTCCGCCCATCATGGTGTCATAATTGCCCATAAGGACAGCGGTGGGTCGGTTAGGGCTTGCAAGCAGTTCCTTCATCTTTTCATAACCCACCTCAGTGGAATGACGGCCTTTCTTTATGTACTCTTCTTTAATCTCAAGACCTGCCTGCCGCATGGCATCTTCATATCCCTTGATACGTTCCACCCCGGTATATTCCACATCCGAAGCGATGACCGCAATGTCTTTGTGGTTATGCTCCAACAGGATCTTGACTGCACGGTAAGCCGCGATCTTATTGTCAATCCCCACACAGTCAAATTCTTCGTCCTGAAAGGAACGATCCACCAGGACGATCGGAATCTTAGCCTGTTTTGCCGGTTTGAGAAAACCGCCTTCCATACTGACCGGGAGTACGATAATACCGTCCACTCTCCGGCTCACCAGAAATTTTAAGTTTTCTTTCTCAATGTTTTCGTCATTGCAGGAATCACAAATCATAGTCGCATATCCATATTTTCTCAGTTCCTGCCCGATATAATGCAGTAGTTTCCCTGAGAAATAACACTCAATATCATGAACCATGACCCCTACAATCTTCGTCTTGTTCTTCACAAGCCCTCTCGCAAGTTCATTCACTTCATAATGAAGTTCTTTAATCGCTTCTTCAATCAGGATCTTGTTCTCCGGAAGCACGTTTCCTCCATTTAAGTATTTTGAAATCGTTGCCAGGGATAAGCCTGTCTTGTTTTTTACATCTCGCATCGTTGCTGACACGAATCTCACCTTCCTTTTCTTTCATGAACAGTCCTGTTCATGTTAGGAACCTAATAACAATTTTCTCATCCTAACCTAAGTAAATCATACCTTTCTCTAAGAAGTCAATAGAAAAGCCCATATTCTCTAAAAACATGGGCAGACAGCCCTGCCGTTCACAGCCTGTTACTTGACTAGTCTATCTTTTAGGCTGTACAGGATCCCCCTGTGCTTGTTCCGTATCTCTTACCATATTACGGTACTGAGGATATTCCCTGACAAATTGGCCGATCACCTCCGGATGCTCCCAGTAATGCATCGGATAGACGCATCCTGTCTGCACCTTTTCAAGAAAATACAACATCCCTTCCGCATAATCCTTCTCCTGACGCACATCCAGCGGAAGAAACGCCGCGTCAACCTTGCGTCCCACAATCCGGTCAATTTCCCGTCTGTAACGAGCCGTCATATTATGATTGTATTCCTTTGATTCCTCTTCCCAGCGCCAGTCGTGCAGATCACCTGCATGGTAAATGACACCGTCCTTCGTTGTCAGCAGGTAAGCGACTCCTGAATCGGTGGAATGCAGCGTCTCTACGACGGTCCCGTTTGGAAGGGAATATGTCTGATTTCCGCTTACACGCAGCACATCAATTTCCTTGGGGTACTGTTTTTTACTGATATCCCCGGATAACACCGCTTTAATGCCCTCCGGAAGAACCCCCTGCTTTTTCAAGAGTTCAAAAACTTCCGGATTATAATGGTCCTGATGGAAATGACTAGAAAAAACATATACCGTTTTCTCCCTGTTAAGCACAGGAAGTTCTCCTTTATAATAATCGAAAATATAATAACTGTCTTCTGTCTCCACACAAAAACCGCTGTGGAAAATATAGGTAACCTGAATCATTTCATTATGTCCTTTCCTTTTTTATTTTCGTACTTGTATCTGTATCTATTCCAAATTGAGAAATCTTTCAAGCCGCATTTATAAGAATAACATTTACACTCTCTACTTTCAACTTTTTTCCGTATTCTGTTTCATCTAAAATTTACTCTCCATGTCAATATCGCCCTAATTATTCATCAACAAGTTATCTAAAACTTCTTGCTTCTGCATGTTAATATAATACACGCAGCAGGGAAACAACCAAGATTCAAATCTAAAAAACAAAAAGGAGAACAATTATGATGTATATGAATATGACAGCAGAAGACGCAAAGTATATGCTTGAGGCAAATGCAACATTGGGAGAGAAAATAATCAATGCATTCAAAAAGTACTGGGAAGAGAACGCTGAGATCATCTGCGGTGGAATGGCAATGATGAGCGGACAGTTCTATATGCCGTCAGGAAGAAAATAATACCATGGCCGGCAATTGTATACTCAAAGGGAAATAGGCAGCAGGAATCCACGATATTTTCGATTCCTGCTGCCTTTGTTTGTATCAGGCAGGCCAAACGCAAAATTCGCCATTTTATTTGTGCTGTAAATGATGTATAATATTAAGAGTTATTGTTTCTTAAGTTTTACAGACAACTATCATGGAGGTTCTATATGAGTCAAGCAAGCAGACGTATCTTTTTATGTTTTATCCTGACCCTTTTCATCGCAAGTTCCACCGGCTGCCAAAAGAAAGCTGCCGAGTGTCCGTTCACCACCATTACATGGGAGGACACCCTGGAAGACATCATGGCCCTGGAAGGGGATCCTGCCGAGACTTATGATTCTGTATATGACGGCATAACTTATACATTTCCAAAGGAATATGACGGATTAAAGGGAACCATCAAGTACATGTTCGACGACAAGGAAAAACTTGTTTGCTTGTCCTGGCTGTATGAAACCGATGATTCGGGTGATCTGGCAGAGGTTTATGACCAGCTCCACGCGCAAGTGGAAGAAATGCTGGGGGAAAGCGGATTCCAGTTTCATTCCGAACAGTTTGCAGACCTGACTTCCCCCAACGATGTCTGGTATCTGGAAGGCGGAAATGTCATACTCAGCACAGTTGACACCAGTGATCTAAAGGTACTGCAATATACATTCAAGCATCCTGATGTTTCCGAAGAAAAGCCCGTAAAGTAAAGACCGTAAAGAACTGCCTGGGCACGGTGCAGCGCCGGATTTCATTTAGAATGTGACATATCAGCCTCTATTTCACCCACATACCTCATAATATCAGCAAAAACAGGCTCTTCCGGCTTTACGCCGCAGATATCCTGAAGTATCTCTTCCTTTGTCTTTTCTGCCTGGATTTTGGTCCAGGCATCCTGCGGCCCTGCTTTGTAAAGAATCGCGGCGGCCGCTGTTTTTTCCAATACAGAAGCATCTTCTCCATATTTACAAAGCAGACGGATCGGGCCCATGATCCTCTCTGACGCCGCAAGCTTTCTCTGTGGGTCTCTGGCATTTCTGGCAACCGTATCTATGATCGTCCTGCTGCAAAACTTCTTTTTGGATAAAAGGGCAAATTCTTCCTGGTCTTTTTCGTCATAGCCAAACTCCCGGCATAGTACCCTGTTTGTAGCCGCATAATTCTGATCCAGCAGGCCCATGATCTCTTCATCATTTGCCGCGTCCGCATAATCCGTATACCCCTTTGCCCAGCCCAGATAGGCAATGACGCAGCTCGCCGCATTGTATGTATACAGCTTTCTTGTCAGAAAATCAGAGAATCGTTCCATGGGCCTGATTTGCCTGATCCCTGGCACATATCCGTCCAGCAGCCCTTCGTCACACTGCAGATAAGGATAATCCTCTGAAGCAATGTCCGGCCCTTCTCCTTCAATGGTGGTACAAAATACGGCCGCTTCGCTGACAGAAACATTGTCTTTTCCAATCGCCTTTTTTAATGTCTCCGCAGGATGGGACGCATTTTCACATGTGATCAGATAATAGTGCCTTTTGTCATCCAGACAGTTTGCAAGGCTTTTCCCTGCCTCCTGGAGATTTTGCCCTCCCACAGAAACAAAAATCAATTCTACATCCTCTAATGACACATCCTCCCATGTGCAGGCCTGAAAATGTGTTACTTCCACCGGTTCTCTTTCATTCCCGAAAAAGCTTACACAAAACTTCCCGGATTCTTTCAACGCATGGATCAGTTCCGTGTCTTTATCTATAAAAAGAATTTCTTCCCTGGCTTCTGTAAGAAGCCTCCCGATAAATCCCCTCCCGGTTTTGCCGGCGCCCACGACTGCGATCTTACTCATGAATCCATCCCCATTCTTTTAACATCTCGATTTTTGATTTCACTAACATTCCCAGACCGCCGTTGGGATCAAGACCGCATACATTTTCCAGAATCGAGTCAATCCCTTCTTCTTTTCGGATGCGGACCAGCTCCCTGGCAGATTCGTCCTTTTCGTTTTCATAATACATCGCCGCGGCAATGGCAATGCACAGGTTATGCGGCCGGATCCCATACTCCTCTACGAGCCGCGCGGAACCCACCAGACGATCGTCTTTCGAAAGTTTCCGCAAAGGGTCTCTGGCATTCCGCTCAATAAAGTCTACGATCGTATAGTCCTGCAGTTTATTTTTTGAAGTGCGGGTAAATGCAAGCTGTTCCTTCAATGGAAAATGATGTTTCTCCGACAGTGCATGTGATGTCTCCTGATAGACACCTTCCAGAATCTTCACGATCCGTTCATCATGGGCAGCCTCTGCAAGTTTTTCATATCCAAGCAGTGCTCCCACATAGGAAACCGTCCCGTTCGCGGCATTGTAAGTATAAAACTTTCTCTCCAGAAATCCGGTGAATTCAGGGACTAATTTAAGTCCTTTTACCGTGGGCAGCTCTCCCACGATTCTCGAAGCATCCACCGGCAGTTCCCAGAAGTCCTGTACATTTACAGTCAGCGGATCCGTTTTCAGCAGTTCTTCATCTGCCTCGATTGCCGAACGCATAATGACTGCCTCCGTGATTCCAACATGTTCCTTGAAATATTTTTTTGCTTCTTCTGAAATCGTTTCCTCGATTCCGCTCCTTAAAACCGAAGCCGGCTGTTTCCAGTTTTCACAGGTCACGATATTCAGATTTCCGCCTTTTGCAGCCTTTTTTTCAATCCCCTTCTGTAAAATCGGAATCAGGGAAGGAAGGTTTTTTCCGCCTACGGCAGTAAACACTGTGTCTGCATCCGCAATCGCTTGTATTATTTCCTCCTCCTGGGCAAAGCTAAATGCATGCGCCCCTTGTACCTCACAATTTTTCTCACTGTGCCCCAGGATATTGACCGTATATTTTCCCCACTCATTGATCAACCCCACAAGGCTTTCTGAACGTTCTATAAATATAAACGGGATTCCACTCAGATATAATAGATGTCCGATAAAACCTCTGGCAATTTTTCCGGCTCCGAAAACCACACAGCCCATCACTTAAATCCTCCTTAATTCTTCACACTGCTTTTTCGTGGCAGGATACAATTCTTTGTACACCGCAAACCGCTGTTTCAGAATCTTTTGATAGCGGCTGCAGGGATTTATAGTTTCTTTTATCTTACAGATCTGCCCCGCTGCTTCTTCAAACCCGGAAAACCACCCAAGCCCCACTGCCGCGGTCATCCAGGCGCCAAGCGCAGAGGTATCTGTTTCCTCTGATACCACGGCCGGTACGCCGAACAGCTCTGCTTTCATTGCATTCAGTACGTGATTCCTGGAAGCCCCGCCCGATACGCGCATCACATCCGCCTTCGGACTCCCCATACATTCATAAATATGGTAAAGGCTGAACGCCACGCCTTCCAGTACGGCATATGCCATCTCAGCTTTCCCACAAGTTCCATGGATTCCAAAAAACATGCCCTGTGCATCGGCATCCCAAATAGGAGCCCTCTCTCCGTTAAGATAGGGCAGGAAAATGGGCGGTCTGTTTTTTAAGCACTGCTCCACGTCCATGTTCCCAAACCCGAATATCCGCATTCCATAATCAAGAGAAAGGCCAGAAGAAGCGGTCACTCCATAATGGACATTCCCTCTGAGATAGGGACCGCTGACTAATCCTTTATCCAGATTCAACAAAGGCCCGGTCACTCCAAGATGCTCGCTTGTGCCTGTAATGTCAAACAGCTCTCCCTCCTTATAGATTCCCATCCCCAAGAGAGAGGCAAAAAAATCGTTCAAGCCTGTAAAAACCGGAATACCGGCAGGAAATGCAGATCCTTCCAAGGGAACCCCCTTCGTATAGCCTGCAATATCGCAGATGCCTGTCAGACGTGGCAGTTTTTCCTTCGGGAATCCAATCCCATCCAAAAACTTTTTGCTGTACCTGCCTGTTGAAAGATTGGCCAGCCCTCTCCAGGAATATGGGTCAGTAACACAGTTTCCGGTGAGCATTTCACACAGGAAATCCTTTGGCTGGCACACTTTTTCTGCCTCCGGGTAATGCTCCTGGATATACATCAGCCGTGGGAGCGGATAGGAAATCATGTCAGGATGCGGCATGGAAATCTCCTGGATAAACGTTTTCCTGTCATATCTGGCTTTCACCTCCACCAGCTCTTGTGCCCCTTTCTTGCTGTTCCATCTAATGACATTCCTGCCGTCCACAATATAAGTCCCCACCTGGGAGGACAGCCCGATGGCTTTCAGACAGCTCAAATCTAATCCTGACACTGCCCTTTTTACAGCATGCCACCATCCAGAGGGCGTCTGTGCTTTGTAAGGTTCCTTCCCTTTGATCGTTGCGCCCTCACGGTCCCTTAAGATCACCTTTACAGAAGAAGTACCCAGGTCGATTCCCAGTATACTCTCCTTTTTACTCATCCACGAACACCGCCTTCACAAAGCCATCCGGGCGTTTCCTTGCCAGCTCCAGGCCTTTTTCAAATTCTTCCAGTTTGATCCGGTCCGTAGCAAGGTTCTCGATATTGACCAGTCCTTGTGCCATCAAAGCGACTGCTTTTTTATGCTGGTTCCAGTTATTTCCTGCACCGATCACACGCAGATTATTGATGTGGATATCGTCGATCCGGATACTCATGACCTTTCCACGGCCATAGCCTGCGAGGGCAACCGTGCCGCCTTTTCTTGCCAGCTTCAGGCTTTGCTGGATGCAGGATTCTATCCCTGTGGCATCCACGACCACATCCGTTTTCCCCGGATGGATTTTTTTCATTTCCTCTATGAGGTCATGGTCCTTTAACGCAATTGTATGGGACGCCCCCATCTGCCTTGCAATCCCAAGCCGCTTTTCGGTAGCGGCTGCCACTACAATGTCCTGCATCCCCATTGCTTTTGCGGCGGCAAGGATGCAGAGCCCTATGGAGCCGGCCCCAATGATCAGCAGGGTGTCCCCAAATTTCGCACCTGCTTTTTCCAGTGTTCCCAAAGCAACGCCCAAGGGTTCGCACAAGGCTCCATGAACAAAAGAGACATGATCCGGCAGTTCGCATAGGCCATAGGCAGGGACAATCACATATTCCGCATAGGCTCCGTCCCGCTTAAAACCGACTTCCTCAAAATCACCGCAGTATCTCCATTCTCCCCGTCTGCATGCATCACATTTCAAGCAGACTACGTCATTACTTCCAACCACCCTCTTTCCGATCCAAAAACGGTCTTCTTCACTTCCGGCCGCATCTACGTTCCCACTCCACTCATGGCCCGGTGTCAACGGGTAGTTGGCCGGTATATTGCCGTCAAGCACCTCCAGATCCGTTGCACAGATTGCGGCTGCTTTTACCTTTACACGCACAAATCCCGCCTGTGGTTCAGGGATTTTTTTCTCCTCCAGCACCACATGTCCTGGTTCCTTGATCACTATGGCTTTCATCCTATCCCTCCCTACACTTTTAATCAATCTATATCTGATATCTTATTGCTGATTTTATCACTCTGTGATATAATAGTCAATATTTAACTACAGGGCATGTCCCCGTGAACAGCAACAGGGAAACAGGCATTTCATTTGCTGCGCAGATTGGTTTCATAATAGGAAAGGAGTAATCTATGAATCAAGAATATTTTGTTAAAACACAGCTTACAGAGGGGCAGATTGCCCTGTTCTATCTTGGCCAGGAGGGCTTTCTGATCCGATACCATGACAGCTATTTCCTCATTGATCCATACCTGTCAGATTATGTAGACCGAAACTGCTGCAGGGAGAATGTGAAATGGGTGCGGAGATATGACGCTCCTGTCCTGCCGGAACAGTTGGATTTTGTAGACTATGTATTTTGTACACATGACCATTTTGACCATGCTGACCCGGATACTTTACAGGGAATTGCCAGGCACAATGCAAAGGCAAAATTTGTTGTCCCCGAGCCAATCCGAACTACGGTACAGTCCTATGGGATTGACTCAGCGCGGATCATAGGCGCTGCTGCCGGACAGGAGCTCTGCTTAGGAGAGTGCCGCGTCTCCCCGGTTCCGGCCGCACATGAAGATCTGCATACGGATGAACATGGTAATTATAAAGAACTGGGCTATAAGATGCTCTTCGGTAATACCACACTTTTCCACGCCGGCGACTGCTGTATCTATGACGGGCTCGCGGACCAGTTACAAAATATGGATATCCTTATGGTTCCGGTCAATGGGCGAAGCTTTTATAAACTGCATTCTGATATTATCGGAAATATGGACGCAGAAGAGGCAATCCTGCTGGCGCAGGAAACCCATGCCCGTCTGCTGATCCCTATGCATTTTGACTTGTATGATGTGAACTGCATCAACCCGGCTCATTTTGTAGACTGCTTATATAAGATAAATCCAGGGCAGGCTTTTCATATGTTTTCACCAGGGGAAAGGTATATTTTCCAGGCCGGATAATGGCTGGCGTGCTCTTATAATTTTATAGATTCTACTGCATGGCGAGCCGCGATCAGCGCGGCCCCCCTGACAGCGGATCTTGTATCATCTTGAAATCTGACTTCGATTTCTTTATCACCCTGCATATCCTGCAATTCAGAAATCAATTGTTTTTCAAACACAGAAGAGAATTTCATCAGATTTCCGGTTAAGATTACCATATCCGCGTTAAATATGCCTGTCATATTATGGATTGTCACTGCAAGAGGGCAGACCAATTCTTCCACAGCCCTTTCATCAATCCGTCCATTCTGGATACACGGCTCAACATATGCCTCCAGACAGCCGGACAGTCCGCATTTGCACGGTTTTCCGCCCGGGATCACAATACTGTGAGCTACCTCTAAGATCCCGTTTCCCCGAAGGATCCTTCCGTTCAGAGAGACTGCCATTCCAATACTCTGGTCTATACGGAACAGGATCACATGATCCGCATCGACATGTTCCAGTTCGGAGCATAACATACAATCCGGGTCATGTTCCAGATATAACGCAGCGCCAAACCGCTCTTTCAATATATTTATGAGCGGAACATCCCTCCAGCTTTTACATCCTGGAAAGCTGACAGATAAGCCATGTTCCGCGTCAATGCCTCCCTGCATTGCAATTCCTGCCGCTTCAATTTTACCGTCAGTAAAATCTCCGAAGATTTTTTGAAAAAAATCCAGAATATTCTGAAGGAGTTCTTCTTTGCCTGTATAAATATTTTCCTCAAAATACTGTTGTTTGATACCGCCCGAAAGGTCGGTAACATATGCGCTTAAACCTGTCTTATTGATATCCACGCCGGCCACAAGATGCTTCTCTTTATGAATACTGAGCATCCCCGGAATCCTTCCGGCGCCTCCCAGAGTTCCGCTTTTTTCTTCTATGATATACTTATGCTCAAATAGCTTGTTGACAATCTTTGTCATTCCTCCCCAGCTCAAACCGGTCATATCCGAAATCTGCTTTCTTGAGATTTCACCATGCTCTTGTATGACCCGGAGTACGCTTGCGCAGTTGACCTGGCTCATATCTTCCAGACCGATATATTTTTTCAAGGTATCACATCCATTTCCTGTTTTTTCCTTCTCCTGCTCATCATATTACGATGTGATAAAAATATCAGGCAGCCAGGAGTTTAAACCCTGACTGAGTGTTGCAGCTTACGGCTCCGTAAACTATAACACTCAGTCTCCCAGGACATTCACGATCTTAACAGGCGTCATGTAATACATGTCGGAAGTTGTGATCCCCGTCTGCGAATCGGCCGCATGCACGATCTGCCCGTTGCCTATATAGATTGCCACATGGTCAATATAGCCGCCTCCTCCGGAATAAAATACCAGGTCGCCGGGCCTGGCCGCATCAGCGGAAACCGCAGTGCCCTGCATTGCCTGTGCGGCAGCCGTTCGATTCAGGTTTACTCCTGCCGTGCTGCTCATGATATATTTTGTGAATCCGGAACAGTCCACGCCTGTATGCGGATCATTTCCACCATATACATAAGCATTGCCTACAAACTGAAGGGCATCGTCTACAATCCGGCTCCTCAATAACACTCCGGTTTCTTTCTTATCCTGGATCGTCCTCATATAATCCTCATACTGGCTGGTTTTCTCCTCCAAACTGGACTGAAGATAACCTAACTCCTTCTGGATCTCCAGAAAATCCTCCGATCCTTCTAGTAAAACAGCCGGAACTCCTGTAGATGCAATCTGATACCCAGGAGCAGACGACATTCCCTCTGTCTCAGCAGGCGTTGTCTGACTTTCGCTGTCTGTAATCTGTAAACCTAGCTCTTCCCGTATCTGGTTTTCTCTCTCCACCAGTTCTGCCAGTTCGTCAATGGTGTCTCTGGTCTTTTGTTCCAGCTCATTGAGTTCCTGCTCCTGGAGCTCTCGTGCTTGTCTCAGGATCTCATTCTCCTCTTCTGCCTGGCGCTTCTGCTCGGCAAGAAGCTCCCGTTCTGATTCTACTTCGCTTTTCTCCCTTCTGACCGCTTCAAGCTGGATACGGGAACCGGCAAAAAATAAACTGACCCCGGTAAGCGCAAGAATCCCCAGAAAAAGAAGCCCGAAAGTCCACACAGGCGTCTTAAAATGAATCGCTTTCTTTTGGGAATGTGGAAGCAGCATAATTGTATAGTTCAGAAATATACGCTCTTTTTTAAATTGTTTCCATTTCATCTATATTATCATCATTTCCTTCTCTTTTACTCCAAGCCAATTCTTCCTCTTCCTGTTTTTTTGTACTTTCTTGCACGCTTTCATGGTCAGGATATGAAAATTCTCTGTCCTCTTCTATAGCCAGGTTCTCATCCGGCATCTCCATGTTACAGTTTCCTCTGAAGGAAGCCCCCTCGCCGATCACAAGCGTCTTGGTAAAGAGATCGCCTCTGACACGGCCTGTTTCCGTAATCTCTATCCGTTGTTCCGCCCAGAGGTTGCCGTATACCGTTCCGGCTACCAATATCTCTACCGCCTTGATATCTCCTTTTACAACTCCGCTTTCTCCAATGATCACGGTACTTTCCGATATGATTTTTCCTTGGAGTTCTCCGTCAAGCCTGGTGGCCTCCGATGCAAAAAGCATGCCCTCAATCCTGGATTTATTGCCTATAAGTGTATTGATCATTCCGCTATTAGCTGGTTCGTTTTTCTTCTTTGTAAACATGATTTTTCATTCTCCCTCCCTATGTATCTAAATTGTATATACATTTATATTAAAACTTTTTTAACAAATATACAACATATTTTCAGAAATGTATGATGAATCTCTGCTGAAAAGGGCTATTGATTTTTTCAAAAGAAATGATATATTAAGAATTAGGAAAGCACCCATTCCAAAGTGGATGCCCCTGAAAATAGGTTAAGTTTCATCAATATTCCTTTTGATTTTTACCATTTTACTCATATATTATCACGAAAACCTTTTATACAGACACAGAAATCCCCGACTTTTGCGCGGAATCCGGTATAGAATGATTTCAGCAGAACACTCCGCCCAATTTGACAATTCCGTATAAATCTGCTAAGATATATTTACATAAAGGTACTGCCGATAGACGGCTAGTCCGAATTTAAGCAAACAAAAATAGTCGCCTTAGTTTTGCGGACTGGGGGCGGCTATTTTTGTGGTTTATTATTATCCTTGTTTCCGATGGCGTATCCGAGACCGAAGCATGTCAGGCATAAGCCAAGCACTGAAATCAATCCTTCAATCGTCAGCATCCACTCAGCCCTCCTTTCCCAGATTCCTGCACGCAGGTTTCTATGTAATCGTGGTTCTGCTGCTCATAAGCAGTGCATACATAGTGGAAATAGTCGAGCCTAATACAAGGGGGACAAAAAACAGCACAGCCATCTCTTTGCGTATCTCTCCCTGTAATTGGGCATAGGTATAACCGATAGAAAAAAGGTTGCTGTACTTTCTCTTTTCCTCACTTATATCCTGATTTATCCGCAGCAAAATCAGGCTCACTAATGAAAACAGCAGCAGCATGACCGCCAGCAGAATAAGGACGGATACCACAAGTTTGTTTTGCGCCTGTGTTTCAAGATTCATTGTTTTTGCTGTTATAATCGGACTGATTTCCTGCAGCCGTTCATATACTGTTGACAGGCTGTCAGGACTGGATACAGATATAAAATATTTCATCTGGCCATATCCAGCTTCCCCGACAATACCCTCATAATCTTCATCCCCAATGATATAAGTCCGCTGCGCCTGATCTTCAATATTATATACAATCTCCCATATTTCCTTTACAATAGTCTTGGTATACACCTTATCGCCCACCAAAAAGGGAACAGGACCGGGAGGCTGAAATCCCCATTCAAATCCATTTTCTTCCTGAGTGCCTATATTATAGTAGTTTCGGTCAATCTGGCTCAAAACCACAATTTCACCATTTTGTAATCCTAAGTGTTTTCCTGTCAAATCAAAATAACTGCTTTCGGGCATCACATGAACCAAACGACTAAATTCCTGTCCTTCCCACTGAATGGCACCATCTAATATCTGAACCAAATGGGTATCTGCTAATAATGCACTTTCCTGTGTCTCAAATTCCTCTATACTTTTCAGATCATCGCCGTCAGCTGCATCCATGTACACTGTAAAATCATAAGGCATTTCAAAACTATGGCCTCCATCGTCAGTCGCCAACGACACATCAATAATCAGCATGAACAGGCCAAAAATAACAATGATTGTACAGCCAGTCAATAATTTTGCATATTTCTTATAATTTGTCCGCAGCTGGCTGATGTAAAATAAATTCCTGTGGTACTTCGACTTAGAACGAATAAATATTTTTGTAAACCAGTATGAAAAAGACATTGTGAGGCAGTATGCGCTTGCCGTCAGAAAAAGCATGGGAAAAAGGGCTGATACAAAATTATAGGACTCTCCCCTAAAAGTAAGTAACAATAGTCCAAACGCCAACAGCATAAAACCAGTATTTTGATACAAGCAGGGATGAACAATACTTTTATCCAACTTTTTATAGTTCAGCATATTGGATATCTCCAGCCCGTTAATACGATTCCCTAAAGATACTGCATTTATGAGATAAACTGCTGCATACAGAATCCCATAGTCTTTCATCTTTTCGTCAAGGGTGTAAATACATAAATAGCGATAATAAACAAATGAGAATGCAGCAAGGATACAAATCAGGGCAGTCATCCACACTGGCAGTGTGTAATCAATAGAGTCCATAACACTGATCATTTGTGAATTGCTAACTAATCCTGTGTAAACAAAGAACATCGCTCCCCCGATAGTAAGCATAATATACATACTGCTATGCGCTTTTGTCCTTATTGCCCTTTGAAGTATTTTTTTCAAATGACTCCCCTCACTTTCGATGATACCGTCACAATTCTTTCATAAAATGGCTGTGCTGCTTCTTCCTTTCTCAAAGTATCGCATACTCTGCCGTTCTCAATAAAAACAACCGTATCACAATAGCTCGCTACAGTCGCATCGTGGGTGGCAAGGACAATCGTAGTCTGCATTCTTTCTTTAATATCAATAAATGTACTTAAGATTGCTTTTGTATTTACATGATCAAGGCTCCCTGTCGGCTCGTCTGCCAGTATCAGTTTTGGGGATTTAATAATTGCCCGGCAGATTGCCGCCCTCTGCTGCTCACCACCCGATGACTGCTCCGGATAGTTATTTTCACAATAACCGACATCCACACACCGCAATGTATCCACATATTTTTGTTGTATTTCTTTTTCACTCACTTTTTGCAAAGTCAGAGGCAGGATTATATTCTCTTTCAATGTCAGGCCTTCCAACAGGTTAAAGTCTTGAAACACATAACCAACTGTCATCTGGCGGTGGCGGTCATAATCCTGTTGCCCGTAATCCGCCATGTCAGACCCATTGATATAGACGGTGCCAGATGTTGGCTTTTCCATCCCCCCTAAAATCTTTAGCAGTGTACTCTTACCGCTGCCAGACGAACCCATGATACAAAAGATTTCGCCCTGCGGAATATTGAGGGTAACATCAGATAAAGC
>CAJUTU010000047.1:0-4180 GCA_910589385.1 uncultured Lachnospiraceae bacterium
AGAAAAACAGAAAAAGAGCGGAAATATGGGCTTTAAAGAGTTTCCGAGACCGCTCAAGATCGTATATGGAGGAGTGGATGAAAACAATAGCATTTGTACCAATCAAAATGAACAATGAGAGGCTCCCAGGAAAAAACATAAAAAAATTTTCAAATGGGAGGCCGCTGATCAGTTATATACTGGAAACATTGAAACTCGTGGAAGGCCTTGATGAGATTTATGTATATTGCAGTGATCCAGAAATAAAAAAATATTTACCTGATGGAGTTCGTTACCTGAAGAGGGATACATATCTTGATTTATCAACTACGAGCTTTAATGAGGTGCTGGTTTCTTTTGCAGAAGAGGTTACTGCAGACATTTATGTTCTTGCCCATGCAACAGCGCCGTTTATCAGAAAGGAAAATTTTCAAAAAGGGATTGAAGCGGTAAAATCCGGGAAATATGATTCTGCACTGGCTGTGAAAAAATTGCAGGAATTTCTTTGGATTGATGGCCGCCCCTTTAATTTCAGCCCGGAACAGATTCCGCGGACACAGGACTTAAAGCCGTTTTTTATGGAAACATGCGGCATGTACATTTATACGTCAGATTTGATCAAGAGAGAAAAAAGGAGAGTGGGACATATGCCATATCTGGTTCAAGTTTCAAAAATAGAAGCTTGTGATATCAATGATCCGGACGATTTCATTTTAGCGGATGCGTTGAAAATCCTGGGGGGAGGGCAATGAGACATTCTGCATTATAGGATGGGGCTTTTATCCGTGCCTTGGCGAAGGGGGTGCGGCAGCATGAAAATAATTGATGTAATCCCCGCACGCTACAAATCTTCTCGCTTTGAAGGGAAAACATTGGCAGATATCTGCGGAAAACCTATGATATGGTGGGTATACAGACAAATCTCACTTGCAAAAGGTATTGATGCTGTATATGTTGCAACAGATGACGAACGGATCCAAAGGTGCTGCAAAGAGTATGGAATGAATGTAATAATGACGTCAGAAGACTGCCCTACGCATTTAGAAAGGCTGTATGAGGTTTCTGTTCAAGTGGAGGCAGATTTTTATATTAAGGACGCAGTGATTATCATTTATTAAAATTTGTAGGCGTGCAGTGTTTTACGAAGAAAGCGCTTCAATTTGTAAGCCAGACTCCCCGGGGATATCTTGAAAGTATAGAGGATATAGATGAATTCCGTTTTCTGGAAAATGGGCATAAAATAAAATTTGTATTGACGAATGCGACTACACTGTCGGTTGATACGCCGAAGGATTTGGATAAAGTGCGTAATATTATTCGGGAAAAAGTAAAAAGCGGTGAAATCATACTTTAAGGAGAAACAGAATGAACAGGCTCAGTATTTTGGATTGTACACTAAGGGACGGCGGATATATCAATGAATTTCATTTTGGAGAGCAGGCCATGAAAAGCATGGTTGAGAAGTTATCGAAAGCTGCTGTTGATATTATTGAATGTGGATTTTTAAAATCTGGTGCATTTGATAAGGATAGATCTTTGTTTGGAAGCATCGATAGTGTAAAAAATGTGATTGGAAAGAAAAATCCGAATCTGATGTATGTGGCAATGATTCAATATGGGGCCATATCGAATGAAGAGATCGGAGAATTTGATGGAAGTTCCATTGACGGTATTCGGCTGACTTTCCACGAGCATGAGATCGATCCATCTTTTGCCCTTGCAGAACAGCTGATGGAGAAAGGCTATAAGGTGTTTATGCAGCCTGTGGGAACGATGACGTATACAGATGCGGCGCTTCTGGAACTGATCGGGAGGGTAAACCGGCTGCAGCCATACGCATTTTATATGGTGGATACTCTTGGCACTATGTATAAGAATGACCTGCTCAGAATGTTTTATCTGGTTGACCACAATCTGGATAAAAAAATAGCAGTCGGCTTTCACTCACATAATAATCTTCAGCTTTCTTTTTCAAATGCCCAGGAATTGATGCAGCTTAATATGTCCAGAAGGCTGATCATAGATGTGTCTGTGTTTGGGATGGGGCGCGGAGCAGGGAACTTGAATACAGAGCTTGTAACACAATATATCAATTCAAATTTTGGGCTGCAGTATGACAATATTGAGATACTGGAGATCATTGATGAGTATATCCGGCCGCTCAGCATTCAGTACAGATGGGGGTATGATGCAGCATATTACATAGCATCTGTGACAGGATGCCATCCAAACTACGCCTCGTTTCTGCTGAACCGCCAGACACTCCATGTACAGGATATTTATGCAATCTTAAATCATCTGGATGCCGGCCGCAGGATGCTTTTTGACAGGGAATATATCAATGAGGAATATCTTCACTATATGAACCATCATGTAGATGACAGGGCGGTTTTGGAGAAGCTGAAAAAGTGCATTGCAGAAAGACCGGTATTGCTGCTTGCGCCGGGAAAATCGCTGAAAACAAACCAAGAAAGGATTATGGAATTATTGGAAGCAGATGACTATTTTGTGGCCAGTGTGAATTTTATTCCTCCAGATCCGGCGGTTGACATGATGTTTGTAAGCAATATGAAGCGTTTCAGGAGTATGGAGGAATTGGGGAAGGCAGCATCCAACAAAACCAATATTATAGTAACTTCCAATATTTCTACGACATCGGCAGAAAACCGGTATATTATTGACTATTCAAGCTATTTAAATGAGGAACAGTGCATTTCCGATAATGCGGGGTTAATGTGTATTAATCTTCTAAAAAAGGCTGGTGTAAAACAAATATGGCTTGCCGGGTTTGATGGTTTTTCCCCTAATTTACAGGAGAATTATTATGAATCTTCCATGTATATGGATGTAGAGACAGAAAGGCTTCTGAATATGAATATTGCAACGGCGCGGAAATTAACACAGTTAAGCACCCAGATGGAAATTAAATATCTTACCGATTCCGTTTACCGGTCTTAATCCGGACGGGATTTAAGGAGGTCTCGGACTTGTCACAACTGATGGAGGTGGAAAATGTCTGGCCTGAAACAATTATTTGCAGTTTATAAAAAAAGTAAAATTGCTGTCTATGGTTTAGGAAAAGAGACAGAGCGGGTTTTATCAGAAATGCTGCCGGAATTTCAGATCATCGGCCTGCTTGACGGCTGCAAAGAGGAAGGCATGCTGTACGGGATGCCGATAATTTCTCTGGAGCGTGCCGTGCAGGAAGGTGTCAGTCTGATCCTGGCTGCGGCAAGGCCCGGCCCGTGCAGGGTGATTGCAAAACGTATCGGGAAGGTATGCGTGGAAAATCAGATAGAACTGATGGATGTGCGTGGGAATGACTTAAGGCATATGGAGAAAGCCTTTTATGATTTTAAGCATGCTGAAGGAGTCACAAAACAGGAACTTCTGGAACGGATTGACGCAAATGATGTGATCAGCTTTGACCTGTTTGACACTCTGCTGATGCGTCAGGTTTTATTTCCAGAAGATGTGTTTGACCTGGTGGATTTCAGGCTGAGAGAACAGGGGATTGTAATAGAACAGTTTTCAAAGAAACGTCTTTCCATTGAAAAAGAACTGGCAGGACAGTCTCCGGCCCTGGCCGATATTTATGCGTTCATGCGGGATAATTATGGTGTTCTTGAGCCGCCTCCGGAAAAACTGGCTGAACTAGAAATGGAGACGGATTATGAGTTGATTGTTCCCAGAAAAGAGGTATGTGATATTTTTAGGGAGGCAGTCCGGAGAAAAAAACGTGTTTATATTGTGTCAGATACCTATTATACAAAAAATGTGCTGGCCCGGTTTCTGGATAAATGCCAGATCATAGGGTATGAGGATATCATAGCCTCCTGTGCGTATCATACGGGGAAAACACAAGCGCTTTTCCAGGTGCTGAAAAATGCGGCGGGGACAGCCGGATGCCTGCATATCGGTGACGATAAAACAGCAGACATACAGCATGGCAGAAAAAATGGAATAGAAACCTGTCATTTATACAGTGGGGCAGATTTATTAGAAATGACCGGATATATGGGAATGTGGGATGAGATAGAATCTTTTTCGGATAAGCTGAAGGCGGGGATGTTTACGGCAAGAATCTTTAACAGCCCATTTCAGTTTGAAGATGCGGACAGAAGAATCCGTATCGCTTCCGCACATGATATTGCATATCTTTTTTTTGCGCCTATGATATGTGATTTTGTGATCTGGTTTT
>CAJUTU010000047.1:4190-25930 GCA_910589385.1 uncultured Lachnospiraceae bacterium
TCATATCTGTGAAGAAAAAATACGAAATGTATTTTTCTGTGCAAGAGACGGGTATTTGATCAAAAAATTATATGACAGACTTGTGGGAAATGAGTCTTCCGTTTATTTCCTGACTTCTCGTATTGCGGCAGTCCGTGCAGGGATCAGAAATAAAGAAGATATCAGTTATTTAGAGAAAATAAAATTCAGCGGAACCATGCAGGAGCAGTTGTGGAAAAGATTTGGGATTAAGGCGGATGCAGATGATCCAAGGATTCAAAATGAAAGTTTAATGGAATTTGCTGAGGAGATCATAGAAAGGTCTGCAGCCTGTCAGAAGCGGAATAAGCATTACATAGACACATTGAAGATAGAGGACGGGGATATTGCCTTTTTTGATTTTGTTGCAAAAGGGACAAGCCAGGCGTATATGCAGCGCCTGATCAAAAATCATTTTAAAGGCTTCTATTTTCTCCGGCTGGAAAAAGAAAGCCTGGAGCAGGAGCATCTGGACATCAGGTCATTTTATCAGATAGGGGAAACGGACAGTCAGGCGATTTTTGAAAATTATGATATGCTGGAAACGATATTGACCTCTGCGTGTCCTTCTGTCATTGAATTTGATGATCAAGGGAAACCGGTATATACAGAAGAGACAAGAACAACGGAGGATTTTAACTGCCTGTTAAACGCGCAGGACGGCATCTGCGAATATTTCAACAGTTATTTAAAGCTTTGTCCTGTGCCAGAGCGTAGTGTACATAAAAAGCTAGATGAAATACTGCTTTTTATGATACATAAGATTTTCATAACAGATACTGGTTTTCTGGGACTTAAGGCAGAGGATTCTTTTTTTAACAGGGTAATAGATATAACAGATCTGATATAAAATATTTGGGAGCGGATGGATATGAATTATGCGATTATTCTTGCGGGAGGCAGGGGCGGCCGTTTTCATGGGAATGTGCCAAAACAGTTTGTGGAGCTTACGAGCAGCCCGATGCTTGTATATTCTATGAAAACAGCTCAAGTAAATAAAAATGTGGATTCCATATGTGTGGTGGCGCCAGGGCAGTACCATGACGAAGTCAGAAAATGGGCAGAGGAACATAAAATTACGAAATTTGAATTTCTTGCAGAATCAGGAAATGAAAGATACCAGTCTGTGTACAATGGTTTGATGACGCTTCCAGCGAAACCGAGAGACACCGTGATCATTATGACGGCGGTATGTCCATTCGTTTCCCAGGTTACGATGGACAAGCTATATGACGCGCTGAAAGAATGGGACGCGTGTATTACAGTAATAAAAGCAACGGATGCGATCACCTTCAGTAATGACGGGAAAAACGTAAACCGGACACTGCAGAAGAAGAAACTGTTCATTCAGCAGGGGCCGCAGATCTTCCGGTATAATATATTGAAGCAGGCACACAAAGCATATCTGGCAGATGAAGAGCGGATAGAGGTCAATGAAGACAGCGAGTTGGTTCTTAATATCGGAGTAGAGTGCGGGATGGTGCTTGGAGACAGATATTGCGTTAAGGTCACTTTCCCGGAGGATCTGGCAATCGTACAGGCCCTTTATCCATTGTTTGTGAAACAGGAGGAGAGGTATTATGACAACTGCTGAAAAAATACTGGCAGAGGATGCAGAAACAATTGCCCGTTCTGATGTAAACTGGCCTGGATTAAAGGGGAAAACAATCTGGATTTCCGGTGCGAATGGATATGTTCCACAATATATTGTACACGGCTTGTTAAAGAGGAACGACCTGCATCATGACGAGATCAAGGTTATAGCAATGTGCCGCAGCATGGAGCGGGCATATCAGCGGTTTTCGCAATACAGGGGAAGGGATGATTTTGAATTATTTTTGCAGGATGTCCGCATACCGGTACAGTATGATGGAAATGTGGATTATATCATTCATGCGGCAAGCCCGGCAGGGGCGGCAGAAAGATATGAGGATCCGGCGGCGACCTTTGACACAAATGTCACAGGATGCAGAAATATGCTGCAGTTTGCCGAAAAGAAAGGTGCAGAGTTTCTGCTGCTGTCCAGTATTGATATTTACGGCAGGCTCTCCTGCCGCGGGCGGTTTACAGAGGAGATGGCGGGTGAACTAGATCCTTTGAATATACATAATGTATACGCATGTGCAAAACGGGCGGCGGAAACTCTATGCGCCTGCTATTCTCTTAAAAACATTGCTTGCAAGATTGTCAGGCCTTCGCAGATTCTGGCCGGTGGAATTGCCTTGAATGACGGGCGGCTGCATATTGATTTTATATCACAAATGCTCAGAGGAAATGAGATCATATTAAAGGGCGATGGTTTACCGCGCAGAACCTTTCTGTATATTACAGATGCGGTCACTGGTATGCTGACGGTATTGCTGGAGGGGAAATCTGGGGAAGCTTATAATCTATGTTCGGAAAACTGCGAAGCCTCTGTGCTGGAATTGGCACAGATCATGGCTTCCTTTGTGACGGACAGAAAAATTAAAATCAGATATAACTGTGAGGCCAGAACAAAGGATCCGGCAGTTACCCAGGCAGTATCTGTGGTATGCGGATCTTCGGATAAAATACGTTCCCTTGGATGGAAGCAGAAAGTTCCGCTGAGTGAAGCGTGCCAGAGAATGATGGCATATTATGATGCAGCAGTGTATTGATTTTGTGAGAAGTTTTTATAAATCAGAAAAATTCCTTGCATTCAAAAAAGAATTGTGTTATAATAGTAAACGATTTAGCAAAGTAAAGCGTGAAAATCATAAAAGGCTGAGAACAAGACTCTGATTTTCAGAACCTGACAGGAAGGCAGCGTCACCGACTGAGAGCGCAAGACAGGGAAGAAGATCCAGGGAACACTTGGGAGCTGACCGTCTGAACGAAGAGTAGGGCGGTACGCAGAGCATGCGTTACATGCGAGAGAGAGGGATAGTTTCTGGACTGCAAGGGGGCAGACGGAACTGTTCAATGCGGGTGGTACCGCGGATTTTATCGAAATAAATTCCGTCCCGGGATGCGTTGATAGCATCCCGGGACGTTTTGCGTTCATACAGAAACGCAGAATGTCCCGGGGATGCAGGCAGACAGATGAAAGGAGAGAAAGAACATGGAATTTGTAACCGGAATCAAAGAGAAAGAAACATTGGAATTAAGTGAATTGCTTGCAGAAGGCATGGCAGGGAACACGGTGAAAGTTAATGGCTTTATCCATACGATCCGCGACATGGGCAATGTAGCTTTCATGATCCTCAGAAAACGGGATGGACTGATACAGTGCGTATTTGAAGAAGGAATTACAAACTTTTCCTTGAAAGATTTAAGAGAAGCAGATACAGTAGAGGTAACAGGAACATTAATTGACTCAGAGAAAGCGCCGGGCGGAATCGAAATCAGGCTTTCGGGGATCAAGGTCTTAAGTGAACCGGCAGATCCGATGCCATTGCCGATCGCGAAGTGGAAACTGAACACTTCACTGGAGGCGAAGCTGAATTACCGTCCGATCTCCCTTCGGAACATCCGGGAGCGGGCGAAATTCAAAATACAGGAAGGGATCGTAAGAGGCTTCCGTGATTTCCTTTATCAAGAAGGATTTACCGAGATCCATACGCCGAAGATCGGAGCGAAAAGCGCGGAGGGCGGGGCAAACGTGTTTAAGCTGGACTATTTCCACAGGCCCGCGATCCTGCAGCAGAGCCCCCAGTTTTATAAACAGATGATGGTGGGCGTCTATGACAGGGTATTCGAGGCGGCTCCGGTATTCCGTGCGGAGAAGCACAATACAAAACGGCATCTGAACGAGTATACAAGCCTTGATCTTGAGATGGGATATATTGACGGATTTGAGGATATCATGGCAATGGAAACCGGATTCCTGCAGTATACGATGCAGCTTTTGGAAAAGGAGTATGCCAGAGAACTGAAGATTCTGGAGATCGAGCTTCCAAAGACAGATCAGATTCCGGCAGTCCGCTTTGACGAGATCAAACGTCTGGTATCAGAGAAATATGACTGGAAGACAAAAGCGCCATATGACCTGGAGCCGGAAGAGGAAGTGCTGATCAGCCGGTATGCAAAGGAAGAGTGGGATGCGGATTTTGTGTTCGTGACACATTACCCATCCAAAAAACGTCCTTTCTATGCCATGGACGACCCGGCAGACGCTGCTTTTACCCTGAGTTTTGACCTGTTATTCCGGGGGATGGAGATCACCACCGGAGGCCAGCGTATCCATGATTACCATGAACTGCTGAAAAAGATGGAGGCAAGAGGGATGACCACAGAAGGCATGGAGCAGTATCTGAGTGCTTTCCGGTATGGGATGCCTCCCCACGGCGGGCTTGGGATCGGCATGGAGCGCCTGACCATGAAACTGATGGGGGAGGACAATGTACGTGAGACCACATTGTTCCCGAGGGATTTGAGCAGATTGGAACCGTAGGCCTTCATGACAGCGTCTGCTCAGAAAGATATGGTGAAGTATGGCGAAGAAGAATGTGTGTTATTTGTGCGGAGGAAAACTGACAGACGGTTATTGTCCGGCATGCGGACTGGATAATACAAAGATTCACAGGAAACACTATCATCTGAATGAAAGTGATTCTGTGGAGAGGATGAATGGAGACGACAGAAAGGCTCCGAAAAAATGTAAAGAAAAAACAGAGCAGGTATATAAAACAGCAGACTGGAATACACCTAGACCGGTGGAAAGCCCTCGAAATACAGGAGGGCAGACAGTCCAAAGCTCTCAGAATGCAGGAAGTCCGCCAGCACGGAACTCTCAGAATAATGGGAATCAGAAGGCACGCCCTGTGCAGCCGCCCATGCAGCCTATGATGAGCGCTGCCGGCCAGCCGTTTCAGCCAAGACAGACCTTACGGAACGGCCAGCGGTATCCGGCTTTATCCGTTCCTGTGTCTGGAAAGGTGACGATTACAGCGGCGGTAATTGTGCTGGCTGTGATTCTTGTCGGACTCGCTGCCGAATTTGTACCGCGCAATTCCTTCGATATTGATAACAGCTATCGGAGCCACCCTGTTGACATATATGATTTTGAGAGCGAAGACAGCGATCCGTATGAATATGTAGAGAGGGAACTGTCAGAGACCGGGGAATATTATGAAACAGAACTGGAAAAAGGAGAATATCTGATAGGAGTTCATTTGCCGGAGGGCGTTTATACGGCGAAGCTGTTGGAGGGCAGCGGCAGTTTCAGTCTAAACGATTATGAAAATGGGATTTTCCTGTGGCAGGCGTTTGGCACAGAGGAGGAATACGATGAAGTGGAGACGATGGAGGATATCCGTCTGTATACCGGGGCGCGTATTGATGTGAATGACGGCGTGGTTTTACAGATGGTCACGGAAAATGGGCAGACGGGCCTAATGGAAAACATGGAAAATCCTTTGACAGAAACGGTTGACTTAGAGAAAGACGAGTCCATGAAAGTAGGCGAGGAGCTTTCTGCAGGAGTATATGATATATTGGATGCAGCCGGCTGGGCAGTGCTTCGTTGTAAAGTGCCCCATGAGGGTTATGAGGAAGGGTATTACGAAAAGTCTTACTGGTTAAGCGGAGATAAGTGGGATGATATTTACCGGAACATCTATCTGACAGAGGGCATGGAAATTACCGCAGAGGAAGGCGGTCTATTGCTGACTCCCAGCGAGACGGTCGGCAGCGGGGACTATGAGGAATATTATAAAAACTATATGTATTATTAGTACGGTTTCTTAATGGAAATAGAACCTGTCAGGAACAGGAAGGATGGAAAATATGGCGAATAAAATTTCAGATGAAACAATGGAATATGTGGGGATCCTGGCAAAGCTGGAATTGTCCGCACAGGAACAAGAGGCGGCAAAGTCCGATATGGAAAAGATGCTGGATTATATTGATACATTAAATGAACTGGACACCTCGGGAGTGGAGCCGATGTCCCATGTTTTCCCGGTCCACAATGTATTCCGCGAAGATGTGGTCACCAACGGGGACAATAAAGAGCGGACGCTGGCAAATGCTCCCCTTCGGAAGGACGACAGTTTTGAAGTGCCGAAAACAATTGGATAAAGATTTGATAAAAAGGCGGTGAAAGAGATGGATTTATTAAATCTGACAGCAATCGAGCTGGGCAAAAGGATAAAAGCAAAAGAGGTGGCTGTGGCGGATGCGGTGAGGGCGGTGCTTACACAGGCAAAGGCAGTGGAGCCGGAGATCAACAGTTATGTAACCCTTGACGAAGCAGGGGCTCTTGCACAGGCAGAGGAAATACAAAAGAAGATTGACAGCGGAGAACTGACAGGCCCGCTGGCAGGCGTTCCGGCGGCAGTGAAGGATAATCTGTGTATAGAAGGGCAGCTTACCACATGCAGCTCGAAAATACTTTCCAATTATATCCCCACATTTACGGCAGAGGCGGTCAAAAACCTGCAGAGAGCCGGGGCAGTGATCCTTGGAAAGACAAATATGGACGAATTTGCTATGGGGAGCACCACGGAGACTTCCTACTATGGGCCTACAAAAAATCCTCATAACCTGATGCACGTACCGGGTGGTTCTTCGGGCGGTTCCTGCGCAGGACTGGCGGCACAGGAGTGCTTCTATGCACTGGGTTCGGATACCGGCGGCTCCATCCGTCAGCCCAGCTCTTTCTGCGGCGTGGTGGGGCTGAAACCCACCTATGGAACAGTTTCGCGCTATGGCCTGGTGGCGTATGGTTCCTCTCTGGATCAGATTGGCCCGGTGGCAAAAGATGTGGCAGACTGCGCCGCAATCTTAGAGGCGATCGCATCCCATGATGAGAAAGACAGCACTTCCGTACAGCGCGAGGATTATGATTTCACATCTGCTTTGGCGGATGATGTAAAGGGGATGAAGATTGGGATCCCCAGGGACTATATGAGGGAAGGGCTGGATCCGGAGGTGGCGGATGCTATCTGGGATGCGGCAAAAGTATTGGAGCAAAGAGGCGCTGTCATAGAAGAGTTTGACCTGAGCCTTGTAAAATACGCGATTCCGGCATATTATGTGATCGCGTCTGCCGAGGCCAGCTCCAACTTAGAGCGTTTTGACGGTGTGAAATACGGCTACCGTACGCCGGATTATGAAGGATTGCACAATATGTACAAAAAAACCCGATCCGAAGGCTTTGGGGCAGAGGTCAAACGCCGGATCATGCTTGGATCTTTTGTGCTGAGTTCCGGTTATTATGATGCCTACTATCTGAAAGCGCTGCGTGTAAAGGCGCTGATCAAACAGGCATTTGACAAGGCATTTGAGAGATATGATGTGATCCTCGGCCCGGCAGCGCCTACTACGGCTCCGGAGCTTGGCAAGAGCCTGAGCGACCCGATGAAAATGTATCTGGGAGATATTTATACCATATCCGTGAATCTGGCCGGACTTCCGGGAATGGTTGTCCCGGTTGGAAAAGACAGCAAAGGGCTGCCTGTGGGGATGCAGATGATCGGAAACAGCTTTCAAGAAAAAACATTGATCCGGGCGGCTTATACCTACGAATGCGCCACCGAGAAACAGTATGAGGCTCCTGCGGACGTGACGGCAGCAGTAGAAAGGGCTGCAGGAAATACAGCAGCAGAAAATCCGTCATGCCGACAGCCATTAGGCGGTACATCCATGCCGGAGGTGGAGCCGCAGGACGGAGAAAACAGGAATCAAAAGACAGGAAGGGAGGCGTAACCGTTATGGCAAAACAGTATGAGACAGTCATCGGGCTGGAGGTTCATGTGGAACTGGCAACAAAGACAAAGATTTTCTGCGGATGCAGCACTGCATTCGGAGCAGCGCCGAATACCCATACCTGCCCGGTATGCACCGGGATGCCTGGTTCCCTTCCGGTCCTGAATAAACAGGTGGTGGAATATGCCATGGCGATCGGCCTTGCCACCAACTGTAAGATCACAAGAGTATGCAAGTTTGACCGGAAGAATTACTTTTATCCGGACAATCCCCAGAACTACCAGATTTCGCAATTGTATCTTCCCATTGCAAGAGACGGATTTGTAGAAATTGAGACGGGAAATACAAAGAAAATTGTGCGCATTCATGAGATGCACATGGAGGAGGATGCCGGAAAACTGGTCCATGACGACTGGGATGATACTTCTCTTGTAGATTACAACCGAAGCGGCGTGCCGCTTGTGGAGATCGTATCTGAGCCGGACATGCGTTCCGCGGAGGAAGTCATTGCATATCTGGAAAAGCTGCGCCAGATCATCCAATATCTGGGGGCATCCGACTGTAAGCTGCAGGAGGGTTCTATGCGCGCGGATGTGAACCTTTCCGTGAGGGAAGTGGGAAGCGATACTTTCGGGACCCGGACAGAGATGAAAAACCTGAATTCCTTTAAGGCCATTGCGCGGGCGATCGAAGGAGAGCGGGAACGGCAGATTGAACTTTTGGAGGCCAAAAAAGCGGTCGTCCAGGAAACCCGCCGCTGGGATGATAATAAGGAACATTCTTATGCCATGCGTTCCAAAGAGGATGCCCAGGACTACCGGTATTTTCCGGAGCCGGATCTGGTGCCTGTTGTGATCAGTGACGAGTGGATCGAGAAGATCCGGAGTCGGCAGCCGGAACTGCGTACAGAAAAGCTGGAGCGGTATAAAAAGGAATTTGATATCCCACAGTATGATGCGGAGATCATCACAGAGTCCAAAAGCATGGCAGACCTGTTCGAAGCCACGACTGCAATCTGTGGGAAACCGAAAAAGGTATCCAACTGGCTGATGGTGGAGACCATGCGTCTGATGAAAGAACATGGCATGGAACCGGAAGACCTGGCCTTTTCCCCGGAAAATCTGGCAAAGCTGATCCAACTTGCCGAGGCAGGGACGATCAACAGCTCTGTGGCAAAAGAAGTATTTGAAAAGATTTTTGCCGAGGATGTTGACCCGGAAAAATATGTGGAAGAGCATGGACTGAAGACGGTCAATGACGAGGGGGCGCTGAAAGCGGCGGTTGAAAAAGTCATTGCAGACAATCCACAGGCTGTCTCGGATTTCAAAGGCGGCAAAGAGAAAGCCTTAGGCGCGCTGGTAGGGCAGACCATGAAAGCCATGAAAGGCAAGGCGGATCCGGGGAGGGTGAATCAAATGCTGCGCGCGATGCTGGAATAATATTCCTTAAAAAAGGCCGGATATACAAAAAATAAACATGGCATTTTAGAGTGGGTCTGCTACAATTCTCTGAAAGATGAAGTGGACGAAAATGAAAAAGAAGCAGGAAAAATGCCATTAGAGGACATAGCAGATTATACAGAACTATCGCTTGATTTAGTTAAGGATTTACAGCGTGAGATTATGCAGTTGGCATAAATGTGAAATAATTTAGTATCAAAATAACAGCGTAAAGGCGCATGTAACAGTAAATGTAAATCATGCGTCTTTTTTTGCGCTCAAAAGGAGTAATACGATTATCAATCTGCAGGCGCACAGCCGCACCACAAATCTGACTTGCTCAAATATTCCTCAAAATGCCTGTTTTATAGACTTTTTATAAATACTTCACAAATTTATTAGCACTCACTTTAAAAGAGTGCTAATTTCTTGTTGACTTTTTAAAAAACCTGTATTAGAATATCATCTAGACAAAGAAAGAGTGTTTATAATATTAAATTCATAGAAAAGGAGTGTTTTCACATGGGAACAAAGAAAGGTAATTTATCCATTGACAGCGAGAATATATTTCCTATTATTAAGAAATGGGTATATTCTGACCACGATATTTTTATGAGAGAGCTGATATCCAACGGCTGTGACGCTATCACAAAGCTGAAAAAGCTGGATATGATGGGTGAGTATGAGATGCCGGAAGATTACAAGCCAAAGATCCAGGTGATTGTAAATCCGGAAGAGAAGACTTTAAAATTCATTGATAACGGCCTTGGAATGACTGCTGATGAAGTGGAAGAGTATATCACACAGATTGCGTTCTCAGGTGCGACACAGTTTTTGGAGAAGTATAAAGATAAGACGACGGAAGACGAGATGATCGGACACTTTGGACTGGGATTTTATTCCGCGTTCATGGTGGCAGACGAGGTGCACATTGATTCCCTGTCTTACCGTAAGGATGCCGTGCCGGTACACTGGGTCAGCGACGGCGGCACAGAGTATGAGATGCAGGATGGCAATAAGCAGGAGGTTGGTACAGAGATTACCCTGTTCTTGAATGATGACAGCCTGGAATTTGCCAATGAATACCGTGCAAGGGAAGTCCTGGAAAAATACTGCTCTTTCATGCCGGTAGAGATTTTCCTTTCCAAGGCAAACGCGGAGCCGGAGTATGAGACCATTGACGAGGCAGATGTGTTAGAGACCGACAAAGTGGTAGAACACATTACAGAAGAGCCGAAGGAGGGCGAAGAGGGCGCGCCGAAGAAGAAAGCAAAGATTGTTAAGCGCCCGGTTTCCATCAGCGACATCCATCCGCTCTGGGGCAAGAACCCGAGCGAATGTACAAAAGAAGAATATATTGAATTTTACCGCAAGGTATTCATGGATTACAAGGAGCCATTGTTCTGGATCCATTTGAATATGGATTATCCGTTCAACTTGAAAGGCATCCTGTATTTCCCGAAGATCAATACAGAGTATGATTCCATTGAAGGAACTATCAAGCTGTACAATAACCAGGTGTTCATTGCAGACAATATTAAGGAAGTCATCCCGGAATTTTTGATGGTATTAAAGGGTGTGATCGACTGTCCGGACCTGCCTCTGAACGTATCCAGAAGCGCATTGCAGAATGACGGCTTTGTAAATAAAGTGGCAGATTACATTGCTAAGAAAGTGGCGGATAAGCTGAACGGCATGTTCAAGACGGACAAGGAGAACTATGAGAAATACTGGGATGATATCAGCCCGTTTATCAAGTTTGGCTGCCTAAAAGATGAGAAGTTCGGAGATAAAGTAAAAGGCTCTATCCTTTACAAGAATCTGGAGCACAAGTACCTGACACTGGAAGAATATGTGGAAAATGCGAAGAAACAGCTTGAGGATGCAGAAAATGCAGATGTGGAAGTGGTAGAAGATGCACAGACCGTAGATACGGAAACAGACGGAGCAGAAACTTCCGCAGAGGCAGAAAACCAGGCAGCAGAGCCAGCCGAAGCAGAGAAATCCGATGCTGGCAAAGCTGAGGAAACAAAATCCGAAGAAGCAGAAGCCGTGGATGCCGAGGTCGTAGAAGATTCTGCAGAAGAAGAGAAAGAAAAAGAACCAGTCCATGTGTACTATGTAACAGATGAACAGCAGCAAAGCCAGTATATCAAGATGTTCAAGGAACAAGGACAGGACGCTGTAATCCTGACCCACAACATTGATTCTGCGTTTATCAACTATCTGGAACAGCACAATGAAGACATCCGTTTTGAGAGAGTCGATGCGGAGATACACAATTCCTTAAAGGATGAAGTGGACGAAAACGAGAAAGAGGAATTTAAGAAAATTTCCGATGAACTGGTAGAACTGTTCCGCAAAGAGCTGAACAACGAAAAGCTGGAAGTGAAAGTAGAGAAGCTCAAAGACGACAGTGTTGCATCTATGGCAGTCCTTTCCGAGCAGTCCAGGCGTATGGAAGAGATGATGCGCATGTACAGCATGGGAGGCATGGATGCCGGATTCGGCGGACAGGCGACATTGGTTTTGAATGCAAACCATCCGCTTGTAAAATTTGTAACAGAGAATAAGGAACATGAGAATACATCCATGATCTGCAAGCAGTTGTATGACTTGGCGATGCTCGCTCACAAGCCTTTGAAACCAGAGGAAATGACGGCATTCGTTCAGAGAAGCAACGAGATTATGATGATGCTGACAAAATAGGTTCATGACGGAACAAAAAAAGAAGCCGCCGCATTTTTGCAACACCAGATAAGGAAGTTTATCATTTGAGGGAGATGTGCATAAAATGAGACAAAAACAATAATTTTTGCTCTGCTTTAGAAAATCGCTGTTGATTTTTTCAGAAAGAAATGATATATTAAGAACAAGGAAAGCACCCACTACAAAGTGGATGCTCCCGTAAATAGTTCAAATGTCCTTACGGACACCGCCTATCCTGTGAGCCGACAGGATAGGCATTTTTATTTCTTCTTGTTCCTCTTATCGAGAAAGGCAAGAAACGCAACAACCAAACTGCCAAAGGATATCAGCAATGCTAATATTCCAATGAAAATCGAAATGATTTCATAAGCTGTCATGTTACGCACCTCCCTTCTTCTTACCGGCTGACCGGCTATGTAAGTTCGGGAGACTGCCACCCTGTCATGGGTACATTCCTGCATGGTAATACCATGCAAAAACAGATTATCGCTTTTTCCTGCCAAATTCAACAAATTTCTACAGATTAAATTCCATCCGCAACATCGATCTCGCATTTCCTTTCCGTTCATACAGTCGCTGATGATAATTCTCTGCAGTTTATCCTGTACGGTTTCAGTACGATTCCTATTGAAATGCAACAATACAATCAATGTTGTCTTACCTATTTTCCGTTTCATTAGTTCCTGTTTCTCTGTATCCGTTTTTCCTGTTTCATCACTTTAACTTCCTGCATATACTTTATCTAAATCCTGCTTAGAGCAATATACAAACAAGCTTCGTAAGGCTGCATCCAGTGTTTTTCTGGCATTTTCCGATTGGAAAGTACCCCGCGGAAACCTTTCGGCCTTTTGGGGCGTCTGATGCGGCGGCTGCTCAAATTACATTCCACATACCAGCGGTCTTTGCCGAGTGCCCTGATCCAGGTGAAGAGGTCTTTTCTGTGTACATGTAAGAAATCCACATCCCCATAAACCAGCGCCGGATGATTTTTCCGAATCCGGATCAGCTTTTTGTAAAAATGATATACGGAATCTTTGTCTCTTTCCTGTGCGTCTGTTTCCTCCCAGTTGATCATGACTCTTGCATGATCTCTGGTGCCGGCCAGAATTTTCTGGAAAGCCTGCGCCTCATCCATGGTTTCGCAAAATTCTTCATACAAGTTCAGGCTTTCCACATCTTGAAGCTGGGAAATATCCTGAAAATCGGCGTTTATGGCGCCGGTTTCCTGCCCCTGATAAATAAACGGCGTACCCTTGAGTGTCAACTGGATCATTCCCAGCAGCTTTCCGATGAAAGCCCGGAATTTTGGATCCGGATCTACCTTTGAGATCATACGGGGATTATCATGGTTTTCATAGAAAAGAGACATCCAGCAGCGATTGGTATAATTCCTCGTCCATTCAATATAGTAGCTTTTCAGATAATTTAAGTCATAACGGTAATCATCGAACCTTGTATGTCCCGGTGTCTCCAGATGGTCAAAGGAAAACACCATATCCAGCTCCTGCCGGGATTCATCTGTCAGAAGCTTTGCCATCTGCATCCCGATTCCCGGCGTCTCTCCAACGGAAAATGCATCAAACCTGCGAAAGCATTTTGTTTGAAGCTCCCTCAAATACTCATGCAGATGAGGCCCATAAAAATAATGCTCGATCCCGGTATAGCCGATTAGTTTCCCGACGCTTTCATTTCCATCAGGGAGTCCTTCTGCTTTGGAAATGTAATTGATCACATCCATCCGGAAACCGTCTACCCCTTTTTCCAGCCACCAGTTTACCATAGAAATGATTTCCGAGCGAAGCCTTGCGTTATCCCAATTCAGATCCATCTGTTTTTTAGAAAATAAATGAAGCGCCCATTCATCATTTTTTGGAAGATACGTCCACGCGTCCCCGGCCTTGCCCTGTCCAAAGAAAGAGATCCAGTTGTTCGGCTCCTTCCCATTTTTGCTTTTGGCAAACAAATAATAGTCGTGGTAAGGGCTGTCCGGGTCCTTTACCGCCTTCTGAAACCACGGGTGCTCGTCCGAAGTGTGGTTTACGACCAGATCCATGATCAGCTGCATCCCCCGCTTATGCACTTCAAACAGCAGGCGGTCAAAATCTTCCATTGTCCCGAATTCGTCCATGATTTTATGATAATCCCGGATATCATAGCCGTTATCATCATTCGGAGAATCATAAACAGGAGAGAGCCACAAAGCGTCCACTCCCAGATTTTTCAGATAATCCAGCTTCCGGATGATGCCATTTAAGTCTCCGATCCCATCTCCGTCAGAATCTGCGAAGCTTCTGGGATAAATCTGATAAAAAACGGCTTCTTTCCACCACGTTCTTTGTATTTCATCTAAAGGGGCCTCTTCCGGGGTATCCCATTCACTGTTCAGCAGCTCCAGAAAAGTGTCCCAAAATTCTGCATCTAAAATTTTACCGGTCAGTTTTGCCACGGCCCTCAAAGAAAGTGAACCGCTTATCGGATTTGTCAATATATGGTCAGGAAGTCCGCTCTGCAGCAGGATTTTCTTTAGGGCATCATGCCCTACGGGATGTGCATACACCTCCTTCAGGCTGCTTTTCATTGTAATCTCATGGGTCATATAGAACCTCCTGTGTGGTCGTGGCAGGCTTTAAGGCTGCCTTGAAAGTATTCTGTCCTTTTAGTAGGATGATACCGGAAGACTTCTCACTGATCTGCCCGGATATCCCCGCGCTCAGCCAGATCTTTAAGAATTTGTTCATACATATTTTTGTCAATCTTGTATTTCTTTAAATATAGTAAGAATCCGGCCAGGATGCAAAAGAGAGGGAAGATCATCATAGACATTTTCATCATGAACAGCCCTTGCGCAGTTACATCCGCCGCACTGTCGGCATCCTTGATTCCCGAAAGAATGATGGTCGCGCTGACAATGCCGCCTGCTACAGCTCCGCCCATTTTGTTAATAAAGGGCTGGAGGGAAAAGGTGACGCTGTCATTTCTTCTTCCGAATTTCCAGAATCCATATTCAATGGTATCCGCCAGAAACATCAGCATCAAAAGCTGGATAAACGCCTGGCCGACGAACAGGAGCACTCCTGCGATGCCGATAAACAGCATGGTATTTGTGGGGGCAAAAAAGAAGATCACATAGCCTGCCACCACCAGTATGGTGGAAAAGCAGTAAAGGCTCTTTCTTTCAAATCCTTTGCTGATCCGTGGAAACAAAATCAATGCTGCAATCTGGGAAACACCCAGAATGAGGGCAAAGATTGAGTACATCCCTTCATCTCCATAAGCATACTTAAAAAAGTAAAGTCCAAAGCCCGTGGTGGTGGAATAGCCGATCATAAACAATGCCATGGAAACTGCCGTGAACAGAAGCTGGTCATTGCCGAAAATAATGTGTATCAGTTCTTTGATGTTTGTATGCTGTTTTTTCGACTCCACTGCGGGAGGCTCTTTTACACCAAATAATGTAATACACTGCCCGATCCACAGGATGGCTACGATCAATACGGCAAACGCAAAATATCCTTTCTGCATGCTGCCGAATACATTCCCCAACGCAGTTGTAATGGGCACGATCCCTGCCACAACAAAAAACAGACCGATATTGGCGCAGATTCTCGCTATGGCTCCGATTTCTTCTCGCTCTTTCTGATCCAGAGACAGAGAGGGCATCATGGACCAATAGGAAATATCATTGGTCGTATAGGAGATGCCCCAGGTGATATAAAGCAGTGCGAATATCGCTGTATACGCGGCGCCCTCCAGGCCGAAATCCGTATACAACAGTATGGTCAGCACACCGGAGGCCAATGCGCCGAACGCAATCCACGGCTTAAACTTTCCCCAGCGTGTATCTGTGTTATCCACGATTACACCCATGACCGGGTCATTGAGTGCGTCAAACACGCGGGCCAACAGCATGATTCCTGTGATCCACCACAGCACAGAAGTGGACACCTGGATAATATCGGTCAAATAATAGGTCAGATACATGCTTACCATGGAATAGACCATGTCCCTTCCGATCGTTCCCAGGCCAAAAGCATATTTATTGCGTTTCAAAGAACCCCCCCTTCCAGAAAGACTCAGAATGCCTTGTTGAGCAAACTGATGAAAAAATCTCACTCCAGAATCCTAGCCGTATATTATTTAAAGAAAGACCTCTGCGTCTTTATCGCTTTTACAGACTTTGTTTAATTTATCGGTCAACATTCTCATTTTCATTCCGCTGACATAGCGCGCCTTTTGCTTGCAGATGCGGACACATTTCTGACAGCTGATGCACAGCTTTTTATCAGACTTTTTCGGGTCTTTCTGAGAGATCGCGCCGGAAGGACAGACCTTGGCGCAGGAACCGCATTCTGTGCAAAGGCTTGGATCTGCCTTGGGAACTAAGCTGGCAGCGCCGGGTTTCCGGTAAGGAGTATTGCCGGGAACCGAGATCTGGATATGGTCAAAGGAAGACTCCGAATGGATCCGCCGGTTTAACTGTACGCCAAAGTCTGAGATGGTTTTGAAATCCTCTTTATTGGGACGGCCTAATCCGATGGAACGGACAATGGAGTGCTCCGTAGGAAATGCAGCGGCTCCGATCACTTTAAATCCGCGGCTTTCCACTTCATTTTTCAATTCCAGCAGCGCATCCTCATACTCCCGGCAGCCGTAGGTGGCGATCAATGCGGCAGGCGTATTTTTTCCTGACAGATTTTCAAAATACTGTAGGAATGTGGCCGGTACGCGGCCAGCATAGACGGGGATTCCGAAAATGACAAAATCATTATTTTTAAATTTGAGAGAGGGCTTTTTTTCCTTATGTACTGACAGGTCATAAGAAACGGATTTCAGATCGATCCGTGACGCCGTTTCCATGATGACTTTCCGGGTCGTTCCTGTAGGGCTGAAATAGACCAGCTTTAATTCATTCATTTTCATAGTAAAAACTCCTTGCTTTATCATATTGTTGTAACATAAAAAGGAAGTGCGCTGATGCGCGAGTAGGTCATCAAACCTTCGGTTTGGTGACAATTATTATAACATGGAATGATAAAAAAAGCATTAGGAACAGTTCAGAAATCACTTGAAATTCATAGGGCGATAGTTCCTTTTCCGGAAAATCCCATAGATTCTAAATGAGAAATTAAAAGGTTGTAGTTGTAATTTTGTAATAAATAGGTTATAATACTTCCTAGAAAAGAAACGAACTACCTGGAATGTTCGATAACCTTGTAATTTTGAACCTACAAAACTTTAAACGGGATTCTTATATTTCTGTAATATGTCAAGCCTCCGTTTATGCAGTGGAAGACAGAAAAGCAGATGCGGTTGCCCACCTAGCCAGCGGCTAGGAGTCAAAATACAGGGAACGGCATTTTGGGCGTAAGGAAAACAGGCGGCTGCAGTGCAGCTGCCTCTTTTTCGGTAAGAGGGTGGATTATGAAGGATAGTAAAAAAGGGTTGATCAGTAATGTGACGGAAGTGACAGGAAATATCAGTTCTCACCATATCGGTGCATATGCGGCACAGTCGGCATATTTTTTTATGCTGTCCCTGATTCCGATCATTATCCTGCTCCTGACCCTGGTGCAGTTTACTCCGGTAACAGAAGAGGATGTCATGCAGGCGGTGCTGCAGGTATTTCCATCCACGGTAGAAGGCCTGATCAGCACGCTCGTGGCTCAGGTCTACAACCAGTCAGGCTCTATCATCCCGATTACGGTCCTGGTTGCTTTGTGGTCAGCGGGGAAAGGCGTGCTTTCTATGACCTCCGGATTGAACTGCGTATATGAAAGCACGGAAACACGAAATTATCTATTCCTGAGGATCAGAGCTTCCTTCTATATGGTGATCTTTATTGTTGCAATCGTGCTGTCACTGCTTTTGTCCGTATTTGGAAACAGCATCAGCCTGTTTATCAACGAACATGCCCCGCTTTTACAGCATGTGACAGATTTTGTGATCCGGATCCGAACACTTCTGATCTTAGGAATGCTGACGGTATTCTGGGATCTGGTATATAAATATCTTCCCAATCGGAAGAACAGTGGAAAAACGACAATGCGTAAGCAGCTTCCGGGAGCTGTATTTACAGCCTGCGGATGGCAGCTGATCTCCTTTGTATTTTCCATTTACTTAGATATTTTTACAGGCTTTTCTACGATGTATGGGAGCCTGACTACCATTATACTGATCTTGCTCTGGTTTTACATGTGTATGTATGTAATCTTGCTGGGGGGAGAGGTCAATGTATTGCTGGAACGATATGAATGGCCGGCAGGATAAGGGAAAAAGCCTGTTCGCGCTGTTTCGCAGATGTGGGCAAGCAATCACTTGCTATGCAAGTGGCTGCATTCAGCAGGCAATCCATTTGCTGCGTAAATTGGATACCAAATAAGGAGGACAAAAATAGATTTCAATTTGAAAAGCGCAGGTGAATGTAAATTTGACGCGGTATCTCTTGGAGAGGTCATGCTCAGATTGGACCCCGGCGAGGGCCGGATCCGCACCGCAAGGTCTTTTCGTGCATGAGAAGGGGCGGAGAGTATAACGTAGTCCGCGGCCTGAGAAAATGTTTTCGGATGAACACCGCAGTGATCACTGCATTCTTAGTGTTTAGCGAATACGGGGAGAATATATACAATTTACCAAGAGCGAATTGGAGATGATTTACAAATATGCAGCTACGACAAAAGAAGATACGGTTAAGGCGATGAAAGAAACATTACCTGCTACCGAAATCGGGATCGGAGCCTTTCATGTTGAAAGGCTCCATTAATTTTATAAGGCTGTTGTATAATGACTTGATTTAGTATAAAATAGTCTTAAATTAGTTCTAGAAAGTCATAGATTAGTCATAGAATTTAGTCATAGAAATAATAAAAGGCGGTGGATACTATGATTTATGCAGACAATCAGCTAAAAGAGAAGATCTTAAAATTAATGGATACTTTTGAAAATGAAGTAATTGAATTTAAAGAAGCAAGGAGTAATTCAGCTTTTATATTCAAATGGCGATTTAGATATACAAACTGTATTTTTGTTAGATAAGGTTCAAAAGAAAGAAACAATATCTAAAGAAAATTTTAGGATATTAAAAAAGCAAGGATTGATAGAGGGAAGGTATCCAAATCTATTTGTGTCTTTTAAAGTAGCAGATATTGTCGGACAAAAAGCGAACTATATACGAAACAAAGGATTAGATGATGATATTTGCAAACAGTTAATAGTAAAGGCTTTAGAATCTATGGGAGAAGCAAGTAAGCATGAATTGATGGATGTATTAGACAAGGCCTTACCGGATGTATTGAGTGAAAATCAAAAATCAAAAAAAATATCGAATCTATTGCAGATATTGAAGAAAGATGGAAGTATAGATGTGATAGGAAAAAATCGGTATGCAAAATGGTTCTTAAAGTAGTGTATGTTTGCAAAACAAAGAAGAAAATATGATATATTAGTAAATATAGTAGATTAAATAATGGGCGAAGCACCATCAAGGTACAAAAGATATTATCCTGACCCTCAGAATATTGAAAAAGTTGATTAAGCGAGAGCACGAATTTTTATACATTTATTTTTAAAGGTTAAATATGGAATCAATGAATTTGAAGAAAGAGAAAGTTATATTACTGATGAAGTGAATGATGGAGGGATTGATTCCTATTTTATTGACAAAGACAGTAAGACAATAATATTTATACAATCAAAGTATAGGAGAAATAGAAATAATTTTGAAAATAAAAATATTGAGTTAGATGAAATATTAAAGATGGATACAGATCGAATAGTTGATGGTGAAATGGAAAATGAAGATGGTATCTCTTATAATCATAAAATTCAAAAAATGATTCAAAAAATAAGTGCTATTGATGATATTGGGAGATATAGATATCAAGTGATTATTTTAGCTAATTTAAAAATAGAAAAATATAAATCTTCTCAAATTAGAAAGCTTACAGGAGGGTTTCCGACAGAAATTTTTAATTATGAGCGATGTTATAACGAATTGGTTTTTCCAGTAGTCACAGGTTGTTATTATAATGCTGATGAGATAAAAATAAGACTATCTTTGGTAAATAAAGAGAATAATGATGGAAGAATTAGCTATACAGTTGAAACGATATATGGAGCATGTAAGATAATGGTGGCCTTTGTTCCTGTACTTGAAATTGCTAAAGTAGTGGCAAAATATAAAAATTCAATTTTAAAATATAATCCAAAATGCTTTTTGAGCTTAAAGAATAATACAATTAATCCTAAGATTAGGAATACTATAAAAAATAAGAAAACAAATGAAATTGCTTTATACAATAATGGAATAATAATTTTATCTGATGACACAGATTTTAATTCATAAGTAGCATTAAAAGATACAGCACAATTGATTATAAAGAACCCACAGATTGTAAATGGTGGTCAGACTGCGTACACAGTGGCATCAATATATGAGGATGATTTAGACTACATGGAGCATTTCGAAGGAAAAGAAGTGCTGGTTACAATTATCACTTTTTTGGGTGAATATAAAGAACGTGATAAATTATCATTAATTGAAGAATTATCGAAAGCGACAAATGAACAAACACCTGTGAAAGAAGTTGATCGAAGATCAAATGATCGAATTCAGATAGAATATCAAAAAAATATTTATAAAGACTTTGGATATTTTTATAATAGAAAAATGGGTGGTTTTATGATGGTCTAAATCATAATTTTATTACACGTGATAAAATTGTTGACCGAACTATATTTATGAGAGTTGCATCCAGTATACAAGGCGAAGTGGTCAAATCACGAAGAAATAGTGATGAAGTTTTGTTCAGACCAGAACATTTTGAACAAATTTTTGCAGACACAGATATATACAAAAAATATATGTATGGATATCTTTGTCATATGTATTTAACGGAATTAGAGAAAAAATTTTCAAAGACAAGAAATAATAAGTATGGTGTTAATACATATGGTAACGCGCTACGATATGTAAAATATGCAGTAACATACGTTGTTCCGCACTATTGGTTAGAATCATTAGAGCTATTTGAATATCATGAAAATGTTAGGATGTATACGGATATCATATTAGGACAATGGATTGATTTCGAGAAAACCATTACAAAAAGGGTACATAATAGGGATTACTTTTATCAAGAGATAGGGGAGAATGGACAAAATGAATACTACTATAATTATGATGGGTATTATAAAGGAAGAACTATCAATAATGACTTAAAGGAATTTCCTTTTGTTCGAAAAATTGATTATTCTAATGCTTGGGAGCCATCTATAGGTACAAGATATAGTTGTATTGAAGATATCATGAATTATCCAGAGTAATTTAGGAATGTTCCTGAATATAATGAAATAACAAAGTAGGCCTTTGACCTGCTTTGTTGATACGAAATTCCGTGAAATCTTATTTTACCAGCATATCTTCTTTTCGAATGAAAAAGGACAGAACCTTTGAAGACCGGCTCCGTCCTCTCTTAGTCTGCTAATCGAATCATCGAGACAATCTTTATGGTAAAACTGAAACAAAACTTAAAATAACAGTTTTAAATTAATGGCAAATAAATTTCACCTCATATTTTTCTTTCTTACTTCATTGAAGATCTGAAGCTCGGAGAGTGCCTTCATGATGGCAAGCCCTGAGATCCTTTTAACAGCGGCTCCTGTTCCAGGATCAAATAATTCTTGATCTGCATCAGCTCTGTAATCATAAGATTTTAGTTCAGATGTATACCATGCCAGGATTTCATCTCTTAAATTGTCTGCCTGATTAAGCAGTACTTGTAAATTTCGTATTTTTTGTTGAATATCATTGGGAATGGTCGGTTCGTCTAACTTTATTTTCATTAAAAACCTCCTAGTACTGTATCCGGTTAGAAATAATAGTTTACGTTTATAGATATTTCTGTT
>CAJUTU010000048.1 GCA_910589385.1 uncultured Lachnospiraceae bacterium
TTATTGATTATATAGGGATAGTATGTCTATCGACCCATTTTGTAACTAACACCTAAATTTATTCTTATAGGAAAGTGCCACTGTGGAAATATATTGATCGCTTAATAAAAATCTTTCTTTCTCATCTACTATTACAGAACTCTCATAAAATTGAGAAATTGTTTCACACAGTCCCCATAAATATCTTCCATCAAAAATATTCAATATCATTCTTTCTACTCTATCCAATTTAGGATTTTCAGAGGAAAAAGAATATTCATACAAAAGTGCGCCACTTCTAAAATAGAAAATCATAAAAATTGGCAACATTTCCTTTACTCTTAAAATGAACTGGCTATAATTTATTCCAGATAAATTCTCTTTTTCTATTTTAGCAATACAACTATCAATTTTGGGAATATATACATCCTCTATATCAGAAAATAATTTTTCAAGATAGTTTGTACTTAACTTCGGATGTTCATATACAAAATTTTGTGCCATTGTTTTATCATAGTTTTTTTTAGACAAATTATCTTTCTCTATAAATAATTCATACACTTTCTTTTTTGTATCCGCAAATTGTTTCTGTATTCCTCTTGATACATAATGCTGATTTCTTGTTATTTGGTCACTCTTACTCATAATTTCATCTCCAATTGGGAAACAACATATCTCTCTATTACAAAAAAATTTTAAAAATCTACAGAATACTTATATAACAAAAACAGTATACCAGAAAATCCCACCTTATAAAAGACAGGATTCGCCTTAATTAACTGGCAAATATCTGTTTTAAAATATGTTATGTGGAGAAAAATAAAACCCCATACAGATTTGCATGAGGTCTTAGATGGATGGCACGAACCTTTCCGTGCATCCCATAGATATGTAATTGATAAGTAGTTATGTTTCGGTTCACAAGCGCATAGAAGCTGGAACCTTGCTTTTTATTTTTTGAAATGAAACAATTAGTAACAAAAAACCTTGCAAACGCCGATGTTTACAAGGTTTTTCAAACTCCCCGAGTTGGACTCGAACCAACAACCCCACGGTTAACAGCCGTGTGCTCTACCATTGATACGGTTACATACCGTAAAATCTCTTTGATAGAGTGTTATGTCCAAATTACAATCGAGGCTATATCTTTCACTCTGTTTGGCTACCATCTGACTGGTGACCTAACGAATAGTATATTAACATAACTTTCCTCATTTGGCAAGAGGGAAATTTATGTTTTTGAAATTCTTTTTTACTCTTTTATAATGCAGTACATAGTAACCGTAATGAAACATAGTCCGTCCTTTTCAATGATAGGGCACATCAGCCGACCACCTTTTATCAGATGGCCTCCGTGACCAAAACGCTGCCGTCGCCCCATTCGGAGCAGAACTGCTGGTATGACATGTTGAGCTCAACAGAGATTTTGTAATCCCTCCCAACCTCAATACGCTTGAACAAGTGGCAGGCGATCATTTTCTTCTGCTCCAGTGTGGCCGTGTCGAATTCCTCCGCCCAGGACTTGAACTGGTTGTAGGTCGGGGTGATCAAATCAATCCCCTGTTTCTTCCTGGCCTCTTCCTCCCGGAGCTCCGTGAGCTTTGTCTCCGCCTCGGTGATCCGTGACTTGATGGTCTGGATCGCCTGGGACAAATCTTCCGGGGAATAAATGCTGTCGCCTGTCAGCGTCTTTGCGATTTCAAGCTGCAGCTTCGTAAGCTGTTCCTTATTCTTCGTGAGCTCCAGGTCCAGCTTCTTCTGTGTGGCTCTGTTCCCGGCCATCTGACGCTTGAACATTGCCTGCAGCTTTTCTTCCTCTGGTGCCCCGTCCATGCAGCTGAATATCTTTCGGATGATCTGCCGGATGGTCTCGTCCACCCTGTCCGCCTGATAGGTCGTCTGCCCGTCACACTTGCAGAGCTTGCGGCTCTTGTGGTAACAGGAATACTTAATCTGGTCCACGGAATATTCCGTGCCGTCAGCCCTTGTATAGCTGTCACGGTACCGGATGGTCGTCAGCCTCCCGCCACAGTGGGCGCAGAACACATTCCCGGAAAGCATCGCCTGCCCTTTGGTCTGCAAAGCGATATGGCGCTTTTCCTCATTCTTGTTCTGCCTCTGCTCCAAGATGTAAAGAATCTGGTCGTATGTATCATCACTGCGGAGCCGCAGCGCCTCCAACTGGGGAGAAGTCGAACCGTCCTCCAGTCTCCCGCAATAGAAGGAATCCCGAAGGATACGGATCACTTTAATGCTTGTAAACTTTCCCCCGCCGCTGGGCTTGTACCCCTTTTTATTAAGGAAGTCCGCCATCCTGTAAGAGCCGTACCCCTTATGGATCGTCATATCGTCAATCATATGGAGCACTTCGCTGTCCGCTGGGTCGATCTCATACTTCTTGATCTTCGCACCCTTACGGTTCACAAGGCCGCTGTCCGCCAGACGATACCCAAACTTGACCGGGCCGCCGGTATATAACCCGTCAAGGGTCATCTGCTGCATCTTGCTCTTGATCCGGATGGAAGTCTTTTCACTCTCGCCGGACGCCTGCCAGAACCTAAGATAATTCATCAGCTTGTCCACATGGTTGTTGAAGCACTGCTGCCCCTCCTGGGTGCTCCATACCTCAACACCGTGCTTGGCGAACCATTCCACCACGAAAGGCGTCTCGTCGTCGATCCTCCCGATCCTGTCGAACATGAATACCAGAAGGATGTCAAACTCGTTATTCAGAGCCGCCTCTTTCAATTCCTGGATGGCGTCCCTATCATCCGCTGATACCTTATAGCCGGAAATCCCTTTTTCGGAAAACTCCTTCAGGATCGTCCAGTCCTGCTGGCTGCTGGCAAAATCCCGGCACGCTGTTTTCTGCATGGGGATGTCATTCTCATTCTTATCGTTCTTGTCTACCTGCTTTTTAGTCGATACTCTATAAAGACAATAAACCCGTTTCATTACGCTACCTCCGTACATTCTTTTTGTACGGAATCACGCTGCTATTCCTTATTCGCTTGTCAATGTGCAGCCGGGGCAATACCTCTCCCGGTACTTCTATTATACCGTGGAATGCCCTTAACGGCAACGCATCTTTTCAGAAAAAGCACCGCAATCCTCCCATTTCATAGTGCCTGGTCGCATGGGATGAACTCTTTCCGGAAGCGTTCCTCATATGCCTCCGTGAGTATGTCCCTGACCTTATTTTTTACATCCGTGCCCTCGCTCCCGCTGAACATGATCGTGACCGCCGAGCTGTTGATATGCAACCGCATGACAGGATTCCTGTCTGTCCTCATATTCTCCAAAGAAAAACCTCCTTCCCGTTCCCAATCTCTTTATCAAGGCCACATGAATAAGTCGGGCCTGCGCTCTTACAGCCACAGACCCGGCCCATTGTATCTGATCTCGATTCTGTCTGCCGTATTTGCCACGCACCCCGGCAGGTCCCATACACATCTATATAGGAAGGGATTGCTACAGGCTGCGGATGGCTCCACCGCATCATAGCCCCGCCTGTGCCGCCGCTTTGCCAGAGCAAGCGCACACCGCAGGGACTCCCCTTCCAGTCTGTGAGGGGTCGTGAGAAAGTACCATTGTGATCTGCGCCGTCGTCGCGCCCGGCCTGCCACAGCCGGATTGGTGGGAGCGTGGACCGCTCGGACAGCCTTTATCCATCACCTCCCCAGGCTGTCTGTCTTTGCGCCGCCCCATCCTCCGCTCGGAACACAGAATGAAGTACCCATAGCAATGTGTATGAAATTGTCAAGGTGCCGCAGAGGGCAAGGCAGATATATCAGTCACTCTTGGATGGGCCGGAGCCTGCGCTCCGGCACCTCACCCCGGCTTGTCCTGCCGTAAACGCCCTTCTTACTATTCCGTACATTTTCAGGGCAAAACGACGTGGTCTAACGCAAACTTTCTTTAAAAAATTTTTCAAGGTTCCGAAGTCCGCGCCGAATACTGTCTTTTACAGAATTGACAGAGCTACCTTCTGCCCTTGCAATATCTGCTTTGCTCATACCCAGAAAATAATGAGCATAAATCCGTTGGCACTGCTTCTCGGACAGTGACACAAGTCCTCTATAAAGCTGCTCCGTATCATAATTCCTCTCCAAAATATCATAAGGAGATTTCTGTTCTAAGGCTGCAAGGTCTCTCTCAATTCCTCCAGCATAATCCAAAGAATAAAAAGCCTTGTAACGGTATGTACGGATTCGGTATGCTTCTTCCAGAAGCTCATACTCCCGAAACAACAGAGCCACTTCCTCTGGTACTTCAACAACTGTGTCCTTTGTATAGAACGGGTAATAATCCCGCAGATTGATTTTCTTCATAGGTAATCCTCCGATTTCGATTTTTAGTTGACTGGCTGAATCGAAATCAGAGGGAGGGGAGCGACAGCGAAAAACAACTAGGCTCCCCCTGCATTTCAAAAAAATAATGCGCACCCGAAAAAATTCAGGTGCGCAAAATAATTGTTCTCCTGTATTGTTAACAAAGTGATGTTGAATAATCGTGAATAACGTCGAAAGAAAAAGCGCCGTAATCCTTTTTTCATGGACTACGACGCACACTATTTTTACTAAGTTACATCCTCTTAGGACTATACATATTGCGATATTCATATGTCCTCCCAAATGAGGAGAACCAGAATTGCTATCCGATATCAACCTCTTAATTGAGGGAAATTATATCGGACATATGCCAAATCACCGCCTTATATAAGCCATTTTTTTACACTATTTCACTATTCAAAACTATTAGGTTCAAATATTAAATTTATATCCAACGTTATGAACACTTTTAATAAAATTTGGAACTTTTTGAGTTACTCTAAGTTTCTGTCTAAGGCTACTGATATGATTTGTAATAGTCTTACGAAAATAAACATCATAGTTTTCTGTCCAGACAATATTTGCAATCATTTCATAAGTAAAAACCCGATTAGGATTAGAGATAAGCAAAGCCAATAACTCAAATTCTTTCGTTGTTAATTCAATCCTTTTCCCACACACCGAAACTGTTCTTTGATCTCTGTCAAAATATAAATCTCCATGTTCAAAAGAATATGACCAAATATTTACGGACTCTCCCTTCTTATCCGAAAAATCAACAAGACTTTCTAAAAAAAATTGAATTCGTTCCATACCAAAATCTTCAGGATCAATAATAATTATAGGGATATGCCGTATACTGCGCATGACATTAACATACGGCAAAGAATCTAATACCCGCGAATGAAAAATAGTCCAATCATAACTTTTTTCTTCTAACAGACATTGGGCCTTTTGTGTTGTTTCGGAGAAATCTATAATAGCATTCATCAATCTCGAACAAATAATCTCATATTCTTTTCTGTCATATCCTATGGCCAATACTTTATATGTCATGCGCTCCCCTCCTTTCTCTCAAACTTCATGATAGATATCTCTATATTTCTTACATTAACATGAGGCCAGAACCCATTCCTCATAGCCCCTGACTCCTTCTGCCAGACGTTTCATCCCATCTTCCACCCGGCTTCTGGGACAGGCTATATTCATTCTGATAAACGAACTTCCACTTTCTCCATACTGCCGTCCTTCCGACAGATACAACCCAGTATGCTCTCTCAGGTATTGTGTAAACTCCGTGGCACATCCCTGCATTTCCCGGCAGTCCAGCCACAAAAGATAAGTAGCCTCTGAAGGCACCGGCCTAATCTGCGGAACCTCTTTCTTCATGAAATTCTCTACATAATTTTTATTTTCCTGAATATACACTCTCAAGGTGTCCAGCCAAGCCTCCCCTTTCGTGAAAGCTGCTACCGCCGCCTCCACTGCAAAGGAATTTGGTTCTGCCACTTCATCCGTATTCAGTCCCCGCCACACCTTATGCCGCAGATTCGGATTGGGAACGACCACTGCTGCTGTCTGTAATCCTGCCAGGTTAAAGGCTTTTGTAGGCGCTATGCAGGTGATGCTGTGATTCCTGCAGTTTTCTGAAACCGAAGCAAAGGGAATATATTCCTTGCCCGGACTGGTCAGGTCACAATGAATTTCATCTGAAATTACAGTGACATGATATTTTCTGCACAGCTCACCTACCTGTCCCAGTTCTTCCCTACTCCATATTTTTCCCACCGGATTGTGGGGATTGCACAGAATCATCAGCGTGGTCTGGGGATTGGAAAGTTTCCGCTCCAAATCTTCAAAATCCATCTGATAGACATTTTCATCATAGCGCAATGGACTTTCCACAATATTCCTTCCGTTATTCACAATGGAATTGAAGAATATATTGTAAACCGGCGTCTGAACCAGTACATTTTCTCCTGGTGTTGTCAGCTTGCGCACCATACTGGAAATGGCCGGAACTACTCCCGTACAGAACACAAGCCACTCCTTTTCCATAGAAAAACCATGCCTGCGCTCCCACCAGCCCATATAAGCCTGATACCATTCTTCTGGCACTATGGAATAACCAAATACACCATGGGCAGCCCTTTCCTGAATTGCCGCCTGAATCTCCGGCGCTGTCTGGAAATCCATGTCTGCCACCCACATAGGCAGCTCATGCTCTTTTACATCCCATTTCATCGAATGAGTATCTCTTCTGTTGACAGGTTTATCAAAATCGTAAGGCATACTCCCCCTCCAAGTTTTATTTGAAAATTTATCTCACAAACAACCTTATTCCAAGGAAAAGGTCACAGTTACATCTCCACTTCCCAGGGCTTCCTCCCAGCCGGTCAGATTATCAATATGCCCCAGTCTTGTATAGCTCCAGAAATTGGAGCCGTAAAAAATAACAATCTGGTTCCCATTGTATAAAACGATATCCCCGGCCTGTGTTGTGGTCTGGCTGTTACTTGTGGGAAGGCTTGTTCCCAGAGGACCTACCTTTTCAAAGCCGGAATAGTCGCTCATTTGGATTACTACAGGACTCTCCCTCATCATTTCCACCAAACCAGACACGGCTTCATTCTCTTCCAGTGTCGCTGAAAATACCACATCCCCAACCTGCACATTCATATTTGTCACTTCATTTTCCTCCGTATTATTCCGGATAGCCGTTTCACCAGGCTCCGTTTCCGGTACAGCTTCCGCTCCACTCATAACTGCTGATTCGGTCGTGTTTTCTGTTACATCAGACACAGCACTCTCCGTCATGGTTTCTGATACAGTTTCTGTGGAATCCATATCGGCGGATGATACATCTACAGTTTCTAATCTTTCCGTAGCGTCAGGCTGTGATATACTTTTTGCTACGGAAGATTCCGCTTCAGATACCGAGGCCCTTGCCTGTGTATCATTCTTTCCACATGCCGCCGAAGAAAACACAACCGCCATAAGACAAAGTAAAATACAACATTTTTTCACTGTTATCTTCTCCTCGCTTATCAGATTTCTATTTTATGTCGGAATCGCCCGTATAAAAACAAAGATTCCAAACAAACTCAAAACTACCCCGAAAATCCGGTTCATCTTCCGGAGGTTGTCCGTCCGCTTCTTCTTTCTGGCCAGAGCCACCGCAGTCGTAAGCCCTCCCCACCAAAGGTAGGTTCCAATGAAAACGCCTAAAACCACCAGCCAGCCGTTTTCAGGCGTACTTCCTTCCGCAATGCCAAACCAGGAAAAGGCAAACAGAAAGGTCAGAATCGCCGCCGGATTCGTAATCCCTATCGCAAAAGAAGAAAGAAACATCCGCACCCTTCCCGACACTGCCGGGATTTTGGCCGCCTCCCCTTTTCGGAAAAGAAGGCCAATTCCCATAAACAGGACAATGGTTCCCCCTGCCAGATGGATGGCAGTCTGGTATTCCAAAAGGAAATCCGAAACCATAGTCAGGCCGAAAGCCCCGATTGCAGCATAGATACAGTCCGCTATGGACGAGCCCATTCCCGTGAGAAGTCCTGCCTTTATCCCATGCTCCCATGTCCTTTGTACCGTCATGGCTCCCACAGCACCCACCGGCACCCCAAAGAGCAGCCCGATCAAAATCCCTTTCAAAAGCAGGCTCATACCGCCTCCTTCCACTCTCTCCTGCAGATGATTTTTGTCTTTGCCGGATCTACCTTGTCTTTTTCAACAATCAGTTCATCAATACGGTCTGCACGAATCACGCCGCCGGAAGGGTTCATCACGCTGTCAATCTTTCCCGTGATGTCGGCATCCACGGTGGAATACTCAAAAGCCAGCGTGGTGTTCAGGAGCTTACAGTTCTTCATCACCAGATTGTCAATGTAGCACATTCCCTGCAGGCTCTCAATGGTACAGTTAATCAGCGTCAGGTTCTTCGCGTTCCATCCCAGATATTCGCCGGAGATAAAGGAATCGTATACGGTCACATTCTCGCTGTTCCAGAAGGCATCCTTGGAAAGCATCCGGGCATTATGGATTTCCATATTCTTTACCCCGTCAAAGGAGTAATTGCCCACCAGCTGAAAATCCCGCAGCACCATATTCTGGCTGTTCATGGCAAAATAATCACCCTTTGCCGATACATGCTCCAAGGTCACATCCTCACAGTTCCAAAGTGTTTCCGCTGCATTGGGGAAGTTCACATTGCGCAGATTTACTGTGCGGCAGCGGCGGAAGTTCTTCGGGGCCTCGATCACGGCATCCTCCACCGTGATATTGTCCGTGTACCACACCCCTGCACGGGCCATCTCAAACCAGGTACAGTTTCTGGCCGTAATATTCTTCGCATACCAAAAGGGATACTTCCACTTGAACATGCAGCCCTTCAGCTCAATATCATGGCTCTCTTTCAGCGGGGACTCTCCATCCGCAAAGATGCTGTCATAGATCTTCAGATCCGCTCCCTGAAACAATGCTCTTTCTCCTGTCAAATACTCCTGTCTGATTTCTCTTGCTTTCATGATGTTTCCTCCTTCATTATGTTCAGTAATGTTTTACTTTTTATGTCTGCCCGTTCTTTCCTTTGGCTTATAATAAGGATACTGGATGCAGATAACATGCCGCTAACAAATAAATAAACAATTTCTAAATGAATTCTTGCAGATTTCTCAACTTATCAGACGGCTTCATCAGATGAACTTCCCTCTGAATCCGTTTCGATTGGTTTTATTACTTTTGCAGGTACGCCTCCCACAATCACACCAGCCGGAACATCCTTTGTTACCACAGCCCCGGCTGCAACGATAGCGCCATCACCAATCGTAACGCCCTGTAATACTGTAGCATGGGCGCCGATCCATACATTTTTTCCGATATGAATGGGCTTTGGGATAAGATCTCTTCGATGCTGCGGGTTCTGTTCATGATTTAAAGTTGCCAGAACGACCATCGGGCCAATCAATGCCCCATCATCAATGTAAATTCCGCCCTGATCCTGAAATTGGCAGCCTCCGTTTATGAAAACATGCTTTCCAATGTGAAGATTTTTTCCACAATCCGTATAAAACGGCGGAAACAGTCCGAAGCTCTCATCAATCTCCCGTCCTGTAAGAAGGGAAAACAACTCCCGTAGTTCCTGCGGTTCATGATAGCCGCAATTTATCCGGGCTGTTATTTTCATTGCCTCCTGGCTCAGTTTCCCCATATATACAAGAACCTCTGAGCCACGCACCACCTTTTCACCAGAATTCATTGCTGAAATAAAATTTTCCGTATTCATAAAATCCTCCTGCTTACTTTTCAATTTGAAACTACTATAAACATTCATAATGTGTTTCTCCATAGATTTAGTATAAGAAAGCAGGTTAAAAATAGCAAATACTTATACTTAATAGTTTTCCATAACAAATAATTATACATTTATAACCGGTGTTTCATAAAGGTTAATGAAGGCCCACTTTTCGAATAGGAAATCAGTACACAATAGTTACATTAGTTCATGCCAAAATAAGAGTCGGCATCCCAAAATTCATGTTGCCGACTCTGCTTAACCTTTCATGCCTGCATATCCTGAATGCAGTATTGCTTTAATATTTCTATATTTGTTTCTGTCGTATCCGAAATTTTTAATTGCAATGGCCTTGAAATGTCCATGCTGAGGATGCCCATAATAGATCTGGCCTCAACCACATAATGTCCGGAACATAAGGCAAACTTCCCTTTCATGTTTGCAATGGCAGTTTCAAATTTTTTGATCAGGTCAAAACTTCCCAGATATATATTTAAAGTTGCAGACATTTGTTTCCTCCCTCCTGGCATCTTTCATCCTAAGATGCCGTATGCTTTCATCGCCAGCTCCAACCTTCTTTTGTTTGTTTCTTCCAGTTCTGTAAGGGGCATTCTCGGTATGCCTGCCGCAAATCCCATAAGGTTCAGGGCGCACTTTACCGGAATGGGATTCACTTCACAAAACAAAGCCTCTATCAATTCCATGGATTGCAGCTGCAATGCGGCGCTCTTAGCAGTCTTTCCTTCAAAATACAGCTGGCAGATATCGTGTGTCTGCCTGGGCGCCACATTGGACAGAACAGAAATGACACCCTTTCCGCCCAAAGAAAGAACCGGCACAATCTGGTCGTCATTGCCCGAATATACGTCTACATCGCCCTCTGCCAAAGCCAAAAGTCTCGCTGTCTGGGAAATATTCCCTCCTGCATCCTTTACCCCTACAATATTTTTTACCTCGCGGCACAGTCTGACAATCGTTTCCGGCTGAATATTACATCCTGTCCTGCCCGGCACATTATACAGCAGTACCGGAATCTGAATAGCCTCAGCTACCGTTTTAAAATGCTGATACAGCCCATTCTGGGTTGCCTTATTATAGTAAGGCGAAACCAGCAGAATACCATCCACCCCCGCTTTTTCTGCCTCCACAGAAAGCTCCACTGCTGTATTTGTGCAGTTTGAACCTGTTCCTGCAATCACCGGCAGCCTTCCGGCCACTGTCCTGACACAGTGCCGGATCAGGTTCAGCTGCTCCCCATGTGTGAGCGTGGATGCTTCCCCGCTGGTCCCGGCTACAATGATGGCATCCGATCCGTTCTGTATCTGGAATTCTGCCAGTCTGTCAAACTCTATATAATTGATGCTCCCATCTTCATGGAAGGGCGTTATGATTGCTACGCCGGCTCCCTTAAAAATCGACATGCCCCTTCCTCCTTCTGGCTGTGATAAATCTTCGTTGGCTGTTCTTCCCGTACAAGGCGCCCCTGTGTCCCAACCACCGTGGCACCGGCAGGAACCTCCTTCAGTACAACGGTTCCTGCTCCGATTCTGGCACCTTCGCCTACGGTAAAACTGCCCAGGATTTTAGCGCCTGTGCCTATAATCACGTTATCTTTGATGGTCGGATGACGCTTTCCCTGTTCTTTTCCTACCCCTCCAAGGGTAACTCCGTGATACATGGTAACATTGTCCCCAATCTCTGCAGTCTCGCCAATGACCACACCATTTCCGTGATCTATAAAAAGCCCTTTTCCAATCACTGCACCCGGATGAATCTCAATCCCGGTTTTTCTTGCAGCCCTCTGGGAAATCCATCTTGCAAGGAAATAATGCTTTCCCAGATACAGCTTATGTGCTAGCCGATAATACAAAACTGCCCTGAATCCGGGATACAGGATAATCTCCAGATTGCTTTTGATTGCAGGATCTCTTTCACGGATTACCTTTGCTTCTGCTTCCAAATAAGAAATAATACCCATATCCTTTCCTTCCTGTTTTCCGTTTACGGCTGTGAAATCTGGATAATCTTATTGCCCCATCCTTCCAGCACCGGGTTTTCTTCCACTGCCGTTATAAATTCTTCCGTTGCATCAAATGTACCGATCTTTGTATATTCTGCTGAAATCTCCGCATCGTGGTAAAACAATACGATACGGTTAGGATCGGAATAAAATACGTCCCCCGCCTTTGCCTCTGTCACGGTTTCCGAATGGTCAGGAATCTCATACCTACTAGGGATATCATAATACTGCAGCACACTGTAGTCCGCATCCGGATCACGTTCATAGATGGGAAGTCTCCAGTCCGAAGTCCCCACATACCTTGCGATGGTTTCCGCAGTTTCATTGTCCAAAAGCGTCATCATAAAAGCCTCTCCGTTATCTCCGAACCGGACTTCCAACTGTGCGCTGCCGCTTTCAGCCGTCTGATCCCCGCCAGACTGATTCTCCATACCGGCAATGTCCTCTGTACTGGTACGGTTTTCCGAAGGCTTCTCTGCTCCGGCATTTCCAATATTCGTGTCATCTCCCACAACATTGCTGCCCTCAGCAACTGTATCTCCTGCCCTTTCGGTATCCTGGCCGTTCTGTCCGCATCCCGCCAGAAGCATGGCAGAAAGTACCGCTGCCGCCATCATTCCCATTCCCCTTTTTACCATAATTGTCCTGTAGTTGTTGTTCTTCATCTTTGTTTCCATCCTTTCTTTATTTTTATTGCCTGTTTTTTCAATTTTCTTTCCATCATGTTTTAAGATTCCGCCGTCAACACGTTCATGTCCTCCTTTCTGATCCTGCCTGATAATAGCCAGGCAAACCCAAAGAATAACAAGATTACCATTCCACCCGGAAGGAGAACACTTCCAAGTGTATTCCCTGATGCGAAATTGCTTATCCCGGCCAGACGCATGACAGTGGACACAACAGGGTCTGTGAACCCCATGGCCGCCAATGTCCCGATCACTGCCCCGGTCGCTGCCACCAATCCAAAGCGGAAGGCAAAGGAGAGCCGGAGCATCCGGACAGAGCATCCGATGGATTTATAGATTCCCATATCCTTTCGCTCCGCATCCAGAATCTTTGTCCCTGCCATTCCCGTGACAATACAGATAAATACTGCGCTCATTCCATACAGGAAAAGAATCATCATATGCATGGCAGATATGATTCCAAAAAGCCCCGGCCAGGAATTTTCATGGACATGGACGTCCCCGCCATAGGCTTGTTCCAAAGCCTTGGTAATGGCCTGTTTCTGGGAAACGTCTTCCAGGAAATAATGGTAGCACCACAGACGGCTGTCATCCTCTCCGATGGAGAGATACCCTTCCCTGCTCATTCCCAGATTTGCCCCCATATCGTTGGCACAGTGGTAGATTCCTGAAACCGTAAACTCCCTGCTGCCTTTATTTCCACGGATTGTAACGGAATCTCCTACATCTGCTCCCAGATCTGCTGCCAGCGCCTCTGTCAGCACTACCTGATCGGCCTCCCTGCTGGTCTGCCCCCTGCTGATGTGGAAACGCTCCGGCTCTGTGATTACATTTGCCGTATAATTTGTTCCGTTCACGGAAATGCTGGGCATGGCTAACAGATAGCTGTCTATGATATCCGTATAGGAAAGCACCATCTGTTCCATTTCTTCTACAGGAAGTTTTCCCATAACCTGCACGCCCAGGTCAAGGTCTGCTGGATTAAAGGCATCCATCATCCCCTTCCCGTCCGTTCCCAGCCAGCCGTTCATCCTACCTGCCAGGGATGCGAAGAACACCAGAAGTGCCGCTACCAGGCAGGCACTCGCATAACGCCTCCTACCCGTCAAAACCTGCCGCAGCGCCAGATGGAACGTGAGCCCTTTTGCCCGAAGCCCATTGCGGAAAAAAGCGGTTCCTGACACGGATACCCTATCGGATTCTCCCCGGATGGCTGCCATCGGCATAATCCTTTGAATCTTACGAAGGCGCAGGATACAAAAGCCGGCCGGAACCAACAGGAGAATGGCAAGTATCCCCACACAGGGCAGAAGCGGAAAACGAACTGGAAGCAGGACTCCCGTAGTGGTAACGGTCATCCGGCTCACCATCCCTGTCATTGGAACCGCTAAAAGCATCCCCAGAATGATGCCGACTCCCATCGTTACCCCATACTGTACCAGCAGCTGTCCGGAAAGTTTCCTGCCTGTAAAGCCAAGAGTTTTCAAAATTCCAAAGTTTTTCCATTCCTGCTCCACCAGGCCGGAAATACTGTGTCCCATCACCGCCATTGCAACTCCCAGCAAAACCACTGCAAAAGCCGCCATAATCGCACAAAATGCATTCTGGAGGATTGCCATGAAACCGGCAATCGTATCTGCGCTGTGGATAAATTCCGTATACATGGAAAGAGGCGTGTTCTCTATCAGCTCCCTGTTCACTTCGGAAGCGGTCATGCCGCTTTCTGTTTCAATATGAATCATGCCCCCGTCCCTGGCCAGGGCGTCCATCCCGGTTTCCTCTATGACAGAGCAGATATCCTCATAGGTCTGTTCTGAGATCAGAAACCCTTTCATCCCGATCATGGAGCTGCCCATAAAAGGGTCTTCATAATAACCCGCCACTGTCAGGCTTAACTTACGCCCGCCTCTGGCAATGGGAAAGGTAATTGTATCGCCAGGCTCCAGATCCATCATGGATTTCATGGAAGGGGAGACGTACACTTCATCTTCCCTGATTTCTTCCGGAGCTTTTGCATAACCGGAAAGATTATTCTGAAAGAAACGATACTGTCCGCTCCCAGAGTTCCATGGAATCATCTGCCCCTCGCTGTCAGATTCCATGCCGTTTGCCTCATATTCAGAAAAAACCAGTTCCTGAACCTCCGCTCCCTCTACCCCTTCCTGTTCCCGGATACTTTCCAACAGGAATTCCATATCCGGCACATCCGATGCCCATGCGGTAAGATCTCCAAAACCTGCCCTCTCCATTTCTTCCCGGATATAGCTGTTTCCCACAAGCGCAATCATCAGTACCGTTGTCAGAGAAAGCGCTGTCAGGAGCAAAAGGATTCCTATTCCGATATAACTACCCTTATGCCGTTTCATTCCCGCACGTATCATAATCTGATTTTCCAACATAAACCATGCACCTCCCTACCACCTGAGCCTGGAAAGCCACTGGCTTACATCTCTTTCCCGCTGCTTTTCTTCCATCTCGTTATAAGGCTTCAAAGCCAGTTCATCGCAGACCTTTCCATCCTCCAGATAAAGAATCCGGTTCCCTCTGGCTGCTGCCTGCAGGTCATGGGTCACCATCAGGATGCTCTGCCCTTTTCGGTTTAAATCCGTTAAAAGTCCCAGAACTTCACGGGTATTTGCCTGGTTTAATGCGCCTGTAGGCTCATCGGCAAACAAAAGTCCCGGCTTTCCAATCATGGCTCTGGCAATGGCCGCCCTTTGCGCCTCACCACCGGATACCTGGGAGGACAGTCTGTCCTTCGCCTCTTCCACATCCATCTGCCGCAGGAGATTTGCCGCCCTTTCCTTTACCTTTTCGGCACTGTCCTTTTTGCTCACATATCCCGCCACCAGCACATTCTCCAAAAGCGTCAGGTTACTGACCAGATGGGTCTGCTGGAATACAAATCCAAATTCCTCCGCCCGAAGCCTGGCCATCCGGTTTTCTGAAAGACTGCTGATCTCCTGATCCCGGTAGAGCACGCGGCCTCCGCTTATCTGATCCATGCCGCTTAAACTATATAAAAGCGTAGATTTCCCGGCTCCTGACGGCCCCATGATAACGGTAAAATCTTTTTCAAATATTTTGATGTCAATTCCATCAAGGACTTTTGTTTCCGCCTTTCCCTGCTGAAAAACTCTGGTGATCTTTTCTCCCTGTAATATCGTATCTGCCATTTGTTACGCCACCTTTCCCTTTAAGATCAAAGGTTTTTTTCCTGTTCGGATGTCTGGTAGAATTTCATTTACAAAATTTACATAGAACTGCACAAAATCCAGTTTTTTCTCTGACAGGATTTCCCTCATCTGTTGCAGCATCTCCTGTCTAATTCTTTCTTTTGATGCTCCATGCTCTGTTTCTGCAAACATCTCAAAAGTGTCTTTTGTAGTCTGCCGGAACTGGTAATCTTTCAGCCCCTCGATGCAGAACCCTTCAATCGCCAGCGGATGGAGAAATTCCCTGTTTCCCCTTCCGTCCTCAAACCAAAGGACATCCTCGTTCCGTCCCAGAAGCCCCACTGCTCTGGTGAATGGAAGCTCCCCTCCCTCTGGCGCTTTCAGCGTCAGCCGGTCAGAAAGGCGATACCGGATCAGCGGCTGCGCATAATTATAAAGGCAGGTAAGGTACATCACTCCGTTTTCCACCTCAATGACATTCATATCGTCAAACAGAAGCATCCCGTCCTTTGGGTTGGTTTCCACTCCAAGAGCCAGAGACTCACTGGAACCATAGAAATTGACCACCTGTGTCCGGAATATCTTTTCCAGATAGGTGCGTAAGCTTGTTCCCAACGGTTCTCCACAGGAGATTACCCTTTCCGCATCCAGACTGACTTCCCCATTCTCCATCAGCTGTGCCAGAATTTTGATAGCAGACGGATAGCCTATAACGATATTGGGCTTAAACGCTTTCAGCTGGCTGATCCATTCTGTGACCGGCGTTTTGATGTCCAGATAGAGCTGGCTGGCGCCGACTCCATCAATCCCGTCTCCCACCGCCATAGCACCTCCATATCTCCCGTCTGTGGCCGCTATATAGACAATTCTGGGACGTTTCATCAGGAGTCTCAAAATCTGCGGCATGGACATTCCCCAAAGAGCCGCCCGGATGATACCCAGAAGCATCTGGCTCCATGCATCCCCATCATATACAAAGTATCCGGGTTTCCCGGTGCTACCGGAGGAATGGACCACATGGTACTTTCCCTGATAAGGTTTCCTGTCTGCCGCTTCCCCCGCATCAAATTCCCGCAGGTTTTCCTGTTTTAAATCCGGCACTGTGACCAGTTCATCAAAATGCTCCAGGAGTGCCTGTTTGTCAATGGTGGGGAAGCAGGAAAGGGGCAGCGTATCCAACTGTTCTTCTGTAATTCCCGCACATTCAAAAGCCGTCCGGTAATAAGCGGAATGATTCCATGCGTATCTGAGAAGTTTCCGCAGTTTTCTATCCTGCAGGGAACGCATCTTATCAGCGCTTAATTTCACATTCTTTTTCAGTCTGTATAAATCTGTTAAAGTCTTTAAGTAGTTCATTTTCTTCCTCCATTCAAAATCGCTGCGCGATGGCACTATAATCCATTCGGCGCACACCTTATGAGAAGAACCTTCATTCGAGAGAGCACTCATGAAAGTTCTTCTCGTGCGCTTTCGCAACTTCACCTATTCAACCGAAATGACATATGCCGTTTTATAATCTTCCCTATGGTAATAAATCAGTTCCTTTGTCTCCTGATTCATCACAATGCTCCACTCGGTTGATTCAAACTCGCCAAAATTGTCCTTGCTCACGCTGTCCAACACATCCCGCACTTCTGTTTCTGTCATCGCCCCTCGTTCTTCCAGTGTCTGGGTAAGGATTTCATACCGGGTATGAGACTGGGCGGTTCCGATTCCCTGCTTCTCTCCATCCGCTAGGTAAAAATTGGTAACAACCGATGTTTCGGTAACAATCATGTCATTATCTACATATTCCACGGCCACGCTCCTTCCGTCCGCGTCCGCCAGGACCAGATGCACCATCATTCCCATGGAGCTGTGAAAGTCGTATTGCTGCAGGAGCTCCAGTGCTTCTTCCACATCTGCCGCCTTGTCAAGCAGTAACCGGACTGCCGTAGTCGTTGTGAGGTCCGGTTTGGCTGTATCCTGATGGATACTTACAGAGTCCTGAATCATATTCACGGAAACCGCCAGCCCTTTTTCATTCATTCCGTCCAGTGGCGCATATAAGGAAACAAAAGCCTGCATGTAATCCGGTAATTGTGAAATGTCAAGCCCGCCGGCACGAATAAAGTCCATATTGACGGTTGAAACGGAAAAGTAGCCTTTTTCCGGTCTGGCGCTGACAATCAATCCATTACAGGCATTCCAGTCAAAATTTCTTCCGAACAGGTATCCTCCATCCTGATTTTCCACTGACAGAGTACTGCATCCGAAAGGAGCTCCTTCCATTTGAATTTCCTGTGCCAGCAGTGAAGTGATATAAGCCGCAACATCCGCGTCAGAGGCGGCTCCTCCCTGCTCTAAGAATGTGTCAAAGCCATACTCCCCTTCATACCGGACCATTGACAATCCTGTTTCCAGTTCCGCGATTTCAGAAGTTGGAGTAATCCAGACTGCATTCTCATCTCTGCTCCCTTTTTCATTTTCTTCTTCCATTGCTGTTTCTTCCGCTGTCCTGCTTTTCGGACCCTCTTCGCTGCGGCTGTTTCCCTCCGTTTGATCCCTGGAATCTCTTCCGCATCCTGACAGCAAGCCCAATATCCCTAAAGCTAAAAGCAGACCTATATTAAATCTTTTTTTCACTGTTTTTATCCCTTTCTCTCTGTGTCTGTGACTATACTATAGCCGCCCCAGATAACATCCAGCTAACAGAAAAATAAACAATTTCTAAATGAATTCTTGCAGATTTCTCAATTACCTTTTTATCTGCTTTCATGGTTATCTTATCAAGATGGCATACAAATAGCAAATACTTATACTTTATCCGTTTGAATAGGTATTTTCTATGAATACAAATCCATAACTCAACTAAGATTTCTCTTGCCGAATCATTGGTATTCCATCCGATTTATGTCATTTATTATCCATCACATCAAATTTTGCCTTTGTAAAAAAATACCGGTTTTACACTACCAACAGATTTTTATCTGTCATTCATGCAAAACCGGTATTTTACGAAAAATCTGAATTACAATTTTGATTCCCAGTATCATAAATGCTTATTTTTCCACAAATTGCTGTATATCCAATGTTCCAGTCAATTCGGAAATCCACTCACTGCCGGATACAGCATTTCCCAGGTGATAAAGGCCATGATACGGGCCATAGTCGCTGTAGTACATCACCACGTTTCCCCATGGTGAAAAATATGCCAGGCTGCCTGCCGGTCCCTCTCCCTCCACGGCGTTGTCGGTATCCAACGATTCCGGCGGATAAAAAATTTTCTCATTAGTACTGTAATCCTGAACCTCAACCGTCAGAGGAAGCTGATCATACAAAGACCGGGCAGCCGGACTGTCATTCAGTTCAAAAATAATCGTATGATTGTTGTCCTTTACCTGAATCTGTAAAACCGTATCATTTTTTTCTTCATATTCTGAAACCTGAGACACCTCTTCCTGCGATATACTCGTATTTATCTCTTCTGTCTGTGAATTACTTTCCTGCTTTTCAAGCGATACATCCATATCAGAACCGGCTGCAGACTCCTGACGGTTTCCGCTGATTCCGCAGGCCGAGAGCAAAACAAAAAGCAAGGTGCAGACTGATATTTTCAAACCTTTCATCTTAATTTGTCCTCCTGATAAATCCCTGTCCGCCTGTTTTTTACTACATATTTACTGTAAAGAATTCCGCCAGTCTGTCAAAGGGAATACGGTCTCTCCGATCATACAGATCAATATGCTCCGCATCCTCCACAACCAGCATTTCCTTCGGTTCTAAGGCCGCTTCATAAGCTGCGTCACTGAAAAACCGGGAGTGTGCCCTGTCTCCAACGACAAACAGGATCGGGCGGGGAGAAATCTCGTCAATGAAATCCAACGGCCGGAAATTCATAATCGCCAACTCACTGGTCGTAGTAAACCCGCCTCTGGCACTCGGATGATGCCCCCTCTTCAATGCATAAAAGCGGAACCACTCTGCCCCCGGCTCCGGTATATCCTCCGGCACCTTGTCGATTGGCTGCTCCGGGAATCCCGGCAGGTACTCCGGATATCCGTTTTCCGCATCAATCCACCGCTGATTTGAAAGGCGCTCCTTTACGTTCTGCAGTTCTTCTCTGTCCATATTTCCTCTGACTGCCACATTCATGTCATACATGCTCATAACAGCAACTGCACGGATTCTGGTATCGCACTGGGCCGCCGAAAGAGCAAAACCTCCGGAACCACAGATACCGATCACGCCGATTTTTTCCCTGTCTACAAACTTTTGCAATCCCAGAAAATCCACTGCCGCACTGAAATTTTCCACAAAGATGTCCGGTGATGATACATTTCTTGGAAAGCCCCCGGATTCCCCCATAAAGGACTGGTCAAAGGTCAGCACAACAAATCCTTTCTGTGCCAGCTCATTGCCGTACACACAGGGGCCCTGTTCCTTCACCCCTCCATACGGCGCACCGATAATCAGCGCTGGATGCTTCTGATCCAAAGAAATTCCCTTTTCAAAGTAAAGTTCTCCTGTAATATCCAGTCCATATCGGTTCCTGTAAACTACTTTTTTCCTCTCCACATTCTGTGATAATTCTAAAATATGTCCGCTCATGTTCCATTCCTCCTTCAATATTTTCATTTCCTTTTGCGGATAATTTTTTGTTTATTTCTTCTCTTTATGGTTCCGGCTTTCTCATGGACTACCTACCATAAAGGAATAATATTTCTCATAGTTTTCTCTGTGGTAATAGTGCGCCTCCCCAGTATTTTGATTATAGACAATGCTCCATTCCGTAGACGCAAACTCAGAATCAAAATTGTGCTTGCTCACGCTGTTGAGAGCATCCCTTATCCCATCCATACTAAATGTGGAACCGCTCTGCAGCATATCATCCAGCATGGCATACCGGATTTTGGATTCTTCTGTTCCGATGCCGTACTTTTCACCGGGAGACAAATAATAGTTTGTGACAACCGGAGTTTCTGTTACCACCATTTCATTGCCAATATACTCTACTACCACAGAATGCCCGGCTGCATCAGCAAGAGCAAAATGCACCATCATTCCCGCCGATGCATGCATGTCATACTGGGAAAGCAGCGCCACCGCTTCCTCCACATCAGCCGCCTTATCAAGCAGCAAGCGCACCGCCGTTGTCGTGGTCAGATCCGGTTTCCCTGTTTCCTGCCGGAATCCCGGACTGTCCTGGATCATCAGAACCGCCACGCATAACCCCTTTTCATTCATCCCGTCCATAGGCGCAAAAGGCGCTGCCACCGCCAAAAGGCGCATCTGTGTTTCTTCCGGCATATGAAGTCCCAAGTTTAGGAAATCCATGTTTACGGTGGAAACAGAATCGTACCCTTTCGCCGGATTGGTCTGCACGATCAGCGCCGTACAGGTTCCCCAGTCAAAATTCCTTCCAAACAAAGCATCGCCATCCGGTGTCCTGGCAGAGATGGTGCTGCACCCAAAAGAACCGCCCCTCAAATCTATGGGAAGCAGGCCATGGAACACATCCTGTATCACAAATTCCGCCACCGCCAAATCATCGGATGCGCCGCCCTGCTCCTGAAAGCCGTCCAGATTATAATCGCCTTTATATTCCATGGAATACAGACCATCCTCCAGTTTCCTGACACTTGCGGCTGTCCGAATATTCCTTTGGAAAAGCAGTATAAAAGTAATAAGTACCACTACCAGCAAAACGAAAAAGGTATAAACGATATATTTCAACTTTATTCTTTTCATATCATGCTCCTGATTGCCTCTTTTCCCTCCAGCTTTTTAATCAATCCGGAACCGGTATCCCGCTCCCCACACTGTTTCAATAAACTGGTTCTCTGCATCAATTTTCCCCAGCTTATCCCGCAGACGGTTGATATGGACCGTCACGGTCGCCGCATCCCCCAGAGAATCCATCCCCCATACCCGGTCAAACAGGGTATCCTTTGAAAACACCAAATTGGGGTTTTCTGCCAAAAACAATAAAAGTTCAAATTCTTTATTGACCAGTATGACTTCCTTTTTATCCAGATAAACCCTCCTGGACTTCGGCAGGATTGTCAGATTCCGATAGGTGATCTCTGTTTCCTGCTGTTCATCCTCTTTTTCCGCAGAAGAAAGCAGGTTATGGATATAGATGTGGGATTTTACCCTTGCCACCAACTCCGTAGGACTGAAAGGTTTTATCAGGTAATCATCTGCCCCCAATCCCAGTCCACGAATCTTGTCAATATCCTCTTTTTTAGCTGTCACCATGATGATTGGCAGCCGCAGGTTCCTGCGCAGTTCCCGGCATACATCAAATCCTGTCTTGCCGGGGAGCATCACATCCAGCAGAATAGCATCATATTTTTCGGTTTTCGCCTTCTTCTCTCCGGTGATGCCGTCAAAAGCCAGATCGGTTTCGTATCCGTTCGCCTCCAGATAGTCACGTTCCAATTCTGCAATTAACTCATCATCTTCTATAATCAGTACCCTTTCCATTGCAGCTGATTCCTTTCCTTATCTTTGCCCGTATTTCAGGGCATTATGGTACACCCTAGTGGTGTTTCCTCCATCAATCTATAACCGGAATACTGACAATCACTGCCAGCCCTCCCCGGTTTTCTGCCCTTATTGTTCCTCCATGGCCGATGATGATTTCCTTCACCACTGCCAGTCCGATACCGCTTCCCTTCTCTGCACTGTTTCTGGAATCATCTACCCTATAAAAGCTGTCAAATATCTGTTCCAGGCTTTCCTTCGGTACTCCTGGGCCGTCATCCTGGAATACCAGTTCCAGACTGCTTCCCTCCAGTGTCCGTTTTAGAGAGATTATGACTCTCGAATTTTCTTTTCTCCGGTACCGCACCGTGTTTGCAAACAGATTATTAAAAATCCGTTTGAACTCTTCTCTGTCCAGCCTGACCGGAAATTTTCCTTTCCCGCAGAAATATTCGATTTCCACCTGTTGGTTTTCCATATCCGGGCGCACAAGCTCCAGATACTTTTCCACATAATCCTTAAAATCCGTTTCCTTCATGTGATACCGGAAGCCGGCGTCCAGTCTGCTGTACTCAGAAAGGCTGTCTACAAGGCTGACCAGATTTCCGGTTCTTGTCTTTATGGCCTGCAGGTAACGGAGCCTCTTTTCCGGTGTATCTGCAATGCCCTCCAAAAGTCCGTCCAGATAGCCCGTAATGGTAGTCAAAGGCGTCCGAAGGTCATGAGAGATTCCGGTGATCAAATCCCGTCTGCGCTTTTCATCCTTCAGACGCTGCTGTACGGATTCCTGCAGGTAGGCACGCATCTCGTCAAAATCCCTACATACCTGGCCGAACTCATCTTTTTTCTCATACTGCATGGGCGTATCCAAATTTCCCTCCCGAATCTCTTTTGTACCAAGACTCAATTTTCCAAGGGGCTTTAAAATACTGCCGGAAATCCACCAAGAGAGGATGCCGTTAATACACACCGTCAATACCACAAAAAGGATCAAAATGCCGGCCAGATAACGCAGGATACAGTTCTTCAGATAATTTACCATGGCTCCATCGGTTTCCTGAGGATGGACTGCCGTAATGCAGAAGACGTTCTCCCCATGCCAGAAAGTGCTTTTAATGACTGACACCTCATACCGACTGGCTGTTAGCATTTTCGCATAGTCGATTGCATCTCCCGCCACAGACCGCGCTGTTTCCAAATCCGTTTCGGACAGGTTGGAATAAATACTCTCTCCGTCCTTTGTAATCATAAAGCGGTATCCTAGACCAGACAGTTTATTTTCCAGATGTGTCATCTCATCACTGTGCCGGATCTGGGCCTGACACTCATCCATCTCCGGGCAATGCCCCCAGTTGTTTTCCCACAGCTCCTGCTGATAGTTGTAGATCATGCTCTGGGCAAACTGCACACCATTTTCATCACTATACATATCCACAAGCGTATGCCAGTAGCTTCCCAAAGAGGTGTTCAGACACACAATAAGTACAATCGTTGTAAATAAAATCGGTATCAGAACCATCATGATATTGGACAATCTGATTTTTTTCTTAATGGTCACTTTCCATGTTCTCCTTTTCCTGCCAGCTCTACTGTATATCCACAATGCCGTATACTTGGCATAACCTGTTCGCTTTCCTGATTATGAACATAAAACCTTATATCTACGTTCAGATTAGCATGGCAGGATAAAAGAATTCACAATATTATCTAAACAATTTCTAAACTAAGCTCTTTCCAAATGCTTTCAGTTCCTCCAGCTTTTCTTTCGATTTGTTCTGTTTGTCATACGCCGTAAAGATTCCCATATTTTCCAGTTTCAGATAATCCAGGAATGAGTTCTGATATTCATAGATTGCACCGTCATAGACCTTGTCGCTCCCGGAGCTTAAAATCAGCGCCGCTTTTTTCAGATTTGCCGGTTTATCCAGAGCATAAATACGGTTGATGGCGCACTGGAGCTGCCCGGTAAAGCTGTGGTAATACACCGGAGATGTCAACACGATCATCTCTGCCTCCGAAAGTACCGGGTAAATCTCCTGCATGTCATCCTGTTGGATACATCTTCCCTCGCCTTTGGTATGGCAATACTCACAGGCCAGACAGCCTGCAATTTTCTTCTGGCATACCGGCACAACTGTAATCTCATGTCCGTTCTCTTTTGCCCCTTCCACAAAGGCATCCACCAAAGCCGCCGTATTTCCTTTTGGGCGGGGACTTCCGTTCAGGACTAAAATCTTCATACCTGCCTCCCCATCTCATGAGCTTTTTCCAAAGCGGCGAGTTCCTTTACTGTTCCCGGAGCGTCCACACCGCCTGCAAAGACGCAGCCTGCCAAACGCGCCCTCTCAAAGCAGGCTATAAATCCCTCCAGCCCCTTTTTTGCCCCGTCTATGGCATGTTCGTCCTCATCTGCCGCTGCTGCCAGAAGATACACGTTACGATACGCATAATCTGCCGTATATAACGGGTTTGCCCGATCCAGCAAGGTCTTCATCTGACCGCTCATTTCATAATAATAAATGGGGGTAGCAAACACCAGTACATCCGAATGCAGCATCTTCTCCACGATTGCTCCGGCATCATCCCGAATCACACAGCTTCCTGTTTTCTGACATGCCAGGCAGCCTTTACAGAATCCTATGGTTTTGTCTTTCAGGCTCACTTTTTCCACCTCATGCCCTGCTTCCCTGGCTCCCTCGATAAATGCCTCTGCCAGCATATCAGAATTGCTGTTTGCTCTCAGACTGGTTGAAATCACTAATATTTTTTTGCTCATTTTTTCTATTCCTCCTTTTTGCCCGGCCTTTTGGACATATAGGTACACCCGACGGGTATTTCCTCTTTCTTTTAGATTTTATCCTTGTTCTTTCCTGTCGTCTTTCCCTGAATCTGATAGATCAGATAATCCAGGCAGGAAATCCTTCTCTCATCCGTGTGAACCCTGCCAAGCAGATATTCCCTTTGATGTTCCAGCAGTTCCAACTGTTTTATCTGCTGCCCTTTGTCAAACCATCCCATGAAATCCCGAATCATTTCGGTTTCACATCCAGCATCCTCCAGATTTTGTATAACGGATTCCCTGTTTCCTATGGCTATCATTCCTGCACCCCCTGACGTATTTGATAGTTCCACTATAAGACCATGTAAGGAAAATAGCAAATATTTATATATAATCTGTTTTCATAGTTGAAACCTATTGAAAGTTGTGATAGGATTTTTTTAGAAAAACAGACAGCAAGGAGCAAAGATATGGAAATACGGGTACTTCAATACTTTCTTGCCATCGCAAGAGAACAGAGCATCATTCGGGCTGCAGAGTCCCTTCATCTCTCACAGCCTACTCTTTCCACACAAATTAAAAACATGGAAGAAGAACTGGGAAAACAGCTACTGATTCGTGGCACAAAGGGTTCCCGTAAGGTCACGCTGACGGAAGAGGGAATGATTCTCCGCAAACGTGCAGAAGAAATTTTGGATTTGGTAAAGAAAACGGAACATGAGATTACACTTTCAGATAATGTGGTGATTGGAGATGTATATATTGGCACCGGTGAGACCGATGGAGTCCGTCTGCTGGCAAAAGCCGCCGGGAAACTGAAAAAGCTGTATCCGGGAATCCATTACCATATTTCCAGCGGAAATGCTATCTTTGTCAAAGAGCAGCTGG
>CAJUTU010000049.1 GCA_910589385.1 uncultured Lachnospiraceae bacterium
CGTTTGAGCCTATTTTTTCAACTCGATTTTCATAGATTACTTGACACTACCTTCCAAAACCGCTTTTGCAAGGCTTCTTCCAAGCCCTGTTGAGCATCCTGTAATAAACCATGTTTTCATAAATATCCTCCCTTACTTTTTAAAATAAATATGTTAGACCTGATTATCCTTTTAATTTCCGCCAAGTTGCCATATACATTCCCAGTGTAGCCGGCAGCATCAGCGATTCTATCACAAGCTGGGTCCAGATCATACCATAAAGCCCGAATATCCTGTTCATCAATATCAGCAGCGGAATATTCAGAAGTCCTTGTCTGCACAAAGTCAGTATCGTTGCCTGAACGCCCTTTCCCATGGCCTGCAGAGTATAGATGATCAATGCATTTACTGAAGTCAAAGGTACCGCAAGACAGGCAATTCTTAAAAATGAAGTTCCCAGAAGGCTGGTCTGCATATCGCGGATAAATGACTGCATAAGCGACGGCGCCATGCCGACATAACAACCAACGAAACAAAGTGCGATCACCAAAGCGGTTCTCCATGAAAACACAGAAACCTCCCGCATACGCATGTAGTTCTTTGAAGCATAATTATATCCCACAAGAGGCATAAATCCCTGACAAAGCCCCATGCTGATTCCCAATGGAAACATATCAATCTTTTTTACGATTCCGTACGCTGCCACAGATACATCTCCATATTCAGAAGCCAGCCTTACAATCGTCATATTGGACAAATTCGCAAGCCCCGCAGTCAGGGCGGATGCGATTCCTACGGAAAAAACATCGCCCGCAAACTGTATCCTGAAATGCCCCGTGGACAAAGACAGCTCTGTCTTTCCTCTCAATTTTCTGAAATAAATCAGGAAAAAAAGCATGGAAACAAAATTAGAAAATCCTGTCGCCACAGCAGCCCCCATGAATCCCATCCGCAGTCCATAGATCAATATAGGATCCAATATCATATTCAAAATGCCGCCCAGCATCATTCCCATGCTTGCCGGCTTCGCATGACCTTCGCTCCGCAGGAAATGAGCCAGCGTCATACTCATCATGGTAGGGATCCCACCCAATACGACGACCCACAAAAGATAGGAACTGGCATAAACCATATTCTCTTCACTGGCCCCCAGAAAAATAAGAAGTGGTTTCTGAAATAAAAAGGAGAGTAATGAAAAGAAGAAGGTCACTCCGATCCCGCCATAAAAACAGAATGAAGATACATATCTTACCTCATTCTCCCGTTTTGCTCCAAGCAGCCGGGAAGCCAGACTGCTCCCGCCGATTCCAAACAGATTTCCCAAGGCTGTCAGAAGGCTGAACCATGGATATACCAGCGTTGCCGCCGCAACCATATAGGGATTTCCTAACTGTCCGATAAAAAAAGTATCAGCCAGATTATATATAATACTGACAATCTGGCTGATAATCGTCGGAATCGCCAAGGCGGAAACGGCCTTTTGCACAGGCATGGTTTCAAATATCTCTTTTTCCGATACATAACTCATGCCGGCCATCTCCTTACCAGCACTCTTCCAGAATTTCCAGAACTTCCTCTCTGGTGAGTTTCTTACAGCATCCTGCCGTAAGATTGCAGGTGTCGGCAACCTTCTTTAACACGCTCTTATCAGTAAGCCCCATTTCCGTAAATGTGGACGGCAGCCCGATCTCTTGGATGAACTCCGTAAGCGCCCGGATTCCGGCTTCCGCCAGTTCCTCCGGTGTTTTCCCGTCTGATGGGATTTCCCATACCTGCTCTGCCATGCGGGCAAACTGCTCTACGCCGTCTTTGTACATATGGAGGTAAAGAACCGGATGGATGACCGCCAGCCCCTGTCCATGGTTGCAGTCCGTATACGCGCCTAACTGGTGCTCGATCTGATGGGCCTGAAAATCCGTAACTTTCCCGATCTTCAAAATCCCGTTTTCTGCCATGGCCGATGCCCACATCAATTCTGTCCTTGCTTTTTTATCCTTCATATCCTTTAAAAGCACACGGATATTGCGGATGACATTGCGCATCACCGCCTCTGCGATCTCATCGGAGAGGGTCACGTCGCGGGGAGACCCCAAGTAGGTTTCCATGCTGTGGCTTAATGTATCAAACGCCCCGGAAATCACCTGCCTGTCGGGAAGCGACATCGTATATTCCGGATCCAAAACAGCAAAATTCGCGTACGCGCCCAGAACTCCCACCTTTTCTTTTGTTTCCTCATTGGTGATCACCGCGCCGTTGTTCATCTCCGCGCCGGTTCCGGACGCCGTAACGATTGCTCCCATAGGAAGAAATTCTGTCGGATATACATGATCCTTGAATTCCATTTCCCAGATGTCCTTCTCTGTGACAGCCTGCGCCGCAATGATCTTACAGCAGTCGATCACAGAGCCGCCTCCGACCGCCAGGATAAAATCTACGCCCTTTTCTTTTACAAGCGCCGCCCCTTCCTGTACCTTTTTATAGGTTGGATTAGGCATGATACCGGAAAAGTCAACCACTTCCTTTCCTGCCTCTTTCAAATAGCCGCAGATCTCATCATAGACTCCGCTGCGTTTTACAGAGCCTCCGCCGTATGCGACCATCACGGTCTTTCCTGCTTTCGCAAGCTCTGCGGGCAGCGCCTTTGCCGCCGCCTTTTCTCCAAAATACACTTTTACCGGGTAAGAATAAATAAAATCATTCATTGTTTGTTCTCCTTCCTGTTTTTTATGAAAACGCACTTGGAACATGCGTTTCTCACGTTTCCTTTTCTGTCATCCCTGTTTGACCGAACGACCCGAACCTCTTTCTCTTTCCCTTTCTCTATCTGCCATCCTTGTGCCGCCGAACACCTCGGACATCTTCATGGAATCCAGCGCCTGATCCAATGCCTGCACCTGCGCCTCTGTCAGCATGATATCCGCGGCGCCGGCATTTTCCTGCATCCTCTCCGTTTTTCGTGTTCCCGGAATGGGAACGATCCAGGGCTTTTTGCAGAGCATCCAGGCCAATGAGATCTGGGCGGGCGCTGCATTTTTCCCGGCCGCCATGTCCTGCAGGAGCGTAATCAGCTCCCTGTTTTTCTCCATGGCCTCCGCCTGGAACTGCGGCATAACGCTTCTGTAATCATATGTCCTGTCAAATACGGTATTCTGGTCATATTTTGCCGTCAGCAGCCCGTTTGCCAACGGAGAAAATGCCACAAATCCGATTCCCAGCTCTTCTAACACCGGGAAAAGTTCCTCATACCACCTCGCCATCATCGAATAGCGGTTCTGAATGGCGGTTACCGGGCAGACCTTATGAGCCCGGCGGAGCTGTTCCTCTGTTGTCTCCGAAAGCCCCCAGTGAGTGATCTTTCCCTCCTGGATCAGCTCGGACATCACTCCCGCCACCTCTTCCACAGGGACATTGGGGTCTCCCCTGTGCTGGTAATATAAGTCGATATGGTCGGTATCCAGCCTTTTTAACGACGCTTCCACAGACGCGCGGATCACCTCCGGCCGGGAATCCGGCACCAACGGCTTATTCACCTCCGGGCTCGTCATGTCAAAATGGATTCCGAACTTCGTCGCGATCACCACCTGATCCCTGCATTCTTTCAATGCGGCTCCGACCAGTTCTTCATTCTCATGGGGATTCTCTGACGTGCCGTACACCTCTGCCGTGTCAAAAAAAGTATATCCCATGTCCACTGCCTGACGGATCAAACGGACGGCTTCCTTCTTTTCCAGCGGCGCCCCATACGCATGGCTCATTCCCATGCATCCCAGTCCGACTGCCGAAACCTTCAGATCCTTTCCCAAAATCCTGTCTCTCATAACCTTCACCTGCTTTTCATTTATTGAATACTCTTTATTGTAACTGTTCAGAACGGCAGACCACAGACCGTCTTTTACGCTGACAATCTCCTACTGCTCCCACACCGAAATTTTCATATTGGCAAATGCCCCGGACAGGGAAAACTGATCCCGGATCCCTTCCGTCAGATATATCGTCCCGCTGTCCGTCACGGCGATCATTTCAAAGTCCTGATGCGCGCTCCAATACTCCTTTGCTCCTTCCGGCCCCTTTACGAGCATGGCGGTTGACAGGGCATCCGCCTTTTTTCCTTCCTCTGCGATAATGGTGACAGCGGCCAGTTCATTTTCCGCCGGATATCCCGTATCCGGATCGATAATATGCCCATATTCCTTTCCGTCCTCCCCTGTAAAATACCGCTCATAGTTTCCGGATGTGACCACCGCGCAGTCTGATACGGAAAGGACGCCTATGGATCCCTCGCCAAACGGATTCCGTATGCCAAGCCTCCATTCGCTGCCGTCCGGCCTGCTGCCAAGCATCTGGATATTGCCTCCGAGATCTAAGAGGGCCGACCGAATCCCCCACTCCTTCAGCAGTTCTGTCACAAGGTCTCCGGCATACCCCTTTCCCACTGCCCCAAGATCCAGTTCCATGCCCTCTGGCAGCCGGATCCGGTTCCCGGCAACCTCTGCCTGTTCATAGCCTACATACCTGAGAAGCCCTTCCAGTTCCTCCGTCTCCGGGATCCGGTTCTCTCCCGTGGTAAATCCCCAGGCCGATAATACCGGATAAATGGTGGGTTCCAACGCCCCTTGTGTCTCCGCCGCCATATCCAATGCAAAATCTACAATTTCCGCTGTCCGTTCACTGACCGGCACCGTCTCTCCATTCCCATGATTTACCTGGTAGATTTCGCTTCCTTCGTCGGTGACAGCCCATAGGCCCTCCAGCTCCTGCATGAGTTCTTTCGCTTCTTCCAGTGCGTCTTCGGCCCCGCTTCCATATGCGGTAAATGTCATGTAGGTGTCCATACCAAAAAATTCCGCTTTTGCAGTATTTTCCTCCCTCTGATCTATGCCGCTGCCAGAATCATTCTCGCCGCAGGCGCACAGCCCGCCCATGACCGCCCCCAGAGCCAGGAAGCAGAGACTTCGATAAAGCCATTTCTTCATTTTTTCACTGCCCCCGCCTTTTTCAGCCCTTTGGAAAGATAGTGTCCCAGAAATACAAATAATCCCATCACTGCCATGTAATCCAGAATAAAGAAGAAAACCGGTTCTTCATAGTCAAAAAATACAAATTGGATCCGCATCAGCAGATAACTCCCAATCTCACGTTTTACAAAGGCATAGGCTCCATATCCCACAATCACTGCCCCCGCGGCACGTGCGATCCACTTGCCTCCGCGAGAAAAGCCTCCCGCAATCTCTGTCTGGAATCCTTTTGCCGCCATCCCCATGACCATTCCCCAATGTGTCCCCAGATGCAGGGACATCCAAACAAATCCCCAGTACGCGCAGGCCATATGGAGCGTCCTTGCAAGAGAGGCGGCCCCGTTCCATTTCAAAAAGGCAAATACATAGCGGGAAAGAAGGATTCCGCTGACAATAGATCCCAGTATCGACAGCAATGCCAAAAACACCAGCGCTGTCTGCAGTATCCGCACGGGTGAATATTTTCCTTTCAGGAGGCTCCCTGTCCATCTCCTGTTCAGGAAATGATGGAGCAGAAACAAGAGCAGCATCCCCGTCCCGATCCATTCATGCGTCATCCTTCCGATCAGCTCATAAGGCATCAGAAAAAGCAGCGCTCCTGTCATCAAAATATCTACGGCCAGTTTGATTTTTATTTTTCTGTTCATCTCTCTTCACTCCATGCCCCGTTCTCACTCCAATGTAAAAGGAAGTTCTGATCCATTTTATTTTAATTCTGCATATTCTTTATCACTGACTGGCTCGCACCATTCCGTATGTCCGTTTTCTCCCGGCACCTCAACTGCCAGATGGGAGAACCAACTGTCTGAAGCCGCGCCATGCCAATGCTTTACACCTGCGGGGATATTCACCACATCGCCTGCCGTCATGCACACCGGTTCCCTGTCCCATTCCTGATAAAATCCCCTGCCGCCTACACAGACTAATATCTGGCCGCCGCCCTTCTCCGCGTGATGGATATGCCAGTGATTACGGCATCCCGGCTCAAAGGTCACATTGAAAATGCCGACCTGCTCTTTTGAGATCGGCGCCAGATAACTCTGGCCTGCGAAATATTGCGCAAAAGCATCATTTGGCCGTCCAACAGGGAAGATCATTGATTTCTCATGCGCGTCTTTTTCCGATACAGCGTCCCCTTCATCCGCCCATATTTCCTTAGCCAGACGGAATGCCGCCCATGCCTTCGGCCATCCTGCGTAAAATGCCGCATGAGTAATGATCTCCGCTATTTCATTCCTTGAAATTCCGTTTGCTTTTGCTGCTTTGAGATGGTTTTCAAAAGAAGAACCTGTAAGTCCCTGTGACAAAAGCGCCACCACCGTGATCAGGGAACGGTCACGGAGACATAATTTGTCCTCCCTGCTCCATACCTGTCCAAAAAGCACATCATCATTCAACTCCGCAAATTTCGGGGCAAATCCCCCCAGATTGTTCCTTCCTGCCGTCTGCTTTACTGCCATATTCTGTTCCTCCTGTTTATAATCTTCTTTCAAAACGTATATATTTTCACGCCGCTGCATGTTTTATGATCAATCGCTGACTTTAGGAACTATTAAGAAGTCAAAGACCCTTGCGGCAGTCGCCAGATATCCATGCAGGCATGGCTGCCTGGTTCGCTGCTTTGCGGGAATAAGTCTTTACTGCATCTGCCGTTCCCAGAAAGCTGCCGCATGATCGATCCACCCTTCCGCCACGGTTCCCTCTCCCAGACCAAATCCATGGGACAAACCGTCATACACTTCAATTTCTGCGTCTGTTCCCTGACTTTGGATGCTTCGGATCCTTGCCTCCATTGTCCGGTAAGATGCGATCCCATCCCTTGTTCCGACACAATTATAAGTAGGCGGCTCTTCTCCTGTCACCTCGGACAACCCTGTATATTGCATGATCACAGCCGCCGGCCGGGGATATACATCCTCTCCAAAGCTCTCTGTCCCATAGGAGCCAAGCCACGCGGCCAATCGCGCTCCCGCTGAGCCTCCCCACAGAGAATAATCGGCCGCGTCTACTTCCAGTTCTTCTGCATGTTCATGGATAAATGCAATGGCTCTTGCCAGATCTTCACAAGCTGTCTGTGCCCCGGGGCGGTAGATCAGTGCAAATGCGTTATATCCCTTTTTTGACAGCTCCAGCGCATGCGGAAAGCTGTCGTGCATAGCCGCGACATACATAAAACCTCCGCCTGCATTGATCACGGCAAATTTTTCCCCTGGATTTCCCCGGAAGAAAAACAGTCCCGTATTTTCTTTTGCAGGATCCTCAGCCTTTTCTTCCTCCGTATAGATATCATAGAAAATCTGTCTGCCCCCTGATGCCTGTTCTTTCATATAATTCACGATTTCAACGGTACGCTCCGGCTTCACATTGCTGTACCAGGTCAGGATGCTGCCCACATCTTTCAATTTCAGATCCACGTCAATGTTCACATCTGCCGGAAAGATCAGACGGCCGTAATCTTCAAAAACAGGATCCCCCATCACTTCTGACGCCGCGGTATCCAATGTGTAATCCCCAGCCGTACTTTTCTTTCCTGCATCCATCCTTTCCTCCCCGCCGCTGTCCTGCGCGGCCTCACTTACAGAGTTCTCCAAAATCTCCGTCTGCCCGTCCTCTTCTGTCCGCCCCCTGCATCCTACTGACATGCAGACAACTGCCAGAAGCAGCGGCAGCATCTGTTTCCATCTTCTTCGCTTTCCTTTCGCTGCTCTCATATTTTCCTACACTTCCTTAACGGATGAAATTGGTAAAGACTGCAGGTTCTTTTTCCGGCATTGGTACCCCTGCTTTTCTTGCGGCTTCCTGACATTTCAGCAGATAAGCCATATTTCTTCCCAGCACCCGCATGGTATACAGCCCTTCCGCATCCTGCCTGACCTGTTCCGGGGCGGCGCCGTGTACCATATTCCAGTAACGGGACGAAACGACCGGCATCTCCTGGATCGTAAAATATTTGTTCATCTGGTCAAAGGTCGCCGTCGTGCCTGCCCTTCTTGCGGAAATAACCGCCGCTGCCGGCTTCATATAAAACGCCTTATTCGCATTCCCACGAAGTTCCGAATAAAACAGACGATCCATAAACGCCGTAATATTGCCGCACGCAGAACCATAGTGGACAGGGGTTCCAAAGATAAACCCGTCTGCTTCATAGGTTTTGTGCCGGAATTCATTGACCACATCGTCAAACACACATTCCTTCTTTTCCCCGCATTTCAGACAGGCAATACAGCCGCCGACAGGTTTATTCCCGATCCAGAAAATCTCGGTCTCAATCCCTTCCTTATTCAAAGTCCCAGCCACCTCACAGAGAGCGGTATAAGTACACCCGGTTTTATGCGGGCTTCCGTTGACTAACAATACTTTCATCTTGCTTCTCTCCTTCTTATTTTTCATAGACACATTATAAGCAAAATGAGACCTCATAAGAAGTCTCATTTTGTTATTCAGTATAAACCTTATGGTTAGAACCACACTCTTTTATAAAATGCCCGTTTCGGAAATGCATGTTTTGCGATACGCCTGTATATCTCTTCGGCAAAGCCGATTTTTTCAGGATCTGCAGGTGCTGGCCTGCCAAAAACTTCTTCATATACAATACCTGTAATCCGTTCTGCCTCTTCATAAGAAATCGCCGGAAATGTTTCTGCCAATTTTGCAGGAAACGACTTTTCTGAGCCATCGTACTCTTTCAAATATCCCGCGAAATGGATCATACGGAGAAGCTGACTGTAAATCCTTGTGCTTCCTCCCTTTCTCATCCAAGTCCATTTGACCCGGTAATGCCAGACGAACATCAGGAATACCGCAGAAACCACAAGCGCTGCCATGCACTGGAGAAATCCTGTGGCAGCCTCCTTAGAAAACCGGATATTCTGCCCTGTAAACGGTATCTCAGACTGCGGTTCCGGTCTTTCCTCCGGTTCCGTCCGCCCTTCAGAGTCATCTGAAGGGATGAAACTGGCTGTCGGCCATGCCTGCCGCTGATCCTGAGTTTTGTTTCCTTCTCCTGCCGATACCGTATGATTTTCCAGATCAACGGTCACTTCCACAGGTATCCATCCATAATCCTCAACAAAGATTTCCGGCCATGCATGGGCTGACGCGTCTGTCACCGCCGCATGCCAGCATCCATCCTCCTGATGCTCAAAATCAGACCGCAAGATCCGGTATCCGGCAGCATAACGGGCCGGTATTCCGTACAGGCGGTACATCAGCACTGCCGCCGAGGCAAAATGCTGGCAGTATCCCTCTTTTTTTTCAAACAAAAAAAATTCCACAGGTTCCTTATGAAGCGGAATCATTCCCGGCGTCCGGGTATATGACACCTGATCCCGCAGATAACCGCGGATGAATTCTGTGACCTTCTCCCTGCTTTCCATCGGATGGTCTCCACATAAGCCTGAAAGTCCGGGAACCTCTTCTTCAGGCACCTCGGTATAAGCTTCTTTTGCTTCTTTCAGATAGGCATCCTGTACCTCCTGATACCAGTCCCTGGCGGTCTCAAAATATCGATTGGCATCGTCCCAGTCGATCTCTATTTCGCCCTGTTCAAAATATTCCAGCTTGTATTCCGCATAATGATCGGGATTCCAGAAATTTTTATCCCATCTTCCATAATATGGTTCATACCAATCCGCTCTTGAATTCCTGTGATATTCAATGAACAGCTCTCTGCTTTCCGGATGGCTGAGTGTGCTCATGTTCATAGCAAAATACAGGCTTTCATACAAATTTTCTATCCAGCCCTCCCATTGCTCCCAGTGCAGTGTATTTTGGTTCATCCGTTCAAAGAGGATTTTGTCGTCCGCAGGTTCCCATTTCCCGTCTGTATAGGCTCCGCCGGTGAAACCCTTAAGATACAGATCTTCTGAGGGTTCTTCGCTCACACGCACCGTGAACTGCTCAATATCCGCCGGATAAATATTCCCGCAGTTGACCACACCATCTGAAAACTGATCTGTCGTCCCCGACGCACGCTTTATATTTCTCCTGACAATCCCCTCGGCCTGATAAACGGCCTGATACAGCCCATCCGTATTCCACCGGACCAGAATTGCCGCTGCCAGAAAAAAGACCGCCGGGACGATCAAGGCCATCCGCCCCAGTATAGGAAGATGCAGGCTCCCACTGGTTTTTTTCAGATTATGCAGCATAAAGAACGCAAACTGAAAGATCACCATGAAAAACAGGGTACTCATCTCCCACTTTATTCCGGATAAGGCTGCCCCCAGCATCAGCCCTGACACGCAGAAAAATACCGGCCAATGCCATTTCATGAAAATTTCAAAGAAAATCCACAAGGAAATAAGAATACCAGCCTCCACCAGATATCCGCCCCACTGATTCCACCACAGCCCCTCTGCGGATCTGAGCAGCAGGAGGCTTCCGCAGATCCCGGACAGTAAAAACAGCCATCTCCAGGAATTTCCTTTCATATTGTAATCTCCATTTCTTCCCATTCGTCCTTAAAATGCTCCGGGGTAAAACAGATCAGCTCCTTCCCGCAGAAAAAGAGCTTCAGATCCAATCCAAAACGAAACATCATGTCCTCTGACATTCCGTCCCCCAGGGACATCCCGTGTCCAGCGCCTTTCGGATCACGGTTCCCTTCCGCTGTAAAGCCGGTATTTTTTTCTGTCCAGTCCCTCTCATACAATTCTTCAAATACCATAGCCGCTGAGGCTGCATCCTCTGCCAGCCGGCTGATTTCCACTTCCTCATGATCCTTCCAGTGGAGTTCTGCAAGAAACCCTTTCTCTAAAAAACAGAAAACCAGAAGCCATAGGATCTCATAAAACGCACTGATCTCCATGATACACTTTGTATCTTTCCCGCCGAAATCCAAATAAATGTTTACACTCTTCTTTTCTGTCTCCCGATATTCCTTTACCCATAAGATGTCTGTTCTCGCACTCTGTTTCCAATGGATATAACGATAGGAATCTCCCTGCGCATATTCCCGAAGCTGCAGGAATTCATCCCCAAAGGTTCCTTTTTTCAGCATTTCACTCTGCAGCGCTTCCGGCAATGCCGCTGATATTCCGTCCAAAATATACATTCCTTCTTCCGGCGGCAGAAGAGTGACCGTCAGCTCCCCACAGTACTTGAGACTCGACCGAAAGAGAGAAAAATAATCATATATATAAATGTTTTCCACACGGACAGACAGCTTTCCGTTCCATGGAGTCAAAATCCTGATCCATACCCAGTCCCTTTTCTTTTTATCAATATTTCCTGAATATGTCACATAGTTTCTGGCAGCCTCCCCTTCATAACCATAAGAAACCCGGATTTGAAAACGGCTGACCGGCAGCATTCCGGTATTGTCCACCTGAAAAGGACATTCCACATACTCGTCCCTGTTTACCGACATCTGCTGCTGTCCGAATTGAATTTTCATGTTTCTTTTCAGGAAACGTACACATACCGGCATGCTTAAGAGAATCATCATCTGTAAGACTGCTGATATCATAAGCATGTCTGCCCTGAACATTGCGGCAAAATACCATGTCAGCAAGGTCAGGGCCGCAAACCATATTTTTTTCATCCTCTTGTCCGATAATTCAAATACAATCCCCCTGCTCCCAATGGTTCTGCTTTTTTCAATTCAAATTCCACCGGCTTTCCCTCCGGCAGGGACGGTATCCTGGTAAACAAAGCCGCCTGTCCCGCACCGGCGTCTGTTACAGGCGACAGCAAAAGGCTTAATTCATCAATAATTCCTGCCTGCAGAAATGACCAGTTCACCATTCCTCCCCCGCAGACCAATACCTTTTCAATCCCAAAATGCTGAGCCAGCTTTTCCGCTGCAGTCCTGCAGTCCAGATTCTCTTTCCCACAGATCATATAGGAAACACCGATCCTGCGCAGATACGCTTTATATGCCGGCAAAGTGGATTCTGTCAGCACTTCGATCACATGGGCATCGGGCCTTCCTGACGCTTTCCATATACCGGATTCCCATCCGATCTCTCCTTTTGTATCCACAGACACATAGTAGAAACCCGCGCCCGCATACGCAATGAAATCTCCTTCCGGCACTTCCGCCGTCTCCTTCAACTGGGGCTTCCTGAATCCTGTAAATTCCTTCGTTGTGGCAGTGCCATAGAGCCATGCGTCTGCTCCCAGTTCTGTCCGGATACGTCCATACTCCGCGCCTAACTGCCTGGTTGACGCCATTTCCATAAAAGGTCCGTTGATCCTGCCGTCCAGAGAACTTAAAATATGACAAATAAAATATGGCCTTTTCATCATGACTTCCTCCTTTTTATGTCGAGTACTTATGTCATCTGTAATGCATAGATTCCTGCTTCTTCCATCTCAATTGTTTCGTTTCTGCTTTAGTATAACAAAATGAGACCTCCCGGGAGAAGTCTCATTTTGTTATTCAGTATAAACCTGCCGGTTATATGTTTCGGTTCAGGGCATTCCGCCCTCCGCAATCGCTTTTTCGGCAGCGGATAACAGCTTCTTTACTTTTTCAGAGGGCTCCATGGAGTACAGCAGGCCGTATGGGATACTGTAGTTCCATTCCACCGGTATGATCTTCATAAGCGGATGCACACTTTCCCAGTTTTTAATTGCCAGCAGAACATCATTGCTGTTCTCACAGCGGTTAAATACCTCCAGATTATAGAACTCAAAATCTATCACTTGGATCTGCGGATGACGTTCCCTTAGATCATCCCGGAGAATATCCACATATTTACTCCACCCACGCTGTATCAACAGCATATTCTCCCCATACAGATCTTCCATCGCCAGCGTTTCTTTCCCGGCCAGTCTGTGATGCAGCGCTACAGCGCAGCAAAACGGCTCTTTACTGATCTGCATGCCGCTGCATTTTCTAAGACTCAGCATGGTATCGTCAAAGATACCTGCGATCACATCGATATTCTGCTCCAGATTTCCCAGGATCTCCCGCGCGTTTTCCGGCGTATTTTCAAAAGGAACCAGTTTAAACTTCAGATCCGGGCAATACTTCTGGATTCTCGGCCATAAAGTCATAAACACCTGGGGCGGAGTCATGGGCGACACACCGATCCGGATCACTCCCTCCTGATTGTTCTGCGCGTTCCGTGCCCGTGATACGGAATCCTTACAATACTGGATCAGGTATTTTGCGTCCTGATACAGGGACTTCCCTGCTTCCGTCACGATCAGCCCCCTGTGTGTCCTCTCAAATAAATGCAGATCCAGGCTGCTTTCCAGGGAATTGATCTGTTTGATGACCGCAGGAGCTGTGATATACAGCTTTTCCGCGGCCTTGCTAAAACTCCCGGAATCGACCACACAGATAAATGTTTCAAGCTGGGGATTATACATCATGCAGACATCTCTCCTCTTCTAATTCCTATACCCAAAGGGCACCCCATTATGGCCATACGGCCGTTTCATAAGATAGGATCTGTTATTCAAGGATGCCTTGCGCCTTGCTGCAAGGCATCCTTCCAGTAAAGCAGCGGTTTCAGACATCCATCGCCGTCAGGCGGCTTTTCAATGGGCTGGATGCGTTACAAAAATCAGCCGTCAATCCTCTTTAGCTGATAAGAGCGGCTTCCCAGTCCGATCTCCTCCCCATGCTCAAGAACAAGCTCCGCATTGCGGCTCTCCATGCGGCTGACCAGAGCCTCTCTCCCCTCTGACTGATAGATCAGATCCACGCAGGCCTGATCCAATGCTACAGGATCAGCGGACGCCAGGATCCCGATATCATGAATATCCGGTTCAGCGGGATTGCCGTCACAGTCACAGTCGATCGACAGATGATTCATCACATTGATAAACAGGATATTTCCATCCAGCGCGTCTACGACAGACTTTCCGGCCTCAGCCATGGACTCCAGAAACGCGTTCTGCTCTCCGCCCCACGGGCTGTCGTGGCTGCTGCCTGCCGTATGGATCAGACACTTTCCTTCCGCTGACCCGATACCGATGGAAATATTTTTAATCGCGCCGCCAAAACCTGCCATCGCATGTCCTTTGAAATGGGACAGCACCAGGAATCCGTCATATTCCGGGAAATGCGCGCCCACATAGTTTTCTTTCAGACGGGTTCCGCCCTCTACCGGAATCGTTGCCGAACCGTCCTCATCCATGATCACCACATCCGCAATTTCCGTAAAACCATGATCCTCCGCCACCTGATAATGCATGGCTGTTTCTGACCGTGAGCCTCCATAGGCTGTATTACATTCCACAATAGTGCCGTTTACAGATTGTACCAGTTCTTTGATCAGATTCGGATCCAGATAGTTGCTGGCCGGAGGTTCTCCGGTGGACAGCTTGACCGCGGTCTGATTGCCTTCCAGCCCTGTGCCCAACGCAGTATAGATCTCCATCAGGGCTTCCGGGGTGATCTCTGCAGTCATATACACGATACTGCCCTCATTCTCTTGCTCATGCTGTTCATGAGTATAGCTCAGTTCCACCTCCCCGCCCATCATGCTCTGCATATTTCTAATAAAGAAAAATCCTCCGATCCCTGCAATGACCAACAAGACACCCGCCGCGATCGCGATCCATTTTACGATTCGTTTCATAAATGCATCTCCCTTCTACTTTTATTCAGTATAATAAGAATTTCCCCAAAAGTACAGTGCGGATTATGAAATCCAGATTGCATAAAACGAAACCTGGTTACGGAGCATGCCCGGTCAAGATATGACCTGTAACAAAATCTGTGTATTTACACCTGCCTTCGAGCATGTTAAACTGAAAATGACAGGAGGAACGGCCATGATTGATTTAAAGACATTGGAACAGCTTGTGATATTTTCTCATACAGGAACTCTCTGCGAAACCGCGAAGAAACTCCACATTTCCCAGTCTACTCTGACCCGTGGGATGCAGAAACTGGAATCTGAGTTTGGTGTTTGTTTATTTATCAGGACAAAGAACAGCCTTTCTCTGACAGAAGCGGGAACGCTTGCGGCTGCGGAAGCCGAGGTCTTCCTGCGCCAATACGCAGGCATGCTGCGGCATGTTCAGGATTTTGACCGAAAAAAACGCACTGTTTCGATCGGTTCCTGCGCGCCGGTTCCAATCTCCGTACTTGTTCAACGTATCACCGTGGCTTGTCCTGATACTTCTATTTCTACTGAATTAAAAAAAATCCCCCAGCTGTTATATGGACTGGAAGACGATACATATCAATTGATCATTTTACCCTTTTCCCTGGAAAATGACCAGTTGTCCTTTCAGAAATTATGTGAAGAACAGCTTTTTTTCTACTTACACAAGAATCATCGGTTTGCCGGACGGAAATCCCTGCATGTCCGGGAAATGAATGGTGAAAATATGTTATTGCTCCGGGATATCGGGTTCTGGCACGACCTGGTCACCGAAAAAATGCCGGATTCCAGATTTTTCATACAAGCGGAAACTTATCCATTCCAGGAATTGATCGCCAACTCTACGATACCGGTCTTTACCACCGACGCATATCCTGACACGCCGCCGGACACGGCCAGCCCATCCCTCAATGAGACGAAACCGGAAGCGCCCTCCGGACATGAAAACTCAGGAATGGAACGAGTTCGTGTACCGATTGCGGACCCGGAATTTCATGTGACTTACTATGTTGTATACAAAAAGGAGAACGGCAAACGTTTTCATGCCCTCTCATCCTGATTCTTTTTCAGACCGCTATATTAGCCGCCAGTCCGGCTGCCAGAGGAAATGCCATTACAAAAGCGAGATGCCTCTGAAACAGTTGGGACAAAAATCCCCCGACCAGAAAGTAAAAAGCAGTCGCTTTCATTTATGTCCCAGGTTTTTCAGAAAACGCGTCAGGAGATTGGAATCCACATCGCAGCTGGCACATGGTTCGAATCCTGTAAAATCAAAAAAGGATTTTTTCCATACACAATATGCACCGCAAGACCAGCAGCAATGCCACATATCATGCATGACACCAAATGCATTGCCGCTGTCGTTCCCCCAGCGCCATACTACAAATTAAGAAGCTGCGGATTTAACAGTACGCTGTTCATCGCAAAAGACGCAAGCCAGTCATGCCGCATCCCGTGCCGTGAAAAGTACGCCGCCCTTTTATCCTTTATTTTTCAAAGCTCTGATAGATGGCATCCATTACAAAAACTGGCACAAAGGTTCAGCTACTTCTAATTCTCCAGTATGTCACCACATTCACTTTGGAATAATAAACACTGAATTCCCATATGAAAATCAACTATATAAATGCTATATTCCATACCCCAAGATTGAAGCTGAACTTACCAGATAAATCTCCTGTCTCACCGCATCCCCCGAGTTTCCTTCCACCGTATACACCCTGCCATTCTCACATTTCTCCACAATCCCTACATGATCCGACACCCCGTCTCTATCCCAATCAAAAAAGATAATTGTACCAGCCGCCGGGCTGTAGCTGTTATCCTCCCACTTCCCATGACTCTTAAACCATTCCACACCAGCCGGACAGGATGCAAACTTCGGAACCGCCCCGCTTGTGATCAACCCACACTGATCCGCGCACCATGACACAAAGCAGGCACACCATTCCACCCTTCCGTTGAATCCATACCATGACCAGAACTTCTGGCCTCCCTGGTTCCCGACCTGCGCCATTGCCACGGATACCATCTGGCTGTTCCCGAATAATCCAGCAAACAGGTTTCCACCGGAATAATACCGCATCACATGGGGAACGTATTCCGGGTCTCCGTAACCTGACCAGCCATGGGCTGCCGCCTGCTCCTGTGAAAACTGCAATGCGTTGGCTTCGCTGTAACCTCCATGATTCCAGAGTGCCCAGGATATGTACCCATTCCCGTAATTATATCCCTGAAGGCTCAGCTTCAGCTTGTCCAGGTTCTGCGGATCCGCGCATCCTGCCTCCCGGACACAGTACGCATAATACTGGACTCCCACCTGTATGGAATATTCCGGGTCTGTGATCGCATTGGGACTGTTGGCGTACCTGGTATTAAAGGGACATTCGCTGGCCTGCATGGGATCACTGCCCTGCCCCCTGGATTCCTGCATCATGATGGCCTGTATGACCTGTACATAGTCCGGGATACCGTACTGCCGTGCATACCTCTGAATCACAGGGGTATAATCCATCACTTCCTGGCTCAGCGGCCCTGTACTCTGGATATTGCCGGACAGAAGGACTCCCCCGGTTACACCTGCGACTAGAATCAAAAAAAACAGCCAGGCCTCCTCCCGCCGCTGCCAAAGCTGTCAGGGCTTTTGTTGACGATACCGCCGCTTTGATTACTGCCGCAATCCCTTTCACAGCAAGCCTGGCAGTTTTCTTTACGGACTGTGCTGCTTCCCCCACCGCCCTGGCTGATTTTACTGCCATCTGTCTGGAAGCCCTCGCCGCATATTCTGCCTGCTTTTTTGGCATTGCGGATACAATCCCTTTCCCTGGCATTTTGGCTGAAATATGTTTCTTTAACCTGACAGTATGTCCCGCCTGTTGATCTGCCCTTGCAGCAGGGTCTGTCCGTATTGTACCCGTATGTAACATAGAGCCATCCGCATTGTGAAAAATGGTTTTCACTGGTTTTCCGGGTTCCTCCCTGGAGCCGGAATGGAGCAGCTCCATCTGATTTTTTAATGGTTTTATTCTTCAACACTGCATTTACAGATTTCATAAATAACAATGATATGTATGGCGGTCAAATTAATCGTTCCATTTGCTATGTCCTTAGGCACTTTGATATACACCACCTTTCCACGCATCCCTTAATTATTGGGAAAATTGCAAAATATAATTGTCATTTCCCAGCCACAAATACCATAACAAGCTCAAAAACCGCTTCAAAAATTAAGGTTACTGCCATTACTATCCATAACGCAATAGTAGAGCCAAATGGATTCATAAATATAATTACTGCCAGCAAAATGTTTAAGAGTGCACTTAGCGCTGCAAATCCCCACCTTTTCTTTTTCATGCGTATCATATCTGATGTAAACTGTATTTTAAACAGACCAAGCACTAAAATTGCAGCTCCGTATAAAAACGTCAGGATTGGAAAAGCCACGATAAACCAGTGGGTCTGCAAAATACAGAATAACCCCAATGCGGAACTAATCAGCCCCTTTGCCAAGCCCTGTTCATGCACTGCAATGGCAGCATCTGTACGGAAATAGCCTATAACGCTAATAATCCCGCTAATCAATAGCACTATTCCGAGCATAATTATGATTCCATTGGTAAATCCAATCGGATTAATCAGGAGCAATACCCCCCCCACCAAAATTTCACACAAACAGATGACTATCGTATTTATGTTTTCCTTAATCACCGTCATAGCTTTGTCCTCCGTTAATTTTCACGATACAATCCAAACAAGTTTAAGAACTTTTGCCATACTGTAAGTTTCTTTGGCGCTTCCTCCATTGCCTCACTGACCTCCTCCGTCTGAACGCCATCCGCCTTAATTACAAACTGCACACTTTGAACATTTGTATTTTTTTCCGATACGAAAGAGGTAACTTCAAAATCCCCTCCTGTAACTGTTTCAATTAATTCGTCGATTTTATCCGTAATCTCCGTATCCATGCCTGCGGTTTCCTCCCTCATTGTGGAAGTGCCATCCTTTAATTCTCCTGCACCGTCATAAAGCTGAGCAATACCGGATAAAAGCTTTGCAACGCCATCATCCAATGTTCCGGTTCCATCCTTCAATGTTCCCGTCCCATCATATATTTCCACAATGCCGGAAAGCAGTTCGCCTGTTCCGCTGTATAAACTTTCGCTGCCTGTTTTTAATGCGCTGCTCCCGGTAACAAGCTGGGCAGCTCCACCTGTGATCTGTGAATAGCTTGCGACAATCTTTGCAACCGCCTCTGTGTAACCGTTAATCCCCTGATCCAGTTTCCCATATTCAGAAACTAATGTATTTATGGCGGATGAAAGCTCTGACATCTGATAGGCCAGACCTCCGATTTTATTTACCAGCTCCCCAATTTTCCCGTCAAAAATCCTATAATTCTCTTGCAGGGCTGTTGCTCCCTGCAGTAAAGAAGATAAATTGGAGCTCACTGTCTGCAAATAACTTTCTGTTCCGCCTATGCTGGCATTGTTAGCGGCTAATAACGAAATAATATCGGAAAGCTGCGAAACCTGTGACTCTATCCCGGATGTATCTGTCCCGCTATTTTTAAGGTCTTCAATTTGTGTATATAATGATGAAATAAGCCCTTCCAAGCCGCTGATTGCAGACTCATTTTTCTGCCGCAGGCCGTCAATATCCAAGCCGTTTTGGGACATAGCGCCTTTGTAAGCATCGAAATTCACATTACTCTGCAGGGCAGTTATCCCATTTACAAGGTCATCTATACCAGCTTTCATTGCAGAAGACGCATCTGTCAATGCACTTAAATCTTCTGTGGCCAGAGATACCCCGCCTAATGCTTCCTGAAGCTGTGTAAGCGCCGCCTTAAAAGAAGCCGAGCCATTCACCAGCTCCGGCGATTGCTGGTTCAAAGTGTTTAATGCCTCCTGCATCTGCCCGATTCCGCTATTCAACGAATGGATTCCTTCGTCCAGCGCATTTACACCATTCTGTAAATCGGCGGCGCCGTCCTGCAGAGTGCTTCCTCCGTCTTTTAAATCGGCAGCACCGCTGTGAAGCTGCTCGGCCCCATCCTTCAAATCATTCACACCGCTTTTCAGGTCAGACTGTGCGCTATCCTGTAAATCAAAAACGCCCTCATGCAATTCTGCCGCCCCGTCATCCAACTGGCTGATTGCGTCCAGCAATTCCGTAATCTGCTCCATCAGTTCTTCATCATCCACCTCAATATTAAGGTTCAGCGGGATTCCATTGATAGATATTCCATCCATTTCAAATTCCGACACTTCCGCTGTAATCTCAATATCCGCTCCTTTTCCGGGCAGAATCGTGTAGGTAAGCTGCTTATTGCTTCCAACATTTGCAACCGTAGCGTCCGGAGCCACAATATTTTTACATTTATCCGTATCGAATGACAGCGAAGCCTGCAGAGCATAATTATCGTAGAAATCTCCCCTGTATTTCTGATTCTGCGCAATGCGGATTGTTATTTTTATTTCACCGCTTTTACCCGCGATTTCTTTTGCGGAATACTCTCTGCCATCTAAAAAATAGCGTATCTGAATATCCCACGGCATCAGAGCGCTTTCGAGTTTCCCCTCATAATACAGCTTTTCGGCAGACGAATTGATCTTTATGGCATCACCGGAAAAGTCAATCTTGTCTGTTGTTGTCATATTCCGCACATCCAGATATTTTCCATAGTCAATAATTACGCCCTCTGTATTCTCTCCAAAAATATTGACAACATTGATTTCCCTGACCGATCCATCATTGCCCAAGTTTACATAGACAACTTCCTCTTTCCCTGTATTTGCTTCCAAAGCAGATGCAGAAACCGGCAAAGCAGATACAAGAAGGGCAGATGCAAGAAATACGGATATGGATTTTCTTAGATTAAAGTGATTCATGGTTTACCTCCCTATGAAACAAAAATTTTTTACGTTCATGCTTTTTCTTCGTCCCTGTAATCAGTTTATCAAACAGGAACAGGAGTCCCGGAAGAATCAGCAGCACTATCACTAATGAAAAAATCGCCCCACGGCCTACAAAAATACCAAGCTGTGCCAAAAGCTGGTTCGTAGAGATATACCCAAGCAGCAATCCGACTGCGGTCAGGACGCTGCCCGATGTAAGTATGGATACCGTAACATCTGAAATCGTCTGGCGCACAGCTTTTTTTTTCGATAAACTCTGTCGGTTCTCTTTATAGCGGTCTGTCATTAAGATTGCATAATCAACGGTCGCGCCCAACTGAATCGAACTGATAATCAGGTATGCGATATAGAAAATAGTCTGATCCATAAAATATGGACAGGACAGATTCAGCCATATTGCCGTTTCTATACTTAATACCAGAATGATGGGTAACGTAACCGACTTCATTGTCAGAAGAAGGACGATAAAAACAGCAGCAATAGCAGCCAGATTTACTTTAACCATATCTGCCGTAACCGTATCCATCAAATCATATGTACTGACGCCTTCCCCGGCGAGATGCCATGTATCTGGATAGTAGGATTGTGCAATATCCCGTATTTTTTCTACAAGTGAAAATGTTTCTTCTCCTTCATAGGAGGCATCCACAGAAAGCACCATCCGGCTGTAATTTTCACTCATTAGCTGGGACAGGGTATCTTCATCCAGATATTTCAAAGGGATTTCTGCCCCTGCCATATCAACATAGGATATAATGCTTGTGATCTGAGGAAGTTCATGGAGTTCATCCGAAAGAGCTGTTTCTGTGGCAGTATCACCACGGGGTACAAGCAATACATAAGTGTCACGCTGTCCGAATACTTCTTCGATAGATTCAATATCCCTGCCAAGCTGTGTTTCCTCATTAAAAATCTTTGATGAACCGTAATAATATTCATTTGCATTTGATCCCAGATACGCCGGAATAACAATAATAGCAAACAGGCACACCATAGGGACTGCTATGCGGTTGACTGCTGCCCCAAACTTTCTGAAACTTGGCATAAGCGGACGGTGCTTTGTTTTATCTAAGAATTTATAAGCAGATAAAACAAGAGACGGCATAAATAGAAACACTATGATAAGACTTACCGCCACGCCCTTTGCAAGTGCAAGGCCCAAATCCGGCCCGATTTGAAACTGCATTAACACCAACGCCAAAAAACCAATTACTGTCGTCAATCCGCTGGAAAGGATAGATGTTGTGGATTTGCATAAGGCATCTACCATAGCCTCCTGTACATCCGCCGTCTCTTTCCTACATTCTTCAAAGCGGTGAATCAAAAATACAGAATAATCCAGCGAAACTGCAAGCTGGAGGATACTTCCTGCCGCATTTGTGACAAAAGAAATCTCTCCAAAAATAAGATTCGTCCCACCGTTAATCAATATCGCAATCCCTAATCCGGCCAAAATAATGATCGGCTCTACCCATGAGCTTGTTGTCAGAATCAGTACAATAAGCACAAACAACACGGCAATTACTGTTATTTTTTGAATTTCTGAAACCGTATTCAATGTGGCCGTCGCCGTAGAAACGGCGCTCCCGGACATTGCGTTTTCATCACCGATAATCTCCCGAATATCAGCCACTGCACTGATCCGGCTTTCTTCTTCAATCGTCACAGTAAGCAATGCCGTATTGTCAGCATAATACGTTTCCAGAATGTCCTTATCAATCGCGCTGATAGGGAGCGTAATATCCACTGCATCATCCAGCCATGTTACTTCCGTAACACCATCCACGGCTTTCAATTTCTCCTTATACTCTAAGGCCTCTGGAATTGTCACATGATTTATCATAACGCGGGCATTGGGAATCCCGCCCTCAAATTCCTGTTCCATCATGTCCAATGCAACCGTCGATTTCGCATCCTCCGGCAGATAATCGTTCATATCATAATTGACAGATACGAAATTCTTTAATACAGCGCATAATATCACTGATGCAATAAAAAAGATCAGAATACTTTTTCGGCGCCTGACAACACCTGTATAGAACTTTCTCACAATGTTATTCCTCCATTCGCTTTACATGGCACACCTGCCACTTCAAAAATATTCCGTTCTCCACGCAGGGAGAGCTGCAGCATTGAGGGAATGATTTTTCCCACTGCAATGTATGGAATCGTCCGGGTCAAAGAAATCATCCTCCCCTCAATACAGCAATTTCCAGTTTCATCTATTTCTCCATGAAAAGCTTCCGTATGGCCTAAAATTTCCATAAGCCCACTAATCTGTTCCCCTTCCCATTCCACAATCATTGTTCCGTATCTTTTGCCTATGGAAGTCTGCATTACTATATCATAGGACTGTTTTGGCATAAGATTTCCCTCCTCCTACATCTGAGCCAATTTCTCTGCAAGTACCTCCGCTGTCCGCTGTATTCCATAGTTCGAACTGTTAATGCAAAAATCATAATTATGCGGCTTTCCCCAGCTTCTGCCTGTATAATAGTCATAATAGGCTTTTCGTTCCTTATCTGTTTTTCTGACTAAAGTAATTGTGCTTTTCTCATTCATTCGTAACAGTCCCATTTTTCTTTTCACCCGATCCTGAAATGGCGCTGCTATAAATAAACTGATTCTTTCAATGCCTGCGTTCTGCAAAATATAATCAGCGCACCGGCCAATAAATACACAATTATCCTCACTGGCAAGCTCCGTTATTAACTGGCTGTGAATGGAGAAAAGCATATCATTAGCAGACAGTCCCCTCAATTCCTCATTCTGAGCATCATACCAAATACGGTGAAGCCACGGATTATGTTTTTTCTCATCCGCCCTTTCTAACTCCTCCGGGGGAATTGTAGAGCGGGACAATGCTTCTTCTACCAATGTCCGGTCATAAAAAATAAATCCAAGCCTGTCTGCTACTTCTTTACCTATCTCGTGTCCGCCGCTGCCAAATTCCCGGCCAATACAAATAATCATAATATCCCTCCTGTTGCGTTATTTTCCTTACACCATTTTTCTGGTTTATCATTGATTATATAGAATGGGATACAAAATAAAACAGACAATGAGCCTGTCCGTGTTCGATGTCAGACACCATACCGGTAATTGCCTAACAAATTCAACTTACCAGACACCTGTCTAAAATTGTCTATTGGCTTTTTCATGGAACAGAGATATAATAAGGTCGTTTAGACACCAGTAGTGTCAATATTACGGAGGTGGTCGTTTGAAGAATGAGGAAATCTCATTAGAAACAAAAAAGGCACTGGCTCTTTCACTAAAAAAAGCCATGCGCCATAAGAACTTTTCAAAAATTACTGTAAAGGAAATCATACAGGACTGCGGTGTAAACCGAAATACTTTTTATTATCATTTTGATGATATATATGCGTTGCTCCGTTGGATGCTGACTGAGGAAGCGATTGAAGTAGTGAAACATTTTGATCTGCTGGTTGATTACGAAGATGCTATCCGCTTTATCATGGATTATGTAGATGAAAATGACTACATTATCAGTTGCGCTTATGATGCCATAGGGCGAGATGAAATGAAACGCTTTTTCTACTCGGATTTTATAGCGATAACATCTTCGCTAATCAATAACGCAGATGAAAAAGCCCAAAAACATCTTGACCCTGAGTTTAAGGATTTCCTTGCAAACTTTTATACAGAGGCACTTGCCGGAACCTTAGTTGACTGGGCCAGAGAAAAACACATTAAAGACAAGGAAAAAATTATCCTTTATCTAAAGACAATAATTGAAACGAGCTTAAATTATTTCAATCTTTGATTATTTATATCTGATTGCTGCATTCATTATTACATCGCAACAAACATGGGGCTGTCGGGAAATAATGATTTACGCCCCTGATATGTAAGAAAGAGACAGTCC
>CAJUTU010000050.1 GCA_910589385.1 uncultured Lachnospiraceae bacterium
ATGCCTTTTGCAGGGTGCGTACAGCCAGGTCACTGGTGATGTGTTTGTCTGTTACTGAAGTGCTATACTAAAGTTGTAACGGGAGTGGCTAATGAGATATAATCAAAATCACAAGAAACGAGGTACTCATTATGTCACAAAACTACACTCCCGAATTTAAAAAGAAAATTGTTCGTCTCCATGAAGAGGAAGGACGAACCTACAAAAGCATCACCGCTGAGTATGGCGTATCCAAGGCCAGCATCTCCAAGTGGTGCAGCGAATATAACAAAGAATGCCAGACAGATCCTCAAGCCAAAGAAGATTATGATTCTATGAAGGAGAACCTCCGGTTAAAACGAGAGAATGAAGAATTACGCAAGGAGATTGCATTCTTAAAAAAAGCGGCGGCATTCTTTGCAAAAGAAATCGGTTAGAGGCTTACCGGTTTATTGACCAACACCATAAAGAATTCGGCATCCGCTGGCTACTCCGGCGGCTGGGGATCTGCCCGAATGCCTACTATAACTACCGGAAACACCGGAAGGCGGATTATTACGCCCAAAAAGCAGAAGCTCAGGGGGAGATAGATGAAATCTACCACAGGCATAACGGTGTTGACGGCTACCGTACCATGACGGCCTATTTGGAGCGTGAAGGATACAGCTACAGCGCCACTACCATCCATAAATATATGAACACGGAGATGGGTCTACATTCCATCGTCCGTCCTAAAAAACCAGGGACAAAGCCAGGGAAGCCACATAAAATATTCGAGAACAAACTGAATCAGGACTTCCTTGCAGGCAAGCCGAATCAAAAATGGTGCACAGATTTCACATACCTATTCCTGAAGAATGGGGATGTCCGGTATAATTACGCCATCATAGACCTCCATGACCGGAGCGTGGTGGCCAGCATAACGGACAGACACATTACCAGCGACCTGGCTGTACGCACTCTGCAGAAGGCATTGGATTCCCAACTTCCGGCAAAGGGCTGCCTGATCCTGCACAGCGACCAGGGGAGCCAGTATACATCGAAGGCTTTCACTGAGTTCTGTGAATCTGTGCACGTGATCCAGAGCATGAGCAAAGCCGGGTATCCATACGACAATGCGCCAATGGAGAGGTACTTCAATACCCTAAAGAACGAATGTACCAACATCTATGAATTCCGAACGGAAGAGGAACTGTACCAGACCGTGGAGGAATTTGCTTATGTTACTTACAACCATGTACGCCCACACAGCTATAACGACTACCGCACACCATACCAGACACGAATGGCAGCATAAGGAGAGGCGAGAGCATGCCTCCTGATTGGATTGCTTGACTACCCCAAATCGGAGAGGGCAGGTTTTGTCAATGGCATGGCCGCGTAGCGGAGCGAAGCACCATTGACAAAAGCCGACAGATCCGATAGACTCCAATCAACAATCCAATATATTTTTAGCCACAAATGTTACAAAAAAGCTTGACCACTACAAGTTGGCGCCTGCGCCAATTCGTACTGGGTATATTGCCTGACGCTGAAATTGGTAGGACTGGTAGCAAAAGCTGTCTTTCTCCAAAGCTACGCTTGCAAAAAAAAGGAAGGCTTAAAAGCCCTTTACTTTTAAGCCTTCTGTACACTTCCTGTTCAATCATAGTCCACATCGTACTCGATAATATTCCCAGAAATTGCATCAATAGTATAGTCGTACTCTGTTCTGCCGGAATAGAATTCAATTTCATATTCCACTCCACCATCATCATTCTCCAGCTTTGCTTTTGCAAACTGCACATCTGATTCGTTCAGCTGGGCATGGTTTAATGCAATCTCTTTCGCATGGTCGACTCCAATATAATCATTGTTGGAGCTGTTTATGGCACCGTCTGTTGGGTTCGTCTGGATCTGAAATTGCTCAATATTCTTTTCAAGCACCGTTCCGTTGGAAGCATCGATTTCATAATCGTATTTTGTATCAGAAGTATAAAATTCAATGTCATATACCTGTGTTCCATGGCTATGATCAAGCTCTGTCTTTTTAAATGTGACATCTGATTCAGAAAGGCCTGCATCCCTGAGAGCTGCAGCTTTCGCCTCATCAAGAGAATCTTTCTGTGACTGTGCTGTGCTGTTTCCGTTTGCGGCAGGCTGATTCTCTACATCTTTCTGTGGCTGCACAGAACTGTTTTCATCTGCAGAAAACTGATTTCCTGTATCCTGCATATCATTATTCCCGTTTCCTTTACCATCAATGTCTCTTGCGATAATCTCTCCATTCTTAGCCTGAATTAAATATTCATACGCTGTACCGTTGTTGTAGAAATCAACTTCATATTGAAAACGTCCGTCATCAAATTCGAACCGTACACGCAGAGCTGATGCTTCTGCTTCGCTCAAACCGGCATCTTTGAGAGCGACAATCTTTGCCTCTGCCTTGGTAATCAGAGTACTTTTGAATGCTATTACACTGGCGGCTATAATAACAACCACCATACAAATCACTAAAATAATTGCCTTCTTTGGTGTGTTGAATAATTTTTTCATATCATCTGTCCCCACTTTTCTATTTTTAGAACAGTATAATAGAAAAAGATTAGAAAAACGTTAGAATCAGAAAATTATACAGGAAACTTTACAGTAAATTTGCTTCCTTCCCCTACGGCAGAAACAACTTCTACAGTTCCTCCATGATATTTTACTATATCCTTCACCATGGCAAGTCCAAGGCCAGCGCCCTCACTGAACCGGGCAGCTTCTACCCGATAGAAACGCCTAAAAATCTTTTCTTTCTGTTCAACGGAAATCCCTATTCCGTTGTCCTCGACAGACAACAGAATGCCATTGTTACATTTTAACCGAATGAAAATCCTGCCATCCTGCTTTCCATACCGGTAACCGTTGCTTATCAAGTTTGTAACCATTCTTATGAGCAGCATGGCATTTCCCATCAAAAATATACCCGGTTCAATCTCCTGCTCAAGCACAATATTTTTGCTTTTCAAGAGTGCCATATCCATACAAATATCCTGAACAAGCGTACTGAAATCAACCATTTCTCTGGGATAACTGTCCTTATTCTGTTCAAGGCGTGCAACACAAAGCATATCTTCAATCAGCTTCGACATTTTTCTTCCCTGTCGCTGAATCACCTTCAAAGCCGTCTCATATTCCTCCGGTGTTCTCGTATTCTCCAGTATGTATTCACACTGTGCCATAATTACAGACATAGGCGTTCTGAGTTCATGGGAAGCATCGGAAGTAAACTGTTGTTCTAATTTAAACGCCTGATCCAAACGATTTATCATGTTGTCCAGCACATCTGCAAGCTGGTGAAGCTCATCCGTTCCACTGCCCAGGTGAATACGTTTATCTAAATCCTGTCCCTGACTAATCCGGGCCGCCGTCTGAGTAATTTGGTGTATTGGCTTTAATGCCCTTTTGGCAATCCAGTAGCCGCCTATGACGGCCAAAAGCAAAAGAGCAGGAAGTGCAATAATGGAAAGCCGGACAAGCCACTGAAGCTGCTGTGTACCCTGATCCCGGGAAACCATTCCTCTCAACCATAGCCCGTCAACACCATAACCGGAAAGCAAACGGTCGTATACATAATAGACAGTCCCGTTCCATGTTACTTTCTTGACAATGCCGTCTGAAAAAGGGATTTCCATACCTGCCCGGACAGACGGATTTTCCCCATACAATAGCTTTCCTGTTTCCTGATAAAGGGAAGAATAAATTCCATTCGCCTGATCCAGAAAATCATCATCTATTTCCAGATATCCGTCCGAATATTCAATATACTGGTCGCCGTGAAGCTCTTTCCTATAATTTTTTTCCTCGTAAAATTCAATTTCGTCCACATTTAATTCTACGATTTCAATTAAATTATCCTGTATGCTTTTCTGGGTGACTGAGTTGCTCACCCAGAAAATAATGCCAAATGTCACGGCAACAATAAATGCCATAATACCTGAGAACCATGCGGTTATTTTTACCCTGATTGATAGATTTTTCATACTTTTTTCTCTATCATATATCCGTATCCCCTTACCGTATGAATGAGTTTGTCCTGACAGTTCCCATCAATCTTTTTCCGGAGATAGCTGATATAAACGTCCACAACATTTGTTCCACCCTCATATTCAAAATTCCAGATATGATTTTCAATTTTTTCCCGTGACAGTACAATCCCTTTGTTCAGCATAAGATATTCCAGGAGGTTATACTCTTTTGCGGAAAGCATGATTTCGTTTTCTCCTCTTTTTACAGTATGAGAGCCTATATCCAATGTCAAATCCCCAACTTGAAGTATGTTGGCAGTTACGTTGAATTTTTTCCTTGTCATTGCTCGGATGCGTGCGGTAAGTTCTTCTAAAGAGAACGGTTTGATTAAATAGTCGTCAGCTCCGCTGTCAAGTCCTTTCACTCTGTCCCCAACAGAATCCTTTGCTGTCAGAAACAGTACAGGTGCAGATTTTCCCGTATTTCTTATATGGCGCAGAACTCCGAATCCATCTATCTTTGGCATCATGATATCCAGAATCACTGCATCATAGTCCGCCATTTCCAGAAAATCTATGGCTTCGCTGCCGTTGTAACAGCTGTCAACAGAATAGCCATCCGAAGTAAGTTTCCGAGTGATGATCTGGTTTAAGTCAGCTTCATCCTCAGCTAATAAAATACGCATATTCCTCAGCTCCTTTTTTACATAATATAGCATATGCTATTCTGTTTTTCAAACTTAGTATTGGCTTCTGGAAACTCGGTCTGTCGAATTTCGTATCTGACTATTCGGAGACCTTGCGTGAAACCGATACTTTTGCCCTTTCATGTAGCACTATCTTCCGCAATAGAAATTAGTTTCCTTCGCTGCATGGTTAGAAATCCCAATAGGTGTCCCCTGGAAATCGAGCCAGAGCGCAGCCGCATTGGAGGTCCAGGGATTCGAGAACGAGGTCTCTTCCTGGCCGGCAAATAAACTTTTGGAGATATCCAGGCAGACAACTTCCTGCTTTTCATAGGGGATGGTCTGTGGGATTCTTTGCGGGATCGTATATCCCTTCTGGCGGAGACGTCGTGCATGGTAGTCGATAGCCTTTGCCGTTATCCCATGCTGTTCACACCAGATTTTGACCTTCAAGCTGCTGGTTTTACAGTCCTTGATCAGATCGAACCATTCTTGATCTGTACGTTTGATACGTTTCTGAGCCATGAAAGCTCACCTCTTCCTACTTTATTTGGAGAAAACGTGCATAGAGCAATCGAATGATTTGACAGCCAACGTGCCCTGAATGCAAAAACCGGGAAATGGGGGGAGATGCTTCTCCAGTTGAAGAGATTATCGCACAGATTTCAAGACTTGTAAAAACGATAGATTATTCATCGCTTACCGTAAAAGAACCGACACCGCGTCAGATGCAAAAAGGAGTGAAAAGGACTGTGAACAGGAAAAGAAGAAACGGCAGAAGTGATTTTGTGCTGGCTTGAAAGGTTTGCTGCTGGGATAGAACTCTTTATACTTTTTTTCATGTTCCCCCAAAAGTTAAAGACTTGTTAAGAATTTCTATGCTATGATTAGAAACCAGAGAAAATAAAAGGCAAGAAAAGGGGAGGACACACAATGTTCTGGAGGATATTGAAAAAAGACCTGAAACGCAAAAAGACCATGAACATCATTCTGCTGCTGTTTGTCATTTTATGCTCCATGTTTGCATCGGCGGCGGTGAACAACATCATAGCCGTTACAGGCGGTATCGAGCATTATTTCGATGCGGCGGATGTCCCCGATGTCAACGTGCAGATGTTCAACAGAGGGGAAAACGATCTCAGGGAAAAGGTTGGGGAGCTCGCTGGTGTCAGGGAGATAAGGGCCGAGCATTGGCTGGTTGTATCCAGCTCAAAGTATTTCAGGCATAACGGAAAGGAACTTAATAATTTTACGAATGCTGCCTTTTTGCTTTCCGATCGTGAAATGGCTATCAACTATTTCGATGAGGACAATCATATCATCGAAAGCGTGGACAAGGGCTGCTTTTATGCCAGTGCTTCTTTTTTACAAGACATTGATATAAAAGAGGGCGACGAGGTGGAGCTTGATGTCGGTAACAGTCATCTCACGCTTAAGTTTATGGGGCGGTTCAAGGGTGCGCTGTTTAGTTCGGAAAACTCGTATCCCCCGTATCTTATCATAAACTCTGCTGACTATAACTATCTTGACAAGGACGAAGCCGCTCATATCATGAATTGTGGGCAGCTTTGTGTAAATACATCAGAAGTTGATGAAATAAGGGAGCTTGCAAAGAACTATGGCGGTGTAGTTGTCAGAACATGGGAAGAATGCAAGAGTATTTATCTCTATGATATGCTTTCTGCGTATGCTTTAATGATGATCAGCATCGTGCTGATGTTCACAGCCTTTGTGGTGCTGCGTTTCACGATAGGCTTTACGGTCAGCGAGGAATTTCGTGAGATTGGTGTAATGAAGGCGGTGGGCATTGATGACGGCAGTATAAGAAGCCTATATATCGTCAAGTATCTTGCCATCGCTGCGGCCGGTACATTGATCGGATATTTCTGTTCTGTCCCTCTCGGGGATATGATGATGGAAACCGTATCGAAAAATATAGTTCTTGGCAGCGGGAGCGGTACTCTTATCGGGCTTTTAAACTCTGGGTTGGTCGTTGTCATGATCCTGTTGTTCTGCTATGGCTGTACGCGCAGAGTAAGCAAACTCTTGCCGATCGACGCGGTAAGAAACGGTCAGACGGGAGAGCGCTTCCGAAGAAAGAGTCTTTTGCACTTAGGGCGCTCGAAGCTGCCACAGGCTGTATTTCTCCCGGTCAATGATGTGCTCAGCTCACCGAAGCAGTTTTCTATTATGATAATTGTGTTTGCGCTCTGTATGCTGCTGATGACGATTATGTCGAATTTTGCATTGACATTAAAAAGTGAAAAGCTGCTGCGCTTCTTCGATGTACCACCCTCAAGTGAAGCACATATCATGGATAGCGAAATACTTAGCGGGGTCATGGTAGATCAGAGTATGTATAAGACAATCATCGCAGATACCGAAAAGCTCCTTGCCGATAACGGAATGCCCGGCAAATGCACAATGACAATGGGTACACAGTTTGAAACATCATACGAAGACAAAGCAGCAAACATCATGTTCGCCGTGATGAAAGGCGAGACAAATGACACGCTCTATGCAGACAGGGGCAGCGCTCCGCAGAAGACGGACGAGATTGCCGTAACGGCAGGCGTCCTCGATGACTTAGGCGCTGAGATTGGCGATAGGGTAACGGCAGTAATGAATGAAAGAGAATACGAGTTTATCATTACAGGAACATACTCCTCGTTCGTCAGCACCGCTTTTCTATATAAAGATTTTGACTTTGGAAATCTGCCGGCAAACAATGTAATGGGTATACAGATACACTTTGACGGTAATCCTGACAAGGAGCAGATAAACAGAAACATTGAAAAGCTAAAAGATCTGCTCGACACCGACAAGGTGTATTCGTCCTCGGACTTCATCAATAATTTTACAGGAATGTCCAATACGCTGAATGCGATAAAACAGATGATGATGATCATTACTGTGATTGTAACGGCATTGATCGTCATACTTATGGAACGTTCGTTCATCTCAAAGGAAAAGAGCGAGATTGCGCTGATGAAAGCGATGGGCATCGGGAACGGCAGTATCATCTTGCAGCATTCGCTCAGATTTGTGATCGTATCGGTCATTGCCAGCATCGTTTCTTCGGCGGCGCTTATGCCGATCAGCGATGTAATGATGAATTGGATAGGTAACATGATTGGTGATATATCAGGCTTGAAATGTGACTTTGACCCGCTGGAAATATTTGTAATCTGCCCGGCGATTCTCATAGGCATCACCGTTATAGGCTCATTCCTGACAGCGCTCTATACAAAAACAATCAAGGCTTCCGATACGGCAAGTATAGAATAAGGAGGACAACATCATGACCAATACGGTTTTACAGACAAAGGGACTTTGCAAGACATATATCGTGAACAAACATCAGAACAATGTGTTGAAAAATATCGACCTGACGATCAGCGAGGGCGAAATGACAGCGGTCATGGGACCCTCCGGCTCAGGCAAAAGTACGCTGCTCTACTGCGTTTCGGGAATGGACAGAGTGACCTCGGGCAAGGTGTTCTTTAACGCCAGGGAAACGGCAAAGCTTGGTGATAAGGAGCTTGCAAGGCTCAGACTTGATGAAATGGGGTTTATTTTTCAGCAGATGTACATGATGAAAAATCTTTCGGTACTTGATAATATCATTTTTCCAGCAGTAAAGTCGAAAAAGAATTCAGAGAGCCGCAGACAGACCGAGAAGCGTGGCAGAGAACTCATGCACAGGCTCGGCATTGACGATGTGTGCGGCAATGATATTAACGAGGTGTCGGGTGGACAGCTTCAGAGGGCTTGTATCTGCCGCAGTATGATAAACAATCCCAGGATGATCTTTGCTGATGAGCCGACAGGCGCATTAAACCGTGCAAGCTCTGATGAGGTCATGAACGAGCTGCTCTCCCTCAACCGTGACGGTACAACGATCATGTGCGTGACCCACGATCCGAAGGTTGCTGCCAAGTGCAGCAGGGTGCTTTACATTGTGGACGGCGGTATCGTCGGTGAAAAAGAAATGGGGCATTTTGACGGCGGTGACAAGGAGCTTCGTGACCGTGAAAGAGAACTGAATAACTGGCTTATGGAACAAGGCTGGTAATACTTGCAATATTTCCTCTGATATGGTACAAAGATTTGCAGGAGGTGATCTTACGACGGATATTCTGATAGTAGAAGACGATAAGGAACTAGCCGGCTTGCTGACTGATTTCCTGTGTGACGAGGGCTATACGGTGTCAAGCGTGGACAGCGGAGAGCGTGCCGTGCAGCTCTTTGAACGATATGGCGCAAGGCTTGTGGTGCTTGACATCAATCTCCCCGATGTGAACGGCTTTGCAGTCTGCTCCAAGCTTCGGGAAAATGCGGATACTCCTATACTGATCGTAAGTTCAAGAACGGGCAAGGAGGATAAGCTGAACGGCTTTGGCCTCGGCGCTGATGATTATATTGAAAAGCCTTATGACATTGATATTCTTATCGCTAAGATCAAAGGGATATTCAAACGGCGGTATCAGCGTGATACATTGTCGGCGGACGGTGTGACACTCAATCTTGTAGATAAAACAGCGGTCATCGACGGAAAGTCCGTGGAACTGCCTGCAAAGGAATTTGATCTGTTGGCGCTTCTGATTGAGAATCAGGGCAAAACTCTGAAAAAAGAGTACCTGTTTGGCACTGTCTGGGGCAGTGACAGTGATTCGGAGCTGCAAACCCTCCATGTGCATATCAACCGCCTTCGCCAGAAGCTGGGTGAAGATCCTAAGAATGCAAAGCGTCTGCTTACGGTCTGGGGTGTGGGGTATAAGTTTGTATGAAGGCTTTCCGAAGACTGTGTATTGTAGTGATAACTGTATTTCTTTTGCTGACGGTGGTATTGAATCTGTTTCTTGTGGGAACGAAAGACCATAATAAAGGTATTTATCGTGTGGAAGCCAAACGGCTTGCAGATGAGATAGCGGAAACAGGCAATTATGACCTTGAAAAATATCCCCATATTACGGGGGTGTTCCATGCTGATGACGGCGGACTGTATACTTCCAATGAGCATTATCTGATCATAGAAGCAGGCGGTACACTGTATCGTGTGGAATATACTGTCGGAAACGGACAGCACAGCATTGCGGCAATAAACTGTGTGTTTGGTGTGCTGTTCCTGCTGATAGTTGGTCTTTTGTATTATATCCGGGGGCATATCATTGTGCCGTTCTGCAGACTGAGCGGTGTTCCGCAGGAGCTTGCAAGGGGCAATCTTTCTGTCCTGATACCAGAGGAAAAAAGCCGTTTCTTCGGAAAATTTGTATGGGGTGTGAATCTCCTGCGTGAGAGTATCGAGGACAGCCGCAAAAAAGAAATCACGATGCAGAGGGACAAAAAACTCTTGCTGCTCTCCCTTTCCCACGACATCAAAACGCCTTTGTCTGCGATCAAGCTTAGTGCAAAGGCACTTGCCAGGGGATTATACAAGGACGAGGAAAAGCGGCGTGCTGTTGCCGAGAGCATCAATACCCGTGCAGATGAGATAGAGCGTTTTGTCAGCGATATTACAAAGGCGGTAAGCGAGGACTTTATGAGCTTTGAGGTCACACAAGGGGAGGCTTTCTTAAGCGTTATCATCACAAGGATAGAGGCAAGATATGCTCCCCGGCTTGCCATGTCGGGAACGGAGCTTGCGATTCAGAAATATGATGACTGTATTCTTTCCTGCGACCCTGACCGTCTTGCGGAGTGCCTGCAAAACCTGATTGAAAATGCGATCAAATACGGTGACGGCAGACGAATTGAGATCAGCTTTGATAAAATGGACGGCTGTGAGCTTATCACGGTATCAAATACAGGCTGCACGCTTGAAGCGAAAGAACTGCCGCAGATATTCGAGAGCTTTCATCGTGGAAATAATGCGGACAAGGTGCAGGGCAATGGGCTTGGACTTTTCATATGCCGCAGGCTGATGGGGCTTATGAATGGAGAGGTATATGCTGATATCCGTAATGAATGCTTCTATATAACGCTTGTCGTTAAAATGGCAGCTGCTTGTTCGGGGGGGACGAAAATCGTAACCTTCATGTAGAACAGGGTAAAGCAAATAAAGGAGCGGTTAATGCAGTGCTTTTACGCTTACGACAGATTTATACTCATTTAAGAAAAAAACGGGCATGGGAATCAAAAATGTTTATAATGAGATTAAATCGAAAGGAGAGTCAGAACTATGAAGAAGACAATCAAAATTACATTACTGGAATCGGCAAAATTATTGAAAAAAAGAGAATTTCTATTAGGCCTGGTCATGGTGCTGGTCATGGGCGGAGGGATGGCATACGGCGCATATATGTTTCCAGAGAGCTTTGGGGTGCAAAATGTGATCGCGTTTTTTGGAAACTTTTCCAGTATTTTGATCATGTTTTTAGCGGCAAAAAGTCTTGGGGAAGATTTTGACCTAAAAACAGCGACATTCGTTTTTACATCAAGAAGCGGCAGGCTACAGATCATTACGGCAAAAATTGTGAGCATAGCGCTGGCCAATATGGTGATCGGTTTCTGCGGCGGAATTTTATATGATATCGCATTGGTCATCTGCAGGCAGTCCTGGACAGTACCGATGTTATTTGGAACCCTTGGAAAAGAAATCCTGATTTATATGATCTATGGTTTTGCAATAGGCGCAACAGCGGTGATGCTCACCTGCTTTCATAATACGACCATTACACCCTTTATTTATCTGATCGTACTGTTTTGGGTCATGCCGGGGATTTTACAGATGATCGGACAGAAAATAACGGGACTGGAAAAAATAATGGATTATGTGTTGTTCTGCATATCTGACCAATTCCTGATGTATCAGGTTTGGAGCATAAAAAATATAGCAGTATTTATAGTCACGGGTATTGCATTTTCAATCGTTGGTATGGCCGTTTTGCAGAAAAAAGATTTATGATATCTGGACCTTCTGTATGAACAGGCCGTCCTCAATGAATATTTCATGATAAATATTATCATAGCGGTTCAATATCCCGGACACATTGTAAAGGCCGATCCCGTGGCCGTCCCCCTTTGTGGTCACATCCTTTTTATACATCTGTGCAATGGAAAGTCCTTTGTCAATAAACGTATTTGATATGATCAATACGACATCCTGATTCATTTTGCCCAGATGAAGATTAAGGACGGGATGTTCGGTTTCCAGGCAGGCTTCTATGGCATTGTCCAGATAGATGCCAAGCATTCTGGTCAGATCAACGGGATCCATGTGAACGGAATCAATGTCATCCGGGATATCGATATGCACTTCGATATCCTGGTTGACGGCCAGGAGCAGTTTGGTATACAAAATACTTTTCAGCTCCAAAAGACGGATATGCAGCAGGTTGTTCAATGCTGCGTTTTTCTGTGTGAGATTTTCCTGCATTGGCAAAATATGCTCGTGGAAAAAGGCTGCCAGTTCCTCATACCTTTTCTCATCAATATATGCGGCGAGGGAGGTCATGATATTGATATAATCATGTCTGAAAGAACGCAGGTTATTATAGACCATTTCCAGGTTCTTTGTGTATTCATTTAAGTTTTCCAAATATTCTACTTTTTTCCGGGCTTCGTAGTTTTCCTTGACAGTGTGCAGCACGATCAGGATCAGGCTGGCTGTAAACAGGAAGAAAAGGACGATCGAAGAAACCATGAAAAAGAACTCACGGTGTGTAATTTCCAGGGTATCAAAAAAAGAAGCCATCGTGAGAATCATAAATGCACAAAGAAAAAGGGTCAAAGCAATCAAAGTGAGCAGTTTTTTGCTCATTTTTTCTAAAGTGCTGATAAGATATTTCCGAAACAATCGTCTGACCAGATAAAGAACAGGACAGGACGCTGCTATTGTATAGATCATAAATTGGATCATAAGAAATATATCAGCATTAAATTTTTTGATGGAGAGTCCCCATGATATGTTGGCGGCAAATACGAATAAATTGAGTATAATGCAGTTTATCATATAACCAAGCGGAATATAAAAAAACGAATATAATTGCCTGGTGAATTTTACTAACAGGATAGAATTCACCGCCAGTGAAACAAATAAGAAAGGGGAAGAGTTTGAATAATATTGTATAAAAAAAAGCACGGAAAACAATAAAAAGAAGATGGGGTATTTCTTTATGGAAAGATGGGGATGGGTCAATATAAAAACATCACAGGTAAGCATCATTGCGCAGCATATGGATGAAATCAAATATATTGTAATCATAAAAAACTCCTTTACGATATCTGAACCTGCTGTATGAACAGGCCGTCCTCAATGAATGTTTCATGATAAATATTATCATAGCGGTTCAATATCCCCGACACATTATAAAGACCGATCCCGTGGCCGTCCCCCTTTGTGGTCACATCCTTTTTATACATCTGTGCAATGGAAAGTCCTTTGTCAATAAACGTATTTGATATGATCAATACGACATCCTGATTCATTTTGCCCAGATGAAGATTAAGGACGGGATGTTCGGTTTCCAGGCAGGCTTCTATGGCATTGTCCAGATAGATGCCAAGCATTCTGGTCAGATCAACGGGATCCATGTGAACGGAATCAATGTCATCCGGGATATCGATATGCACTTCGATATCCTGGTTGACGGCCAGGAGCAGTTTGGTATACAAAATACTTTTCAGCTCCAAAAGACGGATATGCAGCAGGTTGTTCAATGCTGCGTTTTTCTGTGTGAGATTTTCCTGCATTGGCAAAATATGCTCGTGGAAAAAGGCTGCCAGTTCCTCATACCTTTTCTCATCAATATATGCGGCGAGGGAGGTCATGATATTGATATAATCATGTCTGAAAGAACGCAGGTTATTATAGACCATTTCCAGGTTCTTTGTGTATTCATTTAAGTTTTCCAAATATTCTACTTTTTTCCGGGCTTCGTAGTTTTCCTTGACAGTGTGCAGCACGATCAGGATCAGGCTGGCTGTAAACAGGAAGAAAAGGACGATCGAAGAAACCATGAAAAAGTACTCCCGGTGTGTAATTTCCACATTATCAAAATAAGAAGCCATTGTGAGCAGCATAACTGCACAAAGCAAAAGGGTCAAAGTAATCAAAGTGAGCAGTTTTCTGCTCATTTTTTCGAAAGTACCGATAAGGTACTTCTGAAACAACCGCCTGACCAGATAAAGGACGGGACAGCTTGCCGCTAATGTACAGAGGACATATAAAATAATAAAAAAGTTATCTGCATTTAATTCTTTGACGGAGAGATCCCATAACAGATTGAATACAAACCCGATTAAATTGCCTAAAACGCAGTTAAAAATATAACCAACCGGAATATAAAAAACAGTATATAATTTCTTAGTGAATTTCACTAACAGGATAGAATTCGCTGCCAGTATAGCAAATAACATAGGGTAAAAGGTAAAATATGCTTGTATAAAAAATAGAACTGAAAACGATAAAAAGAAAACGGGGTATTTATTTAGGGAAAGATGCGGATGGGCTAATATAAAAATATCACATATCAGTATAAGCGCAATACCTACAGAAGCAGCCAAATATAGTGTAATCATAAAGAACTCCTTAAAGCAGTATGATTTTAGTAAATTGTTTTGATAAACGCTCTGTAAGAAACTGTAAAGATTCATTCTTCAGCAGTTCCGAAGAACGCAGCATTTATTATAGTTTATTGCGGATGGATTGGCAAGAAAAATATCGGGTCAAGTAGACGTCCCCCTCAAGTGAGAGGTCTACTTGGCCAAATCTCGTTTATGATTGAAAAACAGTCGTTTACGACAGAAAAAATAAAGCGGCTGTTTTTGTTTTATAATGAAGTTGTTAAGAAGAAAAAGAAAACCTGAGCAACAGGATAAGGAGGAGAAGAATATGAATTATGCGTTAAAAGTGAATAATGTCAGTAAAAGGGCAAATGATTTTCAAATTCTAAATCAAGTATCCTTTGAACTGGGAAGAGGAGAGATTGTCGGGCTGATCGGGCCGAATGGAGCCGGAAAAACCAGTATCATGAAAATCTTAGTAGGACTGACCAGAAATTATACCGGAGAAGTAGATCTGAGCGGCGTCAGGGATATTGGCTGCATGATCGAAACACCTAATTTTTATCCATACAACACGGGATATCAGAATCTGATGTACTTTGCCGGATTAAACGGCGTAGGAAAAAAGAAGGTAGAAGAATTGCTGGAACTGCTGTGTCTTACCGATGCCGCGGATAAAAATGTCAAAGCATATTCCCTTGGAATGAGACAAAGATTAGGAATTGCCCAGGCGCTGTTAAAGGATCCTGATGTTTTGGTATTGGATGAACCAACCAACGGGCTGGATCCGGAAGGAATCTATGAAGTTCGTGAATATATCCGGAAGATCGCGGATGAAAAAAATATTACGGTGCTGATCTCAAGCCATTTATTGGACGAATTGGAAAAAATGTGTGACCGGGCGATCATAATCAAAAAGGGGGAAATCATCCGGTTTATGGATTTTCACAATGATAGGAAAAAGGAACAGGCCGAATTTGTTATTGAAAGCCTGGATCCGGAAACTGTACAAAAAATTCTTCAGGAAAACGGATATCATGTGGTTTCACGAAATGGGCAGGAGGTACGGGTCAGGATTGATGCGGATGAAAAGAACGATGCCGCAAAATTACTGGCGTCGCATAATGTGGTAGTGACAGGACTTTACGAGGCATGCGAAACTTTGGAAGATACATTCTTAGAGCTTATGAAGGCATAAAGGGCGGTTTTAAATTACATGTCACTGGACAAAGCATGGCTTGTAACGGTTTTCATTGACAATTCCCGGGCATTTCGTGATAATTGTACTAAGGGGGCTGTCGGGAAATAGATAGTTCTAATACAAGGAGTGTGGTATGTTAAAAATATATGTATGTGAAGATATAGAAGTCCAAAGAGATAAAATCCAGCAAGTAATTGAAAATATTGTTCTTATGGAAGATCTGGACATGGAACTTAGCTGTGTTTCTGAAAATCCCTATAGAATCCTTGAAAAAGTGAAAGAAACAAAGGAGGTTGGAATCTATTTCCTGGATATTGAACTGGGGACAGATATGACAGGATTGACCCTGGCACAGGAAATCAGAAAATATGATCCAAGAGGATTTATCATTTTTATTACAACCCATTCCGAAATGAGTTACATGACATTTATTTACAAATTAGAGGCATTGGACTTCATTTTGAAAGATGACCCTGAACAATTGGGAAAAAGAGTATACGAGTGTATCTTGAAAGCGAATCAAAGATTTGCGTCTGTTAATAACAAAGTGCAGGCAAATTTTTCTGTGAAAGTAAATGAAAAGGTATATACAGTAGATTACGATGAGATTCTCTTTTTTGAAACATCTCCAAATGTACATAAGATTATTTTACATTGCAAAAACCGTCAGATGGAATTTTTAGGGAAGATCAAAGAGATTGAAAAAGAGGTAGATGAGAGATTTTATCGCTGCCACCGATCCTTTTTGGTGAACAAGGATCATATCAGGGAAATTGATTTCCAGAAGCGGGTGATCTACATGGTCAATGGAGACGAATGCCTGCTCTCGTCCCGCATGATGAAAGGATTAAAATCAAAATAGAAATAAAAAGTCTGCTATGTATCTGTGAAGCCACCGGAGGCCTGGATCCGGTTGGCAGGGATGATATATGGCAGATTCTGGTTTCAGACCGGCAGAGGATGTACAAAATTTTTATCCGAGAACAGGGATTTCAATCTGCACAATGTAATCTTCAATCCGGTCAATGACATTTTCATTTATGCCCATCTCATAGGAAAATCCATGGAGAGTCAAACCGTGTTTTTCTGCAAATGCAAAAATTTCTTCGTACCGCCGTGGTATTTTATCCAAGTCCCCTTTGTGGAAGGCTCTCAGGTATTTGCCGCTGGGAGATATGTGCAGGTTGGTCTGGTATGTGAGCAGGGGAATCTCTATAAACAGTTTGGAATAATCATCAAAATTACCATTAAGGAGGCTGGAAACAGGGATCATGGAGCCATAGGCGGCATGATGCAGGCGTCCAAGATGGTATTTTTTTGTTTCGGCTGTGATAAGCTCAACTTCCTCTTCAAAGGTAATGTCTTTGCTGATATCTACTGTAACCAGGCAGCGTTCTTTTTTTTCTATTACACTGATCCCGGAAAGATCCATTGTCAGCAGGGCAGCCATATTCTGGCGGTGTGTGCAGAGGGTTGTCCGGACTGCCTGCAGATGGGTGATCCGCAGGTCAAGGTCAGCTATCTTTTCATCCAGAAGGTCTTTTAGATTTTCGGCGGAGCGGTTTTTCATGAAATCCTGTATTATATGGATGGGGACTTCTAGTTCCCGGAGCAGGAGGATGGTTTCCAGTATGGGGCTCTGGTGGTAATTATAACAGCGGTATCCGTTTTCAGGGTTCACGGCGGCGGGGCTGAACAGGCCTATCTCGTCATACCACATCAATGTTTTTTTGTTTATGCCATGGAGTGCGGCGAATTGTCCGATGGTAAGTGACTGGCTTTTTTTACTCATTTCTCTATCTCCTGTTAAAAATAATTAAATTATCTCAATTTGCTATTGACCGTACTGTTACTGTACGGTCTATGATACTGTACACAGGAAGAAAATACAAGGTAGTAGGAGAAAAAAATATGGAAAACTCAAATGCATACAAAAAGCCTGTGACTTTGAAGAACATCGTGAAATTTGCCGTGCCAACGATTGCCATGACGGTATTTATGTCCTTTTATACAATGGTTGACGGCTTGTTTGTGTCGAACCTGATTGGTACGGATGCCCTATCGGCAATCAATCTCACGGCGCCGGTCATTCAGCTTGTTACGGCGGTCTCTACCATGCTTGCCACCGGGGGCAGTGCGGTCATTATGAAAAAGATGGGTGAGCAGAAAACGGAAGAGGCAAAGGAAGACTTTACGTTCCTGATTTTCGTAAATGTCATTGTGGGGATTGTGATGTGCGTGGCTGGTTATCTGGCGATGGATCCTGTTTTTTCCGGGCTGGGTCTTTCCGCTGATGTAAAAGGATATTGTGTGGAATATTTAAGCCGTTATCTGGTATTTACTGTGCCGATCCTTTTGATGAATAATTTTACGCTCTATATGATCGCCAGCGAAAAGGCAGCTCTTTCCTTGATCTGTTCTGTGACGGGCGGTGTTTTGAATATGGCGCTTGATTATGTGTTTATTGCCGGATTTGATATGGGGATCAGTGGTGCTGCGGCAGCAACGGGGCTTGGATATTCTGTGACAGCAGTTGCTGGCCTTTTTGTGTTCAGCCGGAAAAAGAGCCTGCTGCATTTTAAAAAACCTGTATTCCGACTCAAAGTTCTTGCCAGCGCGGCTGCAAATGGGTGCTCCGAGATGGCGACCGCACTTGTTACCGGTATTATTACAATGATGTTCAACTGGACAATGCTTTATTATGCTGGGGAAGATGGGGTTGCGGCTGTTACCATCATCATGTATGTGCTGATGTTTGCAAGCTCTTTGTATACAGGGTATTCTTACGGGGTTGCGCCCATGCTGAGTTTTTATTATGGGGAACAGAACCATGAAAAATTAAAAAAGCTGGCTGCGTTAAGTATGAAAGTAATCGCAGTGCTCTCTGCAGCCACGGCCGCGGCTTCCTTTCTGCTGACAAGGCCGCTGGTATCCGTATTTGCCAGGCCGGATAATCCGGTGTATGATCTGGCGGTAACGGGAAACAGGATATGCACGGCAGCATTGTTTTTTATCGGATTTAATATATTTGCCAGCGGGATGTTTACTGCATTATCCAACGGGATTGTTTCAGCCGTCCTTGCATTTTCCAGATCGTTTGTATTTATGCTGATCACCATGATCGTGCTTCCCTTGATCATTGGTGTGAACGGGATCTGGCTGGCGACACCGGCAGCGGAACTGATGGCGCTTGTTTTGTCTGTTTTCATGTTCCTTAAATATAGAAAGAGGTATGGATACTGAGGATGGCTATGAAGACACAGCAATGAAATTATTTTGGTATTTTGGGCAGGCTATAATAAAATGTCTGTCTTGAAAATAACGAGAAGGTGGCACAGAGGGTGAAGGAAAAGCATGCAGAGAGAGCGGAAAAAGCAAAGGAAGCAGAGAAGTGTATGGATCTGCCTGTTAAACCTTTGATCCTGAGATATGTGACTGCGTATATTCCCTCCCAGCTGTTGGCGTTTGTATATGTCTGGTCTAGCGGATTAAGGGAACCCCTGGCAAAAACAGCTTATAGGGATATTTGGATTAACTTTAAAAGTAATGAGTAAATATAACGCCTTATGGGAATAGTTGTACTTTATTATTTCACATGTTATAATAGAAATGTTTAAATTGTGTCTTGATATAGGGAGAACTGAAAAAAATGGAAGAGATTTATAAGAGATATATTGTAACATATAATAGTATGCAGGAACTCTACAGAGAACCTGCATATTTGCTATATAGGAGAAGATGATGGAGGAAAAGGATACATTTCGCCAGATTCCCGGGCTGAGCCGGGAGGATGAAGAGGAACAGCTTGCAGAGATCATCAGTATTGCGCAGGATAATCTGACTAAAACGGAGGAACATATCAGACAGTTATCAGACGATCTGTATGAAATATATGAGCAGATGGAGGAGGAAGAGTCAGAGGCCAAGCAGGCGCTGCTGCTTTTGCACAACACGCAGTCACAGCTCAGAGGGGATGAGCGTGAACTGATACGATGCCGGAAAGCAAGGAAAAAACCATATTTTGGGCGGATTGATTTCAAAGCTTCGGACCAGCCTGGTGAAGAATCCTACTATGTGGGACGGGTCGGTATTTCCAAAGAAGACTCCAGACCGGTTGTCATTGACTGGAGAGCGCCCATTGCATCGGTTTATTATGAAAATGTGACAGGATCCTGTGCATACACGGTCCATAATGAGAAAACTTATGAGATCGACTTGAAACGAAAGCGCACATATGAGATTGAAGAGGACAGATTAAAAGACTTTTATGATTCTGACGTTGTGGTAAATGACGAACTGTTGAACAAATACCTGGCAAAGAGTAAAAACGCGGTGCTCGGAGAAATCATTGCCACGATACAGAAAGAGCAGAACGCGATCATCCGCAGAACGCCGAAATCTAATCTGATCGTTCAGGGAGTGGCAGGCTCGGGAAAAACAACGGTGGCGATGCACCGCATTTCTTATATTCTGTATAATTTTGAGGACGAATTCCGGTCGGAAGATTTCTACATCATTGGAAGTAACCGGATCCTGCTGGATTATATCACCAGCGTATTGCCGGATCTGGATGTGTACGGGGTGTCACAGATGACCATGGAGGAGCTGTTTGTGCGGCTTCTTTATGAAGATTGGGAACCAAAGATCCATAGAATCTGTCCCATAGATAAAAAAGATCAAGGCGCCCATATCAAAGGGTGTTATGAATGGTTTCATGATTTAGAACAATTTTGTAAGGAATACGAGAATTCAGTGATCCCCAAAGAGGAAGTGCGTTTAGAGAAAAATGGAGCCCTTCTTTTGGACGAGGCAGCGATCAATCGGTATCTTGAAAATAATCAGCGTGTATCTATGCAGGATAAAATCAACATGCTGACTCAGATTCTGTTATCAAAATTGGAAAATGAAATAGCAGGGAAATACGTTTCCTACAGCCCGGTGGAGAAAAAAGAGCTCCAGCGCAGGTATCGGCGGCATTTTGGACGGGATGTATGGAAAGGCTCCATATTTGAAGTCTATCAGGATTTTTTAAAATTTCAGGTGCAGAAAGGAAAGAATGTGTCATTTACGGAACATGTTTTTGACGTCTATGATCTGGCGGCGCTTGCCTATCTGTATAAGAGGATCAAGGAAACCGACGGAATCCGTGAGGCAAGCCATGTGATCATTGATGAGGCACAGGATTTTGGTATGATGGCATATGGGGTGTTGGAATACTGTCTGCGTGGATGTACCTATACCATTATGGGCGACGTGTCACAGAATATTCATTTCGGCCATGGCCTGAATGATTGGGAAGATTTGAAAAAGCTGATGCTGGGAAAAAATTTTGAGGGTTTTGGAGTTCTGAAAAAAAGCTATCGGAATACGGTTGAAATCTCACATTTCGCCACAGAAATTCTAAGACATGGGAACTTTTCTATCTATCCGGTGGAGCCCATCAGCCGGCATGGGAATGAAGTGCGCGTGACAGGATGCCAGGATGAAGAAGCCATGCTTCGGGAAACGGTGAAGATTATCCAGGGATGGCAGAAGGAAGGACACGGCACGATCGCAGTCATCTGCCGTGACGAATCAGAGACTGTTACGGTAAGCCGACGCCTGGGTAAAAAAATATCGCTTTCAGGAAGTAATCTGGAAACTATGGAATTTGGAAACGGTGTTATGGTGCTTCCGGTGGAATACACAAAAGGTCTGGAATTTGATGCGGTATTGCTCTATCATCCGTCTGCTGAGAGTTATCCTGCAAAGGACGGATATGTAAAGCTTTTGTACGTGGCGGCCACCCGGGCGCTGCACGAATTGGCGGTTGTCCATCAGGGGGACTTGACAGATTTGATTGGAAAACAAGTTTCTCATGAGAAGCGTATGCAGTCATTGGAAAATGAAGTTCAAAAGGTCCAAAAAGAGGTTGTGCAGCATGGGAAGAAAGAAATCCCTGCCATGGGGGATTTTGGGAAAGAGCGTTCTGTCCAGGCGGCGGACAGGAAAGAAAAGCCGGAGAGCACCCAGAGGCAGAAACGTTTTATCCCGGTAAATGAATCACCCCATCAGTTCAATGAATGCCCGGATAACAGCTTGATGCGTCCAATGGAGCAGGGCCGCATAGACCAGTCGATCCGCATGATCAGGAAAAGAAAAACATGTATCGACCTGATCAGCAATTACGGGATCCTCCGCCTGACCCCTCTGGAAGACGAAATCATCAGGGTACAGTTCCGAAGGGGAGAACTGGCGGATTTTGAGCCGGGTTATTGGAATTACAAACCAGAAAGACCTGTTGCATGGACCGCAAAGGCGGGGAAGAATCTGGTGGCAGTGGATACCGGGACAATTAAGGTTAGGATAGACAAAAGGACAGGGGCGCTGCGGTTCTTTGATAAACAAGGAAGATTATTGCTGGCGGAGAAAGCAGAGCAGCCGAGGCAGATAGAATCAGATGGCGGATTTCTGGCACGGGTGTATTTTGACTGGCTGAAGAATGAAAAAATTTCTGTGAAAGGGATTCTGAAAAACGAATTGCTCCCAATGAACCAGAAAGCAAGGTATATCAGCTTTGGCGGCAAGAAACTGCGTATGCCGCTTTTAGTCTCCGAGTATGGATATGGTATTGGGATTGCAGCAGAAAAGACAGTGATGTGTTGTACGATATCCACGCATGGGGCTTTCGTGCATACGGAAGGAAAGGAACAGATTGACTATTATTTTCTTCATGGGGAACATCATGAGGATATCCTGGGCTTGTATCAAAAGCTTATATGAAACCGTTCGTCAGTATTAGATTTTCTTCAAAAAGAGCGAAGCAGGAACTCTTACAAAAGAAATGACTCAGCATATCGAGGCATTGGATATGGCTGCAATCGTTTCTACACTGCTCTTTAATAGTTAACGAGGTTGATTGATATGTCAAAAAGAGTATTCTGGAAAAGGAGCAGAAATGGCATACAGGATATTGATTATTGATGATGACACCGAACTTCTCAAAATGCTGAAAACATATTTTGAGATAAAAAAATATGAAATCATTATGGCAGAGAATGGATTAGAGGGGTTAGACAGAATAAAGCTACAGCCAGATATTATATTGCTGGATGTAAATATGCAGGGCATTGACGGGATAGAAGTATGCAAGAGGATACGGGATAAAGTGGCCTGCCCTATTTTATTTTTGACTGCACGGGTAGAAGAACAGGACGTTGTGAATGGGATTTCTTCAAGAGGCGATGATTATATTTTAAAGCCGTTTAGTTTAAGGGAGCTTGATGCAAGAATTATGGCGCATCTGAAACGAGAAATGCGGCGCAAGGAAAAGACAGAATGCTGCTTTCAAGGCGAGTTGTCTATTGATTATCAGGCAAAGACCGTGCAGATTCACACAGATTATCTGGAGCTGACAAAATTAGAATATGGAATTATCGAATTTTTGACTATGAATCCGGGGATGGTCTTTGAAAAATTCTTTTATATATGGTGGCCGCCTTATTTTGCAGTTTCTTTCTTTCGGCAGTTATTGCCAGAATTGCCGAACGGACACAGATGCATATCTGGTGGAATTATGTGGATGAAAAAGCATATTTTGAAGCAGTGGAAAATTTGGCAGCTGCCTGCAACCAGCTTGCAGTTATGAAAAATGGGAAATTTCTTTATTCAGGAAACATGAGAGAACTGTTGGAACAGGCAAAAGGCCATGTCTGGCTTTGCAAAGTAAAAGAGGAAGGGATGGCGAGGGATCTGGAAAAAAATATCATGTTTCATTGAAACAGTATGTAGGGGACGAATTACAAATGAAATTAATCAGTGAAGTACCGCCCCGAATTGAATGTAGTCCTTGTGAAGCAACGCTTGAGGATGCTTACATTTATATTGCAAACAAAGAAGCGTAATAGTAATAATCTTGTACAGCATCGTAACTATTCAGCACCCCATTTAGGGTACATTGATTTTTGTGCAAAACGTAG
>CAJUTU010000051.1 GCA_910589385.1 uncultured Lachnospiraceae bacterium
AGCCAATCAGATTTAGGATTGGCTTCATAAAACAACCAATTTCACGGATTCAGGAATTATATTGACATCATTCTGCCGTATACATATAATAATACTGAGTAGAAATACTCTTTTGAAAAGTGCCCTGCCACTTTGAGCGCAGATTATTTATGAAAGGTACACCACGGCCTTAACGGTGGTTATAATGAACAAAAAGGGCGATGAATGTCGTCCTTTTTGTTTCATGCAGAAAGGAGAATATGGATAAACTCAATTTCTATACTGTTGATTTGCAATATGTACAATTTTAAAGAAATATAGAGACTGAAAAGCAGGGATCCAGTCACATTCCTAATATGGATTATTATGTACCTGTAACTTCATATAAACAACAGAAGCCAGATAATTTTCTGATTAAAACACCAAAAGGCCAAGTTGTCAGTTCTCTACGCTTCAACTATATGTTTCCGGTTCCAGCAGAACTTATTTCTGTACGAATCATAGCCTCCGAGCCTGATTCTGCTTATCGCGCTCTGCTATCACAGAAATTGCGTTACTGCATCAAAAATCAGGAAACTATCCGCCATTTAGCAGAACGTACATATAAACGTGTATTGCTTGAAAAAAATGCCGGCTTTATATCCAAAAGAGCAGATAAACTGCTATTCCATAGTTTCCCTTTGCCAGTAATTTCTCGACTTTATGTCTGATCCTCGCTTTTGCCATAACGGCTCCTTTCTACCTTTCGGATGACTGCAAAATAACTGATCACCAATATGATGACCGCACCCGCCCATGCCATGATCTCCGCATAGAAAATACCGTTCTCTCCGATGAGTAAAGGCAGGAAAATGGCGGTCACAGCGCGCATGACAAACTCCGCGATCCCAGAAGCCAGCGGCAGGATCGTATTCCCCATCCCCTGGATCGCAGAACGTGTAATATGCAGGATATACAAAATAGGCAGGCAGACGCTCATGATGGACAGATAATAATAAGCAATCTGCATCGTCTGATCAAATTCCTCCGGTGTCCCGGAAATAAACCAGCCAAGGATCATCTTCCCTGCAAAAAGCATCAGAAGGGCAATGAGCAGAGAAGTCAGCAGCGCGATCAGAACTGCCGCCCTTACGCCTTTGCGTATGCGGTCTGTCTTACCTGCGCCTAAGTTCTGCCCGGCATAAGTAACCATAGAATACCCATAAGAGATCGCTGCAACCTCCAGCACGCCATAAAGCTTATTGGTCGCGGTAAATCCGGCGATAAAAATTACTCCAAACCCATTGACTACAAATTGAACGATCATCCCGCCGATAGAAATAATTGCATTCTGAAAAGCCATTGGGAATCCCAGCATCAACAGACGCAGAGGGAGCCGTCTTTCCTGCAGCCTGAAATCAGAGGCTGTAAGCTTCAAAATTTCGATCTTCCGAATATGATACAGACAAAATAAACTGGAGATCATCTGGGCGATCAACGTCGCAACGGCAGCCCCGGCAATCCCCAGCCGGAAGACCAGTACAAACAAAAAGTCCAAAACAATATTAGTCATAGCCGCTACGATCATGGCATGCAGCGGAGTCTTACCGTCTCCCATGGCCCGCAGGATGGACGCCAGCAGGTTGTACGCCATCACGACCGGCACTCCCATGTACATGATCCGCAGATACAACAGGGTGTTGGGAAGAATTTCCGCAGGTGTCTGCAGAAGCGTTAAGACCGGGTGTGCCACGAGCTGTCCGATACCAAGCAGTACAAGGGAGGACAGCAGAGAAAGTACCGCAGAATGACCTACTGATTTCCGCAGGTTTCCATACTTTCCTGCCCCAAATTCCTGAGCCATCAAGATACCGAATCCCTGTGTCAGCCCCTGGATGATCCCAAGCATCATCCAGTTCAGCCAGTCCGATGCCCCAAGAGCGGCAAGGGCGCTGACACCAAGGGCCTTTCCCACGACCATAGTGTCTACAACGGTATAAAGCTGTTGAAAAATATTGCCCACCATCAGGGGCAGCGCAAAAGAGAAGATCAGCGAAGCTGGTCTTCCCTCTGTCATGTTTTTGATACGTGATGCCATAAGATTACCTCGGCTGAAAAATATTTTAACTAAGAAACTGTAAGGAAACAACCGGAACAGACTTCACCGGATCTTTCACTGACCTACCCATGCCACGCCAGGCGCACGCTTGCCGCATGATGTTCTCCTGTCAGCCAGTCCACATCATTGGTGATCCAGTCCATGATCTCCAACTGGCGGGTTTCCCATTCCACCGTAAACGCTTTGTCCGCCTCTGTCGGCTCTTTCTCCATGGTCGTATCGATCTCGTCATATCCGAATATGTAGCCGCCTGCACACCAGATGCTGAAATTACTGTCCGGTCCCTGGGTGACTGTGTCTCCCCGTTTTTCCACAAGGCCGTCATGCCTGCGCTTGTACTCTTCTTCGCATCCCGGCTTCAATTTTGTCATGAACATCCGGTGGCGGATCAGTTCTTTGCTTTCCCGCACAACGCCAAAATCCTGATACATCAGGCGCATCGGCTGTCCCGGAGTGGAAATCCAGTCAAAGGTATCTGCCATTTTGTCAACAAAACGATTTTGGGCTGCTTCTTCCTCCTCGGAAAGGGAGTGGCCGTCCACAGTCTCATAATACCCGAAGATCAAAGACTCTGCATTCCAGATGCTGAAATTTTTCACCTGGTTCCGATCCAGAAATGCGGCCAACTCCGGCCAGATCTCACCCAGCCTTTTCCGGTATTCATCCATCCGTCCCTTTTTTACTTCCATTGCAAATGTGTGTCGTTCCATTTCTTTCTTCCTCTCCGTATGCTTTACTGTCGTCGTTCTTTTATGATAATACATTTTTCCAGATCCGTCTACCTCAAAACTGTGCAATTGAGAAAATCTTTACACCCAGACATCCATCTTTTTTGCCACTTCACCTCCAGTCATATACCCCTGTGGGATAGTTCTATATTTTTCCACGCTTAAAGAACCTCCTGGGAGTATAGCCCATTACGTTACATCACCTAAAAAAGACGGCAAATTGTACTCACGCAGGATTTTTCACCCAAGGCTGAACTGTTAAGGCACAGATGATAGTTCTGCGGCATCCCCCATGGATGGTCTGTATAGTGGGAATAATAGGTCTTCCTACGGGAATCCTTATCTGCGATCCTTTTTCGGATAGGTTTATCATTTTCCCCATATCTTTCTATGACCCACTTTTCCCTGTCCTCTGTATCACCATAAATAAATACATTCAGACAGTCCTTCCTATCTCGGAGAATATAATCACTGCATCTCCCAACGATCACACATTCTTCCTGTTCCGCTATATTCTGGATAATCTTCATTTGGGCAAAGAAAACCATATCGGCAGGTGATGGTTCATTTCTAAGATGAAGGGAACGATTGACAACTATGTTGAATAGCAGGCTGTAGTTTGCTGTCGAATCTTCCGCAGCTGATTCAATAAACCCTCGTGAAAAACCCGTCTCCTCTGCAATATGTTCCAATATCCCTTCCCATCTTTTTTGATGATATCCTCATTTACAAAAATTTTTTCTATATTTTAATCAAATAAACTGTCTATAGACAGAAAACTAATAATACTATTTTCAATCTGCATACTTCCTGAAACATAACTGTTTTTTCCAAGAGGCGGTATCATTTCTTCAGGATCTGCTGTAAAAACCGACCGTACATCATCAATCAAAATACACGTTTTGTTTTCCTTATACTCAAGTAAAACACCCATGGGATGGCGCGGAATTTCCGGTTCTTTTTCACCAAACTTTATGCGTAAATCTGCTACTGGCCAGACAGCGCCGGCTACTTTTATCATCCCTAGAACATATTCCTTTGTCTCTGGTATGGGATGAATCTGATCAATGGCTGTGATCCGAAATACATACGGTAATCCAACAGCATAAAGGCTGCTGCTCACAGAAAGCAAAAGATACCAGTCTTGTTTCGCATTCTCATCTGACATTTGATTTTTAAGGCTTATCATACTGCCATACCATCCATTTTCTTTAATTCACGCATACAAAGAATAAGGCACAGAACAAAAGCCAATGTATCCGCAATAGGACCTGCCCACAGGACTCCTGTCAGCCCTGAAATCCTGGATACTATCAACATGGCCGGAACATAAAACAATAATTGCTTTGACAGCGATGCAACTGCTGCCTTCACCGGCTGTCCAATTGCCTGAAACAGCACACCTGTACACATCTGGAGGCCATTTAGGAAAGTCAGCAGCAAATAAATGTGGAAACACCGGACTGCAAACTTCTCATACAGTTCTGATTCTGTACCAAAGATACGGATAAGCTGCAACGGGAAACACTGGAAAATGATCCACGCCACAATCGTGATCAATGTACAGATTCCTGCACTCAGCAGAAATGTCTGCTTTACCCGCTTATACTTTTCCGCACCATAATTAAATCCTAAGATTGGCTGGCTTCCACTCGCCACACCAATTCCAACAGAAAATGCGATCATACTTACTTTCATGCACAGCCCGAAAGTAGTGATAGGAATATCTGGGCCGAATTCTGTAAGAGCGCCATATTTTGCCAGCAGGTTGTTAGAAACCATGGCAACCACCGTGGATGTCAGGTTATTAAAGCAGCTGGCAAACCCCAGACTGGCAATCCGCCCAATCATGCGAGGTTCTAGCACAAAAGATATTTTTTTCAAACTGATACTCTTAAAATGGAAAAGATAAGCCGAATTACATAAAAATCCAAGAAACTGGCTGAAAATAGTAGCAAGTGCTGCTCCTTCCACACCCCATTGGAATACAAAAATAAACACAGGGTCCAGAACCGTGTTAATGATAGCTCCTATCATCATGGCGAACATTGCGTATTTCGGACTGCCGTCTGTACGGATCACGGAGTTGATAACCGTTCCTACAATCACAAAAGGAAAGCCGATCACAATGATACGGCCATACCCAACCGCATACGGGAGGATATTTTCTGTCGCACCGAACAGCATACACAACGGACGCAAAAAAGCAAACGCCAGAACTGTAAAGACAATGCTTATGGCAGCGGACGACACCAGCGAATTTCCAACGCCTTTCGCTGCCCTGTCCGGCTCACCTTTCCCTAAATGCAGGCTGAAATAAGCGGCAACACCGTCGCCAAACAAAGTCGACACCGCAATCGCTATCGTGGAAATCGGGGCAATAATATTTGTCGCGCCATTCCCAAGGAACCCTACTCCCTGCCCGATAAAAATCTGGTCTACCATGTTATAGAGCGAATTGATGATCAGAGAAATGATGCTGGGTATGGCATACCTTGCCAGCAGCTTTCCTACCCGTTCATGTCCAAGTGGATTTTCCATGGTTGATACTTTATCCATAATATTTCATCCTCCTATTTTGCAATACAATCTTTTAACCAAATGAATACATCCTTATTTACTTAGATTTCTAATTATTTGAGTAAAAAATTTTTCCTGCAAGCGGAACAGAACGTGCCGGACGCATACCTGTTTTTATTCTTGTAAACAAAAAGTATCATCTCCAATCTACCGGAAATTAAATAGAATTCTAACTATATGGTCAAAATAATACTCTATTACTTATCAGTATTTTTTGTCATCTGCAAAATTACAGATTCAAAAATTTTTAAGTTTTCCTCTGATATGCCAGCAAATATACTGGTCATGTAATCATAAACCCGTCTTAAAATATCCTCCTGCATCTCCCTGGTCTTTTCCGTAAGCATCAGTTTTTTATACCTTCCATCTGATTCCAGGCTTTCCCGGCGTAAATAACCGCCCTGCTCCAGATTGTTAATCAGACTTGTAACAGATGACCCTTTGATCCCCAAAAATTCTTCCAGATCCTTTGGAAAAACATCCCTCCGCCCAGATTCTACAATTATGTAATGAAGAACAAGCCCTTGAATACAAGTCAATTGGGAATCAGAAAAAAAACCTGCAAAGTACCGCTGCATTTTCCTGTTTAGTTTATCATACTTCTCCATTAATTTTTTTTCATCCATAACAACACCTTCAAAATAATTAGAATTCTATGTAATATAAAAGATTATACGCCTCTGGATATCCAAAGTCAATATGCATAATTCCAGAAAACAGACATATCATCATAATTAGAAACAGCATTGCATACGGGCGGCAGAAATTACTTTCTACCGCCCGTATGTCTATTATCTTTAAATTCAGTAATTCCCTGCTTTTGTATAGGTTCATTCTGCCATAATAATTTCCTTGTGGTAAATCCTGCTGCTATTCTTTCCAAGATTTCATCTCCGCTTATTCCACTTCCCGCAAAAGCCGGTCAAGCAGCTCCCTCTTCTCCCTGGTCATCCCAAGCCCGGTAAACGGTCCCCATGTCAGTTCTTCCAGAGTACACAGTTCCTTCTCAAAGGGAATTCTTCCAATCTTATATTCTCTTTCCAGTACTGCCCATGTCTTCGGATTTGCTTTCAGCTCTTCCCATGTAGAATCCAAACTGTAAATCTTTCTATACGGAGTGGTCGGCTCATAACAGAATTCATAACTGCCTGCGCCTGCATGAAGCGTCACATTTTTTTCGTCCTGACAGATCGACTCCACATCCACGGACTCCTGACGGGCAGACGCCATTTCCTCTGCCGCCTTGCGGATCACATCCGCCGAAGCGTCCGGAAGCACGATTTCTGCCTTCGTATCAAAGGGTATCACGAACCGGAACCGAAGCAGTTTTCCGTCAATTTCCCACGCAGACTCGATCGTTCCTGATGCGGCGCGGAGCTTTACATCGGATTTTCGGATCTGATAATCTGGCATCGGCGCAATCCTAAATTGTTTAAATCCTGCGCCCTCTTCACAAGGATTGATACCAGCCATGTTGCGGAACATCCATTCTACAATAGAACCGTAGGAATAATGATTCAGCGAATTCATTTCCGTACCGCTGATCTTGCCGTTTGGCTCCACGGAATTCCAGCGCTCCCAGATGGTGGTCGCCCCCATCAATACCTCGTACAGCCATCCCGGATAGCCTTTCTCCAGCAGCAGATGATAGGCCAGGTCGTTCATCCCGTTTTCCGACAGCATCCGGCACAGATAAGGCGTTCCCACAAAGCCTGTATCCAAATGGTAGAAATTCTTCTTTAGGCGGTTTCGCAGGCCGCTGCAAACTCTCTCATAAGCATGATCCGGCGTCAGCCCCATATACAGAACGACAACATAAGCCGTCGTGGTATCCACTGCCAGCTTACCGGCAGGCGTAAAATACTCTCTTACAAAGGCATCGTAAATCTCACGGGCCAGTCTGCCGTAAGTATCTGCATCCTCCTCTTTCCCAAGGATCCTTGCCGTTTTTGCCACAATATTGGTGGAATAATAATAGTAGGCGGACGCGATCATATTCGGATCCGTTGCGCCGTAAACGCCGCCAGGATAGTTTCCGTCCAACGCCAGCCAGTCCGCATAATGTGTTCCGTTCTGCCACAGACGTTTTGAACCGTCCTTATCGTCCTCCCGTCTCATGTAATCCACCCAGCCCTTCATGCTGTCGTACTGGCGGCGTAAAATATTCTTATCGCCGTAATGCAGATACACATTCCACGGAATGATGGTCGCGGCATCCGCCCAGGCTGTAGAAGCATCTCCAGGGTAATTTGCTACAGGCACCACATCCGGCACACTGCCGCCCAGCTTCACCTGCTCTGCATAGAGGTCCCGTCCGAATTTCGTATAGAACGCACAGGTATCCATAAAATAGCTGGCTGTTCCGGAGAAAATCTGTGCGTCCCCGGTCCATCCGTACCGCTCGTCACGCTGTGGGCAGTCTGTGGGCACATCCAGAAAATTCCCTTTCATTCCCCATTTTGCATTCTGTACAAGCTGGTTGACCAGAGGATCGGATGTGGTAATTTCTCCTAGTTCCTCCATATCCGAATGAATGACCAGTCCACGGAAATCCTCCGGATCCACTTCTCCTTCCCAGCCGGACACCTTTACGAAACGGAATCCGTAAAACGTAAAATGCTGGCGTACATCCCGTTCTGTTCCGTCTGATATGTAGGTAAATTCCGCTTTTGCGGTACGCAGGTTTTCGTTGTAGAAATTCCCGTCCTGGAGGATTTCCCCGAACTGAAAATGCAGCTTCGTCCCGGCAGATGCTTTGCAGTGAAATTGAAGCCATCCCACCATATTCTGCCCCATATCCAGGACCGTCTCTCCGGCCGGCGTATGGATCACTTCCACCGGCCTCAGCCGCTCATGTACCGTGATAGGCGGAGAAAGCCTTGGGGAAAGCCTGTCATATCCCAGATCGATCAGCTCCGTACCGAACGTCTCTTTGACATCCTGCGCCGCATCCCAGATCTCGCCGGAATAGATTCCGCTGCTGACAATCTGGCTCTTTCTCGCCTTCCAGTCCGCATCTGTGCCGAACACCTCTTCTGTGCCGTCTTCATACCAGACATGGATCTCCGCCAATGCGGCCAGGCGGTCGCCATAATTTTCATACAGTGTACGCATCCCATACCGGCCCTTATACCAGCCGTCACCCAATACCAATTCCACTCGGTTCTTACCCAAGCCGGGCTGCAGCTCATAGGTCTGATACTGGAGCCAGCTGTCGTAATCACAAAAACCCGGAAGGAGACATTCGTCCCCCTGCTTCTCTCCATTTAAATAGAATTCATAAAGACCAAGGCCGATCACATATGCCCTGGCTTTCGCCACAGGTTTGGAAATCTCGATCTCCTGCCAGACTGCCGCCTGGACGTTTTTTTCTGCCTGCGGTGTGATCCACTTTGCATGCCAGAGGCATTCTTCTCTTTCCACCGTTTTTGCCGTCTCAAACCACTGGACATCGCTGGCAGCGCTGTCGCCCGTCTCATCCGTCACACGGACTTTCCAGTAATATCGGGTCATCGGATTTAAATGTATGGGCAGTTCAAATCCGGTACTGAGGATCGAACCACATTCCCCACTGTCATACAAGAACTCTGAAAAATCCTCTTTGAGAGAGACCTGCACCTGCGCGGAAACCTGGTGTTTCCCTGCCGCCTCTTCCACCACGTAGGAAATCGTAGGATTTGCCAGATCAAAGCCCAGCGGATTGGTCAGATGATTGATTTTTAAATGACTGATCTTCATGATTGATTTGATTCCTTTCTTTATCATATATGATGTTTTTCTGGATCATTGCAGCTACTTTTTCTCTTCCGGCAGCCTCTGCCCGACTGTCACTGCGAATCCCCGGCCGTCCGGTACATTTTCCATTTCAAAGATAAAATCCCCAAAATACAGCAGCAGACATCTAGCATACGTGTTCACGATCCCCATTCCGCCGATTTCCATCTCCGCAGGCTTGGCTCTTTCCAGAATATCTTTCCTGGCCTCCTTAAGTCTCTCCTGCAGTTCCAGAAGCGTTTGCTCTGCGATCCCACAGCCATTGTCCTGCACCCGTATGGACCAGCGGTCTTTTTCTACCTTTCCTGTTACGGAAATATGCCTGCCGGAATCCATGTTCCGAAAACCATGTTTCACACTATTTTCCACTAACTGCTGCAAAGTCATTTTCGGGATGACCTGCTTTCTGATCCTCTGATCCACATCAATACTCACTTCCAGCCCATCCTCATGGCGGGCTTTCAAGAGGTAAAAATAACTGTCCAGATATTCCAGTTCTTTCCCTACCGAAGCATAGCGCTCTTTGTTATTTGTAGAATAGCGGAGCATCGTTCCAAGGGATCCGCACATCTCACAGATTGCTTCATCATTATCCATGATCGCACGGGAAGAGATCGTATTGAGCACATTATAGATAAAATGCGGATTTACCTGGGCCTGCAGCGTGTCAAACTGCGCCTGTAATTGAAGTTTCGCCGCCTGCTTCTCGCTCTGGAGCGCCTCGTCGAGCCGCCCCATCATTGCCTGATAAGCACGTATCAGCTCCTGGAACTCATCCAGGCCTCCGGCATTTTCCAGATGCCGGTTATCCTGCAGGTTTTCAATATTTGTATTCTCTACCGTTTCCTGAAGGCTCTTGATCGGCCTGGTCAGGATCCCTGCCCAGAAAATGATCATCGCCAGGCTGACACCGAAAGTCGCCAGAGTTGCCAGAAAGGCTATGAAAAAGAGCTGCCGTCTTTCCTTGTCGATCAGTGCACTCTTTTTATAGGCCAAAACCGTCAGATCGAATTCAGATGATGAGGCCCTTGTATAAATCGCGCCGTTTTCTGTCAGCACCCTGTCCTTTTCCAGGCTTTTTATCCGTTCGTAGTCCACTTCCGCCAGTTCTGTCCCGTATTCCTCATCACTGGCATAGAGAAGTTCTTCTCCGTTTACAATGATCAGGAAATCAATATCCGTATCCGATTTTTCCAGGGAATCCAGGCTGTCCACTTTGTTCTCTACTTCCAGAAATCCCATCCCTTTTCCCCGCAGCGCTTTCATCATGGAATAGACAAGAACATGATCGCTGGAGCTCCAATAATCCGGATGCACAGCCACGATCACGGAGCCTCCGTCTGCCGCGGCCACAGCATCCAGATAGGGGACGTCTTCCACCTGGAAATCGGAAATGAGCCGTTGTTTCGATAAGCTGCCGGCGCCCGTTGTATAGATCGCGCTGCTCGCCAGGAAGGAATCCTGATTAAAAAACACGGTCCGGTAAGAATTCTTCATAATATATTCTGTGGTCAGCCCGGTACTTAAGTTTGATTTTGCATCCAAAATATATCTGTTCGGGACATCCCCCTCCGGAGCCTCCGACAGCCATCCAATACTATCAAGGAGGACCGCATCGGACAGGATATAATGCATGATCGCATCCATCCTCTCCAGCCGTTCGTCCATCTGTGTCACATAGGACTTCGCGGAAACCCGGAGATTATTTTTCTGGCTGTTCATCTCATATTGCAGACTGATCCTGGCCACCGCAATGCCCAGGATCAGACTGACTAAAAGTGCAACAGTGGTGTATGCAAGCACCATCTTACTGCGAAATTTCATAGTTGTTACCTTATCCTTTTACAGAACCAGCAACCATACCGTCTACAATTTTCTTATTAAAGATCACGAACAGGACCAGCATCGGAAGCGTGATCACAATGATATCGGCAAACAACAGATTAAAGCTGCTGGCAAGTTGTCCCTGATAGCTGTACAGCGTCAGTTGAACTGTAGTATTCTCTGAACCCGGCAGAAAATACAGCGGATTTGTAAAATCATTAAACGTCTGCACGCCGACCAGGATAATGAGCGTTGCCTGGATCGGTTTCAGCAGCGGGAAGATCACCTTCCAGAAAATCTGCCATCTGGTACACCCGTCGATCCGGGCCGCCTCCTCCAGTTCACGCGGAATGGACGCCATATATCCGCGGTACAGCATGATCGCAAAGGGCGTCTGCAGGGCAATCTCAATCATGACCATGGAAAACATGGTCTTATAAATATGCAAGGTCTGCAGCAGGTTGATGGTCGGAAGGATCGCTGCCGGTATCATCAGCCCCAGCATGATCAATGCCTGGATGCCGCCCATGATCTTATCCCGTCTCCTCTGTATCACATAGGCCGCCATGGCAGCGGTCACCAAAAGCCCCAATACAGTGAACAGTGTCAGGATCCCGCTGTTTTTAAATGCAGTCACAAGCTGATAGTTCCCATGCTTGAATACCTCGATATAATTTTCAAAATGAAGCTCGCTGGGCCAGCTTATGGACAATTTATTTGCCTCTGCTTTCGATTTCAGAGACTGCACGAGCATAAAATAGAACGGAACCAGAAAGATAACGGCTGTCACAAGCACGCCCAGGATATCTCCCAAAATGAGCAGTCTTTTTTTCTTCTTCATCCCTGGATCGCCTCCTCTCTCTTATTCAGGAAGTGCTGCAGCGGAAATGCGATGATGGAGATCAGGATCAGCATGACCACGTTGCCTGCCGTCGAGAGCCCATAAAATCCGGCTGCATACTGTTTATAAATGACAGATGCCAAAACGTCCGTTGAGAAACCAGGGCCGCCTCCTGTCATCGCCCAGATCAGGTCGAAAGAACGTAACCCGCCGATCAGTGAAAGGATGATGATGGAATTCTGAGAAGGCGCCACAAGCGGAAGGGTGATATGTTTTAACTGCTGCCATCCGGTCGCCCCGTCAATGGATGCCGCTTCATAATACGTCTTATCAATCGACTGGATGCCTGCGATATAGATCACCACAGAAATGGAAAGGCCTTTCCAAACATCTGTCATGATGATGCTGGCAAGCGCTGTGCTTGGATTGCCCAGGAAATCAACGGGCGTACCGCCCAACGCCTGGATCGCCACATTCAGAAGCCCTTTGGTCGGATGCATCATGTAGGAAAAGGCAAGGCCGACCGCCATCATGGATACCAGGTTCGGGAAGAATACTGCGGAGCGGATAAAGCCCTTACTCTTGATCTTACTGGTCAGGAAAATTGCAATAAAGAACGCCAGGATAACTTTCAACGCGCTGGTTCCGAACGCATAGATCAGCGTATGTACGACAGATGAACTCATGGAATGTTCGGAAAAGAAAAGTTTATAGTTGTCAAGCCCACAGAATTTTGCTGTATCAAAGTTCCACACGGTCAGGCTGTAATACAGAGAAGATACGATCGGCCACAGGAAAAAGATACAGAAAATGATCAGGGACGGCAACACAAACCAAATGGGATACAGGCTCCGTTCATTTTTGGTCTTCATAATCAAACCTCCTAATTATTTGATCAGACATAGACAGTACGATAAATATCGTCCATTCTGGCACTGCCTTGTCATAATCCGGCAAACCGCGTCACTGGCGCGTTTTGCCGGATAGTCCGTAATAAAGGCCGCCCGACATTTTCAGGCGGCCACACGAGCATTTCAAGATATTGTAATGATACTATTCCCAATCGTAGCCAAGCTGGACTGCAGACTTCTTACAGTCGTCATCGTACATTGCAGCCGCTTCTTTACCGGTCATCTGTCCAAGGCCTACTGCCGTGGTCATCTGCTCGCAGGTGGTTCCTTTGATCGGAGACTGATATTCAAGAGCCGGTACGGTCTTTCCGTCGTCAAAATATGCCTGCATGTCTACACGTACTGCGTTGCATACAGATTCCGGCAGCTCATACCCTTTGATACAGGAAGGTCCGTTTGCCCCGTAAGTTTCAAAGTAAATATCCAGCGCTTCTTCAGAATAGTAGAAGTCGAAGAATGCTTTGATCGCCTCTATATTTTCACTGTCCTTGCTGACATACCAGCTCATCGGCTCCCAAACGGTAAGTCCATGGTCGTCCGCATCTTCGCCCGGAACACCGAATACACCGATATCATCCGGATCATCTACATTTTCCAGGATCAGCGGTAGCTGCTGGGTCAGGATAAACCAATGTGTCGCTTCGCCGGTCGCAATGGCAAAGTTACCATCCGTAACCGTTGCCGCAGATTTGTCTGCATTCAGGAAATCTACCAGGTCTTCATACTTGGTCCAGCTTCTTGTAGCCTCAGGTACATCTGCATACTTTGCTTTTCCGTTTGTATAATCATCTGCGAAATCCGGATTTGCGGTTGCAATGTTGTAGTAGTCGCCAAGGAACAGAACCTGTGTCGCCCAGGTCTCGCCGCCGGTGAAGTAAACCGGTGTCTTGCCAGCGTCTGCCAATTTCTCACAGTTCGCTACAAAATCATCCCATGTATGCGGAATTTCCAGCCCCAGTTCTTCATAGTCCGGCTTGTAGTAGATGACTGCACCGGCCTGTGTGGAAGACTGCGGAGCGCCGTAAACCGCGCCGTCAATGGTAACGGAACTTAAAAACGCGTCATCAAACTTCTCAATCACATCCCAGTCGGAAATATCAAGGAACCCACGGGAAGGATTCAGGTCATACAGCTTGGAACCGGAATTATAGGCAAGGAAGTCCGGAAGGTCTCCTGACGCCATCCTTGTTTTGAGGATGTTATCACCCTCGGAACCGCCTGGGTTTACTTCAACCTCGAACTCCATACCCAGCTTCTCGGCAGCCGCCTCCATAACAGCTTGTGTCCCTGCATTGTTCTCAGCATTTCCACCCCACCACTTCAAGGTAACGCCTGCATATGGCTTGTCTCCCTCGTCTCCGCCTGAAGCATCCTCGGAACCGGAATCTTCGCTCGCTGCCGGAGCATCCCCGGAATCCCCGGAGTCTGAACCTCCTCCTCCGCAGCCGGTCAACGCCAGGCTCAGTGTCATTGCACCAGCCAGGAGCAGAGATAATGCTTTCCTTTTCATAATAAAATCCTCCTTTTTCTTTTTTCAACTTGTCCATATTTTACCCGTTGAAAATAGAAAAGTACATGGAAGATTCAAAACAAAGCTATTGAAAATCTGAAACAATTCAGAACTATTTAATATAGTCCGCAGGGCTTTTTCCTGTATAGGAATGGAAGATCCTGCTGAAATAGAACTGGTCGCGGTAGCCTACCATCTCCGCAATGTCCTTGACAAAAAGCCCGCTGTTCTCCTCCAAAAGCTCCTTTGCGCGCTCCATACGGATACCGGTCAGATACTGGTTGTAAGACTGCCTGGTATATTTGCGGAACAGCTTGCTCATATAGGCTTGCGAGATTGCAAACAGATTGGAGATCTCCTGCAGCGACAACGGCTCAGAAATATGATCTGTCAGATATCGTTTGACCTTCTCGAAAAATTCCGGTGAATCCACCTTATAGTTCTCTTTCTCCTTTTCCGGAAAATGATAAAGAGAGACTGACAGGTTCTGCCGGAGCATTTCCATGTTTGTGGAATAATAGAAAGCATCTTCAAACTGATACTCGCTCTCGATCAAAGATTTCTCATCCCTGGTCTGCGTCCGGATGAAGTTCAAGATCCTTCTGGCCGCCTGCTCCAGCCAGATCTGAGGGAGTTTTTCCTGTTCCCACCGGACAAATGCCTTTTCAATGCACTTCTGGAGCTGGTCATACCTCTCCATTTTGGCGTGCTGCTCCATCTCCTGTAGAAGACCGGAGAACTCCGTTGTATCCCGGGACGGAAGCCTGCCCATGAAAAACTGTTTTTTATCCAGGTCCACTGCCTGGGAAAGCCCTACGGTACTGAGCGTATTCAGCCAATAATATAAATCCCGGATCTTTTCCGATATCTCCGGCCCTGAAAAAGCTTCTCCGTAATACAGAAGCGTCGTATAGGATCCTTCCGTCTTCTGTCTTAGCTCTACTCTGGTCATATAATCAAGCAGCGTCTGTTTCCCCAGCACTTCCCGCGGGATCAAGAACAGCTCTTCCATGTTATCGCGGCCATAAACCATATAGGCCTCATCGATCGTACCGTACAATTCCGGTTCTTTTGCCGGTGAATACCTCCTGGGGAGCCCGTTTTCCCGTAGAAGCGCGGCATAAAACTCTTTATACGGAAAAAATTTCTGGATCTCTTCCAGTGCGATCGTTTCTCCCATGCAGAGTTTCCGGAAAATCCCGATTCTCTGGCCATAATAAAATTTCCTCAGTTTTTCTTCCACATTCTTCATGGTGACCATCATCTGGGATGGAACGATGGGTTTGGTCAGATAATCCAGCACTCCGCCCCGGAAAGCATCCCTCGCATACTCAAAATCCTCATATCCGCTGATGATGACAAAGCAGAGATTCGGCATGGCCGCGCCTGCCTGACGGACCAATTCCAGCCCGTTCATCACAGGCATCTCCACATCTGTCAGGACCAGATCCGGCATTGTTTTCTGTATCATCTCCAGCCCTTCGTTTCCATTCCCGGCAGTGCCGGCAATTTCCAATTCCGGGCAGTATTTCTCTATGACACGGCAGATTGCTTTCACTGCCATGACCTCATCATCCACTACCACCACTTTGTATCTGTCGCCATTCGGTCCCATTTGCCTGTCCCCTTTGCGTTTTGTTTGATGATTCTGTAGTCAATAAAAATCCTTGTATCTCTATTGCAAAATCTAAAGTATCTATATCATAGTCATTTTGCAACAGAAACACAAGGATTTTTTTATAGGGATCTTTCCCCAATCTATCTGATCTCAAATGCCGCAAAGTCCACGGTTCCCTCTTTTACCCGGAAATACAGCGCATGGATCCCTGACAAGCCGACCAGGCTGCCAGAAACGATGTCCCAATCTGCTGAATCTATAGAAACAACGGCTTTCACTTCTCCGTCCGGGGCATCCGCCAGGACCTCCACCGCACCTGTTCCCCTCAGTTCGATCTCAATGCAGTCTTCCGTACCGTCAAACACAAAATACTTAAATCCTGCCACAGCCCCTGTACGAAGGTTTGTGATGTAGGGCTTCAAGCCTTTTTCGCCATGTTCATCGGTTTCCTCGGTCACATATGGCATTTCCTCTGGCAATTTTGGCAATGCGCCGCCCGGCCCGCCCATGACCGCATTTCCAACCTTTTCACGGTCTTTTTCTGTAATATGGCACGCAATATAGGACTGATATGCTCCTTTTGCGGGAAGAGGGCCGCCGTTTAAGCCGCAGCTTGTCACCTCTGCCTGGGGAATCGTCCCGTCCTCCAAAATTTGTACTTCCTCTGCTGTCCCCTGTCTGGAAAACTGCGTGCCATGCGTATGCCTGTGCCCGAAAATGTAAACCTTACCATCCACTTCCGCCAGGCCGCCGTGGTTATTTCCCGTATAGTTCACGGCAAGCGTATTTCCGTTCAGCCCAAGGTCTCCGTTGGATATGACCACCCCTTTATATTCAAAAGGCCCTTCCGGTGTCTTTGCCATTCCATAACACAATTCGTTGCCCTGGAGGCTGGAATATACGAAATAATACCACTCACCGATCTTACGGATACTGGAGGCCTCAAAGAAAGGATGTTCTTCATAATCCGTCCCCTTAGCCGTATCGATCCCGTGTGCCACACATACCGGTTCACTGATGATAGTGTGCATGTCATCCGCAAGCTTCACCATCTGAGAGCCAGGAAATACGGTTCCCTCCATGCCTGGGAATCTGAATTCCGGCGCAAAACCATAATACAGATAGTTCCCGGTTTCCTCTGACAGGATTGCCGGGTCGAACCATCGCCCCACATCTGGGATCCGCCCGTCTTCTGTCCTGACAAAATCCAGAAATTCATACTGCCCTGCCGGGGTGTCGCAGACTGCCACAGAGACCACATTGGAAAAATCCAGTGAATAATACAGATAATATCTGCCGTCCGGCCCCTTGGCCACATCCGGCGCATACAGATAATGCGGGTTTTCCGGGGTTCCCAGCGGCAGATCCATCTTCGGAAGTTCTTTATCATACGGGCCCCCGTTCAGCGGATCCTGTTCCTTCCGGTAGATCACGCCCTCATACCGCCAGTTTCCCAGGTCGTCCACCGGCGCGCTCCAGCCTGCATAATCTTCCACACAGAACTGGTCTGCACCTCTCCTGTCATGGCTCCCGAAAATATACAGCCGTCCGTCAAATACATGCGGCTCCCCGTCCGGTACGGTCTCCCAGAATGGTAAATATGGGTTTAATCCTAATGCTTTCATAATGTCCTCCCTCTGTGAAATATTTTGTAACGTCTGTAAATAAAAATGATGATAGGCCAATTGATCACTTTCTGCCTATCATCATATCATTTCCGGAGAACCTGTTCCATGTAATATTTTAACGGAAATCCGGCTTATATTTTTACCATCCATCTAAATGAACATTTTTGGTATCGTCATTATTACTGTACATGGCTCATGCCATGAACTATAACTCGTCATTTTCCCAGGCATCCGGGATCCGCAAGACCCCGGTCCCGCTCCCCAGCCGTTTCCCTTCCAGCAGATACGCCTTTGCCTTTCTCTGTAGAGATGTGTCCTCCGGATAATCCGCCGGTTCATCGGACACCCGGCCAAAGATCCGCCGCCGTGCCTCACGTCCGTCGTCGTCCGATCGCGTCACCCGGAACAAACGTTGGAACTTCAAAATATTGCTGTCTTTTGGCAGGATTTCCGAAAGCCCGGGATACAACAGCCAGGAATCGCAAACATAGGGAATCTCTTTTCCCCATGTCTGTAATGCCTGCCCAAAGGATGCTCTTACGGCGGAAATCTCCAGTTTTTCTCCTTGCGGAATGTGGACATTGATCACTGGGACCTTTCCCGGTATCTGTGTATGTTCATCCACCGCTTTCCATTCCACATCCATCTCTTCAAACTGCAGGCGTCCCAAACGCCTGATCCTGCATTCGATATGCCGGAAGAACCAGCGGTACTCATTGATCCCATATTCTCCATATTCCTGAAAACAGTTTTGACACCACAGGGTCAGGTCATAAAAGGTATCCCAGTAAACCTTCTCATTAATATTTTTCTGCCGGAAACAGTCATATGCCTCACATGCCATCCGGCTGAAATAGTATAAAAAACGGATCCGGAAATCTTTTTCCTTTAATACCTTCTGGTAAAACATATCCTTGTCTGTCTGGAATAACCGAACCGGAAAACCGATAGATATTTTTCAGCCTGCCGGCGATCTCTTCCAGTTCCGTTCCCTGCTGGCGCATGAGGCCGTCCTGCGTCATTTCCGCCAGTTCTTTGCGCCTGTCTGCCAGAATATGATCCGCAAAATACAGATATCCCTCTCCCGAAGCCTGCAGCGGACAGACTCCCTGCCCCTGCTCTTTGGACCAGCCCCGCAGAGTCTCACACATATCCAGAAATTCATTCCACGTCCCGGGAATGCTGTCAATCCCAGCCTGTTCAAATATTTCTTCGTTATACCAGTATCCTCCGCTCAATGACAGCACATCCGCCACTGTATAAAGCTGGTTTTCCTCCGTCACCCAATAATCTATATTGGCTTCTGAGATGCTTTTTGCAAATTCAGGGTCTGCCTCCAGATACGGCATCAGATCCAGAGCCATATCATTTTCCACCATAAACTCATATGTCCGGTTCTTTCCCATGCCGCTGAATGTCACAATATCCAGGGCATCCCCCACCATGATCATATCTTCCACCTTCCGCAGCATTTCCGCCCTGGTGGGCATGGGGATCAGATGCAGGCGGACATCCGGGTTTTCTTTTTGAAACCCTTCGTAAATATCCCGCATTGCCACATGGTCTGCCTCCGTGCTCCCCCACGCATGGATGATTGTAATGGACACAGGCTCTTTTTCCATTTTTCTGCACCCGCAGCACGTGCAGCACAGAAAAAACATGCCCAGAAAGCAAAACTGATTAATTTTGCGCATGATCTTCTCTCTTTCTGAATTCCTTTGGCGAAACTCCCGTTTTCTTCTTGAACATCCTGGAAAAATAACCCGAATCCTCAATCCCTACCGTCTCCGAAATCTGATAAGCCTTCATATCCGTATGGAGCAGGTATTCTTTTGCAGCTTCAATCCGCTTGTCCAATATGGCGTCAAACAAGTTTCTGCCTGTCTTATTTTTATAGAGCCTGCTCAGATAACTCCCGTTTGCATGAAGGGCGGCCGCCATCTCATCCAGTGATATCCGGGACTGATAGTGCTCCTCTATATAATGCTCCATCTGGAGATACAGGTTTCCCGGCTCTTCTCTTTTTACCTTTTCCAGTTCACGGCGGCTTTTTTCCAGCTCGCGTATGGCTTTCTCCACAGCTTCCGGCAGTTCTTCTATGATGGAAACCTTTAACACATATTCACACACATTGTACCGGATCGCGGTTCTTGCATATTCAAATTCCGAATGCGCCGTCAGCAGGATGACCTGTATTTCCGGGCAGGTTTCATACACATACTTACAGACCTCCAGCCCGTCCAGCACAGGCATCCGGATATCCGTAATAATGATGTCCGGGCGCTCCGCCTCCATCCGCTCGATCAGTTCCTGGCCGTCACATGCCACTGCCTCCAGCGTACAGTCCATCTTTTCCCAGTTGATCAGCTTCTGCAGGGCTTCTCTGATATACCCCTCGTCATCCGCAGCCATGATCTTCCACAATGTCCCCACCTCTTTCTGCCAGAAGGATGATTTCGATTTTTGTACCCTTTCCTTCTCCGCCATGGATGTAAAACCTCTGCTGCCCTCCATATAAGATCCGAAGCATCCGTTTTGTATTTTCCAGGCCCGTATGCGTGTGCCCCGTCTCTTCATCCCACCGGCCTGTGTCGAAACCATTTTCTGTTAATTTTTCTGTATCAAATCCGACCCCGTCATCCTCTACACAGATGTGGAGCATGGTACACATTTCCGGCTCTGCGCCCGCGCCCCCTTTCTCCCACATATCATCATCGTAGATCCGGAAAAACAGGTCCATATGCCCTTCCTCCAAGGTACATGCATATTGCATCCCGCTCTCCTTAAACTGCTGCTGCAGGCTCCTGTACCGGTTTTCCTGTTTTGTCTCCGCAGATAAAGCAGACGCATAGTAATGCTCATAGATACAGCCGTCTGCGTCTGGTAATGGTACGATGGGAATACAAAAACTATTCGTAAACTTCCCAATAACCATATCGTTTATCACCTTTGTGTTCTATAACACCTACTTTTTTCTATTGCGACATCCTTTGTGACATTTAGGGCTTTGGATTGATAGTCACCCCAACCTGAAACAATAGCCGTTTTCCAGTCTGTTTAATTCCACGTGAATCTCATTTCTATATGAAAATAGGTATTCAATATCAAACGCCTTTGAATACCCACTTTGAAAAAAAATATTATTAAGTTGTTGGAAGTTTGTATAGCTTTTGGTCATAATAATTTTTCATTCCGTCCAAGATCCCCGTCAAAAACAGCATTACTTCATCTTTAATGTTTTCTAAATCACTAATGGTTAAATCTCTTGCACAATCGCTAAAAGAAACATCTCCATGTGCCAAGCTATTCCGCTCCCTTTTACTCGTTCTAAAGATTCTCCCAGAGTTGCTAGACGATAGCGTATTCTATGATTATCGCAAATATTTTTAATTCTTTTTGCATTTAGATTACCGCTAATTCCCAAAGCGTCTTTTGAAAGAATAATCGGTGCATTAGTCGTAATATCCCGAATAATTTCTTGAACGCGATTTTCGTAGGCAACTCGTTCTGTGACAGGTCCATATATTTCGTTTATTTTATATTTCGACCAAATATCTTGAATCTCACGGATTACTTGATTATAAGAACAATTGTTGTTTTTCAAATCTTCGTAAATTTCCATCATTCCACTAACGATGCATGCCTCGACCAAATTATATAACATTAGCAAAAAATTAGATTTCATAATCTTATAAAAGCGTGTATTGTCAACGGTCTGTATATCAGGATTCCCATTATCAATTTCAACCATAACAGAAAAATAAAATTCAATCTCTTGCTTTCTTTCAGCAAAAATGCTTAGTGTGTTTTGCATAGTTTTATCCTTTTAATAGTTGATCTCTCACATATTCAACACGCAATTTCAATTTTCCTTCATTATTACTGGCATCTGAGGTCGTGTATTCTTTAAATTCATCAGAATCAAGCCAGTCAACACTGCTTCTTCTTAAATCTGGCTTTTCTCTTAATGCTAATGCGACGCCAACAGAAATTGCTTCAAAACGAACACGAGGAGTTGCTTTCGCTTTTTCGGTCTTAGCAAAGCCAAAAGGAAAGTTTTCTTTTACAAAAGAAACCATGCGTTGAAAATCAGCGTAAAAAGTATATTCATCAAAATCTACCAGATTATTAATGAGATATTCGTCTAAAACGCTTGATTATCTCAAAAAAGCCTTGATTTACGGGCGTACAAGCAGGATTTCAAGCTGAATTTACTACCAATTTACTACTTTTAAGGGAAAGAGCCTTGATATGCCGCCCGGAATCCTGCAAACTCCAATATCAGTACGACATTGAAAGAATAAATGAAAACTGAATACGACACAGACACGGCGTTTCTCTATCCCATAACAGGGAAAACGGGAACGCCGCTTTATATACCCTCATGTTACGCGATAGAAGCAAAAAGAGACTTGCTACAAGCGGTTTTGCGGGTGTGTTTCTGCCGGAGATAAGGATTTATGCCTATCCCCGCCAAAATGGCATTCTATTGCGTAACATACCCACAGCAAAAGGAGTGCTGAAGCTATGGCTGTTTTCCAAAAGAACCTCAACCGATATTGGGAACCCGACACCGGATAACCCGATATTGGATTTTCCGATACCGGATTATCCGACGTCGGAAAATCCAATGCAATTAAATAAAGATATACTAAATACTGATTTACAAAATATCTATTCCTTTCCCTTCCTATCTTTTTCCCCGTCTCTTTGGCTAAGAAACAGTAAAGCCACCAGAATGGAAAGGTAAAATATACAAAACGTATTTATAATTTGCCGGATAAAGTATATCAGTTTTGTATTAGACTGTATGTTGGAGAATCTGGTCACAATTCGCAATATCAAGCAGTACTTATGTGCCATGCTTTTAACGTCTCGTCGGTAATCAGCAATTATTACACATTATTTATTGCTCTGAGCATAGCAAGAATAAAGCCACAAATATCAACCTCTCCATACAGCATAAGGTTTTATTTGATAAACGGATTCCGTTAATTTATATACATGACCAAATACTCCCAAACGAATATTTGTTCCTTTTGTTACTCTAAATAAAGTTGCCAAATGAGATGAGAAACCACCTAAGGGTTCCATTTTCTTTATACTTAGGTTCATGGTTAACTTGATTTTTTTCAAAGCCATTGTCTTATAATAAGAATCATCATACTGATATGTATCTTTAAATTTATTAGTGGCATCTCCACCTTTATAGAATGGAATATATCCACATTGATTTGCTAAATCTACTGTTTTAAACCAATCGTTATGATAGAAAT